>JBGSWW010000172.1:0-26953 GCA_041751735.1 Pyrinomonadaceae bacterium | reverse complement strand
TCGAGATTCGCCTTCGCCGTCCTGTTTCTCAGAGGGAACGAGATCGTTACCCCAACGGAAAAATTCGGAGCATCACTGCGAAAAATGTTGGCAAGCGAGCGGTTGAACCCACCGAAAAGATACCCCGGCGATGGAGGAATGGTAACACCGGGATTAACGATCGGACCCAAGCCAAGCGTGGATCGGGTCGCGTTTAATGCGTTCAACAATAGAATGTCCTGTGGCGAGGTGAGCAATGTTGTATCAAACCCGCTGTTCGTTCCGCTTCTGGAAAGCCCATCGAGTGAAAAGGTGGTATTGAGATCGATCTGGGGCTTCGTCTGATTCTTGAAGTACTTGATGTCTTCCGCGTTGATCTCTTTTTGAAGCTTCAAACGGCGAAGCTCGAAACGGTTGGCCATCGCATCTGCGATAGCAGTGTCAAGGCTTACCGGCGACGCACTAAAAGTCGGGTTGTCCGTTGGCACGAACGTCTGCGACCATTCCGTCGAAAGCGGGTCTCTTAAAATCAGCTGCTTCAGCGTATTTTCCGCGCTTGCCACCTGCTGAGTTGCAAGCAGAAGG
Source organism: Pyrinomonadaceae bacterium (assembly GCA_041751735.1). Taxonomy (GTDB): domain Bacteria; phylum Acidobacteriota; class Blastocatellia; order Pyrinomonadales; family Pyrinomonadaceae; genus OLB17. Next base: position 26,389 of record JBGSWW010000172.1, on the reverse strand, counting down.
TCGCCCTCACGATTGGCAAGCTCAGTTGCTACCTCGGCACGGGATAACGGAGCCGCGGCCCCAGCCTCGATCCTTGCCTCGACCTGTCTCAGATTTTCTTTTGCGAGGTTTACATTGGCAACCTGATTTTGTTGGTTCCGAAGAGTGAAAACCATGTCCCAGTAAGCTCGTTGGGTTTGGGTTATCGTATCGGTGGCCCGCAGCATAAAGTCCGAATCGGTCTGCTCGAGCCGCCGTCGCGCTATCGTGATCTGTCTGCGCGTATTGTCGATACGAAAGTTGCGGGCAAACGGCTGTGTATAAGTTATCCCGAACTGCGACGAATATATCGCGCTCGATCCCGAAGTGACCGATCCTGAAGTCACCTGGGCCTGTGCGAAAGCGTTCTCGGTACGTGTATTGTTAAAAAACGCCTGATAATTGCCGCCGCCGCGTTCCAGAAACTTACTGAAATTGGAATTGATACGGAAATCATTCGTTGCATCGGATCCTGTCGTCGAACTTCGCGAGTACGTCGGCGTCACCGCGAAGACCGGGTCATAAATACCCAGGAGGGAACGAACCTGCGTTTCCTGAAAACGGACATCGTCGCGGGAAACTTCGATATCATTATTGTTCTCGAGCGCTCGTCGAACAGCCTCATTCAAGGACAAGGGCACGGGTTGTGCCGTTTGAACTCCTACCCGATTTACGTTTGAAGGGCTATAACCCGAAGTGTCCGGAACCGGATCTTTCTTAGCGTCCAGGGTTGTCGGCGCGGGGACGGATATATTCTTAGCGACCTGCGGCTCTTCCTGAGGAGCTGCCGAGGATGTCAGTGCCGCCATGCACAAGAAGATTGCACTTACTAAAAAGATGCGAAATCGCAATAGTTTCATTATTGGAAGCTCCGAATAGAAACACTGATTCTTATTTTTTTCTGTTAAAAACTCAAACGCCTACTACGACTTTTAAAATCCGATTGTTTCAACAATCTTATGCAGGGGCTGATTCGCAACACGTTGGATTACAATGTTTTTTTGGGATATTATTTATTTTTCAAGATAGAAACAAGCTGACTCGGAGGGTATTTATTCAAAATGGGTATTAAAGTTGGAATTAATGGATTCGGACGTATTGGACGTAACATTTTGCGCACCTGCCTCGGCGATTCGGACATAGATTTTGTGGCCGTCAATGATCTTACGGATACCAAAACTTTGGCGCATCTTCTCAAATACGATTCCGTGATGGGCAATCTTGAGCAGACAGTCACCGCGAATGAGGGCTCGATCGATGTCGACGGAGAAAGCTTCAGAGTATTCAGTGAAAAAGACCCGGCGTTGATACCGTGGGAAGATGTCGGTGCCGAGATCGTTATCGAATCAACGGGGCGGTTCACGGATGCCGCCGGCGCAGGCAAGCACCTCCGCGGCAGCGTAAAGAAGGTGATAATCTCCGCCCCTGCAAAGGGCGAGGACGTAACGATAGTGCTCGGTGTCAACGAAGAGATGTATGACGCGGCAAATCATCACATCATCTCGAACGCCTCGTGCACGACCAACTGCCTGGCTCCCATCGCGAAAGTCATTCACGAGAAGTTCACGATCAAGAACGCCTTGATGAACACGATCCACAGTTATACGAATGACCAGCAGCTTCTTGACCTTCCCCACAAAGATCTTAGACGGGCACGCGCGGCGGGACTGTCGATGATCCCGACGTCAACAGGCGCAGCGAAGGCGATAGCTCTTGTGATACCCGAGCTAAAAGGTAAATTCGATGGAATTTCTGTTCGCGTTCCCACTCCGAATGTTTCACTGGTCGATGTTGTTATTAATGTCGAAAAGGAAACATCGACGGAAGAGGTCAATCGTGTCCTGAAAGATGCCGCGAACGAAGGACTTGCGGGCATTCTGGCGTTTTCGGAAGAGCCGCTAGTTTCGATCGATTTCCGCGGAAATTCAAACTCCTCCATAGTCGACGCGGACAATACAAAAGTGATCGGCGGCACATGTATCAAGGTGCTGTCGTGGTATGACAATGAATGGGGTTACTCATGCCGCGTTCGCGACCTCGTTAAATATGTTGCCGGCAAAGGGCTTTAGGACCGGTTGGGTTAAGTTACGAAGACGTCGAAAAGGAGGGATATGGAAAATAAGACCAGGATCATCGCAATTCCGTTTTTGTTTTTAATTTGCTTAGTGGTTACGCCGGTGGCCGTTGAGGCCCAAAGATGGGGAAGTGGCCCGGTCATCGTTTACGACGAGAACGATGGTGGGGGTAATGAATCCAGCTTCAATGTCGGTGTCTATCGAGCCGACCGAAATGAGTTCGAATCTCTTAGAAATGATTCTGCATCGTCGGTGACCGTGGCCCCGGGATATCGGGTGCGATTCTGCGAAAACGAAGGCCGCAACGGTGCGGGCTCCGGACGTTGTGAAGAGTTCGGGCCTGGAAATCATAATCTTCGCTATGCAAACCGGGCGTCCTTCATCAGAGTTACTGGGCCGGCTGGACCCAATTGGGGCGGCGGCTGGGGCGTCGGCCAGGGGACCGGGCAATATGGAGTGACGGTTTACGATGACCGTGATTTCCGGGGCAGATCGCAGGGCTTCGGCGTCGGACGGTTCATGGCTGCGGGCGGCCGACTGGGAGTTCTCCAAAACGACTCGGCGTCATCGGTTGTTGTATCGCGCGGATTCCGTGTCCGTTTATGCGAGCATGAGGGCTTAGGATTCGGAGACGGGCGTTGCGAGGAGTACACCGAGGGCCGTCATAACCTCAGGTATAACGACGAAGCGTCATATATAGAGGTCCAGCGGGTCGGAGGCTGGGGCGGGGGTATCGGCGGAAGGCCTAATCCTCCATTTGGCGGTATCGGCGACACAAATTCTCCGGTAATAGTTTACGCAGACCGCAACCAGCGCGGCGACCAGCAGGCATTCGGCTTAGGGATCTATCGAAGCGATCTCGGTCAGTTCGGAAGCCTCAGAAACGACGAAGCTTCGTCTGTCTTCGTTGCTAACGGTTTCCGTGTCCGCTTTTGCGCAGGTGAAGGCGGCGGCCGCGGTAGCGGACAATGTGAAGAATACGGGCCCGGCAATTACAACCTTCGCTATAACGATAAGGCCTCGTGGATCAGAGTTTGGCGAGCCAATCGGTAGCACTTATTGATGCCGGGGGCTAGTGCCGGGTAGAACAAGTGCTGATCCAGGATCGGTGCTGATGATACGGGGCTGTTACGGTCCCGTATTTTTCTTAACTAAGGCTATGAACAAAAAAACAATTCGGGATATCGACATCGCGGGAAAGCGGGTTTTCATTCGAGTGGATTTTAACGTTCCTATCAAACAGGGAAAGATACTTGATGAGACCCGCATACTCGGGGCCCTCCCAACCATTCGTTACGCAGTCGAAAAAGGCGCAAAGGTGATCCTGGCCTCGCATCTCGGCCGTCCGTTGAAAGATAAGAAAAAGGCGGAAGAAAAGGGCATGCCCTACGACGCTGGCAAATACAGCCTCAAACACGTCTATGAATTCTTAAAGGACGAGGCCGATCTGCAGGGCGTGGCCAAACGAGTCCTTTTCGCCGAGGACTGTGTCGGAGCTGACGTTGATAAACTCGCGGATTCTATGGACTCAGGCGACATCCTGCTCCTCGAAAACCTCCGCCTTCATGCCGAAGAGGAAAAGAACGACCCGGATTTCGCAAAACAGCTCGCGTCCCTATGCGATGTCTACGTCAACGACGCCTTCGGCACCGCTCACCGGGCACATGCATCGACCGAGGGCATCACCCACCACGTTGACGATTGTGTCGCCGGCCTCTTGATGGAAAAAGAGCTCAATTTCCTCGGCCGCGCTCTCAACAACCCGGAACGCCCGTTCGTCGCGATCCTCGGCGGCGCTAAGGTTTCGGATAAGATCCCGGTCATCGAGTCGCTCATCGAGCGAAAGGTCGATAAACTCCTGATCGGCGGCGCGATGGCGTACACGTTCTTCAAAGCGCAAGGCTTCACCATCGGAAAATCTTTGGTCGAGGACGATATGATGCCAAAGGCCCTTGAGATCGAGCAAATGGCAAAGGAAGCCGGCGTGGATTTGATCCTGCCCACCGACCACCAGGTCGTCGACAGCTATGACCCGCTGAATTCACGAAAGACGATCCCCATCGCGTTCACCAACAAAGGATTAGTCGGTCTGGATATCGGCGTCGAAACAATCGAAATTTTCAAGATTGCTCTCCAAGGGGCAAAAACCATCGTCTGGAACGGCCCGATGGGGATGTTCGAGGAAAAGCCATTTGACGAGGGAACCGTTGCCATCGCTCAGGCGGTTGCCGAGGCGACCGATAAAGGCGCTATATCAATAGTCGGCGGAGGAGATTCGGTCTCCGCGATCAACCAATCCGGCCTGGACGACCGGATCAGCCACATCTCAACAGGAGGCGGAGCTACTCTCGAATTTTTAGCGGGCGACGAGTTGCCGGGCGTAGCGGCGCTCGATGACAAAGCATAGTCCAGTCCGTTGAGGCACACTCTAAGCCGCGTCTTGATTCCAGTCTTGCGATGAAGCCACGCTATTCGCGGTCGCGCCCGACGCCAATGCTAGCCGACCGCCTCGGAATCCTCAGAGAGCAGAACTTCTGCTGCCCGCTTCAGCGGGTAGCCAGGTGCAACGAGTCTCAAGGCATACAGGAGATTCGCCGCCCGCTCCACGACCTGTTGCTCGTTCGGGGCCGCCGCTCCTATCACCTCGTCGGCCAAATGCACAGCTAGATCAACGACGAGCAACTGATTACGGAGACTTCGCCCCGAAGGCTCTTCCGCTGCTTCGCCTTTCGGGTACAAGTCATGCACCCGGTCATGAACCTCTTTGAGCGCTGTTCGTAAAACAGCACGCTGTTCCTGGGTCATACTCGCCCTTCGTCGCGGGGATGCTTATTTTTATGTTTACTCCACGACCTAGCTTTTTTGATTTAACTCTTTGCGGAATATGTTTTCATCCTCCATCCAATACTCGTAGCCATTGTAAAGGCTAAGTTTTGGATCTCTGCTCGGATACCAGCGGATGAACTCGGGATTGCGAATTTCTTTTGCTATAGCGTCAAAACACTTTTTTTCAGACTCACCAAGCGTTGAACGCATTAAAATTTCGACGTCGGGGTCGGAGGTTGACGTTTTCCAATCGGAGCGAGAGATAAAATCATGCAGCTCTCCGTCAACCCACATCTGATCGTATTCTCTCAGACCGCTTTCCAAGAAACCCTTGATATGCTCTGCGACAGTTTTTTCGTTGATATTGCGACTCCGGCAATATTCCGATTTAAACCATTCGCGCAACGGCATTTTGTGAGACGCATTGCATGAGTTGCAGCAGTAGCACACCCACGTCGGGTCATTGCCTGGCGGATAAAGATGCTCAATAGTCGCGAAAATCCTTGCGCCTGAACTCTTGTCAGGTATAAAAACGCCGCAATATACGCAATGGGTGTCGCGCTTACGGATTCTGGATAAATCGATCTCCGGTATTCCGTACCTGTTTTTCATTTATTTAGAGAGTGTTGCTCCCGGGACGCAGCTACTAATCATAAGTTTCGCGACGATTAATCGCATCCAGCCCTGCGTCTGCGCCGTAAATACTGCCTGCGCGGTATGCCAAATTATACAAAGTACGCCATCTCGACATTTCCATGCCAAATTATACAAAGTACGCCAAATTATACAATCTGTGCCATCTGGTATATCCAAACCTGATTTTCGTTTGATAACTTCGAATTCGTGAGAGTTCTTCGCCACATTGAAAAGATCGGTTATAGCTTCGAGAAAATGCTATGCATTCTTGGTCGCAGCGTTTTCATGTATCGCATTATTTCTCGATTTAACAGTTTGGAGGCGGGCTTGCACGCGCCTTGGCGAGCTAGACGTCGCCGGTGCTCTGCCGGGTGATGCGCGCAACGTGACGGCGGAACGGAGTACTCAAGCTAAGCCCTCCAACCACCAGCTCGGCGATGAATGGGCTAAACGAGGCATATCGAAGCATCGAGGCCCATCGAAGCCGGCTGTCAAAGGCAGCGGAGTAGGAAAGAAGGTACGGACGGCCAACCTGGTCGACCCCGCCTTGCCAATTCCGCTCGATCACATCGAAAAGGATCTTGCTGCTCTGGAGTGCAAGCAGGATGCCGCTGCCGGTGAATGGATCGATGAAAGCGGCGGAATCGCCGACGGTTACAAGGCCGTGACGCGGAGTGAGACTGCCGCGGCCGAATCTTTGTATAGGGACGGCGAGCCAGGGATCGATCGGGACGGCGGCTTTCATGGCGCCGCGAGCACGCGGGTTGGAAAATACGATCTCTCGCAAAACCCGGTCGGGATCACTACCCAACCGTTTGGCATCGTCGGCAGCGACGATGAAACACACATTGAATTTCCCGTCTTCGACCAGATTGCATCCCCCGTATCCTCCGCTGTAGGAGTAGATCTCGCAATTTCCGGTTGGGACGTCGGCTCCTGTCAGGTGGGTCTTGAACGCAACGTGCCTGGCTCGGGTCGCGGCCTTTACATGCGGGTCAGCCAGTCGGGCGATCGATCGGTTTCGGCCGGTGGCGTCGACGACGAGCGTGGCGGCAATATCGATGTCATCGCCTTTTCCAACCCTAAGCTTAATTCCGGTAATTGTCTCATCTTTAGCGAGAACGCCTACGGCTGCGGCATCTTCGCAGACGTCGACACCGAGGCTCGCGGCTCGTCTCAGCAACACATCGTCCATTTCGGACCTGCTCAGCCCGAGGGCGACGGTGTCGTCCGTGCCGAACCATTTACTAGGGACTTCAACACTTCGGCCGCTGCAGGCGAAGAAAACAGTTTTCGTGAATCTGGAACTTTTAGACGAGATTTCAGGCAAGATACCAAGCTCGTCGAAGTGAGACAGACACTCGGGCGAGATAAATTCTCCGCAGAGCTTCTCCCGAGGAAACCTCTTCTGCTCAGCGATGAGAACACTCATTCCGGCCGATGCCAATCTGACCCCCAACGACGAGCCTGCCGGCCCGCCTCCGGCGATCACGACATCATACGAGGTTTTCCGCGGCAGCCCCATCTTTTATTTCGTGCCCGAAAGCACCAGCCTGTTTACTCGAGATCGCTGCACCTCGATATCCCTGAGACGAGCTGTTTTCGCAAGACCGCGCAGCTCCTTGGCATTAAAGCTCCGCCGGATCGAAAGGGCGCCGTCATCGAGAGTGAGACGCTGCAAAAAGACGCGTCCAACAGCTTTGTAAAAATAATAGGCCATCGGGTCCCTGTTGAGATCGATCGCATAGATCCGGCCGCGGCTGACACGGGCCATCTCGGCAAGGAGCCGGGGAGCGTCGTCGTCGCTGAGGTGATGAAGAAAGAGGGAACAGAAAGCTGTGTCGAAGCTGTCCGTCTCAAACGGCAAAAGCAAACCGTCGGCCATGACAGCTTCAACTCCGCCGCATTTGATCGATCGGGCGCCCGTCTCATTAATCTCGACACCTGTCAGCGACGCACGCCCCCCGAACCATTTCTTCAATTCGAGAAGCAGTTCTCCCGAACCAGCACCCACATCCAGGATAGAGACACCTTCATTTCCAGCTCCCAGATCGCGGAAAAGGGTATGCTGAAGCGCTCTTGTCTCACCGAAGATTCGGTGAATGAACCGCATTTCCTTTTGCCAATGGGCGTACTCGGCCTCGGTATAGTCTCCGGTGTCCAGACGCTCGAGTTCGTAGCTGCGTTGTTTAAAGCGTTCGAACATCTATTGGGTAAATCGCTGGATAACGAGTGCGCTGTTTTTCGATCCAAATCCGATGCAGTTACAAAGTGCGGCGTCGATCCTGCCAGCCCGCGCAGTGTTTGGGACATAATCAAGATCGCAATCCGGGTCCGCGTCATCGAGGTTTATAGTGGGTGGTATTTCGCCCGTCTCAATGGCGCAAAGAGCCGCGGCGAGTCCGGCGGCCCCGCTTGCTCCCTGTGGGTGCCCCACCTGAGACTTGGTCGCGGACATCGGGATCTCCATCGCCCGGTTTCCAAGCGCTATTTTTACTGCGACGGTCTCGATCTTGTCATTCAGCTTCGTCGACGTCCCGTGGAGATTGACGTAATCGATGTCGCCCGGCTCAATGCCGGCGTCAGCCAACGCCAGAGACATGGCCCTCGCGGGCTCGATCCCGCTATCGTCGAGACGCACACGATGGTAGGCATCGCAAGTCGCCCCGTACCCGGTGATCTCCGCGTAGATCTTCGCACCGCGATCGACGGCGGTTTCCAATTCTTCGAGCACAAAAATATAAGAGCCCTCCGCAAGGACGATCCCGGAGCGAGCCGCATCGAACGGGCGCGACGCCCTATGGGGCTCGTCGTTCCAGTCCCGGGTGAGGACCGTCATCAGGTTAAAGCCCGCAAAGATCCCGGGAGCCAGCGGAGCGTCGACACCGCCTGCGATCATCACATCCTGCCGTCCGAGAGCGATATGCTCGGCCGCGTAGAAGATGGCATCAGTCGAGCTGGTACAGCCGGTTGAGACAACGTGAGACAGCCCGCGAAGACCCATCGCCATCGAGATCTCAGACGAAAGCCCGCCATGTGTGGACGCTGGAATTATGTAAACGCTTGCACCATGCTTGGGACCGACATACCAATATTCGTAGTGCTTTTCGGCAAACGCCAGCCCGCCGCCGCCGGTGCCAATGACAACGCCGATCTTCCAGCGTTCGTCGATAGGCATTTCAAGCGTGTCGATCCCGGCGTCGGCCATTGCCTCACGCGCCGCCGCGAGAGCAAGCGGCACTGTTCGAGGCACGTGTTTACAGTCTTTAGGATCGAGTTCCGCCTTCCAATCGAAGTCCAGGATCTCGGCAGCGATCTTGACGGTAGAGTCAGAGACATCAAAACTTTCGACCTTACGCACGCCGCTCGCACCGGACAGCAATGCGCGCCAAAACGCCTCGCGGCCTATGCCTATCGGCGTAACACAGCCGAAACCTGTAATTACTACGCGTCGCATCAGTTTGAGATCTTTAAGCATCAAAACGTAGGATCAGCGAATGAGGATAGCACACAGGCCGGTGCCGCTAGCGGACGGACGCAGACGTGTGCTTCGTGATACTATTTCTAATCTTGAGGTCTCAGAACAGTTATGTCTAATCGAGTTTTAATGACGCTTTGCGTGCTCGCGTTGCTTTCCATTGCTGTGCCTGCGACTACGCGCAGCATCTCCGCATCATCGATTCAGGACCAGAACGCCGAGAAGATCAAGGAAAAGATAAGGAAGAAAGGTACCGGCGACCGCGCGACGGTCACTGTCAAACTTTTTGATGCGACAACGCACAAGGGATATATAAGAGAAGCAAACGAGAACGATTTTGTCGTCATTGATCGCTCGGGCGGATCGCATACCATAAGATATGCTGACGTTAAGTCGTTCGGAGGTGGCGGAATATCAAGCATGGGCAAGCTCGCTATCGGTATCGGTCTCGGCGTAGTTGCCGCGATAGCGGTTCTTGCTGCAATTGCGGCGTCGGACGACTAGGCGTGGCTATATTCGGAGGACTTATTGTGAAGTTTATCGCCGTTATTTTGATACTGGTCATCGGACTGACCGTGCCCTTGCATGTCGTTGCTCAAACCACGTCTTCGGACGCAAAACGGGCCGAGAAAGCACGCGAAGTAAAGGAAAAAGTCGCAAAGCTCGGCACGGGCCGTGAAGCTGTGGTTAAGGTCAAGCTTTATAGCGACACAGAATATCGCGGCTTTATAAGCCGCGCAGGTGCCGATGATTTTGAGGTTGCGACCGTAGGCGGCAGCACACATACCGTCCGATACGACGACGTGCGTTCGATAGGCGGCAAGAACATGACTACCGGCAAGAAGATCGCGATAGGAGTCGGCATCGGTGCGGGCATCGCACTGTTCATCTTTTACTTAATATTTCGCGATCTTGCAGAGAATAGTTGAACACCGATGAGAAAACCTGTAATTGCCGGAAACTGGAAAATGTATAAGCTGCTCGGCGAGGCTGTCGATACGGCCATCGAGCTTAAACCGCTGGTGGCTAACGCCAATCACTGCGAGGTCGTCATTGCACCCGTTTTCACTGCCCTTAGCAAGGTTGCAGCCAGATTAGAGGGATCTAATATCAAGATCGCGGGTCAGAACTGTGCAGTACAGAACGAGTTTGGTGCCCATACCGGCGAGATCGCGCCGGTTATGCTCAAAGATGCCGGCTGCACGCATGTGATCATCGGCCATTCTGAAAGGCGGCAATTCTACGGCGATACGGATGCGACGGTGAATAAAAAGACAAGATCGGCTCTGATCGCGGGACTCACACCCATCGTTTGCGTCGGCGAAAGCCTCGATGAAAGGGAAGCCGGAAACGCGGAAAACGTGGTCAAAAACCAGATCATCAAATCGCTCGAAGGATTGACAGTTGCGGACATGGAACGTATCATAATCGCTTACGAGCCTGTCTGGGCGATAGGTACGGGTAAAACCGCCACGCCCGAACAGGCTCAAGACATGCACGCTTCGGCACGCAACGTCGTTGCCGGATCGCATGGTGGTGAGGTTGCTGCCAACGTCCGGATCTTGTATGGCGGATCTGTCAAACCTGATAATATAGCGACGCTGATGTCGCAGCCGGATGTTGACGGTGCATTGGTAGGTGGAGCTAGCCTCGAGGCAGATAGTTTCTCGCGGATAGTGAATTATAATTAGTTAGTGGAGTAAAGCGTTGGTTTATATTTTATACGGAATATTTTTTCTCTCGTGTATCGTTCTGGTCGCCGCTGTATTGCTGCAGCCGGGCAAAACTGATGCGGGTGCTCTCTTTACCAGTAATGTGTCGAGCACGGCCTTTAGCCCGCGCGGCACCGCGACTGTGCTTTCCAAGGTAACGATCTTCGCGGCAACGACATTTATGCTTTCGGCCCTCTTTCTGGCCATGCCGGCATTGACCGGAAATGTGTCGGTTATGTCGAGCAATCCCGAAACCAATGTTGAGGCACCGGTACCGGCTGTTAACGCCGTCGATCCGAACGCCAATGCATCGTCAGGACAACCGCTTTCGGTCAATTCCAATGGTGCTCTGATCGAGACCCCGGCAACCGAAGAGGTTGAAAAGAAAGCCGCGAACGAGCAAGCGAACTCTGTACCTGCTACCGCGCCCGCAAGCAACGCGGCGCCGGCTAATTCGTCGAACTCCAACAAGTAGCTTTTTGAAAGTTTAGCTCAGGTGGCGTAATTGGTAGCCGCGCACGTTTGAGGGGCGTGTGGAGTAATCCGTGGGGGTTCGAGTCCCCCCCTGAGCACCAAGATCAATTTGAAATGGATAGCGGAACTTTTCCACTATCCATTTTCGTTAATTGACGATCATCGTTCCCGTGCCCTCATCCGTAAACACCTCGGCCAGAATTGCGTTACGCTTTGAACCGCTGATGACGTGAGCTGACTTCACGCCGCGTTTTAGCAGGTCGATCAGGCTTTCGAGCTTTGGTATCATGCCACCGGTCGCGCGGCCCGAGTCGATCATATGACGGGCGTCTGCAGCCGTGATCTGCGATAGTTTTGTGTCCTCACGCTTTTCATCCAGATAGATCCCGTTAACATCCGATAGGAGTATTAGCTTTTCAGCCTTTAGGTCCGCGGCGATCTCGGCCGCGATAGTGTCGGCATTGATATTGAAGATCCTGCCATCATCGTCAGCCCCAAGCGAAGAAATAATAGGCAGATAGTTATTGTCGAGCAGTATGTGGATCAGCGATGCATTGACGTCGATAACATCACCGACATGGCCGAAATCTACCGTTTCTGTTTCGCCCGTCTGCTTGTTAAGAATATCCCTGGGCGGCCTTTTGACGGCATTTACGACACCGCCGTCGATGCCCGAAAGGCCAACTGCCCGGATACCGCGGCGTCGAAACTGAGCCAGGATCTCAGTATTGATCTTTCCGCGGAAAACCATCTTAGCAAGTTCCAGCGTGTCATCATCTGTTACCCGCCTGCCGCTGATAACGGTCTGGACCACACCGAGCTGCTCTGCGAGTGCGTTGAGCTGTTTTCCCCCGCCGTGCACCACGCAAACCCTTATGCCAACCTGGTGCAGCAGAGCAAGTTCTTCAGCGAGAGACGCAAGGTTCTCCTTATCCTCGGTTACCTTTCCCGAAAACTTAACAACAAAAGTCTTGCCCTGGAATTTTTGGATATAGGGAAGAGCTTCGCGAAGAAGATCGAGCGTTTCTATATTCATGCTTTAAGATCAAATACAATCATCGAAATTAATTACTAATTACTAATTGGCAAATTACTAATTAACATCGTGTCCAGGGCTTAGGAGCCTTGTAAGGATCGCTTTTTGAACATGCAGCCTATTCTCCGCTTCATCGATCACCACCGAACGCGGTGAATCGATGACGCTGTCGGCCACTATAACGTTGCGCCGAACGGGCAGACAGTGCATAAAGATCGCGTTCGAAGTACGTGACATTTTATCGTCATTCACGATCCAGTCATCGCGAAACTGAGCACGGTATCTAACATCCTCATCTGCCGAACCGTAAAACTGTTTTCCACCCCAGCTTTTTGCATATACCACTTCGACATCGTCAAACGCGGCATGGGCATCATTAGTGAATTCGATACTGCCACCGCTCACTGCCGCGTGACTTTTGATCTCGCTCATCAATTCCTCACCAAGTTCGTAGCCTGCGGGATGAGCGATCCTGAGATCATGCCCGAATTGCGCGGCGGCGAGAGCAAAGCTGTTCGGCACAGCCATAGGCAGCGGTTTAGGGTGCCACGCCCATGTCAGAAGCACCTTCCTTTTCGTGCTCCCATAGTTCTCCCGTATCGTCATCATATCTGCCATGGACTGGCATGGATGATGCATTGCGGATTCGAGATTAATGATGGGCACGGATGCATAACGAGCAAAAGCATTAAGTATCGGGTCCGTCCGATCAGCCTCCCAGTCCTTCAGTTCGGCGAACGTGCGTACCCCGATCGCCGAAACATATCGTTCGAGTACACGAACAAACTCTGCCAGATGCTCAGTCTTACTGCCGTCCATCACAACACCTTCCCGATGTTCAAGCGTCCATGAAGTGCCGCCGGGTTCGAGCGTGACCGCGTTTCCTCCCAGCTCGTAGATCGCCACCTGCATAGACGCGCGGGTTCTCAGAGATGGGTTGAAGAAGACCAACGCGACTGACCGGCCCGCAAAAGTTTTATCTTTAATGGCTCCTCTTTTATACTGCTGAGCGACGTCCAGTATTTCCTCGAGCTGGGCGAGCGAGAGATCAGACGTCGATAGATAGTGGTTCAATTTGCAAGCACCTCAACAAGCATATCCAGTTCTGCGATCGACACGCATAGCGGAGGGAGCAGCCTCAGCACATTCGGATCGCTCGAGGTGCCCGTAATTATTTTATGTTCTAGAAGCTTATCGTGTATTGACAGGCAAGGTTGATCAAATTCAATACCTAGTAGGCATCCCTTTCCTTTCACCGATACAATGCCTGGCATTCCCGCCAGGGAATCTCTCACATGGCTTTCTACCCGAGAAGCGTTTGCTGCCATCTCCTCATTCTCGATAGCCTCTAGCGTAGCTATAACAGCCGCCATTACGAGCATTCCGCCTCCGAAAGTTGTGCCCAGATCATTGACCTTGATGTTTGCGGCAACGGCTTCGCGTGCGAGGCAGGCCCCTACAGGAACACCGCTTCCAAGCGATTTTGCGAGTGTCACGATATCCGGAACTACACTATTCGCGTTACCGCTGCCCGCAAAGAACCATGCCCCTGTACGCCCGACTCCCGTCTGGACCTCATCGAATATGAGAAATATGCCTAGCTCATTGCACAGGTCACGCAGGCCGCTGAAAAACTCCGGATCGGCTTCGGTAACGCCCGCCATCGACTGAATAGGCTCCAGCATTATTGCTGCCGTATCGGTGTCTGCTGTATTTATCACGCTATCCAGATCGCCAAAGATCGCTGAAACGTGTCCGGGCACGTTAGGCCGACCGATCTCACGATACTTGCCCAAAAAAGTCGCGGATATTGAGTCGGCGGTCCGGCCGTGAAATCCGCCCTCGAAAGTAATTATTTTCTCTCGCTCGGTGGCCATACGGGCCATCCGCATAGCGTTTTCATTTGCTTCTGTTCCGGAATTGCAGAAGAACGCTTTCGTCAAGGAATCGGGAGCAACCGAAACCAGCTTTTCAGCGGCTTTCGCTCGTGCTTCGGAATACACGAGATTGGAATAGAAGAGGAGCTTCTCAGCCTGTTCACGGATCGCTTTAACCACGTGAGGGTGCGAATGTCCGGTGCCGCAGACCGCATGTCCGCCGTAAAGATCGAGATATTTTTCGCCTTCGCTCGTCCACACCCAGGAACCCGAACCACGTTCGACGGCGATGCCCATCTTTTTGTAAGTGGCTACCTGAAACTGCTCTTCGAGCTGTTCTATCTCCGCAAACTTCATCTTTAGGGGTTTCCGCCTGTGAATACCAGTCCGGTCGTTTCCTCGAGGCCGAACATGAGGTTCATATTCTGTACGGCCTGGCCGGCAGCACCTTTTACAAGATTGTCGATGGCGGAAAATACGACGATCTGTTTCCCGCTTGAGTGGACAGCAATATCGCAAAAATTGGTATTTTTTACCCAGTTAATATCGGGCGAGCCTTTCACGATCCTCACAAAAAATGAGTCTTCGTAAAAATGCAAGAAGAGGTTCTCGACGTCCTGATTGGTCATGTTCAGTAGGGTTTCGACGTAACATGAAGCAAATATACCGCGCGCAACCGGCAGGCTGTGTGTCATGAAAACCAGCTCATTATCGAAGGGCCCAACGCTTCTCAGATGCTGCTCTATCTCGGGCCGGTGCTGATGAGAAAAAGGTTTATAAGCGTAAAAGGAATTCATCCTTTGCGGATGGTGGGTATTGGCCGCAGCCTTTGCTCCGGAACCGCTGGAGCCGGTCTTGGCGTCAACTATCACTTTCCCGGTTAACAAGCCACTGCTGACCATCGGTGCCAACGCCAATAAAGTTGCGGTGGCAAAGCAGCCCGGATTGGAAATATACTTTGCTGACCTGATCTGATCTCGATTGCCTTCGGTTAATCCATAGACGAACTGCGACTGCAGGTCGATTCCGGCATGTTCCAAACCGTAATACTGGCTAAAGACCTCTGCATCGTCGATCCGGAAATCGCCCGAAAGGTCGATCGCCCGGACATTCGCCGGAAGATGCGGCACCTTTCCGAGAGCCTGTCCGTGCGGAAGGGCAAAGAAAACAACGTCGATGTCATTCAGTATCGAGAGGTCGGCCGGGGCCGTCGAGAAATGCAGATCGGTCAGATTACGAAGATTCTGGTGAACATCGCCGACAAGTTTCCCCGCGTGTTCATTTGCCGTTACAAAACTGATCTCAGCATTCGGGTGGAACAGCAGGATCCGCAGAAGCTCGCTTCCACCATAACCGGACCCGCCAAAAATCGCCGTACGTATCTTCTTCATTGGCAAGGCGGATTACTAAAATAGAGCCAGTTTAATTCGCAGATATTTTCTGGGATCTCTGCGAAAATCATCCAGCAGCTTTGTGCCTTCACCTGTAAATCGGGCGACATTATTGGCCGTTTCATTGATGCTGTTGTAGAGAGTCTCGTCTTTTAGCAGCCGGCCGACGGTACCTTTGCCCGCCTGGGCATCCGCCAGGATTGCGTCGAGCCTTGTTGCCGTCGAATTAAACCTCTCTATTGCAACCCGCGTGTCTTCGTAGAGCTTTTCGTCTTTAAATAATTTTCCCGCCGTGCCTTTACCATCCCTAATATCGGCCGTTATAAGTTTCACGTCATCGGCGATGGATGACATCTTTTCGACCGAGGTGCGAAGCTCGGCCACGGCGTTCCTGGTTTCGACGTAAAGGGCATCATCGTTAATAAACTTTCCGGCCGAACCGCGTCCACCCCTGATATCAGCAGCGATAGATTCCAACTGGGAAACGGTACGGTTGAGGTTGTCATACAGGGCCGGATCGTTGAGAAATTTGCCAGCACTCCCATCGCCGCGGTTAAGGCGGTCGATAGTGGCCTGTAGGCGTGTCATCGTCGCGCGGGTTTCAGTTACAGCACCGTCGAGGCTGTCGTATAGCTTATCGTCATTGATAACGCGGCCGAGCGTGCCTTCGCCCTGATTTGCCTTATTAAGGATCTCATTCGCAGGGACCGCAAGTTTATTGATCTGTTCAAGCAGATCATTGCCGGTTGCGGTCAGTTGGTTGAGGCCGATGGGCGTGCTGGATTTAAGCAGCGAATTTTCATCAACCGGTGATCCTTTGCTGGTACCCGGAGCGATGTTCACCATCTTGTCATTGCCGAGGATCGAAGTGGCCACAAGCTGTGCTGTGGAATCGGTGCGTATCAGTTCCTTGATCGGTTTACCATCAAGTACCTCTCCGACAGAAAATGTAGCTTCGATCCGTTCGTCAGCGGGCGAATCCGGCGGGAGGAACTTTACTTCCTCGACCTTGCCGATCGAAACCCCCGCCAATTGAACGTCCGCTCCGGACCGCAGGCCATCTGCCGACGCAAACCTTGCTTTCAACCTGATCTTTTTCTCAAAGGGGTTAAAGCTGCCGGTCGAATTGAGAATGAGGAAACCGGCCACCAGCAGTGCGGCAAGCATAAAAATGCCTACCCTTAGCTCGCTCAAAGTGATCTTTTGTTTGCTTCGCGGCATTAGACCTTCTTACCTCTAATAAATCCAAGTATATACGGGTCGTCGGCTTCGCGTAACTGTTCATCAGTTCCGCTAAAGATTATTTGCCCGTCCCGCAGCATCATAACCTCAGTATTCATCAGGCAAAGCTTGTCGCCCTCCGGTTCAAACTTAACATGGCCCTCACGGTCGATGACCGCGTATTGAGATGATATGTACTCGAGGTTATTCATCTCATGGGTAACAAATATCGAGCTGACATCCTCGATGTCACGAAGTTTTATCGCAAGTTCACAGATCGTCCGGGCCGTCGGCGGATCAAGGCCCGCTGTCGGTTCATCAAACAGCACGATATCAGGGTTTCCGACCAATGCCCGGGCTATGCCCACCCGACGCCGCATTCCGCCGGATAGCTCCGCAGGCATCTTGTCGATCGCGTCCTCCAGATCCACGAACCGCAGCATTCGCGTTACCTCATGTTCTACCTCGTCCTCGTCGACACGCTCCTCGTGCAGTCGATAGGCAACATTGTCATAGACCGAAAGGGAATCGAACAATGCACCCTCCTGGAACACCATCCCGATCTTCTTCCGGACACGCATTAAGTCTGCATCATCACATTCTGTGATGTCTTCACCTTCGATAAGGATCCGGCCGCCGTCAGCCTTTAGCAGCCCGAGGATCAGGTTAATGATGGTCGATTTGCCGGTGCCGGACCCGCCAAGAACGATCTTCGTTTCACCCCTGCGGACCGTAAAGCTGACCTTATCAAGAATTACCTGATCGTCAAAGGCAAGATCAACGTCACGAAACTCGATCACCGGAGTCACACGGTCCTCCGATTCGTCAGGAGCATCACTGAGATCGTCCGAAGCGTAATTTTCGAGAGTATCCAGTGACATAACCGGCGATCAAAACAAGGTGCTGCTGAGAGCAGACTGCAGCAGTTTAGATAGAAAGAAATCAGCGATAATAACCCATATCGACGAAACGACCACGGCTTGTGTGGTCGACACGCCAACACCGACGGTCCCGCCTTTGGTACTTAGGCCTTTGTAGCAGGAGATCAATCCGATGAGGATGCCAAAGAAGATCGGCTTTATGATCCCGGCGATAAGGTCATCGATGGTGGTGCCGGTGCGAACCGACGCTATATAGACGGTTTGATCGAGGCCATAGATCGTCTTGGCAACAATGCCGCCCCCTATCAGGCCAAATAGGTCAGCCGCTATTGTCAAAAGCGGTAAAGTGACCAGCAGGGCGACGATCCTAGGTGTAACCAGTTTACGTACGGGGGACGTGCCCAGGGCCCGCATCGCATCGATCTGTTGTGATACCACCATAGATCCGAGCTCCGCGGAGATCGACGATCCGACTCTGCCCGCCACCATTAGAGCCGTTAGCACGGGCCCAAGTTCCCGTATCAGCGAGGTTGCCACACCCTGCCCGGCATTGCTTTGGGCACCGTAGTATTCAAGCGTCGGGTAGGCCTGCAGTATCAGGACACCACCCGTAAAAAAGCCAGTCAGCACAACGATACCGAGAGACCCCACTCCGATGTGATCCATCTGATTGATCATTTCGGTGATGTAACGCGGTCGTTTACGAAGCCCTTTTATAGCCCGCCAAAGGAGGTTAGTAACCTCCTGCAACTCCAAAATAAATCTGAGGATTAGATTCATTGGTTAAAACCGGGCTATCGGATTTTGGTCAACGAGTATAATGACTTAAAACCGCGATTCAAACAAAACAAGGCCGGCCCTTTTCGGACCGGCCTTTAGAGGGTTCGTATTTGAGCTACTATCGTCGGCGAAGCGGTCGGTTGGGAAACGGCCCCGTTTCAGAGGGCATGGCAAGAGCCTGGCGCCCGGATCGTGAATTAACCTCCTCATACCGCTGGCGAAGCCTCCGGAATCTTGTGAGTTGCTCCGGTGTCAGGACCTTTCTGATCGTAAGTTCGCTCATAGACCGCATTCTTATCAGCTCGGACTGAGATTCCTGAACCTCCTTTATCCGATCCTGAACCTCGGTTTCATTGAGTTGATCGGCATAGATCGCCTCATCCAGCCGCCGATTGGCCTCGCGGAATCGGAGCTGCGCTGCTTCCATAATAGGACGGCGACGCATATTGAGCTGACGGATCTGCTGCAGCTGTCCGGGACTCAACCCTAGATGCCTCAGCACGTTTGGCCTGTTATTACCTTGCCGCCGCGGCGGGTCCTGGTCATCACGCGGGCTTTCGCCCTGACCAAAGATCGCCGATGACAACACAATCGATACAGCCAGGGAAAGTACTATTTTAGGTATGACTGTTTTCATATATTTTTAGGATCAGCCTCCGACCTCATCAAGAAGGTCAGAAAGCCTTAGAGATCGATCCTCATTTTCCTCATAATTACTCAAAACGGGAAGTCTTCCCATTGTTGGTGACGGCGTCCGTATTGTGCGCGGTTTCTTACTCTTTTCCAAAACACGTCTTACGACGACACGTTCAACACTCGGTACGATCTTATTTCCGCTAACGCCCTGAGTCGTACCGGCGTCAGGGACATCGGTTTTATCGACCTCTGAAATGACGGTAGGTGTTTCAGTGCCACGGTCGACGCCGCCAGCCTCAGAGAGCGGCCTTTTGACCTCAACCCGGGCAACATCCGCCTCATTCGACCGGAGAAGGATCAACGTTACAAATCCAATTCCAACACAGAAAACAATCGCCGCAGCAGCCGGAACGAGCCATCCGGCATACCTAATGCGTTCTCCGATCGCTGCCCAGAACCTCGGTGCCTCCGCCTTCACTGCATATGGAATTGAGATCTCTGGTGTCGGCAAATGAGCAAATTCTTCCTTGTGCCATTCAAAAACCGAGAACCGCGCGTCTGACACCGCCGCGAATTCATCTGTACAGTTAGTACATCCGGCCAGATGTGTTTCAAAGTTCCTTCGTTCGCTCGATTCGATCTCGTTATAAATATACGCAAGGATATCGTCCGAGCGGCCACAGTTGTATTTGTTACCGTTATTTTCCATTTCCGTTAGATAACCTCGACGGGGGTCCTTTCAAGCTTCATCCGAAGCTGCTTGAGCGCTGTATACAGCCGGCTTTTTACTGTACTAAGCGGCAACTCAAGGGTGTCCGAGATCTCTTGAAAAGTCATTTCCTCAAATTCTTTCATCACTACTACTTGCCGAAGATCCGAAGGCAGAGCGGTTACAGCCTGCCGAACGAGGTTCATCCGTTCCGTTTTTTCGATCCGTCTTGCAGGCGAATTGAAAGCGGAAGCGACAAACACGCGGTCCTCTTCGCCATTTTCATCATCGATCAGGTCCTCGGCTCTGGATCTTTGCCGTCGTTTTGTTGTCAAACACTGGTTTACCGCTATCCGGTGAAGCCACGATGAAACCCTTGCATCACCGCGGAAACCGGCCAAATTGCGATAAGCAGCGATAAATGTCTCCTGGGCCGCATCCCCGGCGTCATCCTCTCTTCCGAGCATTCCAAAACACAGAGCAAAGATCTTGCGCTCCCACCTTCGGACGATCTCGCCGAACGCATTGGGATCTTCACGTACCGCCAAATCAACAATTTGCTCATCCGTCAGATCAGTTAACATTTACCCGTGTTTCCGCCGCTATCCGCACGAGAATGATAGCCCATAGAACTGCAAACGATGTGATTCCGCATCGCGTTCCGGAGTTTAGATGAATTAAGGGGCAAAAAAGTCGGGTTTTCTAGCCAATGGCGTGGCTTAACTGGACACTATTAATTCAGAAGGAATCTACTGATGAAAACTTGATATCGTTTTCGCGTGCTCGGGAATGAAGGTCAGTGCACACCTTTATCGGTGATCCATCGAGACATGAGGTCAAGAAGGTCTTCGCGGAACACTCCGTGCCCGTTTTTTTGGAATAGCAGGACTGAATAATTGTGGCCTGACTTTCCGAGAACGCCGTCGATCCGATCCAGGCTTTTTCGGATGCGGATCTGCGTGTCAGCCCCACCGTACACGAACAATATCGGTACTTTTGCATTGCTCCAGTAAGGCATCGGATCATAATCGCCGACCGATCTAACAAACGACCTCAATGGATGATTGGGATCTGTGGGAAATCTCTCGACTACCGGATTTCCTTTTAGTTCCCCGCTCTTGG
Organism: Pyrinomonadaceae bacterium; assembly: GCA_041751735.1. Lineage (GTDB taxonomy): Bacteria > Acidobacteriota > Blastocatellia > Pyrinomonadales > Pyrinomonadaceae > OLB17. The sequence goes on along the minus strand of JBGSWW010000172.1, from coordinate 5,517 downwards.
CCGCCGCCAAGGCGTCAAGATATTCCTGGTCTCCCTTTCCAGTACGCGCCGCGAGCAGGCCCTTCCGGTTGATATCGTTGACTGTTTCGATCTGTGACTTGCTGAGGCCCGCTCGTTCCGAACTCATTTCGACCTCGTCCATGATCTGCTCCATCATCGGAACGACCGATGCCGAAACAGTAATTACAAACGCAACGCCTGTTGGCTTTGATGCCGCGACCGGTGCGACATGCCCGCCCTGGCTAAAGCCGGCTATGCCAATATTGTCTCTTGCTATTCCGGGAGTTTCTTTCAGCATTTCCACACCGGCGATCGCGTCCCCCGCGAGGTCCTGCATGCTCGCCGTCGTCCAATTGCCGGTCGATTTGCCGCCTCCGCGTTTGTCCGGGTATAACACCGCCACCTTGCGCTTCACCAGTGCATTCACGTATGCGGAGGTCCACCCATTGGATCTCGTGCTCGGTCCCGAGCCGTGTATCACAACAACAGCAGGAAAAGGGCCGTTGCGCTAGGCATCATCAGCGTCGCCGCCAATTTCACGTCGCAATTACTATATGAGATCTCGGTTTCTAAATGACTTTGTCCTGACGCCCCCGTAATCTGGGCGTTTGTTTGTTGAACGGCAAGTAGAACGATCAAAAACACTGATTTCCTGAGCATATACATTTGACGGGAATAAACTGTACTTTGTTAACTCTCATTTCTCATTCAAGTGATGCATTGACTCAGAACTCGCGATAATTTCAGAAATCCTATTTAAGGGAGAAACCGTCGGCCATCCTTATTTTTTGTATTGTTAACATTTTCCACCGAATCTCGTCTATATTACCGGAACATACATCGTGCTCAACACTGCAGCTAATATCGTGATCACAAATGCTTGAACAAGCGGGAGCAATTCAGATCTTCAGCCGGTCGGCCGCTACCTTAACGGCTGATGCCTTTTCGCCTGAAGAACTGCTCTTCAAGCGGCTGCGTGCGGGTGACGAAGAGGCCTTCAATGAGTTTTATCGATCTTACGCTCCCATGGTTCATGGAATTTTGTTGACCCGCGTCCCATATGACGATGTCAAGGATCTAGTCCAGGAAGTTTTTTTCTCGGCCTATAAACATCTCGAATCCGTCCGCGACCCGTCGGCTCTCGGCGGATGGCTCGCGAAAATAGCTCGCAATCGGGCAGTTGAACATTATCGAAATTCAAAGCCTGGCAACGCACTACCCGACGAGGTTCGCGGGCGGGACGAAAGAATGACTGAGGCAGTCGAGGTGCTGGCCGCCATTCGCAGCTTGCCCGACACATACCGGGAAACATTGGTCCTTAGGCTCGTTGAGGGCATGTCCGGCAATGAGATCGCGGAACGGACTGGACTAAAACCCGAGTCGGTTCGAGTCAACCTTCACCGCGGAATGGAAATGTTGCGCAGCAGGCTTGGGATCGCAGGAGCTGGAAAATGAAAGAAGAATATCTTTGGGACAAAACGGGAAACAATCCCGAAATAGAACGGTTCGAGGACTTATTGTCGGAATTCCGTTATTCGGAAGTTGCCCGGACGGAATCGAATATCGTTGAATTTCCGTCGCGGTCCAAAGCGGTCCCTCAGCCTTGGATCTTCGCTATGGCGGCATGTCTTCTGGTTGGTGCGATCGCAATTGGAGTGTGGAATTTGGTGAAACCCGCCATCGAAGCGACACCCGTGCAAACAGCCCAGGGGACCAGGCCGGATTCGATTATGGAAAAGCCAGGGGTGGCTACGCCAATTGCAGAGATCGATATGAATAGCACATCTACATATATGCCCCGGCCTATAGCGGGGGTGAGAAGAATCAATACCTCACCACGCCATAAATACACAACAGTCGCCCGAAAACGTCGTCATTCCAGCGGTGCGACTAATCTAACGAAAGAAGAAAAGTACGCCTATGGCCAGTTAATGCTCGCCTTGTCCATAACGAGTTCGAAGCTTCAGATCGTTAAAGATTCGATAAACGGCGTAGATGATATCAAGACCAACGACAGGTAATCACAAGGAGAACAAAATGCGAAAGTTCATCAACAATTCATTTCTGGCCGCCTTCATCGTGCTCGGTGTATTTGCGGTAACGAATGTTAGCGGCCAGGACGCCCGGCTTAACTTTGAACGGCTAAAGAGTATGGAAACACGCGCCCGTGACGTAGTCGAGGTCAATCTTGACGGCAAGCTGCTCGACCTTGCTAAGCGCGTAACTGTGAAGGTCAAAAACGACGACGCCAGAAAGGTAGGCGAAGCCATCAGCGGCCTCAAAGGCATATACGTCCGGGTATATCGCTTCGAAAACGAGAACGAATATAACATGGCGGAGGTCGACGGGCTTCGCAGCGAATTAAATTCGCCCGGTTGGGAGCGGCTCGCCAATGTACGCAGCAAACGAAATAATCAAAAGGTCGACGTCTTTACCATGTTCACAGGTGATATTATGAGTGGCGTTGCAGTCGTTATCTCAGAATCTAAAAGCGTCGCTGTTGTGAACGTTATCGGCCCGATCGATATCGAGACGCTCGTCGAGCTAAGCGGCAAACTCAATATTCCCAAAATAGACATCGAACACGACGGGAAAAGCTCGAAGAAGCCCGGAAACGAGGAGGAGTAAACGCAATGTTCTCAAGAAAGAACCTTCTGATCGCGTCGTGTCTGCTGCTTCTCACGTTCAGCTTCGATGTCCCCGAGGCAGCCGCTAAGCCAAGCGAGTACGATAAGATCGTCAAACACTTGAAAACCAATTACCGGGCCAAAAAGGTCAGGATCCCGTTTATGTGGCTCGCGAAGTTTGCGGTCAAAGTGGTAAGGCCGGCGGGTGTCAAAAGCTTTAACGTGACCCTTTTTCAGGACCTTCAGTTCTCCCGCGAAAATCTTGACGTAGAGATGCGAAACGCCTTGCAAAGCTCGTTCGGCCCCGAATGGAGCCCGGTATTCCGCGTCCGGTCGCGTGATGGCCAGAACGCCTATATGTATCTTCGGGAAGACGGGAAGAATGTAAAGGTGACGGTAGTGACAGTTGAAAAGAATCAAGCCGCTGTTATCCGTGCAACTTTCAGCCCGGAGAAACTGGCCGAGTTTATTAACGAGCCGAGTATCCTTGGCATTTCGTTAAGCGATGACCACAATGGCAAATCTACCGATACTAAGCCAGCCGACGGTAACTAACGTATCCTTATAAAACGAAGATACAAATTGGCGGGCCTACGCGGGCCCGCGATTTCGCTGCTTTTTCCTAATATGCTCTCGCAAAAACGACGCGCTTGTCCGACGGCCCGCCAGTGTAAACACATTTACCTGATTCCTCTGGTGCGTCGAGCGGTATACAGCGGATCGTGGCTTTGGTTTCCGTCTTGATTTTTTCTTCGGTCTCGCCCGTGCCATCCCAGTGGGCGAGAATAAATCCGCCCTTCTCGATCTGGACCTTAAAATCTTCCCAAGTATCGACTGAGAATGTATTTTCCTCGCGAAACCTCAGGGCCTTTTGATAAACCGCCTGCTGGATCTGTTCCAGGAGTACCTTGACGGTATCTACCACTCCGTCCAACGCAACAGATTCTTTCGTCAGAGTATCCCGGCGGGCAACCTCCACGGTGCCGTTTTCGAGGTCCCGCATACCCAACCCAAGTCGAACGGGAACACCCCGCAGCTCGTATTCCGCAAACTTCCAGCCCGACCGCTGGTTCTCACTGTCGTCGTATTTGACCGAGATACCAGCGGCTTTTAGCTCATTGACGATCGGATCGACCTTTTCACTGATCGCGGCGAGGTCCTCAGGGGTTTTATGGATCGGAATTATTACAACCTGGATCGGAGCGAGCTTCGGGGGCAGCACGAGCCCCTGATCGTCGGAATGTGCCATTATAAGGGCGCCCATCAAACGTGTCGAAACACCCCAGCTTGTCGCCCAGGCGTACTCAAGCTGGTTTTCCTTGTTAACGAATTTCACGTCGAACGATTTGGCAAAAGTCTGGCCGAGAAAATGTGAAGTTCCGCACTGCAGAGCTTTTCCATCCTGCATCAGACCCTCGATGCAATAGGTTTCGATCGCTCCGGCAAATCGCTCATTAGGAGATTTCAAGCCTTTAAGTACCGGCAGCCCGATCCATTCCTCGGCAAATGTTGCATACACGCCAAGCATGCGCTCTGTTTCTTCGATCGCTTCCTGTTCGGTAGCGTGCGCGGTATGGCCTTCCTGCCAGAGAAATTCCGAAGTACGCAGAAAGAGCCGCGTCCGCATTTCCCAACGCATCACATTGCACCACTGATTTATCAACAGTGGCAGGTCGCGCCATGACTGTATCCAATTCTTATAAGTGCTCCAAATGACTGCTTCAGAGGTCGGGCGAATGATGAGTTCTTCCTCGAGTTTGGCATTCGGGTCTACTATTAGCCCCTTTCCATCGGGATTGGTCTTGAGTCTGTAATGAGTTACTACGGCGCACTCTTTGGCAAATCCTTCGGCGTGCTCCTCTTCTTTTTCAAGGAAAGATTTGGGCACGAGCAGCGGAAAATAGGCGTTTTGATGACCTGTTTCCTTGAACATATCATCGAGTGCTCGCTGCATCTTTTCCCAGATGGCAAAACCATACGGTTTGATCACCATGCAGCCGCGGACGGCAGAGTTCTCAGCAAGGTCGGCTCGCTTAACGATCTCGTTGTACCACTCGGAATAATTCTCCGATCGCTTTGGAAGATTCTTTCCCATATGTCTGTCTTAACTAAAAACATTGATGATACGGTAAAAATCGGGACCGTACAATTTTATCGGGTCAACCTGATGTGCCTGTTGTCACTGCCATATAAAATTCGCTGTGATAAAGTATCGTCTTTATGAGCGATTTCCACCTGGACCTGGAAGACACGGCGACTGCTTATATCGACAAGTCGGACGCTGAACTTAAAGAAAAGTACCGTCTTTTTAAGATGCTTGATTCGCCGTTCCTAAACGCATTGGGAACGCGTGCAACCACTTTTGCCCTTTCGATCGGCCTACCCGTCGAAGGGCTGATCAAATCGACGATCTTCGAGCAATTTTGCGGCGGGGAAACGATCGAAGAATGTGAGGAAGCGATCAAAAAGCTCGAACACCAAAAGGTCGGTGCGGTCCTCGATTATTCCGTTGAAGGGATGTCGTCCGAGGGAGCATTTGACGAGACGAAAAATGAGATAATCAGAACGATCGAACGTGCAAAGGACGACCGCGCCATTCCCTTCTCGGTCTTTAAGGTCACGGGAGTTGCCCCTCTCGGCACGCTCGAACGGCTAAGTCGGAAAAGAAAGCTTGATGCTAAGAGTCAGGCCAAGTGCGAAAGGATCTTTAGTCGAGTCAACGAGATCTGCGCAGCAGCCTACAACATTGGCCAGCCGCTCTTCATAGATGCCGAAGAAACCTGGATCCAGGACGCGATCGACCGGCTGGCGGTGGATATGATGGAGAAATACAACCGCGAACGCCCGCTGATCTTTACCACCTATCAGATGTACCGGACCGACCGGCTGC
>JBGSWW010000171.1:0-15367 GCA_041751735.1 Pyrinomonadaceae bacterium | reverse complement strand
GGCCGGAGAACCCGTTTTAGAATTCAAAGCATCCGACATTCCGATCTACTGCATTGTGCGACTCGAAGCGACCGGCACATCAGTAGTCAAAATGGTGTTTGTCGCCGTGACCGTGTCCGGGGTGAAACCGGAAACGAAGGTGGTCACTTCTGCCTATACAACTTCGGAAGGGCAGAATAGAGTAACCTTTACCGGCCGCCCCGACGGAAGCTGGACCCCGGGAAAGTATCGCGTAGACATTTTTGTGGATAATAAGCTCGCGACGAACATCGAGTTTGTCATTCGTGTTAACGGAAGATCTATTGCCCCCAAAGCTGCTAAGTCAACCGCGGTCAAGAGACCTAAGAAGCCCGGCGGACGATTTGAACCCTGAAAAGTGAAATGCCCGATGCATCAGCACCGGGCATATAAATGTAAGGTTAGAACGAAGGCTACCAGCGATTCGATCCGCCGCCGTAACCGCCGCCGCCGTAATTGCTGCCGCCGCCGCTATAACCGCCACCGCCACCGTAGTTGCTTCGGCCTCGGCCACCGCCGCCTCCGCTTCCGCGGTCCTCACGAGGTTTGGCCTCGTTGACCTTCAGCTCACGGCCGCTAACTTCCTGGCCGTTGAGTTCAGCAATAGCCTTCTCACCCTCTTCCTGCGAGGCCATTTCGACAAAGCCGAAGCCGCGTGAACGGCCGGTTTCCCGATCCTCGACCACGGTAGCGGATTCGACCGTACCGAAGCCAGAAAACAGTTCCTCCAGTTCCTGACTCGACGTCTGGAACGAGAGATTACCAACATAAAGTTTCATCGCCATATAAAATAAAATTCACCTTTCCCGTTTAGGGGATCTTAGAGAAGTATCGAACCAGGCCGCTACTTAAAAGTTACGGTCAGCTTTTAAGAAACCCGTTTTTCGAATGCTCGAGAATGAGCTACTTCAGAACCAATTGACAACCAACCCTCGAACTTCCAAACGCCGTCGAATATGTGTATAGATCGGGGCGCATCACCGTCGATGCGCGAGAGCAGGATTAACACGGAATATTCTGCACGGTTTGAATTATACTTGCAAACCAAAACGTCGCGTTTGCTCAGCGTTTCGAGATAATTAGCGTATGCGAGACCTGGCGGACCGCCCGATGGATCACGCTATGAGTTTTTCTATGTCGTCGATACGCTCAAGAACGGCCCTCTCGCCGAGATCAATGAGTTCATCGCTGCGTTTTAGTTGATCGATCCGTATGTGTGCGATCGCGGGTTCGATAATGATATCCGAGCGCCGACGCTGGTCGCTCGAGCCCATCCGGATCTGGGTCATCGCCGAGCGGATCATGATGCCAAGGCCGGTGCGGGGGACGGAGCTGTATGTATTGCCGCAGGAGAGAAGGTCTATCGAGATCACTATGTCCGCTCCCATTGAACGGACAACATCCACGGGCAGGACCGATGTCACGCCACCGTCAACGAGGATCCGGCCATCGAGTTTGACGGGTTCGAATATGCCGGGCACGGCACAGCTTGCACGTACGGCCGCGATCAGATCGCCTTTGTCTTTCAAGACGAATTCCTCGCACTTGACGACGTCGTAGGTAACAGCGGCAAACGGGATCGGCAAGTCCTCAAATCGATGAACGGGCAGTTCGCGGCGGAGCAGCCGGGCAAGCGGCGCGGTCGAGAGCATCCCGCCAAATGCAAACGAAGGCCGCATCGTGTTGAGCCAGCCGAACCGTCGGGCCATGGCCTCCAGCTCGGAAGGGGACATTCCCGTCGCTAGAGCAGCACCGACAAGCGAACCGGCCGATGTGCCGGCGATAACGTCAAAGTGAATGCCGTTCTCCGCGAAAGCTCGGATCGCCCCGACGTGGGCAAAGCCCCGTGCACCGCCGCCGGAAAGCGCTAGTCCCATCTTTTTCTTCATAAATGCGAAGAATACGCCCGCGAAATACGCGAGGCGGAAGACGTAGATAAAGTGCCCTAAGAAGAAACGCGATCTATCTCTTTTCCCGTCTTTAGCGTGTTTAGCGAGCAGAGTCTCCATATTGATTTTAACTATTGTTTATGAAAAACTTAAGGCGCCGCGATGACCCTTCACGAATCAACTGCATTTCCCCGACAACAGACCGTTTCCGATTTTGCCGCAGGCGAATCAGCGTGTGCAGTTTGCTCGCGCGTGATCCGCGAAGAGCCCGTGCCGCTTTCCTCTGTACCGGAGAGCGTACAGCAGCTTATCCGGGCCAACGCACCGGGCAGCGCCGATCTCGATGAGGTCTGCGGCCGATGTGCTCGCTTGTTCACGCGTGCCGAAGACCAGATCGTCATGGAAGCCGCCGTGCAAAAGGATGGCTCGCATGTGCTGTCGATCCCGCTGCGGCTCGATGCCGATGAGCGGTACACGGGTAAGGGAGTTACGATCGCGTTTCTCGACTCCGGATTTTATCCCCACGTTGACCTGACAACCCCCGAAAATCGTATCGTCGCGTACCGAAACATGCTCCACGGCGACGGTGATATGGGCTCGCTGTTTCAACCAGACGTTGCCAGCTGGCACGGCATGATGACGTCTGTTGTTGCCGCCGGGAACGGCTCCCTGTCGAACGGTTTTTACCGGGGCATGGCCCCCGAGGCAAGCGTTGTGCTCGTAAAGCTCGCACGAACCGGCCGTATCACCGACCAGAACATCCAGGATGGCCTTGAATGGGTGCTGCATAATAAAGACAAATACGGTATCCGCATCGTCAATATCTCGGCCGGAGGCGATGACGAGCAGAGTTACCTGCATGACCCGCTTTCCCAGGCCGTGGAAGAATGTACCACAGCAGGAATAGTGGTCGTGTGCGCGGTGGGGAACGCCGGACACCTGCCGAATCACCCTGTCATGCCCCCCGCAAGTGCTCCTTCCGCGATCGCCGTCGGTGGGCTGGATGACAATAACTCCCTGAATCGAGCCCGCCGGGGTATGTACCGTTCGTCATATGGGCCTACGATTGACGGCCTGCAAAAACCGGAGATCATCGCTTCGTCGATCTGGGTCCCGGCCCCGATACTGCCAAACACGCCGACCGCCCAGCAGGCCGAGCTTCTGGAAACGCTGGATCAAAGCGATGACGAATCGCTCCATGCCTTGATCCGAAATAACAGCGGTGTGGACCCCGACCTCGATGCTGCTCTCGACCGCCCGGTGCATTCGATACGGCAGATAATCACCCTCAAGATCGGCCGTGAAAACGTCATATCGAAGCATTACAAGTACGTTGACGGCACCTCCTTTTCAGCCCCCATAGTTTCATCCGTGGCCGCCCAAATGCTTGAGGCAAATCCCGGCCTCACGCCGTCCGAAGTCAAGAAGATCCTGATCTCGACCGCCGAGCGTCTGCCCCATTATGAAGTCGACCGCCAGGGCTGGGGTGTCATCGACCCGCGAAGGGCGGTGGAACAAGCGGCGGCCAGCGGTCAGTAGCCAGTGGTCAGTGGTCAGTGGTCTGTGGTCAGTGGTCAGTGGTCAGTGGTCTGTGGTCAGTGGTCAGTCGTCAGTGGTCTGTGGTCAGTGGTCAGTCGTCAGTGGTCGGTGGTCAGTGGAATTCATTTAGAACCAAAAACCAAAAACCAAAAACCAAAAGCCAAAAACCAAAAACCCGAAACCCAAAACCCAAAACCAAACTTCCCTTGAGCAACCCCGTGAACCTTAGTTTCATCATTCGTAATATGACATACGAATACCTGATCAAGCGTTTGCTTCCGTTCTCAATGGGTTTTTTGGCGGCGGTGTTTGTTACCTCGCTTTTTCAGGCGTTCGGGTCGCTGGGCCAGACGGCGAACGTGCCGGAGGTCGTTGGTGCATCTTACGGCTCCGCGTATACGTGCAAAAATAAGTTGCGCGGATACGGCAGGGGAATCGGCACCGGTACTTCCTCGGCAGACGACACCTCGCTCAAAGTTCTGCACAAACCGCGTCCTGCATACACTGACGAGGCACGCTCAAACGGTACCGAAGGCACCGTCCAGCTGAGAGTCACGTTCGTGGCAAGCGGCCGGATCGGCTCGGTCGAACCACTCAGCGACCTCGGCGACGGCCTCACCGAACAAGCCATTGCCGCGGCCCGCGAACTCCAGTTTGAACCCGCAAAACGCGGCGGCACGCCGGTTTCGGTCACAAAGACGGTAGAATATACGTTTTCGATATATTGATGATCCTCCAAGTATGTTCCCCTCAGGCGGCCTGAATCTCGGGCCGCCTTTTTACTGCTCACACCGTCGCCCTGATACTTTTCCCTTCCGGATTCCGCTTTTCCCGATGAAGGAGAAAAGTGTTATGGCAACGAATGCGAATCTTTTACAACCACAACGAGTCGATCGCCCGGCGGTTAGCCAAACTGGCCGCTCGCCGCGGAACGCTGACCGCCGCCTGTTTTTAGTGGCCGCGATCGGTTTTCCATTGCTTGTACTCATCGGCTATTTCAGGACCTACTATTTCAGCGCATTTTTTGACGTGCGGCCCGTGGCAAACGCCCTGGTGCATGCTCACGGCCTGGTGATGACGCTGTGGGTCGCGTACTTTGTGGCTCAGGTCGCCCTGATCCGCACGCGCAACGTCAAGCTCCATATGACCATGGGGATGGTGGGAATAGCTCTCGCCATCATCGTGGTCGTGGTCGGAATGGCCACCGCGGTCGACGCTCAGCTGGTCCGCGGGGCGGCACCTCCGGGAGTGAACCCGCACGGATTCTTTCTTCTGCCGGTATCCGACATGACGCTGTTCGTCGTTTTTTTCGCCGGGGCTATCTATTACCGCAAGCGTCCGGCCGAGCATAAGAGCCTTATGCTGCTGACGGCGATCGCATTTCTGCCGGCGGCTCTCTTCCGTATACCCGTGGTGCCGCCGGAGCATGCAAACCTTTGGGCTTTCGGCGTTCCCGCCCTGATGGCAATAGCATGCCTGGGATGGCATTCGCGGAAGCACGGCAAGATCAACAGGGTATTCGTAGCCGGTGTTTCGCTGATAGTAGCGGCGGTGCCGCTGCGAATGATCATTATGGAATCGAACGCATGGCTTTCATTCGTGGCATGGCTCGCCGCCTAATCACCCGTCCCGCGTGGGACAGCAAATGGGACAGATAAGTTCTTGTTGCTCAGCAGTTTAGGCCCTCTGTCCCATTTTTTAGGATTTGAAGTAACGTGTTTCACGCATCGGACAGATTTCTCCCCCCTAGTGCTCTGCATTTTTCAAAGATCTATCCGAATACAATCCGGAGCGTTGCAAGAATAGCACATAATTGCGTGGATGGTCAATGAATTTCCGCGCTAAAAATGCCGCTCGATCCGGCGGTCTTATACGACATGCCGTATTCCTATCGATAGGGAAAACGCATCTTGTGGGGCACGACTGTGTTAAAGACGTTGTGCCGACACAGGTCACAGCTTCGCCCCCGCTCATCGTCGCCGCCCGAGCTCTCTCAAGTCATACTGCACGGCTTCGCAACCCGCATGCTGTTTACGTCGAATCTCGTTGTCCTGAAAGTTGCCGCGAATCAAAGGTGAAGTTGTATTGGCCGTGGTTCAAAAAATCCCGCGCCTTCGCATTGTTTTTACTCCCCCGCGGTTACATTGCCGAACGCTAAAAGCCCACCCGATACTCGATTCTATCCGCTCTGAATGAGGAGACATCATTGGGTCGCAACGGCAACTGCAACTCCATCTTCCCTAAAACTTCTAAGTAGTAAAGAACTGTGTTAATGTTTTGGGTGATTTCGCCCTTCTCACCTCACCAATCGCACACGGATACCAATGAACAATTATCGCTCAATTCATATTGATTCCGGAGATACAGAAGCGGATACGTGTCGGAAGGAGGTCTTGCCTAAGATATATGCGAGCCAATGGACTGATGATCAGATCCTTGAGCAAAGAACGTTCACGGACGGCAAGATTGTCGTGCTCGGTCGAAGAGCCAAGCGAAAAAAAGCAAAGCGGTTCGATTATCTCTTACGGTATTCACAGAACTTCCCGATTGCAATTGTCGAGGCAAAAGTCAGTTATAAAGAGGCCTCTGAAGGCATGCAGCAAGCAAAGAATTACGCACAGATTCTTGGCCTTAATTTTGCATATGCTACGAACGGAAAAGACATTCTGGAATTTGATTTCCTAACCGGAATAGAGAGGAGCATTTCGAATTTTCCTACACCCAACGAGCTTTGGGAACGCCTTAATACTTTCGAGCCTTTAGATTTCGACGCGCAAGAAACATTTCTCAAGCCGTTTTTCACCTCCCCGGGTAAAGAGGTTAGGTATTATCAGCGTATCGCTATCAACCGTGCGGTGAAGCACATTCTGGAAGGGAAGAAACGCGGATTGCTTACACTTGCGACAGGGACTGGAAAAACAACTGTCGCGTTCCAGATTATCTATAAACTTTGGAACAACAGATGGAATACGAAAGGAGAGTATCGGCGACCCAAGATTCTATTTCTTGCAGATCGAAACGTTTTGGTTACCGACCCCCACGCCAAAGATTTTGCAGTGTTCGGAAACGCACGATGTCTTGTTCCTGATGAAGGATTACCAAGTAGCCGTGAGGTGTATTTCTCAACATATCAATCGCTTGCAGAAGATGACAATCGGACCGGTGCGTTTAGAAGGCTTCCAAGAGATTTTTTTGATTTGATTGTAATTGATGAGTGCCATCGAGGAAGTTCCTCGGATGAAAGCAATTGGCGCGTTATCCTTGAATACTTTGGTTCGGCTGTCCAGCTTGGTTTAACGGCAACGCCCCTCAGGGAAGACAATAAGGACACTTACCTTTATTTTGGCAATCCGCTATATACGTACAGCCTAAAACAGGGGATAGAAGATGGTTTTCTCGCCCCTTATGTGGTTCATAGAGTGGTTCCGGAGCCGGATGCTGTTGGTTTCCGTCCACAAATGGGCCAACTGGACGCAAATGGAGAATTAATACCCGACGAGTTGTTTTTAACACCCGATTTCGAGAATGCTCTTTCTCACCTGCCCCGAACAAAGGCCGTCGCTAAGCATCTCTTCGACTTTATGGTTAAGAACGGTCGATTCGATAAAACTATCGTCTTCTGCGTGAATCAAGAGCACGCAAGCCAATTTCGTCAAGAGTTAAGCAATCTTAACGACGACCTCGTAAAGAAATACCCGGATTACGTGGTTCGTATCGTGTCCGATGAAAAGGAGGTTGGCAAAGGATACCTTTCGCGGTTTATGGATATTGACGAGGAGATTCCCGTGGTCGTTACGACATCACGACTTTTAAGCACAGGCGTTGATGTCCAAACGTGCAAAAACATAGTTCTTTTTCGCCTGGTTAACTCGATGACCGAGTTTAAGCAAATCATTGGTCGAGGAACACGAGTTCGGGAGGATAAAGGAAAGCTGTTTTTTACGATCCTTGATTACACAGGAAGTGCAACGAGGAATTTTGCGGATCCTGACTTTGACGGCGAACCGCCATTAATCACCGAGGAAGAAATTGACGGATTGGGTAAAACCGTTCCTGGTAGTGAGCATGATGTAACACCTTGCCCGAGCGAAGACGACGAGGAGTTTATTAGAGACGAAGAGAACGAAGGAGAAACGGAACATGAATCGCCAATTCCCGATCCTGAAAAGCCTAAGCGAAAGAAATACTACGTAACCGAGGGCGAGGTTTCGATCTCAGCGGAGACGGTACACATCGTCGGAGCGGACGGCAAACTTCGGACAGTGCAGTTTACGCAATACGCCAAAGAACAAATCGCAGTTCTCTTTCCCTCGGTCGACACCTTACGCGGAAAATGGAGCAATCCAAACGATCGCCACCTTATCGTTGAAGAACTTGAAAACGCCGGAGTTTCAATCGATCAGCTTTATGACATTACAAAATTAAATGATACCGATCCGTTCGATCTTCTCTGCTTCGTTGCGTTTGACCTTAAGCCGAAAACACGGCGGGAGCGTGCCGAATTAGTGAGGCAAGAAAAACCCGACTTTTATCTCGAATATAGTGAAAAGGCTCGACGTGTCCTAGACCTCATAGTTGAAAAATATGTCGAATTTGGCGTCGAAGAAATCCGGCCGGAGATAATCTCCACACCTCCAATCAGCGATCTCGGAAACGAGGTTGAGATTCTTAGTGCATTTGGTGATATAGAAAACTATCGCGATGCTCTCAGACGAGTTCAGCAAATTCTTTATCTTGAGAAGTAGAATATGGCAAAACGAAAACCAAAAGAAGTAAAAGTCGAAACACCCGCACAACGCCTGTCCGGGATCATCAAGTCGTGCCGCAACATAATGCGTAAGGACAAAGGCATGAATGGTGACGGCGATCGTTTACCGATGCTTACTTGGCTGATGTTTCTAAAGTTTCTCGACGATAACGAAATGCTTCAGGAAACTCAGGCCTCACTTAAGAATATGAGGTATGAGCCTGCAATTGAAAAGCCCTATCGCTGGCGCGATTGGGCGCGAGAAACCAATCTCACTGGTGACGATCTCTTGTCGTTCGTTAATAACGAGAAAGTAAAACTTCTTGATGGCGAAGAACGCATCGGCCTGCTCTATTACTTTAGAGGTTTACAGAGTGAAACAGGCACCGAGCGAAAAGATGTAATCGCAACGGTATTTAGAGGCGTTACAAACCGGATGATAAACGGTTATCTTCTTCGGGATGTTATTAATAAAATAGACGAGATTCATTTTACCAATAATGAAGAGGTCAATACTCTATCTCATCTTTACGAAAGCCTGCTTAGAGAAATGCGTGATGCGAGCGGTGACGCGGGCGAATTTTACACGCCGCGTCCCGTAGTTAAGTTCATGGTAGACATGCTTAACCCGCAAATCGGCGAAACGGTTCTCGATCCTGCAAGCGGAACCGGTGGATTTCTCGTCGAATCATTCGAACTTCTTAAAAAACAAGCCAAGACCGTCGAACAACAAGCAATCCTCCAAAATAGTTCGATCATTGGCGGCGAGGCAAAGCCGTTGCCATATCTGCTTTGCCAAATGAATCTGCTGCTACACGGCCTCAATTATCCGAACATTGATCCCTTGAATTCTCTGCGATTTCCATTGCGAGAGATTAGCGATAACGAACGCGTCGATCTGATTCTTACAAATCCACCCTTCGGCGGCGAAGAGGAGAAGGGAATACTAAATAATTTCCCGGAAGATAAAAGAACAGCTGAGACGGCCTTGCTGTTTTTGCAATTGATAATGCGCAAGTTGCAAAGAAGACGTCCGTCGAAAAAAGGCGGACGTGCCGCCGTTGTCGTGCCAAATGGAACACTCTTTGCGGATGGAATTTCCGGTCGTATAAAAAAACAGCTGCTCGAGGAATATAATCTGCATACAGTAGTACGTCTGGGTGAGGGTGTGTTTGCACCCTATACCAATATCCCAAGTAATCTTCTGTTTTTCGAACACGGTACATCAACAAAAGATGTTTGGTATTACGAAGTGACCCCGCCCGAAGGGCGAAAAAAATATACCAAAACTAAACCTATTCGAAACGAAGAATTTTCAGATATACGGAAATGGTGGAACGATCGTAGGGAAAATGAGAATGCTTGGAAAGTCGAACTGGACGCCATATTGCACACAGACGGAGAGAATAATGTTACGTATGTGAATCTTGACTTAAAGAATCCTCACAGAAAAAGCGAAGTTGAGCACCGCGAACCCATGGAACTCGCAAGCTCGATTATTCAAAAAGAAACGGAAGTTATGAACTTACTAACGGATCTACGAAGCCAGATTAATGCCTTCAGAACGATGTCCAATAATTTTGAAAAAATACGGCTAGGTGATGTCATAACGCACCGGAGCGAATTTATCGAAATTGACGATTTTGAGGTATACAAGTTGTGCCGAGTACAAACCAAAGCTCGAGGTGTTGTTTTGCGAGAAGAAAAAGAAGGCTTAGACATTAAAACAAAAAAACAACAGGTCTGTAGAAATGGCGATTTGATATTCGCAGAAATGGATGCAAGGTTTGGTGGCTATGGTCTTATACCACCTGAATTAGATGGGGCAATTGTCAGCAGTCACTATTTTCTTTACGAAATTAATTCGGATGCAATTGATGAACGGTATCTGGAATTCTGTCTATCGCAGCCATGGTTCCTGTCGCAGGTCGAAGCGCAAGGATCCACAAATTATGCCGCTATAAGACCATTTCAGGTTTTGGAATACGAAATCCCACTTCCATCGATTGGCCAACAGCAATGTTTTGCAGAGCTACTTTTAAAGGTCTATTCCTTAACTCAGATTCACATGCAAACTGGACACGAACTCACCCAACTCATGCCAGCATTGTTTGACGAAAGATTAAAGGGCAAACTGTCGAATGAAATCCAGAAGCAGAAAACTCGCAGAGCATTCCATTAACTCGGCTCTGTCAGCAATCGAGATTTACAATAAGCCTGATTTCAAAGATCGGGAACAGATATTCTGCGTCTTGCTAACGGTCGCTTGGGAATCGTTGTTAAAAGCCAGAGTCGTACAATTAAATTCAAATCGTATTAACTCGCTGTATATCAAAGATGCGAGCGGATATTTTAAAAGGAACCGTAACAAGCGCCCCTTCACGATCGATGTCTATGAGGCTCTTCGAAAGTGCACAATAGACCCGACAGCTGCCGCGAATATTGGTCATATTGTCGAAATTCGCGATACGGCGGTGCATATGACCGCTGAATCGCCAACTCTTCCTTATCTGGTCTTTACGCTCGGGACCGCATCATTAAGGAATTACGTAAAACTAATTCGAGAATGGTTTGGAATCAGTCTTTCGAAATATCATTTTTATATTCTACCGTTAGCGTTCGCAACACCTTTCAAGACTCTGAGAACGGCTGATCTTCAGCGGGAGCCAGAAGAAATCAGATCACTGATCGATGCGATTTCACGGGATCAAACGAGTCTACCAAAATCGAAAGACTTTTTATTTATCTGTGAAGTTGAAACAAATCTTATTTCTGCAAAGAAAATCACTCATTCGACGGACTTGACCGCTACCCTTGGACCCGATAATCCGGATGCAGTCATCGTCGAAAGAAATGTCAGTTCATTGGATCAGTATCCGCTTTCCGCCGAGGAACTTGCGGATACGATTAAGAAAGCTTTGCCCTTCGTCAAACGTGGAAGTATCTGGAAGGCGATCACTGAACTTAAGATGAAAGACGATGTGCGCTATTCCAAATATAGCTACCGAACGAAAAAGGACGCTGCAGTTGGCCCGCAAAAAGCATACGGTTCCATTTACAACTACAATGCAGTTGAGGTCCTTGTAGAGCATCTACAAAGGAACGTTGGATGACTTTCCAGACTTGGACACCCGGCAAATTTCTGCCGCCGCTCCGCGGCTGAGGAAGCAGGAAGAGCGAACCACCCCGTCGGCGAAGCGCCGCCACCCCTCCTCCGTAAGGAGGGGAGCTTTTGGGGCCGTCTTACCCAGGATTGCACCCTGGGCTAAGTTCGGTCGCCGCTCCGCGGCTAGTCGCTTTCTTTACGGCGGGAATTTCGGGATGCCGGGGCAAAGAAGTCAGAAGCCAGAATTCAGTAGCCAGAAGACAGGACCCGGCAGCATTCCGGGCAGGCCGGGTCTAAATTTTAAGGCTATCTCGTGTTTGAATTTGATGTCGTTGGCCGCGGGGTGAAGCGGACGGTTGGTGACACTGCGGGGCGAGGTGACGTCGAGACGGTCGGCGATGGCCGTGGTGTCGGGGAGCGTTCGGGTGTCGGCGAGCGGTCCGGTGAGGGGCTTGGCTCGGGGCTCGGCGACGGGCTCGTCCGTTGTGTAGGCGTTGGCGACGGTGAGCGCATGTTGGTGTTGAGGTTGGTGTTGATCGAATCGCCGATGCTGAAATTAGCGTTCGTGTTGAAATTGAAATTCGCGTCAAAGCCGAGATTGGTGTTCAGATTCACATTCTGATTCGTCAGCATGTTGACGTTGGTGTTGACGTTCAAGTTGCCCTCGGACCTGTCGCTCAGGAACCAGAATAACGCGGCCCCAAAGCCGACCACGGCGAGTGTTCCGAAGATCGTAAGTATCACGGTCTTCGCCGTATTCTGCGGCGGGGGCGGCGGATAATATGTGGTTGCCGTCCTCGGGCGAACAGGCTGCGGGTCCGGGGTCGCGGTCGGGATGATTATACGGCCCGAAAGGTCCTGGTCGTCGGCCGATGATGCCGCCTGCGGGACCTTGCGGCGGACGATCGTTTCTTCGCCCAGGTCTGCCGTCTCTTCGCCGGATTCGCTCGGGAGTGCCGTAAAATTCGGCTGCGCTTCGTCGACGAGCGGCGTACCGTCTTTGGTGCAGAAGCGGATGATATCTTCGTCGTAACGCTCGTCGCAGATCGGGCAATATTTCATAGACTTTGGCAGCGATTTACAGGGGAATTCAGGACTGACATATTCTAACACGAATACAGGAAAGCTAAATAAGGCTGATGAATAGGGCGGCATAGCCGCAAGCAGGAATGAAATGTCTCGGTGAAGCAAAGCTTCACCGCAAATAGAGCGGCGAAGCCGAATAAAAAACGGACGATTCAGTTTATGTATTCATCCGGCGTTGGGGCCTCAAGTTGGTTTGGTGGGAGCTCCGGGGCCTCGTCCTCGAGGTTCCAGATCTCAAATAAAGCTGCCGGGCATTCCGTGACGAATCTCGACGGTTTCTGCAGCACGGTTTGCCGGTTGTAGTCGGTGATGATCAGCGGGTAGGTGAGATACAGCTCGTCTTTGGCACGCGTAAGGGCGACGTACCACAGGCGGCGTTCCTCTTCTTCGCTCTCGATCTCGCGTAAGCTGCGGGGGCTCGGGAATTTGCCTTCGGCGGCCCAGATGATAAAGACGGCTTTCCACTCAAGGCCTTTGGCCTGATGGACGCTGGTCAGGGTGAGCAGCTCGTCCTCTTCGCCCGCTGATACGACCTCTTCGCCGACCAGAGGCTGCGGCTCTTTGAAACGCTCGGTCGAGAGAAGGGCGAGCTCGGAGAGGAAATCGTCCGTGGAGTTGTACCTGTTGGCAAAGGATGCAAGTCCTTTCAGGTCTTCGAGCCGAGCGTCGGCGTTCTCGTAATTTTCCTGCAGGTAAAGTTCGTAGCCGTTATTAACAACGATCTCGATCTGTTTGGAAGGGTTGTTGCGGTTCTCGTCGGCGACGAGCATCTCGAGCAATTCGACGAAGGATTTCCACGTGGCTTTGTCACGCAGGCGGCCCAGCGATTCGGACTGGAGGGCAAGCATCCCTGCTTGCCACGCTGCCGGCTCCGTGGCATTAGGACCCTCGGCCATCGCTCTATTGTCGGTAATTGCATCGGTCTCTTTGTCAAGAGTCTCTTCGGGCACCGCCCTCCGGGCACGCAGGGATGCTTGCCCTCCAGTCGAGTTAGTTATTACTTCGTAAACACGGTTCGCCGTTTTGTTTCCTATTCCCGGGATCATTTTAAGAATGCGCTTCCATGCAAGTTCATCGCGAGGGTTGACGATGATGCGGAGGTAGGAGATGACATCCTTGATGTGGGCCTGTTCGAAGAACCGGACGCCTGACTGGACGCGATACGGGATGTTTCGCCGCGTTAGCTCGAGCTGGAGTTCGATCGAATGATAATGCGAGCGGTACATTACTGCGATGTCTTCGAGATTGGTCCCCTCGTCCCGCAGCTCGAGGATCCGCGAGGCGACAAATGCCGATTGCTGGTCGACGTCGGAACAGGGAATTAGTGCGGGCTTAAAGTCACGCGAGCGGCGGACTGCAGTCAGCATTTTCGGAAACTGCTTTCGGTTATTCGCGATCGATGTGTTTGCGAGGCCGAGGATCTCGGGCGTCGAGCGGTAGTTCGTTTCCAGCTTGTAAAGAGCTGCTTCTGGATAACGCTTAGGGAACTCGTAGATGTTTGTAAACTCGGCTCCACGCCATGCGAATATAGATTGAGCGTCGTCGCCGACGACCATCACATTGCGGTGCTTGACGGCAAGGAGGTCGATTATCTCAGCCTGTAGGCGATTCGTGTCCTGATATTCATCGACCAGGATATGCTGGAATTGCTCGGCGTAGAGTTCGGCGATCTCGCGTTTTTCGACAAGCAGGCGTTTGAGATGAAGCAGAAGATCGTCGTAATCCATGACGTTTCGCTCCTGCTTGCGGGTCTGATATACGGAATCGACGCGATTTATTTGGGCAGTGAGAGGCTCGAAATATGGGTATTTGCCCGCGATGACGTTCTCGATGGGAAGGTCAGTATTGTTAGCGTAGGAGATGATGCCCTGGACGATCTCGGCCTTTGGGAAACGCTGCTTCTTTGTATCGATCGCGGCTTCGTCAATGCAGACGTTTATTAGGTCGCGAGCGTCTTCGCTGTCGAGGATAGAGTAGCCTGAGTCAAAGCCGATACTCACGGCATGCCGCCGCAGGATCATATTCGCGATCCGGTGAAATGTACCGCCCCAAACGCGGTGGACATTCTGGCTGCCGGTGAGATTTTCGACGCGGCGGAGCATTTCCCTCGCCGCACGATTTGTAAATGTCGCTAGCAATATTCTCTGCGGCGAAACGCCCTGCTCGATGAGGTAAGCGACACGGTAGGTGATCGCCCGCGTTTTGCCCGTGCCCGCACCGGCCACGACCAGGGCCGCCTGAGGATTGGCGGTCGCGACGCGAAACTGCTCCTCGTTAAGCTCGGACCGGTAGCGGGTCAGCCTCTCGGGCAGAGCAGATCGATCGCGTTTTACTACGTACTTTTTCACCTGTGAAACACCATATTATCACGGGCCCGAGATTTACGGCCCTAATGTGCCCGAAATTTTTGTTGACGTCCGGCAAGTAACGCTGGATAATCAATCTACTTCGTAAAGGTATCTCTTTATTGATCGATAATTATCAAGTACGGCTTTATAAAGCAAATTCCCAAAATTCAAGGAGTATCAATGAAGAAAACTTTTGCGCTGATCGTTTTTGCCGTTTTCTCGGCGGTGATGTTATTCCCTTCAAAGGCTTTGGTTTCGAGTGCGTCATCTGCTCAGGATCGTGGTCCTGAATCGGTGCCAGGAGAAATTCTCGTCCAGTTCAAAGCTGGCGTTGACGAGTCTGAGATCAACCGCGTTCTCGGTCGCGGAAATGCACATGCCGCTGAAGTCGTCCGCGAGGCCCATTCAAATGGCCCGAACCGGGGTGACTTGGTTCTTGGCCGATTTCCTGCCGCAGCGTCTTTTGCTTCTGTAAGGCGGTCGATAGAGGACGATCCGACGGTCGAGTTCGCCGAGCCTAACTGGGTCTACCAGCATTCGCTCAACAGCAATGATCCCTACTATACAAATAGCTCGCTCTGGGGCATGTATGGATCCGCTTCGTCTCCATCAAATCAGTTCGGCAGCGGGGCGG
>JBGSWW010000170.1:0-11933 GCA_041751735.1 Pyrinomonadaceae bacterium | reverse complement strand
CTGGAAACACCATAGGTGGCAACTTAACCGGATCGGGAAATCTGATCTCCGGGAATCAACAGGGCGGGATAGCGATTTATAACACATCGTCGAACAATACGGTACTAGGCAACCGGATAGGAACGAATGCTGACGGTACCGCTGCGATAGGAAACACTTTCAACGGGATTGCGATCGACAATGCACCTGGAAACACCATAGGTGGCAACTTAACCGGATCGGGAAATCTGATCTCCGGGAATCAACAGGGCGGGATAGCGATTTATAACACATCGTCGAACAATACGGTACTAGGCAACCGGATCGGGACAAATGCTGACGGCACCGCTGCGATTGGAAACGCTTTAAGCGGCATTCAGATCGACAATTCATCAGCAAACGTTATCGGCGGAGAGCTACCATCTCAACGCAACATCATTTCCGGCAATGTAGGAAGGGGAATTTTGTTAAGCTCTCTTGCCTCGGAAAACCTGATACAGGGGAACTTCGTGGGCACCAACGCCGCGGGAAATATAGCAGTTCCGAATGGCCTGAATGGAGTAAGCATTTTTGAAGCCCCTAATAACACCGTCGGAGGCACGAGTCCTGGGGCCCGCAACATTATCTCTGGAAATACGTTTGCGGGACTGGCAATTTCCGGAGCGAGTTCGACAAATACACTCATCCTGGGTAATTACATTGGCGTTAGCGCCGGTGGCACCAACTCCGTTGGTAACATGTCAAACGGAATCCTTATCTTCTCGACTACCGACGGCGTTACTGTCCGAGGAAACGTCATATCAGGAAATGTCAGCAGTGGTTTAAACATACAATCTAATGGGAATACAGTTGAGGGCAATTTGATAGGCACCGATCCGGTCGGATCGATGGCTATACCTAATGGCTCCGGCATTCTCATGAACCCGAGCTCAGTATCGGGGAATCAGATTGGGGGTGAGCTTCCGTCTCAGAGGAATGTGATTTCGGGAAATAACTCTAACGGAATCTTAGTGACTGGCTCAAACAACTTGATCCGGGGAAACTATATAGGTACGGACGCATCCGGCACGCTAGCTATACCAAACGCGTTCAACGGAATCTCAGTAACCGGAAGCAACAACAAGATCGGGGGCCTTTCGGCGGCTTCAGGAAATTTCATTGCATTTAATGGGGGGGATGGAATTACGGTCACGAGCGGTACTGGAAATTCGCTCCTTTCAAATTCCATATTTCAAAATGGCAGCACTCAGTTCACCCTGGGTATCGACCTCGGCGTAAATGGTGTCACGTTGAACGACCTTGGTGATACGGACACTGGCCCGAACAACCTGCAGAACTATCCTGTGTTAATGTCGGCCACCGAGACCGGGCCGATCACCGTTCAAGGTTCGCTCAATTCAGAAGCCTCTACGAACTATCGCATAGAATTCTTTAACAATCCGAGTTGCGACCTCGCAGGTTTTGGGGAAGGCAAGAACTTTGTCGGGACGATCAACGTCACTACCGACGGCAATGGGAATGTAGCTTTCGATACACCTTTAAGCGGTATCTCGACGCGGGAATTTCTTACAGCAACAGCGACACGGCTGGACAACATTGGCGATCCCACTGATACTTCTGAGTTTTCTCCTTGTTTGGGGCCGTCAGCGTGCGCAAGCGTTCCAATCAATTATGGCGAGTCCGTTGCAGCCATACTTGACGAGTTGTCCTGCTTGTACGGAAACAATAAAGCGGATACTTACACGTTCAGCGGAGAGGCTGGCAAGAAAATCGCGATAACGGTCGAAAGTTCAGGGCTTTCTTCAGAGATCACACTGAGCGGACCTCAGGGGAACGTTATCAGCCATATAGCTGGGATTCTCGGGCAGGAGAATCGACGCCTCCCCGCTAGTGGCTATTTAACTCTGCCGTCGACCGGAACCTACACAATACGCGCAGGAGCCGCTTTCGGTGGAAGCGGTCAGTACACGATCACGTTGTTTGAGGAACCCCTGCAGGAATGCACGTATTCTATTTCGCCGACAGTAACAAACGCTCCGGCCGACGGCGGAACGCTCTTTTTTGATGTACTTACCCAGTCTGGCTGTCCGCCAGCCGCCCAGCTTGCTCCGGCTGGCGCGATCTACCACAGCCTTACCTATAGCGGTGGGCGGGTAACGTTCAACGTAACGGGAAACACAGGCGAAGCACGTCAGGACACGATCATCGTGGCGGGCGAGACCCATACAATCAATCAATTCGGCGCATCACCGCCTGCGAATGACGGATTCGGTTCGTCTCAGGTACTGACGGGGTTAAGCAATCCTATGGGTAATCCGGTTACGGGCTACAATACGACGGCTACAACCGACGGAGGCGAGCCAGGGACGGGGGGCAATACACCTGCCAAGTCGGTGTGGTATTCGTGGACGGCACCCGAGAGTGGGCTATACAGTTTCTCGACGTCGGGGAGCAACTTTGACACGGTGATGGCGATCTATGCGTGCCCTTCGAGTGGGGAATGCACGTTTGCAAGCCTGATACCGGTGGACTCGAATGATGACACGACATTCTTTGATACGACTAGTAAGGTGAACTTTCGTGCAACTGAGGGTACGGAGTACAGAATAGTGGTCGACGGCAAGGACGGAGAAAGCGGAACGATCGAGCTTTCATGGCGTCAGTACGAACGCCTGTTCCGGCTTTACCTGCAGAATTACAACGGCGAGCAGATCACTATCGTGCCTGATACGATCACGGCCTCGAATGGCACGAACACAGTGGTACCGACGCTGGTCTCGATGGGTGTATACGAGTTTGACCTTCCGGCGGACAACACTAATTACCTTGTCACAATCGCAGGGCCTGAAGGCATTGTCTGGGACCCGAACAACTTCCCTCTCGACAGTTCATTGGCGGTTCTCGACGAATTGATGGCGGGCCCGACTAGTGCCGGACAGAACAGCGTCTCGAACGCACAGAACCAGACGCCTAGATATATATACGGGTTTATCAAGCAGATCACACAGCCGGAGGTCAACGGGCTGTCGGTGATGATCGGATCATCGAGGGGGCCAAACCCGCGGGACCCGGCTCCATGTTCGCCGCTTGTATTTACTACGATCAGCTCTGTGCCCTATGCGACCTATCAGTGCCTTTCACAGCCTCAGACACTGCACGATATCGTTCCGAGGAGGACGGGCAAGAAGTTCACCATCTCAGTACTGTCATTCAACGCTCCTGTTAACACGACGTATAACGGGACACCGGGTAACAGCTTCCTGGCGACGAACGTGCCGACACATAACATAACAGGACAGGTCCTTGCAGGAGGAGCGGGAACGGTAGTCGATCTCGCGTTCACACCAGAGGGGCTTAATGCAGAGATAGCATTAAGGACGGTCACAGATGCTGACGGGTCGTATAGCTTCCCGGATCTCCCGGCAAACACCTATAAGCTAACGGCGAGCCGAGAGGGTATTGTCTTCACGCAACCTGAACCTGTCCAGCTGCAAACAGACCAGGCTGTAAACATTTCGGCACAGATGGTATGCACATACACCCCTGAGGACCTCACGCAGGCTCCGGGAACGGGAGGACCGGGCAAGTTCACGATCAACACCAACGACCCGACCTGTGCATGGCAGGCAAAGAGCGAGGCACCTTGGATAGTGATCAACTCGGGAGTGGGCGTCGGGAAAGGCCCGGTACATTTCACCGTGCTTGCCAATGACGGGCCGGCGAGAACCGGTGGCATAACGATCAGCGGCCGCCCCGAGCCGATATCTCTCGAGCAGGCCGCTTTCTCCGTCCCTGCCTTCGCGACCGTGAGCGGCCAGATACTTACAGCCGGCGGACTCGGACTTCGCAACGCCGTGGTATCGATAACCGATGCGGCCGGCACCCGACGGAGTGTGCAAGTCAGCCCCCTCGGCTTCTATTCCTTTGAAAACGTGGCAACAGGAACCAACCACGTAATCACCGTCAGCTCGAAACGATACAGATTCCCGTCAAGAACCGTGAACCTCACCGGCAACCTATCGAATGTGGATTTTGTGGGGCTAGAGTGACGGCTAGTTTTTTGTTTGAAATGAGACTTTTAACGAAAATTACAATCGTAATGGGCCTAATTATAGCTGTCACGATGAGATCGGCTGAAATTAGTAGCGCGGTAATCGGGCTCGGCGGTTCGACACAATCTACTGCCGCCCCTGAACTTATCCTCCAAACCGGCCATAGCAGATCTGTAAAGGCGATAGTTTTCGGGCCGGAAAACAAGTGGATAGCGACGGGAGCCTTCGACAATACGATCAAGATCTGGGATATAACTACAGGACACGAACTGCGTACACTCTCGGGGCACTCAGCGGCCGTTAATACGCTGGTAAGAAGTAGAGATGGGACGATGTTAGCCTCTGCTTCTAATGATAACAGCGTAATACTCTGGAATGTTGCCGCGGGCAAAGAGATCCGCAGATTCGAAGCTCAGGCGGACGTGATCCGAGCGGTCGCGATAAGCGCCGACGGCGGAGCTATGGCGTTTAACGGCCCGGACAATTCGATTCAAATGCGAAGCACGCATACGGGAGACCCGCTGTGGGTGATCTCCGAACATTCGGCCCCGGTGACTGCCCTGGCTTTTAGCCTGGATGGTAAGTTACTCGCTTCGGGGAGTACCGACAGCACAGTCAAGATATGGACCACCGAAAATGGACAAGTATCCAAAACGCTAAAAGGACACGCCCAGGCTGTACGATCGGTTAATTTTTCGGGCGATAGTCAGGTGCTTGCATCGAGCGACGACAAAACTGTACGCCAATGGACGACCTCCAACTGGCGGGAAACAGCGAGAACTCCTCTTGTTGGCGAGCGATTGTTGGATTTTCGTATTTTGTCCGACAGTCGAGTGTCTGCGGTGGACTCAGATCGGATTGTCAGAGAAGCCGGCAGGGAGCGAAATTCAAAATTGGTCGAAACTGCCAGATGTGTTAGTCGGACCGGAGTCACAGAAGCAGGAGGATTCAGCGAGGACGGGAAATTACTGGCCTTTGGAAATGGTGACGGGACCGTGACGGTCTGCGATGCGTCAAACGGAACATCTCAAGCATTGCTGGAGAACCATACGGTTGGTTCGTATGATGTCGATATAAGTCACGACCAGCGGTGGATCGGTTCGGCTGGTTTCGACAACACCGTAAGACTCTGGGACTTGCAGACTGGTCAGAGCCTCCCTCCTCTGAGGGGCCATACGGGACGCGTTACGGCTGTCGCTTTCCGTGCGGAAACAGATCAGATCGTGTCCGGCAGCGTCGATAAGACGATCCGGATTTGGAGCGTTCTTTCAGCAACGGCTCCTACCTTATTAACAGGCCACTCGGACACGGTGCAAAGCCTCGCCGTTCAGTCTAATGGGAACTTATTGGTCTCTGGAAGTTCCGACCAAACGATCGGCATTTGGGATCTCAGGGATCCAAGTCTGCCTCCGCGATTCCTAAAAGATCATCGCGGGGAAGTAACCTCGGTTGATATTAGCGCCGGGGGAGATCTAGTCGTGTCGGGCGGTTCCGACAGAAAACTGAGGATATGGAATATAGTTACTGATTCCGTTTTGCATACCCTCGAAGTAGGTTCCGAAATTGATTCTGTTGCTTTTAGTCCAGATGGGAAACGCATAGCAACGGGAAGTTCGGACAACACGATCAGGGTTTGGGATAGTACGACCGGGCGGTTGCTTTCTGCGAAGACAGGTCATTCTGGACGGATCTACTCGGTCAACTTCAGTGGGGATGGAAGCCGGATCGTGTCTGCGAGTCTTGATAAGACATCACGCGTCTGGAGCGTAGCGGAAAACCGGGAGA
This sequence comes from Pyrinomonadaceae bacterium, assembly GCA_041751735.1. Lineage (GTDB taxonomy): Bacteria > Acidobacteriota > Blastocatellia > Pyrinomonadales > Pyrinomonadaceae > OLB17. The sequence continues at coordinate 6,117 of JBGSWW010000170.1, read as the reverse complement.
TCGCGATCCTTGGCGGGCACGAAGGGATCGTTTATTCGGCGGTATTCTCGCCCGACCAACGTTTCGTTGCAACAGCCAGCGATGACGGCAGTTTGATCCTCTGGGGAGAATCCAGGCCGCTGGCGCGTCTGATCACGTTCAAACAGACCGATGATTGGCTCGTCGTAACCCCTAACGGCTTCTTCGACGGGTCTCCCGCGGCCTGGGAGCGGATTTCTTGGCGTTTCGACAAGGATACCTTTAGGTTTGCTACAATCGAGATCTTTTTTAGCGAGTTCTTTGCTCCTGGCGTATTAACGGATGTTCTGAAAGCGGGAAACCCGCCCCCCGGCTCACCTATATCAACGAAGGACCGTAGACAGCCAGCGATAAGGTTGACGGCCGAACTTTCAGACGTTCGACGTGCTGTCGAACGAGATATAAAGATCAATATTGAAGTGAACGACGCTGGAGCCGGAGCGCAGGATGTTCGACTCTTTCGAAACGGGTCACTCGTCAGGATTTGGCGAGGGAACGTACTGCAGGGGCAGAAAGCAGCCAAACTAGAAGCTACCATCCCGGTGACGGCTGGAGAGAACGTTTTCACCGCCTACGCCTTTAATTCAGAAAATATCAAAAGCAAAGACGCTCGCCTTACCATAAGCGGAGATCAGTCCCTCTTGCGCAAAGGTATCTTTTATTTATTCACAATAGGTGTAAATGAATATGAGAATTCGGACTTTAATCTCAATTATGCGGTTGCCGACGTTCGGGACGTTAGTAACGAATTTAGAATAAGGCAGTCCGGACTCAATATTTATGAACGGGTCAAAATCGTCGAGTTGATCGATAGAGGAGCGACGAAGAAAGCAATTCTCGATACCCTACGTGGCCTATCGTCTCGTTTGCAGCCCGAGGATGTCCTGATGATCTATTTCGCGGGACACGGAATGGCCCACCAAGACCGTTTCTATCTAATACCGCATGACCTGGGTTACACTGGCCTGCGAGACCGACTTGATGCAGTTGCCCTGACGGAAATTTTCCGAAACAGCATATCCGACCTTGAGCTAGAAAGATTGTTCGAATCCATGGACTGCGGGCAGATAACATTTGTTATAGATGCTTGTAATTCTGGACAGCTCCTGGAGAATGAGGAGAAGCGACGGGGTCCGATGAACAGCAAGGGCCTTGCTCAGCTAGCCTACGAAAAGGGAATGTATATTCTCACTGCGGCCCAGAGTTATCAAACTGCGAAGGAGGCGTCGCGATTAGGCCACGGCTTTCTGACCTTTGCTCTTGTAGAAGAGGGTTTACGGAAGGGATTGGCCGATTTTGATCCCAAGGATGGGCGGATCTTACTACGAGAGTGGCTGGATTTTGCAGCGGCGCGGGTACCTCAGATCAATGAAGAAGCGATCGCGGAACGCAAACTAGAACGCGAAAAGAACAAAAAACTGATTATATTTGGACAAACTGATGTCCAACGACCACGTGTTTTTTACCGCCGCGAATCGGAGTCACGACCGTTGATCGTGGCACGCTCCGATAGGAGCAAATGAAGAATACCCATTAACGAGAGATAAAAATATGAAAATCACAAGAATATCGATGTACTGTTGTCTCCTAAGTTTTGCATTTTCTTGCCCAATCATCGGCCAACAGGGCGTCCAAGACAGGTCGATAACTTCTGATGATTTTGCCGAAAAGCGGCCCGCCCCGGTTCGCGGCACAAGTAGGCCAAGGCGCGCTAATTATAAATTTGTAAGGTCCGAGAAAAAGGTAGTGCAGAGTCGCCCTACCGCAGCGGAATCAAGTGCGAAAACCGCGAAGCCGGTTATCGAACCAGTGGTGTCCGAGATAGGCGTAACAATGTGGAGATTGCGGCCACCTCAAGAGAAAGAAAGCGGTCACTTTTTCGAGGTCGTCGACGGTTCGAAGGGCCGTCAGATGTGGCTGGCGGAGAGGGTGAGTATCGATACTCCTTTTAAGTCAGGCGAAAAGATCCGATTTGCGATCGAATCTTCCGTGGAGGGGTATCTTTATGTTTTCAACCGAGAGACATTTGCCGACGGCAGTCTCGGAGTACCCTACATGATTTTTCCCGAGTCCGTCAGAGACGATAATTCTGTTGGCCCCGGTATCCTTGTTGATATTCCCGACCAGCGTGACGATGTTCCATACTTCAACATCACTCCCCAAGGTCCTAACTATACCGGCGAGCTATTGACAGTTGTCATAGCCCCTAAGCCCCTTGCGGGTATCAGACTAGATAGGGACGGAAAAGTCACATCGACTGAGGAGTTGTCTAATCTAGAATTCGGTACGGAGGCCGAAGTGTTCAGCCGGGCCGACATTGACGATAAGATCTATTCAAAAGCAGAATTCGAATCGGCATGTGGCGGAAGAACGAGACGTGGCAAGACTGAAAAATCTGGAAGTCCCTGTGGCATCACCTCGAGGAAATTGACCCGTGATGAACCCTTGCCACAAACGATCTTCCGTGCTCAGAGCGTCCCCGGTGCCCCGGCAGTCGTTTTTGTCAAATTAGCAGTGCTCTGATCCTTGGTAAGCCGGGACAGTTGCCGATTGGGCCGAAACGAACGGCGGCGAAGGACAGCAAGAAGGAAACGGCCTCCGAGACGCTGCCACCAAAGATGCTTTCGCCAAGCGAATGGGTAAGGAAATTCAAGGATGGACTCAGGGAAGAACTGTTCGACAAGATAATCGATCAAAAGACAGACGAGATAATCGAGAAGTCACGAATTTACACCGCAAAGCGTAAGAAATAGACGACGATATACTTTTTGCCCAAGCTTCGTAACAATGCCAAAATATCCGACATTTCCCGATTGCTTCGATGAGGTCAAAAAGATAACGATCACAAGCCTCATACGACTCGGTTATCTGCGGCCAAGTGCCACCGCCACTGGACCCTACCGATGGACCCGGGGTGGCAAGCCTTCCGGTTGGATAAGTCTATCGGTGAGCCTTCCCGATTGTTACATCGATCTTGATTACAATTACGGCGACAAACCAATCAGCTATCGCATACAGCTCGAAAGTATTCCGAAACATTTTGGCGGCTGCGAATGGTATTTCATTTGTCCGGCTACGGGCAAGCGATGCCGAACGCTTTACGGAATAGGCGAGCTGTTTCTTTCACGTTTTGCGTATCCTTCGGCAATGTACAGTAGCCAAACCCAAAGCAAGCGTTGGCGCGGGTTATCGAACGCAATGAGCTGTCTTGATCTTGAGCGCGACCATCTGAACAAACGTCACTCTCGAACAACGTACCGAGGCAATCTTACAAAGCGTTACAGACGCATACTCGACAAACAAGCTCGCTTTGATCCTAGCGTTCTTCGACAATTTCTCAGCCGCTACTGATACGACATCGGCCTACGGACAAATATGAGAAAAGATTTCAGTCAAGTCTATAAAGTTCGGTCAATGCCCTTGCAAAACAGTAAGGAATAATGGAAGCCGCTAGAGCCAGGGCTACCACTACAGCTTCCTGCGGGGCACCAGTTGCTGATGACATACCGCTGATCAGAATTATAACGCTGGCTAAGTTGCCGAGAATTGAGACGACCCATCCGAGAGTTATAATTAGTGTCTCGCCCTTCCGTGTCTTAGGTGTTTCATTCATAGTCTTTTACGTAAAGAACCAAAATAGACCGAGCGTTAAAGGCACCGGGTTGACGAGTCTATCGGTTTCATCATCACTCGGAGCGGGGCCATTTCTTTTGGCTTATTCCAAAGGGTGTCGTTCACGAGAATGAAGTGAGATTCACCTTGATTCTGCTGCCGTCGAGGGCTACGGTCAATAGATTGAGAAGTGATAACTCAATTCTCTTTTTACGGTCTGCGGAACACCGTTGATTATTGCCGGTTCGAAGGAAACACGTCGCGCAGCCGCAATTGTTTGCTCAGTTAAGCCGTGGGTTAAGGCTCTAATTGGAACAATACTTCCAACCCGTCCAGACGCAAGAAACGTCACCTCCAGAACAACGGTCCCTCGTATATTAGCCCGACGTGCGGTGTCAGTGTAACCGGGTCTCGGTTTCGATAGTATCCTCAACGCTTGGTTTTCACCCTGGATAGGTGATGCCGATTCGGCGGTAGACCTTTCCTTTGAAGAAGGCGATACGCCTGAAGAAGGCGATACAACAGGCGATACGACCGGAGAACCTGCGTCAATAGAAACTGGATTCGTCGGAGCTGAAACTCCAGCGAACTTTTTCCAAACTCTTCCCGTGGGAAAATCGTATACCCAGATCTCTTCCACAATAAGGTTGATACCAAAAGAAGTGGTAATCTCGTCTCGCGGGTAGTCCAACGTAGCGGCTGACCTGTGAATCGAGCTAAGGATGAACTTCGGAGCGAGCCGCCCTACAACTAATAGCCGGGCATTAGGTTTAGCCGAACGAGCAAGATTGGCTGGAATCTGAATACGGCCGGCAATGATTCTTTTTCCTATATAATTGCTAAAGTTCAGAAAGTTTTTGAGGCACCATTCTTCGGTGGCCAAGTAAAAATCGAAATTATTATAGACTGATACCGGCACTTTACTATTGAAGGCATTTTGCCCAACATACGAGCCCACCTTTCGAGACTCGTCTGACCAAGTTAACGCAAGAAAAGTAAAATCAGTGTCCAACCGTGGACGCTCCCAGCTTACAGTGAAATTAAGCTCTTTGGCATCAGCGTCATACGAAATCTCGAATCCGTCTGAATGAGGTAGGAAATTAAAGGCAAGTTGATCGTTGTAGGTCAGGGATCCAGTCAATTTACCCGACCGGAGTTTCGCGATCCGAGCGTTAAATGCTTCCGTCGATTCAAACTCGTCCTTGATCAATTGTCCTTGCGTCTTACCCAAAGACTCCAGAACAGATGCGTAGGAATGTCAGTAGTACTGCGGGGCAAATTGTCCATCAGCGAGTATTTGAAGGGGCGTGTGTCCCAAACGATGGCGGGCGGTTTCTGGACAGAGGGTTTTCGTTGTCCTGGTACTGGACGGATGTCTGTAAGGCACAAAGCCATTACTACACTAACTTTAATAAAAACGGACAAAAAAGCCTTGGCTTTCATAATGCCGAACATTATATATCAGTGAAGCTGCGGAAAGATTCTTTTTCTGCATCGGCGAAACTCTATAAAAAGTACGGAAATCGTTGTCAAATAGTCCAACATTTAGTCCAACAAGCGAAAAAGGCAGACTAGCATCCGTCTTCCGTTTCTTGTAAGTCGCTGTATCTGATGGAGTTAATATGGAGCCGGTGATAGGACTTGAACCTACGACCTGATGATTACAAATCAACTGCTCTACCAACTGAGCTACACCGGCTAATGGGGCCGACGGGGGCGTCCGGCCGCAAACGAAGATACTACCAAATTGCCCTTTTGCTCCGCAAACCGCGGCTGCGATTCGTGGTGTAAAAACTTGTTGACCGCACCGTTCTAAGTGCTTACAATAAAGGGAGCCCAATTGGGGTGACATTTCTTGTCCAGCATCGTCAGCCCGGATCATCGGGCAAACAATCGCATCCAAGGAGATAATCGTGAGTTTTCAAACATTAACGCGTATTGGCCTGCTCTTTACACTGTTGTTGGCAACTGCGGGAATTGGCCTATCACAAATGGCCCAACCGACGCCGGCACCTATCCTGCAGACTCCCCGAAAACAGTCGGAACTGGTCGGAGCTAACAATCTTTATTGCGCCGGGTTTATTCAATACAACGCCATCAGTACCGCCAACAAGATCATCGGTGCACAGGACGAGGCCGATAGGTACAACTACGCCCAGAACGATTTTCTTTATATCAACATGGGCCGAAATAAAGGAGTAAGCGTCGGTGATACGTTTTCAGTCGTCCGACCGAGGGCCCAATTCAAAAGCAAATGGTCCGATAAAGGTGGGCTGGGATTCTATGTTCAAGAGGTCGGTGCTCTTGAGGTGGTCGATGTAAAAAGAGAGGTTGCGGTCGTACGAGTTAAGACGTCATGCGATTCGATCCTGCTCGGCGATCTTGTTCAGTTGGTGCCCGCCCGGTTTAGCCCGCCATTCGAGATCCGTCCGCCGCTCGACCGATTTGGAGACCCCTCGGGCAAAGCAACGGGCCGCATTTTAATGG
>JBGSWW010000169.1:0-6563 GCA_041751735.1 Pyrinomonadaceae bacterium | reverse complement strand
CGTTTGAGCCCGACTCGATAACACCACGGAACCCGTACTACGACTTTTTTGCCGATTCCGGAACGGGAATTACCGATCGTACGGTCCCTACTCCGACCGACGGTGGAATAAAGGAAGATGTTCCAGCCAAGTACCGCGAACGTTTTGACAGGTGGAAGGCCGAGCTGGTTTCAACCGCCTACGGCCGTGAACAGTGGGAAAGATACGCCGGTAACAAGAATTTCGTGCTTACCGTTAAGGTTTCGGGTGACCGAAAAAGGGGGGCCGGTACAGACAATTTTCTTTGGGACGATTCGGGCCTTCTTGTTGGAGCGACGATCACTCTCGGCGTAAACCTTGACGAGGGCTATCCGAATCCTATCTACTACCCCGTTTTGAATTCACTTGCATCCGACACAAATTCCTATTCGATCAGCGGACGCATTCTAGCGGCGACAAAAATGTCGCATGAGATCGGCCACGTGAATCAGGCCTCGACCGCGAACATGAAGGCGCTTCAGCTTCAGAACAAGTTAATGCCCGAATATATTTCGATCTTTCTAAACAACGGCCTAAATACAAAGGACAAAAAACTGGTCGAACTAGCCCGCCAAATGGGCGGAACACCGGTCGAGATTTGGGAAAGCCGCGAATATTGGAGCGAGGTCAACGCGATGCTTTATTTGGACGAAAGAATAAATAAGGAATCGTTCTATTGCAATGTATTCAATAAGATCCGCCGAAACCTTGAGACATATGCCCGCGAGTACGAACCGCGATTCGGCCAGCATCCCGAATTCTCGGCGTCGCCGTGCTGGAAATAAGTCGCCGGGGGTTTTGAAGAATACGAAATACGCGGTTCGACAACAGACTGCGCCGCCTCACTTATTCACTAACCACTTGTCATTAACCGCTGAAGAACCCAAAGAGCTTATCCAAATGGGCTTGGAGAGGAGTGACTCCTCGGGGAATCTTTACGCCCAATAATTTCGATCGAGCGAGCGGTAATTTATGGCCTCGCTGATATGGGTCGGCTCGATCTTTTCGCTGCTCGCCAGGTCCGCTATCGTACGGGCTACTTTCAGGATGCGGTCGTGGGCCCTGGCGGAGAGGCCCTGGCGAACCATCGCCTTTTCGAGAAGTTCTTCACATTCGAGATCCAGCGTGCAGAATTCCCTTATCTGCTTTGACGACATCGCTGAATTTGAGAACGCCCCGCCGCCGGCCAATCTATTTGTCTGTGTTTCGCGGGCACGGATCACACGCTCACGGACCTCCTGCGAACCCTCGACCGGCTCGGTTCCCCGGCCGCGAAGCTCATTGAATTTTACGGCCGGAACGTCGATGTGAATGTCGATTCGGTCCATCAGAGGCCCTGAGATTTTCCCAACATATCGCTGTATCTGTATGGGCGAACATTTGCATTCACGCTGGCTCCCAAAATATCCGCACGGACATAGCCGCGTTGCTTAAATGCCGTACAGTTCTAAAGGTCGTCCGGTTAAATCCATGCACGAAAGGAACTTTGCACGTACCAGACTTCCCTGTTGCTCTCGGAGTGTTTCTGGTCACCCGAAGAACACAGTTAGAGCTCACAGATGCTCAAACGGCTGGGAAACTGGGAGTAAGCATTGCCACTTACAGAAGGTGGGAGACAGATCAAGCGTGCCCGAAAATAGTCGGAATGCCTGCCTTAGTTCAATTTCTTGGCTTCAGCCCGTATGAGCCTTCGCTCCCCTTACGAGACAAACTGGTACTATGGCGCGGGCTAAATGGAATAACTCAGGAGCAATTTGCTGAGATGATGCAGGTCGATCAGAGTACGCTCGCAAAATGGGAAAGGGGCGATTGCCGCCCCTACCCGATTCTTCGCCCCAGAATTTTCGCGGCGAAACGTATACTCGGTGAAATTGGCTGCAGACTACTAAAAGGCTTGGCCGCGGAACCTAGTCCACATGTGAATGAAGCGAATAACTCAATTCGGCTTCCAAGATTGACTGTCGGAACGGTTGCGATTCGTTTCCCGCCTTCTCTGTTCGTATTCTACGAGGATCGTTGGTCAATTGGCCGGAAACTTGAAGTCTGGCGGACGAGCTTGGGACTGTCGCAGAGGGACTTCGCAAAAATAACTGGGTTCGCCCACCAGTCAATCTGTCGGTGGGAGAAAGGGCGAAGGTCACCCTCGGCGGCCCATATTGCTCAGATTAGGGCGGTGCTGTCCGAAATATTACGACACCTGGACTGAGCATCCCTATATCCGGCGTTTTTGTCAGTTGGATGGTTGTAACCAGCTTTTCGGGAAAAGTAGGTCATGGGGCTGTGGGGCGATCGAACTCCTGTAACAGTGAATCCGTAGTCAGACAAAAAGGCTCGGAACCTTCTAACCTGGTTTTGCGGTCAAACAAAAGACTCCGATGTATGTCTCTCATTGCACACAAGGCGTCTTTTCGGTCGAAACGGTACTCACGGGGCCGCGGTTTTGAAAATTAAATTCGATGACGGAGCCCCGATTATATCTACATTTCCTCCCCGTCAAGCTATTTGAAACCGGGGTGGCTTGAGGCGTTACGGCTGCGCTACCCTTCTCCGTTTCCGCTCCGATATTCAGCGTTAGTCGAAGAGCCGCTTCGTAAACTCGTTCGAGAATTTCCCCTGCGGGTCATGGGCCGCCCTCACTGCCAGAAACGCGTCCAGATTTGACCCGTGGACGTTCTGCAGATCGCGCTTGGTGAAGCTTGCGCAGTACTTTCCAAGGTGTGGGCGCCCGCCGATCGCCTTGATCTCAGCCTCCGCGGCGGTGTAATAGGCCTCGAAACCGCTCGAATCATTACAGATCAGATCGATCCACGTCGATCGTCGCTCGCGCCCAGCCCCAAGGAAAGTGTAGTTGTGGCCCTCGGGCGTGAAGCGGACCTCAAGCAGGGTGTAAGGCAGGGCCCTTGAGTACATTTTCTCGTACAGCTTGAGAAACCGCTCGCATTCGACCCAGGTTTTCTCGAACGGGACCGTAAACTCGAGCTCCTGGTGCAGGTGATAGATCGTGCGATTGAATGCCCGGTGGCTTTCCAATACAAGATTCGTACCGCGCTTCAAACCGTACGCCCAGCTCGACCATGTGTCCAGCAATCCCATGTACGCCATGAAATTGCCGAACCAAGCGGAAACCAATGCGTCGAATGAAATGGCAAGCCACTCTCGCAGCGGACCAAAGGTGGATTTGGGATCCTCGACCCAGTTCCACGTGCTCACCTGGCATTTATCAGAGAACGGAAACAGATACAGGCTCAGGTGGTCGTTGTCGTCCAGCATCTGATCCAGATTCACTTCAACGTAGGCTTTATCGACTATCTCAAACTTCTGCTCGACGTCGAACCGGGGTACGGCCTCTACGGTAACCTCGGAAATGATTCCCACAGCTCCGATCCCACCTATCGCGGCCTTAAAGAGGTCGTCGTCCGGTTCGCAGACGTGAACGTTCCCGAGACCATCGATGATTTTCAAGCGTACGACCATTCCGCTGACCCAACCCCAGTTTCGACCGGTGCCGTGTACGTCGGTGGATAGGATGCCGCCGATGCTCTGGGCGTCGTGCGATGGTAGAGCCTCGAAAGCGAGGCCATCTTTCTGCAAAGTTCCTATGACATCGCGGACGCGGGTGCCCGCCTTAAAGCATATCTGCTTCGCGGGTAAATCTTTCGAAACGATACCGGCATAGCAATCCAGCGAGATGAGCGCGTGATCGGAAACGACGCCGTCGTTAAAGGAATGCCCCGAGCCGAACAGGCGGACGCTCGTCGACGATCTTACAAGATCTACTATTTCCTGCTCGGTGGCCGGCTCGTGATAGACGACGGGCTTGTATCGAAAATTGCGCGCCCAGTTCTTGAAACGCCCCCAGCGAACGCGTCCCTCAAGCCACAGAAAGTGGTTGAACGTCATCCCGTTAAGGATGATGTTGAGGGTCGTCGTCAGACCGCAGTATAGATAGCTTCGGAGTTTCATGTTTTTGTATCACCGTTTATGACAACGGGTTTCTCGATCAACTCGGGTGCGCTGCCGTCGCTTGGCTCACAATATCCATCCTTCGGCTCCCAGTTGCGCGGCACCATTTCGATCTTTATCGGGTAAATAGTCAGTTGACCCTTGGTGTCGATGTGCAGCCGGAGAAAGTTCTTGAAGTCTTGGATCTTTATCGCGGAGAACGTTTCATTGTCGTGGCGGCCGAAGAAATGGAGGGAAACGTAAAGGTACAGACCCATGATCACGGAACCGATCAGAAACCCGCCGGTGCCAGAGATCAAGATCACGGAGACCAGCCATATTAGGTTGTGACGCGTTGAGGGAATCGGAACATCCCAAGAATGGCTTAACGAAACGCTTGCGATGTAAGCCAGCCACCCGAGCAGAAAGGCGGCGATCAAATGAAACAGACCATGAACGAAGCCGCCAAGCCACTTGAATTTCTTGTTGTTGGAGTCGGTAAAGAAAATCAGACCGATCAACAGAAACACCACGACGAAAAGGGCGAGGGGCTCGGCGATCGTCCGATCGATCGTAGTCTGTAGAGCTTCGTACCAGGTGAAATCAATCCCGGTTGTGCCCCGGACCAGAAGTGCAAGGACGAAATAGATCGCCGCCGTCATCAGCCCGAATGTCGGATTGTTGAGGAGGAACCAGAAATTTTTTCGGTCCAGTTTGCTCGAAACTCCGCGATCCGGATATTCACCGACGAGCGAGAAGCCGTCAAAATGTGCAGATCTCGTAGGATCATCCTTCGCCTTTCTGAAGTCGAAATCGTGTGTCGGGTGTAGAAAGGCTCCACCCCCGCCGGCTGTGATCTTCTGCACCTCTCCATCGTTCTCGAACCGACGATAGTGATGCAGGTCGCCCGCCATGTACGCCATTATGTCCGCACCTTTGTCGGAGCAGAAACGAAGAAGCTGTCGGACGCTCCGTTCTTTTAATTCGAACTCCTGGGTTAAGCCCTGATACTTAATGTATTTCGTCCAAAACGGTTCGGGCACGCAAAGGATGACCTTGTCCCCCGGCTGCATCCGTCCTTCAACAATTGTCTTGAAGTACTGAAGCTGCGGGACGTCGATGTTGTGAGTGAGCTGCATGTCGACCGCTAGCAGCCACCAGTTGTGCGGCAGTTTGAGCGTAAAATAACTTCGTTTTTGCCGCGTGCGCCAACCGCCTTGGCCGGTTTCCTGGTCACAGGCGAACTTTCGATCGTTGAAAATGTGCGAGCAGAACAACTCGCGGAACGAAACCAGGCTGTCGTACCAGTCGTGATTGCCCGGAAGTGCGAAAATGTGAGGATGTTGGGCCAGCTCCGAGTTCAACGGTGAATTGCCCTTCGCGAGGCCCGCCTTGAATGCGAACCTGTACGGAAGCTCCAGCCGAGCTTCGTAAGCTCCAGTGTTCGCTGTCGGGTAAACTGCGTCACCACCCAGGAAAAGGATCTCCCCGCGCGGAAGCGGATCCGCAATCCCGGGAATCTTCAGACTTGGCCGGGCGAGATTGTACGCGACCGCGTAAGTGGGATTCCACCCGTCGCCCACGTCGGCGGCGAAATCTATCCAGATCTCCTTCCGTTCGCCCTCAACCTTGTCTTCCTCGAAATCGAATCTGCTCGGCCATAAATGCTTCGAATAGTCGAAGAAGGTACCCGGGCGCGGTCCGAGAGTGCCCGCTCGCGGATCGGCATATTTCCCGATGGTCGTGGAAATAATGGTTCTCTTCGCGGTGTCGATAAGCTGGCACGGGTCGTACCAGGGTGTCATCTTTTCGGTATCTGAACTCATAGTGGTCCTCGGCGCGCGGGCTCTTTATGATTCGTCAGTCAGCGCATGAAGCACGGCAAAGGGTTCGGGTGATGAATCACCAATAAAGAGCCTTCGGAGCGGGTCGGAGCCGTTCGAGGCGTGAAACCGAGATGTCATCTCACGCCTGTGTTCGCAGCGAATGTCCTTCACTATCCGATACCGGATCGAACTTTCCGGTAGGTCGAGGATCAGGGTCGATCCGCCACGAAATTGATGTGCGGGAGTCTGTCTCGTCTTATCCTGCCGAACCTGTTGCGATTGAGTGAGTGAGAGAATGACCTGCGGCACATGAAAGCCGTTCGCGCCGATCTTAGACGCGCGGCGAAGCTCGTGGACCTCGAAGGACTTCGTACCATCGATGCCGAGGCGTTCCGCCAGGGCAGGAAACGCGGCCAGTGCCTCCTTCATCTGCAAGCGAAGCTTTCTTCTGAACTTTCTGGTTTCGTGGAAAAGCTGCCTTCGTTCTTTGAAGTAAAGGCACGCATCGGCGTAAACTTTCAGGCTGTCAATTATCCGCTGATACTCGTGCTTGGCGCCTTTTGCAAGGTCCTGCTCAAACAGCCGGTCGCACGAACGGAAGGGATGTAATCTCGAAAGAAACTCGTTTACCGCGATTCCCGCAATGGTCGCGTTCAGGCTGGCGACCGCCGGCGAACGGACGGCAACTCCTTGGATATATCCCGCTTTTACTTCTTCCTTGTACTGAGTAGGGTCCGTACGGTAGAGCCCCTCGACCTGAACCTGACTCATCGTGTA
>JBGSWW010000168.1:0-4840 GCA_041751735.1 Pyrinomonadaceae bacterium | reverse complement strand
TCTGAAAAAACTCCTTAAATGCTAGTGTCAGACTTACGCTGATCGGCTTTGCCATAGTGACTTATCGAATTTAAACCTTCCTGAAAAAATAATTGCGATACAAATAGACTAATCAATAGACAAAAAAACTCAACTGCGAATAATCGGAAGTTAGAGACTAGAGAGAGATGGGAATTAACAATTATTCGCTGGAAAGAGAAGTTTGATTCAGTACACGTCAACTACTTTCGTAGCGGTTCGACCAAAGACGCCCCACCCGAAGTTGGGGGAGAACAGGTTGAGGCCCGCCGTAATAGTGTATTTTCCAGGTCCGGCACCAGTAAGATCCCATTCTACCGTCGGTCCGTCACCAATGATCCTGCCGGCAGATGTCGTGTATACGATCTCATGCGGTATCTCCAAAGCTGTGGTTCGGACTTTTACCGGGAGCCGCCGTTCTATCGAACAATTCGAGTTAGATGCCGGACAATTCGAGCGTATCTCATTGTGGCTAAGCTCGATTGAATCGACATTCGGAAAGTGCGGGACAGTGAGTCTTGAAAGGGCAGGGCCTTCGTATCGATTGACCAGTGAGGCCGGGTCAAGTTTAAAAACCGCGCCGCTGGGACCAACTGCCCAAACGGCATTTTTGCCTTTTGCATCGACAGCATTTAAATTTTCGTTCCCGAGACTCTGCCACGTTAGCCGTCGGTCAAATGAAACATCTGAGCCATTTGTTCCGACTGCGATAACAATGTTCCGATCGATATAGGCCACTGCCGATCGGTACCCGCCAGGATGCGATCCAAGCTGCCACGTCTTGCCTCCGTCAACGGTCATCGCAAAAGAGTTGTTCCTTTCGTTTGGAGCTTCGTAATTACCACCGACAATTACGCCGTTTTTTGCATCAAGCATCGCGATCGAGAAAATACCGCTGCCGGCAGTGCCCTTTGGCAAAGGAGTTGCAGCTACCGCCCATGTCAGACCGCGATCATCTGAGCGAAAAACACGTGCGTTGCTGCCGCCGGACACGAGAAATACGGTGCCTTTACCCTGCGTGATCAGGCAGGTTCCGCTCGCGGCAAAGGCAGCCTCACCTTCCTTCACCGCCGGCATTTCGTCCGTGTTTACTGGGCCCCAGGTTGAGCCATTGGTCGTTTTGATCAAGACGTATTTGCCGTCTACCGGGTCCGACATGGCTATGCAGTTGTTCCGGTCCCAGCATGCGATGGCGTCGAAAAACGCCTTCTCATTCTTATTGGTGAACTGCAATTGCCAGGTTGCGCCACCGTCGATCGTCCTATAGATCCGCGAGGCGTCGCCGTTGCCGATGCTGAGGATGTATGCCGTATTTGCATCGAATGCTTCGATGTCTCTGAAATCGAGCTTTTCGGCTCCGGGCACAGTGAAAATTCTCCAGGTCTTGCCGGCGTCGACCGTCCGAATGACCGTGCCGCCTGTGCCGCTGGCCCAGATTATCTTTTCGCTGACAACCGACAGCCCCCGAAAGGCAGCCTTTGTGTCAATGGTTTGCCTTGTCCATTGGGCATCGGCCGCAGTTATCAGGAAAAGCAATAAAAATAATGCGAAGGTATATTTGATCATTTTTCTTCACGCCAGCGGCGGCACAGATCTCGCGCCGCGTCTTCCCAATGCGGAAATTCGAAAGTAAAGCCGGAATCGGTCAGAAGCTTCGGTATGACCCGCCGGCTCTTCAAGATCAGTTCCGTTTCCGTGCTCATGAACATAGCTCCGATCGCGAGCTGCCATTCCATCGCTGGCAGACCGATACGTGTTCCCCACGCCTCGCGAAATATCCGCATGAATTCGCGATTGGGCAGTGGATGAGGGGATGCGACGTTGATCGGGCCTTCGAGATCAGCGTGCTCGATCAGCCATTGGACTGAGCGAATAAAATCGTGCTCGTGAATCCAGGAGATATACTGCTTGCCGCTCCCCGCGGTTCCGCCTAATCCGGCTCGAACGATTCCCAGCATCGTATCGAAAATGCCGGCCCGATCCGGACTCATTGTCATTGCCGAACGCATCAGCACCTTTCGGGTCTTAGGCGTCGCAGATTCGTCGATTGCTTGTTCCCAAGCCTTTGCGATTTCGATGCTGAAGTTCCATTTGTCGGGGGCGTTTGGTTCATCGCCACCGATAACGCCGGTCATATCGTCGTTCGGGGCGTCGAACCGGTGAGCGTATATGGTTGCCGTGCTTGCCTGCAGCCAAACCCTCGGCGGATTCGAAACCGACGCGATCGCTTGGCCGACAATTCGCGTCGAATCAACGCGAGAATCCATCATCTGGCGGCGGTTCTCTTCGTTATAACGGCAGTTAACGCTTCGGCCCGCCAGGTTGATAACAACATCCGCCCCTTCGATCTCGTCGGTCCAGGGACCGATGGTCTTGCCATCCCATTCGATTGTTCGCCAAGGAGCGGAAGCAGGCTGGCGGCTAAGCACCACCACGTCATGTCCGTCCGACTGAAAAGCTCGCGCCAAAACGACGCCTACCTGACCTGATCCACCGGGTATAACAATCTTCATTTAATACACCATCCTCGCCTTCACTGTCCCCTTGACGCTCTTTAGTATCTCGAAGGCCTCTTTTGAGATCTTGCTTTCGACATCGAGGATAACGTATCCGATCTCGTCATTAGTTTTGAGATACTGCCCGGTTATGTTTATGCCGACCTTCGACAGACGGGAATTTATCTCGCCAAGCACCCCGGGAATATTTCTGTGAATGTGCAGTATCCGGTGTGTTCCGGCCTGCGGGGGCAGCGAAACGGGCGGTACGGTATGCGATCCTTCGCTGGTTCCGTAATCGAGATATTTGATCAGCTTTGCCGTGACGTCGAGGCCGATATTGGCCTGAGCCTCTTCGGTAGAGCCGCCGATATGAGGCGTCAGGATCACGTTGGGTAGGTTCTGCAGCTCGCACTTAAACGGATCGCCCGTTTTTTCCGGTTCTTCCGGAAACACATCGACCGCGGCCCCCGAGAGTTTGCCTGACCTGATAGCGTCGCTGAGTGCACAGAGGTCTACTACGTCGCCGCGGCTGTGATTTATCAGTATCGAACCCTTTTTCATTGCCTTGATCGCGCCTGCATCGATCATGTTCCGGGATGTCTGGTCCGACGGCACGTGCAGCGTCACTATATCCGACTCTCTAAGTAGCTCTCTTAGTTCCCGCAGCTGTTTCGCGTTTCCGTGCGGCAG
The DNA here is from genome assembly GCA_041751735.1 of Pyrinomonadaceae bacterium. GTDB lineage: Bacteria > Acidobacteriota > Blastocatellia > Pyrinomonadales > Pyrinomonadaceae > OLB17. The sequence goes on along the minus strand of JBGSWW010000168.1, from coordinate 1,634 downwards.
CTTCGTGGCGATGTCGTAGTAAATGACGTGCATCCCCATAGACTCGGCCATGGTCGACACCTGCGAGCCGATATTGCCGTAACCGATGATGCCGAGTGTTTTGCCGCGAAGTTCAAAGCTGCCTTTTGCTTCCTTTAGCCATTCCCCTCGATGTGCCGCCGCGTTCTTGTCCGGGATCCGGCGGATCAGCATTACGCAGAGACCGATGATCAGTTCGGCCACCGAGCGCGTATTGGAATACGGAGCATTGAAAACCGCAATGCCCTTTTTAGTAGCCGCGTCGAGATCGATCTGATTCACTCCAATGCAAAAGGCGCCGATCGCCAGCAGTTTGTCGGCGGCACCTACCACACTGCTGCTTATGAGGCTCTTTGAGCGAATGCCAAGCAGGTGCACACCCTTCACCGCTTTCGCGAGCTCGTCGTCGGTCAGAGCATTGCCTACCTGTTCGATATCACTGTATCCGGCTGATCTCAGCTCGCTGACGGCCGCCTCCGAGATGTTCTCAAGAAGCAGGACCTTTATTTTTTTTCTTGGATACGAAGTCTTAATTTGCGGCATATGAAAAATCCAATCATACCAGACGTCCGGTCCTTCCAAGCTTTACCCTTTCCTTTTCGGCCACCGTTAAAGTGTTTACTTTGGCGACGTATAAAAAATTTCTTGTTTCACAAATAAAATGCTTGACAAGAGATGCAACAAATATTACATTCATTAGGTCGGCTGTTGTGCCGGCCGCTGCCGCCTTCAAACGGTGGTGCCTCTTTGACAATTTAACACGGTCTTTTTCTGCCGGAGAGTTGGTCGTGCGTGACGAAATGCGGGGGTCGTCACGCATCGCTTATCCCTCAGGGGAGAGGGGGCAGGCAACGCCCAAAAGGCATCTGCTGCGACAGACAGCCGACCATTTGCCTCATGACTTTCAGGTCATCATATAATTTATTCATACATACATAACCGCCTGAAGGTTGTACGAGCTGGGTCGAGATAATTCGTGTGAATTCGTCTTATATCGTGGTTCGTCTGTTTTGAAACGTTGGCTCAAATAGAGCGGGATTAAATGTCTTCGTGGCGTAGCGACAAACAAATCCTGCCGTGATGTTCAACCTGTCCTCCAAAGGTCTTGTCGCTGAACGGGATACAGAATGTAGACTTGAGGTGCAGCCAGTGACGCGATCGGAAAACCAGGTTAGGGACGTCAGCTCAAACTCCCTTAAGGGGAGTCAGATGGAAGTTGAGACAACTCGCTGCCGCCGACTAGCCACTTCGTAGCCAGACCAGTTGAGACACTACGTCAACGGGCAGCAACCTAGCGATCTCTGCGTTGAGCGAACTGCTTATCGGACAACGAAAGAAGTTGAGACAGCGGTAGGCGGAATGATCCGCTGTTTTCAATATTACAAGTTGAGACACTGATCACTGACCTCTGCTCTCACATATGGATCGTCAGATCGTGCACGCCTTCGGCCGCTTCCATTATGGATTCTGAGACGGTCGGGTGCGCGTGGATTATCCGGCCGAATTCTTCGGCGGTGGTTTCGAGGGCCATAGCGACGACGCATTCGGCGAGCAGCTCGGTAGCATGCGGGCCGATGATGTGAACGCCAAGTACCTCGTCGTATTTGGTTTCGGCG
>JBGSWW010000167.1:0-24480 GCA_041751735.1 Pyrinomonadaceae bacterium | reverse complement strand
ACGAATCTGTAATTCGCCTTGCTCTTTTGCGGATGGTCGTCTACACTCAGCTATTGACATTCGGGGCGTAGCGCAGTCTGGTAGCGCGCACGGTTCGGGACCGTGAGGTCGGAGGTTCGAATCCTCTCGCCCCGACCATTTTAATAGGTCGTGAACAATAGTTAGCAAACTATCTATTGTTCACGATCTTTTGTTTTAAAGAGTTCGGTTTCTGAATTAAAAGGAAGATGTCCGAAAAGTACGTTTCAATTGCCTCCGGCTTCAGCCGGAGGATGCTTTGAGGCAATAAGAACCGGCTTTAGCCGAAATCGATAAATGAACAATTTCCTTATCGCTTCAGCCCAACCTTGCTAAACAATTGAGGCTAAAGCCATTAATGCAAATCACGGTTAGATATTTGGCTAAAGCCATATCCGATCTGACCGATAACCTCCGGCTGAAGCCGGAGGCAACTGATATGGCTTTCTCGATGGCTACTTGCTCACCGGGCGGCCCTCGACATCGAGGATAACTATCTCACCCAGGTTCAATTCACGAATACCGGCTTCGATCTTCGCACGGTCACCGACCAGCAGGAGCGATGTACCTGCCGGAGCCGCATATTTGGCGGCTATAGCGTTTACGGCACCTAGCTGCAGTTTATTCAGCTCATCAGTCTCGGCTTGGAGCGTGGTCATGGGCAAGCCTGCCGTCCAGAGATCCGCAAGCTGCTGGCCGATACGCTGGTATGCCTCGAACTGCTGTGCGTAGCCGCGAACGCGGGTCTTTCGCGCCTTGTCGAATTCCTCCGCGCTGATCGGCTTGCCACCTGAAATATCCCGAAGCTCCTTCATGAATTCAACGATCGACTCCTTGGTCTTGTCGGTCTGCACACCGCCCGATGCGATCCATGTACCGCCGTAAGTGAGGTGCTGCGGGAACGCAAACACGCCGTAAGAATAGCCTTTGTCCTCTCGAAGATTTAGGTTAAGCCGCGTGCCGAAACCGCCGCCGTACACTGCGTTCGCGAGGGATAGCGGATAGTAATCGGGCGACCTTCGTTCAGGGGCGTTCAGTATGTGAGCAACTATGGTCTGAGCAGAGCCGGGCCGGTCGATGAGATAGACCTTGCCAGCGGGCATAGGCCTGGAGGCTGGAACCTTCACCGCTGGGGCGGCGCCACCGGACCAGGAGCCGAAGTGCTTTCGCGCGGCCGCAACAGCATCAGCCAGGGTCACATCGCCCACAAATACGAGCGCCGAGCTTCCGGGCCGCCACCTTTCCTGATGGAACCGAAGCAGGTCATCACGTGTTATTGCCGAGATCGTTCCGGGTAATCCGCCTACCGGCTGCCCGTATGGATGGTCGGGGCCGAAAGCGACCATGGCCGACACCCGGTTGGCGATAGCGTTCGGATTTGTGGCAGCCTGTTTCAGCCCGTCGAGGGTAAGCTGCTTTTCCTTTTCGAATTCGTCGGCGGGAAATGAAGGATTCATGACGACATCCGCCATGACACCGAGAGCAGGATCAAGATCACGCGACAGCACTTCGGTGCCCATGTTCGCCTGCTCGCGAGACGTGCCGCCGCTGATGCTGCTGCCAAAATCACCAAACGCCTCGTCGATCTGGATCGCCGAACGGGTCTTCGTTCCCCGACGCATCACACGGGATGTCATCGCGGCAACCCCTTCTTTGCCATCAGGATCGGAAACAGCCCCGGCCCGTGTCGCGAGGCCGACGAGCACCTTAGGCAGCTCGGGCTTTTCGACGACCATGACCTCAAGACCGTTCTCGAGTTTGGCTGTCTTTACCTCCGGAGCATTGAACGGCCGGTCGGCTCCGAGAGGCGGCACTGTCGTCCTATTGACCGCAACATCAGATGCACGGCTCGACTGCTCGGGCCGGAATCTGACAAGGACGCGCTTATCGGTATTCAGGTACCTGTCGACGGCGGCACGCAGGGTGTCTCGCGAGACCGCCCGGTGACGGGCAACGTCCTCCTCAAACTTTCCGGGCTCGCCGAGAAACGTGTTGTAGGCATTAAGCCGGTCGGATTTCCCGCCGAAGCCGCCAATGGCTTCCAGGCCTGAAACAAACTGATATTCCCAGCGGGTCTTCGCCCGGGCGAGCTCGTCGTCGGTCGGGCCTTCCTTGGCAAGCCGGGCGATCTCATCTGTCACGGCCTTTTCCACATCGTCGAGCTTCACGCCCGGACGAGCAGTTGCCCAGAGTGCGAAGGCACCAGTAAGCGGCTGGCCGCTTTGAAAAGAGCTTACGTTGGACGCAAGCTGCTTCTCATACACGAGCGACTTATTCAGCCTCGAAGAAAGCCCGGTGGTGAGTATCATGGATGCAAGTTCTAATTCGGCATCGCCGGGCTTGAACAACCCGGGTGAATGGAAGCCGAAGTAGGTCCGCTCTTGCGGAACGCGGTCTCTAACTTCTACTATCTTTTGCGTGCCCAACTGAAAACTTGCGATTGCCGGACGGTCAAGGGCGGGTCCGGGAGGTATCGTACCGAAATATTTTTCGATCCATTGCTTGGCCTGTGCCGGATCGAAGTCCCCGGCGATCACAAGCGATAGGTTATTCGGAGTGTAATACTGTCTAAAGAAATCCTTGACGTCCTCGAGGCCCGACGCGGCAAGGTCCTCATGCTCGCCGATAACATCAGTGTGATACGGATGCCCCACCGGGAAGAGGTTAGCCGTCATCAGCTTGTACCAGCGTCCGTAGGGCTGGTTTTCCAGGCCCTGGCGCCGCTCGTTGCGGACAACCATAATTTGATTGTCGAGCTTTGTCTTGTCGAGGGCGTCAGGCAGCGTGGCGAGACGGTCTGCTTCGAGCCACAATAGATTTTCAAGGTTGCCCGACGGGACGGTGGCAAAATAGTTGGTGCGGTCCTGATTTGTCGTGCCGTTAACGCCGCCTTCGAGCAGATTCGCTCCGGCTGCCTCAACATAGTCGAAATATTCCTTGTTTGCATTCTTCGAACCCTGGAACATCATGTGCTCAAATAGGTGAGCGAAACCGCTGCGCCCCGGCCGCTCGTTTGCCGAGCCTACGTAGAACCACTGATTGACATGGACGACCGGCAGCTTTTTGTCGGCATGCAGGATCACCTGCAATCCGTTTGGCAGGGTGTATTTTTCGAATGTGATTTTTGGAACGCTGCTTTGGGCATAGATAGCCCCGATAGCAAATCCGTTGGGAATTGTTAAGATGGCGGCAAGTAATAATGCCGCCGCAAATCTCTTTGTAACCTTGATCATTTTCGTCCTCTTAGATCTCTAGAATTGTTGGATATTTAAATCTTAAGCTATCGTATATTACGTTTCAAGCCTTGGTGGATCCTCGCGAACCGGATCTCTGAATCGTGTGAATACCCAAATGTCTAAAGATATAACCGGTAATGTCGTGATCCGCCGGGCGTCGGCGGAGGATACAGATCTGTTGGCGGTGCTTGGCGCCGTTACGTTTTACGAGGCCTATTACGAGCAGGACGATCCGGCAGATCTGGCGAAGTATGTCGTCGAATCCTTTGCTCCGGCGACGATCCGTGAGCAGTTCGAAGACAATGATTCGATATTCCTAATCGCATTTCTGGATGGCCGGGCCGTAGGCTACGCCCGGCTTTTATCCGGCGAGGCTGGCCCGAATGTCACTTCTGACAACGCAATAGAGCTGAGAAGGATTTATCTACTCGAGCACCTTTGGGGGAAGGGCGTTGGTGAGGCCTTGCTTGGCCATTGTGAAGCGATCGCTCGGGAGTTGGGCAAGGAGTCGATCTGGCTAGGGGTATGGCAGCAGAACGAACGCGGCCAACGATTCTACGCTAAACATTCGTACAATAAAGTGGGTCTGCTCACCTTCCCCTATGGAGACTCCGTGGGGATAAATGACGTTATGGAGAAAAAACTCTAGAATCGGTACCGCATTCTTACTGTGAGGCTGCGGCCGGCGCCATCGATTCCCCAGCCGGGTGCTCTGTGGCTTGTATCGGCGATATTCTCAAAATCGGCAGAAAGATCGACTTTGTCGTTTACGCGAAAACCGCCGCGAATATTAAAAAGTGCGTACCCTGGTATCGCTCGAAATAGCGGAGCGGCAGTGTCGTTGTTTGTGATAAGCACACCGTTGATTACGGCCCCAAGGGGGAGCACCCGGTCCTGAACCTGGGCAAGCGTTTCGCCGGTTGCGATCAGAATGCCGCCGGCAGAACCGCACTGGCCGTTGGCACCAGGGGTGGTAATACCGCGAACACACGCCCCGCGACGAAAGAAGTTCTGGATCTGGTTTCTTGCCCGAGATCCGCCCGTTCGCCGGTCCGACAGATCCAGGGACGAGAGTCGGTCCTGCCGCCCGTGCACCTTGGCATAACCTTCGATCCAGAATGAACGCCCGGGCGGCTGATATCGCAATCGAAGAAAACCGAACTGCGGTGGAATCCCTCCCCCGCCGAGATTAGGTGCCTCACCTGAGTTTCGGTCTACGGCATGTACATACGAATAATTGCCGCCGGCTATCCATGAGTCCAAAAAGCGATACTCGAAATTTGCCTCGATACCCTTCATACGGGTGTGACCAAAATTTGCCTGTATGAGCACCGGCGAGGTCGAGGCTGCGACGAAGACGGCCCCGTTCGCGTTCTGGTTGATGATCGTCTCGCTGCCGAGCCTTTGACCGATGGCACCCGCGGGAAGGATCAGAGTCTGCCGTACTATCGAGTCGCCGTAGTCGATAACAAATCCGGTGACATTCACGTCGAATCGGCGATTGCGATAGCGAAGGCTGACATCGTAATTGTTGCTGATCTCTGATCTAAGCGGTGTGACGGCGACGCCAGTTGAATTTGCGGCAGCATCCGCGGTAGTTCCGATCGTTGCTCCGAGCCCTTCGACATCCTTCGATGAGACTTGAAAGCCAACGCCTACAAGTCCAAGGCCTCCCAAGGCGGTTATGTTCGGAGCACGAAATCCTCGCGAGAAGTTGAAAGCGGCGTTGAGCCCTTGAACAATTGTGACAGTTGCGCCGATCCGCCCGGAAAGGTCTTTGAAACTACCCTCGTCGTCAGGAAACAAGGGGTTTCCTCCGACGATCGGGCTATTCGACGCCCTAGACTGGTACGACGCCAGGTTATATCGAATAGCGCCGCTGATCCGCAGCCTGTCTGGAACCGCTTCGAACACATTCTGAAAATATATACCTCCCAGTTGGTATATCGCTCCGTTGGGCACCCGCGGCCTCACCAAAGCCGTGCTTCCCGTCAACGGATCGACGCTGAATGAAGGGGCGGTTACCTTGTCACGATAATAATCGGCACCAAACAGAACGTCATTTCGCCTAAAATGCTTGTCCAGGAAAAAGCCAAAACCGACGGACGCCGTCCTCTCTTTATCGTTCGTTACCAAGGCTAGAGGGTTTCCCTGCCCGCCCTGGTTCTGCCGCTCTTCGCGTTGGCCGTTATAAGAAGCGTTCGCAGAAAATGTGTCGAAAGGGCCGACATTCTGTTTAAAGTATCGAATATACCCGAAATCGAGCTGCAGGTTTTTAAGTTCGGCGATCAGGTTGCCGTCGCCACCCATAAGCTGGTCGTATCGCCGGCCTCCGTCCTGTTGACTTCGCTGATATCGAAAGCTGATGTTTTGACCGTCTGAGATCGAATAATTCGTCTGGATAGTCCCGCCATACTGAGTGAAGCCGGTATCTGTCAGACGCGAGTGCCCGATAATGTTTGATGGCAGCCCGAAGAAGCGGTTGATAGCAGAATGGCTGTCGATACCGCCGCCCGGCCTCAGCGGGTTAATGCGGCGAGCGTTTAGATTGGCGAGAACACCAAATCGTTTTCCTCCATAGCTTAACAACGTATTTCCGCCATACGAATTATCAGCGCTCACATAATATGAATTGAATTCACCGTTCCATTGCGGCTCGTCAAGCCCAAATACGGGCTGCCGTGAGATCAGTTGGACATTGCCACCTAAACCGTCGGACCCGAACTGGGCCGTGTTGGGGCTACGCTGGATCTCGACCGATTGCAGACTGCTGGGTTCGTTCATATTGAAGAACGTGTTTATCCCGGTTCTTTGCGTCGAGTTTGTATATCGTATGCCGTCCACGTATACGCCAACCTCTGTGAGGCCGCGGACCATCACGGAACCGATCGTTGGGCTCGTCTTCTGTATAGTAACGCCGGTTTCCTCGTTGGCTACTTGGGCGAGTACAGCGGTTACCCGTTGTCGTAAAGCGTCCTCTGGCACGACATTGACCTGCTGAGGCACCCGGTGGCTTTCGGCGGTTTGCCCTGTTTCGGCGGTCACCGTCACCTCGGCCGTGAGATCGTTAACCGAAAGCACAAAGTCGACGTCGATCGCCGAGCTATCCAATACTCTGATCGCTTGCCGTTTCGGATTGAAATTCTGGCCCCTGGCCACGATCACATAAGAACCGGCGGAGATACCCTCAAACCTGTATTCGCCCTCGGCATCGGATCGTGTCAACGCCAGGATGACCTGCTGAGGATTTTTAAGGCGTACCTCTGCATCGGCTACTGCGGAACCTGATCCGTCGGTAATGCTGCCGCTCACGCTGCCCCCGGTTGACTGGGCACCAGCCGCGACGCTCAAAAAAAGCAACGTAATGAATAATAGAGGGAATCTCCTCATGGGTGGACTATATAACCGCCTTTCCGCGGTAAACTATTTTAATCTAAATTGATTTTTTCTATCTAATCGATCTGATATGTCGCTACGCTGGTGGGTGTTTCGAAGCATCGGACTTTGTATATCTTGACACGTTCATCCTGCACCCGAGTATTTAGATACTCCAGAAAATATCTCGCCAGATTTTCGGCCGAAGGGTTTAGTTCTTCGTCAAAAGGCGGCAATTCGTTGAGGTTTCGGTGGTCGAGGTAGCGGACGATCTCGTCGGCGGCAGACTTGAGGTCGCCAAAATCGATCAGCAGACCTATGTTGTTCAATTCCCGGCCGCGGGCGAAGATCTCGATCTTGTAATTGTGACCGTGAAGGTTCTCGCATTTTCCTTTATAGCCCCGGAGCTGATGCGCAGATGAAAAATTGCGCTCGATCATTACTTCAAAAAACGAACTCATATGTATTTGCAATATATCACGCCCGGCCTTTGCTCGATTTAAGAAGCTCCTCGCCGACCGAAGAGTCCATACTGCGGATGTTCAGATCTCGCTGCGGGAAGGGTATCTCAATCCCTGCGGTGGTCAGTGCCTCGTAAACTTCGGTCATGATATCGCTTCGAAGGCCGACCCATCCCTCGGTATGTCCGGTCCAAACACGCAATTCGAAATCAAGCGAGCTTTCCCCGAGGCCAATAAATAGAACTCTCGGCGCCGGATCCTGCAAGACTTCCGGAAACTTACCCCCGATCGGGATCAAAAGGTCAATAATAACTCGGGGATCTGTTCCATACGCGACCCCCACAGGAATATCGATCCGGCGCTTTTCGTCGGACATCGTCCAATTTATGACCTCTTCTGAGATCAGCAGGCTATTAGGCACGATTACATCCGACCCGTCGACCTTTCTCAAAACGCTTGCTCTGAGGCCGATCTGTTTTAGAGAGCCAGTATGCTCGCCGATCTGAATCGTGTCATTAACTTTGACCGGACGCTCAACCAGGAGTATTAAGCCTGAAACGAAATTGTTAATTATGTTTTGGAGCCCAAAACCGATGCCGATGCCAACCGCACCGGCAATTAGCGCGAATTTTGTGAAATCCACGCCCAGAACTCCGACCGCGATCAAAAACCCAACAACCAGTATCGAATAATGCAGCATTGTCGACACTGCGTACGAAACACCGCCGCCAAGGCCCGCGCGGGGGTAAACGTCTTCCTCAAGAACAAATCGGATAAATCGGGATATCAGGATCGCGATCCAAACCATCAAGAAAAACAGGACGACGGATCCGAGTGAAAAACTTATGGTCCCGACAGTTGCCGACCAGGAAAAAATGTCGCGAAGGAAGCCAAAAATGGGCTGCCGAATAGAAAATAAATTGAGTGTCACCAACAACCAGATGATCACCGCCAACCATCGGACGTAACGCACAGAACGTTCGCGAATGATCGGCCGGTTATTCTTGACTATCAATGTCGCATTCAATGGCGGAACACGCAGTGCAAAAACAATCAACCCCCGGATGATCTGCACAGCGGTATAAAGGATCACGGCAAGGTAAGCGCTGCCGAGCACCCCATTACCGACGAGGTTTGCAAGACTTACGAACCCCAAGACATTGGCTGTGAATGCGGAAACAAATATCGCAAGAACGAACGGAATAACCTTTCTTATACTCTTGAAGATCCGATAATGCGCCGCTTCGACGCCTCCCGAGAGTTTCTTGCTCTTGAGGAACCACAGCATAAACAATATGGCCCCGAGCATTTCTATTAGAAATAATATTCTTGCCGTAAGCGGCTGATTTACAAGGATATCTCTCAACCTGTCGACGAAATATAGAACGACTAGCGCATTGAGAATTATGAACAAAGGACGCTCGACCATTCGTCGAAGCAGGACGACCACTGGAACGAGTGCGGCGGCACCCAGTATCGATGTCAACAGGCGAGGTGCCTGGGGATATAACCAGGTACTGGCGAGAATCGAAAGGATCAACGCGGTCGCAATAGGTAGACTGAAAATCTGAGCGGCTTTCTCGAGTTTTGGCTCTTTTTCTACGAAGGGATGAACACGACCCCGTGCCCAATACAGCCCTGCCGTCATAATGAGGAACAGAATCCCATGCAATGCGAACCGCTCAACGTGTGCCGATGCAAACGTGCGAAGCTGAAACGCCTGCGCCGAGAACGAGTTCATCGTTTCGGTTAAAAGACTTCCGACCGAGACGATCTCATTCTGCGCAGCCCAGATCGGCCGCTCCTCACGCACAAAGAGATTATTCAGCGTCCGTCCACGCGCGAGTCTCACGTCCTGACGAACAGCATTTACGCGTGCCTCGAGTTCACTCGTACGGGTCTGGAGAGCCAGCAATGCGGCACGTTGCTCTTGGGCCTGACGGCGGGCCTCTTCGATCGATGCGATTGTTGTGGTGACACGTTGAACTAGTTCCGCGGGAACGGCGTCGCCCACAGATGCAGGGTTTGTCCCGGTGTCTTCAAGGGCCTGGGCAGATCGTCCATGAGCATCAAGGGTAAGCTGCCAAACCTGAAGCAGCCGGTTTAGCTCGGCGATATCGCTGTCGACTGCATCGGCCGCTTCCTGAACTGTACTCTCCCAGGAAATCAGCCTGCGAGCGAACGCCCGCCACTTCGAATCGAGCCCACCGATCACGTCTAGAGATGGGTTTGCGGCGAGCACATCCCGATCCTCGGCTTCTGCAGCCTCGATCTCCTGGGCCGCCTCTGGGATTTGGGCCTCAATCTCCGTTAGGTCAGACCCTTCGGAGGACCGCGACCGGATCGAGCGCAATCGTGCCGTCACCGCTTCCGCCTCGCTAATAATGGTTGAAACAGCTATCGGAGTCGGCTCGGCTGATGGTGAAGGCTCCGGCTGGCTTGTGTTTGCCGAATTTGCAGCGTTCTGGCTAAAGGCGCCAGCGATAAACAGAGCCGGCAGGACCGTTATAATAAGAAGCTGCCGAAGAACTCCGACACCCTTTTCTTGATTCGTCCGCGTCATTTACTCCTTTAAGTATAGTATTTACACGTGCGGAGGTGAAACGGAATTGTATCGGCACTGCGAAACGGGATTAGTTGAAAATAGCCATAATATCGTCCAGCTCGCCGGTTATCTTCATTCTCGGAAGGCTGCTGAGAAAGTCCCGCCCGTATGGTTTGGTACGTAATCGAGGATCCAGAATAGCAATAACCCCGCGGTCCGTCTGGCTGCGTATAAGGCGCCCGATCCCTTGTTTTAATGAAATAACAGCTTGCGGCACGCTGTATTCAAAAAACGAGCGGCCGCCGTTATCGTCTATGAACCTGCTCCTCGCAGCAACGATCGGATCCGTCGGGACGGCGAAAGGCAACTTATCTATGATCACGCAGGAAAGTTGATCGCCGCGTACGTCCACGCCCTGCCAGAAACTTGTCGTGGCAAAAAGTACTGCGTTTGGCGTTTCCCTGAACTTATCGAGAAGCCCACTCTTCGGCATTGTTCCCTGAAGCAAGCAGGGGTAATCCACCCTGCTCGATACAAGTTCGTAAAGTGCCGTCATCGACGAAGTGCTGGTGCAAAGTACGAATGCCCGGCCTCTAGTCACCCGAAGGATACGGCCGATCTCCAGTGCGGCGAACTGAACAAATTCCGGCGAGCGCGGGTCCGGCATTCCCTTCGGCAGGTAGATAATTGCTTGCTGCTCATAATCGAAAGATGAAGGCGCAACAAGTGTATTTGTGCCGCCTGGCGAAAGGCCCAGCCGTCCACGAATGAAATTAAAGCTGCTATTTGCAGATAATGTGGCCGATGTCAGGACGCAAGTTTCAACCTTGTCGAACAGCTTATCCTGCAGCAGCGATGAAACATCGACCGGCGACGCCTGCAGATAGATGCCGCGGCCTCGCTTTTCGACCCAGTAAACATAATTTCGGTCCGCCTGTTTTGCGATGAAGCCCAGGTCGAAGCGAGTTTGCCTTACGCGGCGTACGACGCTTTCGGCCTCCGGGACCTTTTCGGAATACACATCGACCTCAGTTTCCAAGCGGCCCAATGCATTGTCCAGAGCTGCGTATGCCTCGCCCAAGGCCGTAAGGCGGTCCTCCCCATCGCTACCGCGATAAGTGTATGAATCCGGCGGCAGCGGAAAACGCCCCTCCTGAACTCGTGCCTGCGGAAGCCGGGCCCACATCTGCTCAGAGAACCCGGCGATCCGTGCAGATGACTTCATGATCCCCGCATTAGCTATGGCGTCAGGAATAGAAAGGGTAGACGCATCGCGGGTGAGTTCGTCGAATCGGTAATTCGACACTTGAAAGCCGAAATAGTCGGCTGCGATATCTTCGATCAGGTGGGCTTCGTCGAAGATCACGGCTCCGTAGTCGGGGATAACCTTGCCGTATTGATTGCCGCGAACATTGAGATCCGCAAAAAACAGGTGATGATTTACAACGACGATGTCCGCATTCTCTGCAGAAGTCCGCATTCGCGAAATGAAGCAGGGCTCAAAATCCGGACATTTTTGACCGATGCACGTATCGGTCTTTGCGCTGATCCGATTCCAAAACGACAGATTCTCCGGTAAATGCGTTAGCTCAGCACGGTCGCCAGTTCGTGTTTCGCGCGACCATTCGCGCACTTCCCTGAAATTATCGATATCGCCGATACCGTCCAGTATCGGCTGATCGTCGCTCTTGTGAAGGCGGTAAAGGCAGGCATAGTTGGACCTGCCTTTCATATACGCGGCCGAGAATTTTTTCGGAAAGATCTGCTGCAGGAATGGAATGTCTTTTTCCATCAATTGTTCCTGCAAATTCTTAGTTCCAGTTGAAATGACGATTCGTTTTTTTGTCTTTATGGACTGGTTGATAGCTGGGATGAGGTAAGCGAGCGTTTTACCCGTTCCGGTACCGGCTTCGACTAGCAAATGCTTACGTTCTTCGAAAGCGGTGGCGATCGCCTCGGCCATCTTCACCTGGCCGTCGCGAAATTCGTAATTATCGTGAAACTGGGATATTAGGCCGTTCGCTCCAAATATGGCCTCGAGCCCCTTATCTCCTTGGATAACGGTAGCGGGGACGACCGATTTTCTTTGACTTTTTGCCGGAATGTTTGACACAATTATTATTTAGCAAGCCCCTAGGAACTGTGGCAACGGTGAATCTTCCTCTGCCATCGAAGTCGGCAACTGAATCAGTCCATCAGGGAGCGGCCATGCATAAACCTTGTATCATAGTGGTTTTGAATGGTGATTTCGAGGCGAATCGAGAATTATTCGAACTTGACCTTATTATTCCTTTCTTTTAACTAGTCTTTGTATTAAAAGGATCCAACTTAATGTACCCAAGTTTATCAACCAGGTCTTTTCGCATTTCCGCTTTTTTAGTTGCCGTAATAGCAGTCGTGACCGGCATATTCCTTGCTTCGACCGGTTCGACGTCCAATGCTGCTTCCGCACCCAGCCCAAAATCTAAAGATAAAAGGCGTGAATTGCCTAATTACGATATTAGGGAAGACAAAAACTCCGTCCAAACGCTTGCCCGGTTTCGTGACGCAGCGAGGAAGACGGCAGTAGACGTTGCGGATCTTCGTGAATCGATGGTTGAAGGCGAGGTTGCCCTCCAACACAGGTTCCCCGACTTAAAGGTTGAATACAACCGTCATCTGCAAGCCCCCGGGGTCATCGCGCCCGACGTCACGCGGGGCATGTCTTTCCTCACGCGATCGACCGGCGGCAAACGTTCAGCAGCTCTTAAAACTTTTTTAGGTGAAAATGCAGAACTACTGGGTACCCGGCGCGTCAACGTTGACCGAATGAAAGTTGCGGCCGATTATAAGAATCCGGATGGCAACCTCGCTTTTGTCGAACTAAACCAGGAAATAAATGGCGTGCCCGTCTTTCAGGGTGAGATCAAAGCCGGATTCGCAAAGAACGGTGATATGTTCCGGATCATTAGCAACTTTGCACCGGGGCTTGACGCGAAAGAGATCTCAACAGAATTCGGCGATCCCGCCGAAGCGTTAAGCGTTGCCGCGAACAATGTTGGCGAACTCGAAGCAGCCCAACTTGCTATGGCAGTCGGATATACGGTTGAGGGTTCGAAGGTCGTTTTCGGAGAAGGCGACTCGGCTCCGACCGCCGAGAAGGTTTATTTTCCAACAGAAGCGGGGATAGCGGTTCCCGCGTGGAAGGTGCTGATCTGGACGCCAGTCAATGCATATTACGTTACAGTTGATGCTAACAGTGGCACGGTTCTGTGGAGAAAGAACCTGACGGAGCACCAGACGCAGGGCGCGACTTACAGCGTTTACACGAAGCCAGGTGCATTTCTCAATATCGCAAATAATCCGTTTTCATTTTCGCCCGGGCCCACCGGTCCTAATGGCCTTCAAGGGGCAGCTATCGCCCGCTCGCCGGTGACACGAATTGGCAACGAGGCTCCATACCAGTTCAACCAACTGGGGTGGATCACAGACGGCAATACCACAACTGACGGGAACAATGTACAGGCGGGCCTGGACCGGGATGGAAATGATGGGATCGATGCCGGCACCGAAGCTGCGAGCCCGACTCGCAACTTTACATTTGAATACAGCCCATACAATCCAAACGATGGAATCGGCGGATCTCCCTTAGCCACTGAATTCCAGAAAGGTTCCATCACCCAGTTGTTCTACATCGCGAATTGGTTTCATGATGAGGCCTACAGGCTCGGATTTACGGAGAGTGCCCGTAACTTCCAGCACATCAATTTCACGGGACAAGGATTAGGGAATGACCGCATTCGCGCCGAGGCGCAGGACTCCTCAGGCACGAATAACGCTACATTTACCACACCCTCGGACGGCTCCCGCGGGAAGATGCAGATGTACCTTTTCACAGGCACAAATCCAAATATCGACGGCGGCCTTGATGCTGACGTCGTGGTGCATGAGTTGGCACACGGACTATCCAATCGCCTTCACGGAAACAGCAACGGACTTAGTAATGACATGTCCCGAGGTATGGGCGAAGGCTGGTCCGATTTTTTCGCGATGTCGATGCTATCTCATCCAAATGACCCGATCGACGGTATTTATACGATGGGAGCATATGTTACGTCGAAATTCGTACAGTCGCCTTCGGTATCGCCGAACAACTATTACGGGATCAGACGTTTTCCGACGGCGATAATGAGTTCCGTGGGAGCAAATGGCAAACCGCACAATCCCATGACCTTCGCTGACCTGGATATTACGCAGCTCGATATATCCGACGGCGCGTTTGCACCAAAGTTTAATAACAATCCTGACCAGGTGCATAACGTAGGAGAGGTTTGGTGCAACATCCTTTGGGAGGTTCGTGCACGCTTTATATCCCGACTGGGATGGGAGGTCGGCAATCGTAGAGCGATGCAGTTCGTTGTGGACGGGATGAAACTGTCACCGCTGTTCCCGACGTTTGTGAACGCCAGAGATGCGATAATCGCGGCTGGAGTCGCCGGCGGGACACCCGCCGACGTGGCTGATATGTGGGCAGGCTTTGCAGTTCGGGGATTGGGTGCAAATGCGAGCGTTCAAAACCCCGGCGGCACGTCTACCGGCGGTACCGGCACAGCTCGTGTGACCCAGTCCCTCTCGCTTCCTAATATAACGCAGGCTGACAGTATACAAGTCAGTGATGCTTCGGGCGACAATGACGGCTTCGCTGAACCGGGTGAACTAATTACGTTGACTATTCCCTTGTCAAATTTTACGGGTAATTTGGCGTCGGGCGTTTCTCTGCAAATCGTCGGCGGTGGAACTGCTAATTTCGGGTCGATCGCGGGAACGTCGACAAGCAGTCAACAAGTAACAATGTATGTTCCGGCGAATGCCACGTGCGGAGCATCAATATCTGTAACTATCAATGTCAACAGCAGTCTGGGCCCGGTGTCTTTCGTGCGGGACATTTTCATAGGAAAGCCCGGAACTTCGACTCCTATAGAGAATTTTGATAGTGTGGCGGCGCCTGCCATACCTACTGGTTGGACCGCTCAAGCCATCGACGGCGGCATTAACTTCGTTACCTCATCGGCCGTCCCGGATACCCCGCCAAACTCGATGTTTGCGCTGGATCCGTTAACCGTCGGGGGCGGAACCAATCTTACCTCTCCGGCCGCTTTGGTTACAGCGGCAGGCGCAACGGTTTCATTCCGAAATAGTTACAATACCGAGCCCGGATGGGACGGAGGTGTTCTTGAAATAAGTGTCTCCGCCGGCCCCTATATGGATATAGTCACCGCTGGCGGCTCATTCCAACAGGAGGGCTACAATGGCAGCCTCGGGGCTGGGGACAACAACCCGATCGGTGGTAGATCGGCCTGGACCGGGAACTCTTCTGGATACAAGACTACCGTTGCGCAGTTGCCCCCGAACGCGGTTGGGAAACTGGTTCAACTTCGCTGGCGTTTTGGTGCAGACGACAATACGGCGCCAACAGGCGGAGGCTGGCATATCGACAACATTTCCCTCGTGGGTGCCGCGTTTGTTACCAGCTTCGCGTGCTCCGTTCCGCAGCCTCCCGCTTTCGCAAATATTTCCGGGCGGGTCACTACTCCGTTGGGCGGTGGCCTAAGAAATGCCGTGGTTTCGTTAAATATCGGCCAGGGCCTACCTATGAAGGTAATTACCAGTACCAATGGTTACTATTCATTCGACAATATCCCGACGGGGTCCGGATATACCCTCTCCGTTGCCAGCAAGAGGTATAGATTCGAGCCGAAGGCGGTCAATCTTTCGAACAATCTCACCAACCTCGATTTTGTTGGCGAGGAGTAGATCCAGGCGTTCACTCGTTCCGGTCCGGCGCGTCGATCGTGACGGCCCGGAACGATCTTGCGATCGATCAATTTACCTCGACGCGCGATATAATTCGGCCAGATGGCCTCGGTTTCCATCAAAAGGCTAAATGTCAGCCATAGATCGCTATCGGATTGAAAGCAGATGTCGGATCTTGAGATCTATCAAGTTCGCGGTGATCGGTCTTTTTCTTACTGCTTTGGCTGCTTTCAGTATTATTTCAAGAGAGCCGGTTGCTTTTGCGTCGGCCTCGGGCCCTTCCCCGTCGTTTACAAACGCTCCCGCCGAGGGGAACTGCACCTCTTGCCATATCGGTGCTCCGTTAAATGGCGGTGGCGGCAGTATCCAGATCACGGGTTTGCCGGCAGCATACTCTTTGGGACAGCAAATACCGGTCACAGTCACGGCTTCGCAAGATGACGCTGTAGTATATGGCTTCCAATTAACCGCTATAGACTCGACGGGCAAGACAGTCGGCAGTTTCGCACTTCCGAATGAAAGCCCGCCAAGATCGCAGATCATCAGCAATGTCGTTGAGGGAAATGTGAGGCAATATGTTGAGCATACGATCGACGGCCTCCTTAGCCAATCGTTCGGCACGAACTCCTGGACTTTCATTTGGACGGCTCCCTCTGGACCGACCGGCCAAGTTGTTTTTTACGCCGCCGGCAACGCTGCAAACGGTGACGGTTCCCCGTCCGGAGATTTCATTTATACGAAATCAGTATCCGTCATGGAAGGGCCGTCAGCGGTCTCGATAAGCGGCCGCGTGCTCACAGCCGACGGCCGCGGCCTGCGAAATGCTCTGGTTAGGCTTAGCGGCCCGCAGTCCTCAGTGAGCCTGACGGGAAACCTCGGATACTATTCTTTCACCGACTTATCTCCCGGCCAGTCTTACACTCTCTCGGTCGGCGCGAAGCGTTACCGATTTGAGTCGCGCACTGTTACTCCTTCGGAAAACCTCACCGACTTTGACCTCACCGGCCTTGAGTAGGAACAAAAAAAGGCCCGCCAGAATTAACTGACGGGCTTCGGAAGAAACATTGACTCGACCTTTGACCTATTTTATACCAGGGCCGGCTTGAGGCCGGGGAACTCCAGGTGCCTGAAGTACCACGGGGTTTGCGGTATCAACCACCGGCTGCGAATTCGACGGAGGATTGCCCATCGGAACCGGCTGGACGATCGGGCCGCTCTTCGGAGCGCCTGATTGATTGACCAGTGCATAGTCAGGCCGCGAGATCCGTGGTGTGATAAAGAACAAGATCTCGTTCGTGTTTCGCTGGACTCCCTTTCGCTTGAACAGGTTTCCGAGGATCGGAATACTTGCAAGGCCCGGGGTTCGGTCCTGGCTGTCGCGTTCGTCATCGAAGACGACGCCGCCTACGATCGTCGTACCACCGTCGGGCACGATCACCTGTGTTTTCATGCTCTGACTGTTGATCGCTGGGGCGGCACCGCCGACGATCGTCGCGGTCGAGCTGTTTTCAGCCGTGACTGTCAGTATAACGGTTCCCTGATCGGTGATCTGTGGGGTTATTTCCAGTTTAAGAGGTACGTCGACATATTCGGTTGTTGCAACTACCGCACCGCCCGCAGCACTGCCGGGTTGAATCGTCGTAATAGGGATCTGCGTCGAACTCTTGATCTCGGCCTTTTGGTTGTTAAGTGCCGTCACTCGCGGCGTCGCGATGATCTTGGCCTGGCCTCTTTGTTCGCCGAGGGAGATCATTGCCGACAGCTGTGCAGTACCGAAGACACCAGTCGTAAGGCCGATCGCCGTATTAGCGATCTTGGAAACGAGATCGTTGCTGATCGACGGATTAGGAGCAAGTGACGGGGTCAGCGTAGATGTGACGCCCGGAAGTGTTCCGCCGACGATGCCGCTTCCTCTCGCGCCGTTTAGTATCGCTGACAACTGCACGCCTATGTCGCGGCTGAAGCTTCGTGTCGCGACGACTATTCTTGCCTCGATCTCAACCTGCGGTTCGGGCTGGTCGAGTATCGAGATCAGCTGCTTAACGGCCGCAATATTCAGTGCAACGTCAGTAATGATCAGAGAGTTTGAACGGGTGTCGACCTCGACCGATCCGCGTCTCGAAAGGCGTCTTTTGATGATCGGCAAAAGCCCGCCGTCCGCTCCGCCCTGGGCTGAGGCTCCCCCTGCTCCGCCCGACTGGATCGCGCTGGCGGCATTGATGCCTGAATTCACGCCTCCGGATTGGCCGCCGCCAACTGTCGTTCCACTTGTGGTCGCACCCGGCGTAGCTCCGCCTGAAACGGTCGCGTAGTTTAGCCGAATGAGTTCAGTTATCAGCGGCGAGGTATCAAGCTGGTTATTCTGACGATCACGGTAAAGTTCTCCCTCGCTGGCGAGAGTTTTATTGTCCGCGATCCGCAGGATATTCCCGTTGACCTGGACACCAAGCTCCTGTGCCTGAAGGATCGAATCAAGGGCGATGTTCCATGGAACATCGTTCACCTTTACGGTAACCGGCACTTCCTTAACAGACTTGTCGATCACGAAATTGATACCGTACTGGTCGGTAATATAGCTAAGGATATCCCTTATATCGGCGTTGACCACATTAAGGTTGATAGGCTCACCGCGGAAGCCCGGCTCGCCGTATTTGCGGCCCTGATTCTGAGCTTCGACATTCTGGGCCGATACGGCAACAGTAAGGCTGCCGGCGACGGTCATTGCAAACACAGCGATTATGACCGCGCTGCGAAATCTGATAAGAAAATTCATGTTTCCTCCGTTACTAGAACAAACGATCCTCGAGACGAGATCTTGGTGGGGATTTGGTGGTCACTTACGACCGATATTTTTTGCGGTTTTAACCGGCTTTTTCGCGGGTTTCTTTGCATCTTCACTTGGTTTGTCGGTGGGGGGCGGAAGTTTGTTCATCTCGTCAAGCGGAGAGAGGAACGGATTTGAAGTAGGCTTTGTAACTACACCGGGCGCTGCCGGTTGGGGCGTCACACTGGCGGTTTCGACAGGCTTTTCTGCTCCCTGGGCAGGAGCGGTGCCCTCGATCTGCGATTTCATTGTGAATTTCTGGAGAGGTTTGTTTTCAACAGACGCCACGAACTTGCCTTCGCCTACCTTAGTGACTTTACGGAATACAAGGCGATTCTCCTCTACGGCAACCAACTGTCCGTCAAAGAATTTCTCTCCCGGATAGACCGTATAAGAGAGCTTTATGGGAGTGGCTTCGACCATCGCCGCGTATCCGCGTGGAGTTTTGAAGATGCCTGTCACTGCCATCTCATTCAGCGTTAAGACACTAGTCACTTTTGGCGGCGTAGAGCCATTCGCCACAGCAGACTCACGCACCTTTTTGTAATAGTCGATCCGGGCTTCAATGGTCGGGGGGCCATAGGTTACGGGCACGGCCGGTGCGGCCGGACCTTTTTTCACTCCGCCGCCGGGCACGCCGGTCGAGCCCGTTCTAGGTATGGCCCAACCCGGCTTTTTGAACGGATCACGCTGGGCGTTCGCCTCCGAAAAACAGCCGCTTACAGCCACGAATACAAAGGCGGTCGCGATGAGGCAGGCTGAACGTTTCATTATCGATAAATTGATCATGACGGTTTCTCTCTATTTTTTGAGGTAAGCGGCGTGAAGCGGATTAATTTGCGGGGGGCGTAACCGGAGCGGGTGCAGCGGCGGGTGGGGCCCCGTTCGGCGCTGCGGGAGCCGCCTGCGGGTTAAGATCGCTCGGGGCTGCGTAATAGGCGGTCAATAAGAACTGGGCGTGGAGCGTTTTGGTATCCGTCTGTTTTTCGAGCTGGTTGATCTTGAAATCAGTGATCGAAACTATTCTGGGAAGCTTAGCCATGCTCTGGAAGAACGCCTGGAGATTTTGGAAATTGCTGTCAACCTCGATCTCAACCGGTTTCGCCATTATCGAGTCCTGCTGCGAATCATCACGTGGAGCGAACCGCATAACGACCATCCGGCTGCTGTTTGCCGTGTCCTGCAGGCCTTGAAGAACGTTGGTGATCTCCCTTTGTTCCGGAAGAAGGACCTTGAGTTCTTCATATTCCTCGGCCTTGCTCGTGTAGAGTGCGCGGAACTCGTTGATACGCTGGGTGGCGACCTTGGCGGCCTCGTTCTTTGCCTGAAGCTGCGATATCTGCTCGGACAGCGCCGCGATCTCGACCCTTGTCTCGCTGGTAACGAAATACCATACACTCATATAAACCAGTGCAGCGATCGAAACGAGGACCATCAATTGAAAGTGCCACTTCAGATTCTTTAATTTCTCTAACATGTTGATTTCCTTTAATCTGGGACTCTAATCCGATCAGTTTCTGGCAACTTGAACGCCCTGCGCACCCGGTGCCGGGGCGGAGGCGGTCGTCGGATTGCCGTTGTTGGCTCCGACTGCTTTAGATGGCGTGTATGCACATCGGATCGTAAAGTTGACGATCTGCATTTTGCCGGCCTCGGGATTGACAGCGGTGGTCTGGACTGCGTTCTGGTTCTGGATCTCGGCCCGTACCGTTTCGATATTCAGGTTCGAGAACAAGCCGTTGGAAAATTCCAGACTGCGGCCGAACTGGGTAACCTGCGTTTCGTCCGGTGAATTGCCTTTTAAGACAAGCCCCTCGCCCGACTGCTCGATACTCTCGATATAAAGACCGGGAACCATCGCAATGCGCTCACGCATGGCATCAAGAACAGCACTAGGGCCGGCCTGCGATGCCCTTAGGGCCTTGATCGCCTCGATCCTCTTGTCGATGTTTGCGATCCTTTGTTCGAGATCTTTCTGCTCGTTCATGACGACTTCCAGATCAGCGGCGATCTGTTTTTGTTCGTCGAGCTGACGCTCAGCCTCGGCCTTGGCCATTCGGGTACTTATAACGTCCCATCCGATGACAGCGGCAAGAAGAACAGTAACAACTACCGATAACAACGCCAGGCGTGAGGAGGCACTTGATAACTTTCGTTCGACGGCGATAACCGTACCACTTTGCCGTTCGGTTACAGAATTTAATAGGTTGATCTTGATCATCTGTTTACACTCCCCTTACGGCCAGCCCGACAGCCACGGCCATTTCCGGCACGATCTCGCTCAGATACTCGGGGTCGAATTTCTTCGTGTCCACTTTAATGCTGCGAAACGGGTCTAATATCTCTACAGGCAGCTCGAGTCTGGCGGAAAGCTCCTGCGAGAGGCCCGCCAGCTTCGATCCGCCGCCTGAAATAAGGATCTTCTGAACGACTGTTTCATTGTCCTCGGTGGTCGCCCGGTAGAAATCGAAAGTCTTTTGGATCTCCATCGCGACGATCTCCGTCACGTTATTCATCAGCGGCTCGATCGATTTTTCTTCGAGGCCGTCGACGGCGTCGGCAACTCCGCGTTTTACGGCTTCGGCTTGTTGGAAATTGAGTCCAAGGCTCCGTTGCAGGACGTCTGTGAACTGGCTGCCGCCCACGGTGATGTCTCGAGTTAACAACGACCGGGTGCCTTTTACTATATTTACGTTCATTGTCGACGCACCGATGTTGAGGAGCGTTACAACATCGTCTTCTGTCGGCTGATAATTGACCTCGTAACAATTTTGAAGAGCAAATGTATCGACATCGATGATGACAGGCGTCTTGCCCGCGAGCTGGATCGCCTGACGAATGTTATCGATCCTTTCCCGCTTACACGCCGCGATCAACACATTCGTGGAATCGGCGGTTTCGGACGTAACCTGGTAATCGAGACTCACATCAGCCAGGTCGTACGGAATGTGCTCTTCGGCATGCCAGTCGATCGATTCCTCAAGTTCCTCGCGGGTCATCGGGGGAAGGACGATATTCTTCAGGATCACCGAATGTCCGCTTACACCGGTAACAACCCGATCGGCTGAAACCTGGTGGTTTAGACATACACTCTGGATCACATCAGAAACGACGTTAAGCTCCATTATTTGTCCGTCGATTATCGTGTCACCGGGAAGATTCTCGAATCCGAGGCTGACGAGATTGAGATTATTCAGCTTGCCGCTCAATTCGACCATCTTGATCGAGCTGGAGCCTATGTCCAGGCCCGCAACGCTCTTCTTTTTACCGAACATTTATTTGTTGCTCCTTAATTAGCGTCCTCGGCGAACGCATTCTGAGAAATGCAAAGCTTTCTATTCCCATCCGAAAAGCGGGTTGTCGAGTCTGAGGATTATTGCCACCTTCTGAGATTTTGGACAGCGGGGGAAGTTGTTAGACAGGTCAACTGGCGATGTGCGAAAACCCACTATTTTTTCGGATGTTTCGATCACGAATCGTGATCAACGGAATTGTATTTAGGAAAACTCTGCCGCCTTCGGTGGCGAAGGTGTCCGACTTGTGCCGTGACTCTTAAAAGTTACAGGAATCACAAACATCTGTCAACAGTATTTTGCACTGTTTAACGCAAAATGAAAGAAATTGATTCAGGCAGGAGGCGGAGCATCGATCAAATTGACCGATTGTAGGAGATCTCCGCTTTTGCCAGAGATTCAAGATGCACCTCATCGGGCCCGTCCGCCAGCCTTAACGTGCGGGCGTAGATCCAAAATTGAGCTAGAGGGAAATCCTGCGAAACACCGCCGCCGCCATGGGCCTGAATGGCTCGGTCGATAACCTTTAACGCCATTTGGGGGACGACGGCTTTGATCATCGAGATCTCTCGCCGGGCCGCCTTGTTTCCTACCGTATCCATCATCCAGGCAGTTTTCAGTACCAGCAACCGGGCCTGTTCGATGGCGAGGCGAGATTCTGCGATCCATTGCCGGATCACGCCCTGTTCTGAGAGTGCTTTGCCGAATGCGGTTCGAGCCTTTGCGCGGCTGCACATCAGTTCAAGAGAGCGTTCGGCTATTCCTATCAAACGCATACAATGGTGGACCCGACCCGGACCCAGACGGCCCTGGGCGATCTCAAAACCGCGGCCATCGCCTAAAAGCAAATTTTCCTTTGGAACACGGACGTTGGTAAAGGTGATCTCGGCATGGCCCAGAGGTGCATCATCGTAGCCAAAGACATTGAGCATCCTCTCGACTTTGACGCCGGCCATATCCATAGGGACAAGTATCATCGACTGCTGCAGATGCCGCGGGGCCGTTTCATCGGTTTTCCCCATAAAAATCGCGAGTTTGCACCGTGCGTCTCCGCCGCCCGTCGACCACCATTTGCGGCCGTTGATCACGTATTCATCGCCGTCTCGAGTGATGGAAGCCTGAATATTTGTAGCGTCTGACGATGCGACATCAGGCTCGGTCATCGCGAAACAGGAACGGATCTCGCCTTCGAGCAACGGACGCAGCCAACGAAGTTTTTGCTCCGGCGAGCCGTAGAGATGGAGCACCTCCATATTCCCTGTATCGGGTGCCGAGCAATTGAAGACCTCGGACGCCCAGACGACGCGACCCATTTCTTCGGCCAGCGGAGCGTACTCGAGGTTGGTCAATCCGGAGATTTCGGGTAGGAATAAATTCCAGACGTCGTGGCTCTTTGCAATTGCCTTCAGATCCTCGATCAGCTTCAGCGGCTGCCAGCGGTCGCCGGAATTCAACTCGTCCCAATATGCCTGCTCGTTCGGATAGATATGGTCATCCATGAACGAACGAACTCGTCTCAACATTTCAGTCGTTTTTGGTGAGGGTTCAAAATTCATATCGATCCTCTCCCGATGGCTCGCGAGGCGATCGTCCCAAGTGCCCCGACAAAATTATTGAAGCCGGCAAACCGCTCGTCGCTGGTGAACCCTTTTCTATACCGGGCGTATATCTGCTGGGCGATGACGGAGATCTTGAATGTCCCAAATACGTAGTAGAAGAGCATATCCGGGATCTCGCGGCCGCTCGACTCCGCATACATCTCGACAAGATCAGAGCGGCTCACATTTTCCATCAGCACTCGAGGGTTGAACGGCATGTTCAGAAGTTCGTCGGGAGCGTCGGGCGACATCCAATAACCTAAGGTCGTCCCAAGGTCCATGAGCGGATGGCCGACTGTGGCCATCTCCCAATCGAGCACGGCAACGACTCGTCTCAGGTCCAAGGGATCAAGCATTATGTTGTCGAATTTGTAATCGTTGTGAATGATCGATGCTTCTGTCTCAACTGGTACGTTGCCGTTTAGCCAGGTGACGGCCTTCTCAAGATCGGGATGGTAATCGGTTTTAGCATTGAAATATCTTCGCGACCAACCCTCGACCTGTCTCAGGCAATAACCTTCCGGTTTACCAAGATCGTGGAGCTTCGTCTTCTTGAGGTCGATCGTGTGAAGATCCGAGAGCGTCTCAATGAAGCTGCGGCAAACAGAAAGACGTGCATTCTGGTTGGACGCGAGTTCATCGGCAGTGATCGCGTTGGTCTTGAACCCGCCACCCGACCCTTCCATGTCGGAGCCCTGCCTAACGGTCGGGCTACTGACACGGCCACGGATGATCATGCCATGCCGGCGTTCCATCAGATAGAACTCAGAACCGATGACCTGGTCATCGCTGCAGTAAAGCATCGGCTTCGGAGCCGGCGCATAAACCTGAGACAGCTTCGAAAGGACGTTGAACTCACGCCCCATATCATGGGCCGTCTTAACGGTGTTACCGAATGGAGGTCGCCGGAGCACATACTCGCCGCCCCCTATGCGGACAAGATACGTGAGATTCGAGCTGCCGGCTGGAAATTGTCCAACCTCAATTTCATCAAAGACAAGTCCAAGCTCGGTGCACAGATAGGCACAAAGTGGATCAATCTCGATCTCTTCGCCGACGCGAACGGGTCGGGTTTCCTTCGTCATACGCCTATCTGCAAACAGGTCCGCCAAGCGCTGATTTTCAGGACCGCGACTTTACGACCGGTCGAGGCGAAGCAGGCACTCAGCCGACGGATCGCGAAATCATGGGCATGCTTTATCAAGATCTCCGGATAGGATCCGGCCGATGTAGTCTGGCGAGGACTCTCAACCTATCACGTGAGAGAAAGTTTCGGCGACAACCTCACCCTCGATGAACTTCGCGAATACTGGCTGCCGATCTCGCCCATGTCTTAT
>JBGSWW010000166.1:0-10356 GCA_041751735.1 Pyrinomonadaceae bacterium | reverse complement strand
ATCAGTGAACCCGAGACTTCGCATCTCGCGTTCTATTCGTGAGTGCTCGCGGCCCTTGTACTGAAAGAAGAGTCTCTGGCAGGTGTCGAGGCGTTGTTGGAGGTATTCGGGTGTTTGCTTCATAGCAGGATACAAAGGCCGCGGGCCTCATATCCAGACTATGGAAACACGTATCACAGATGCAATACCAGATGGCACACTTTGTACAACTTGGCGTACTTTGTATCAAATGTCGCAAAATGTACCACTTGGCACACTTTGTATAAGATGGCGTACATCTATCGTTTTAAATGCGCCGGCGAAATCAGCGGCGAGAGAAATCCATCGTTAGACGGCCGCTTCGACGTGCCAGCAAACAACTAACCGGCTCTTTTGTTTTGGCCGCAGAGAATTCACTGGAATGACCTCCGGAATAGACGTTTGTATTTAGTGAACGGAAGAAAAGCGTGTTAAGCACAGTGGCAAACAAATTTTCCACGGTGGCATTCCAGAAGTCTGTTCATTTTCTCCGATAACTTTGAATTCGAGCCGCATTCCTCATCAGTCTGCGGCCTTTTTTTGTCTTGGCGACGATCTTTTACCCCGCCTCAGTCACGCACGCGAAACCGGCGTTGCAGGCAAGGGTGCCTGCGGTCCGGCGCGTTTCCCAATTCGGGCCGAGTATGGCAAGTTAAGTAGTATATGAGGAAGGTTCTGACGTCGGCCGAGATGCGTGAGGTTGACCGGCTCACGACCGATAAATACGGTATTCCCTCGCTTCTTCTGATGGAGAACGCGGCCCACGCTGTGTCGCGGGTCATCGCCGATCGGCTCGGCGGCGATGTTGCCGGCAAATCGGTTCTAATATTGTGCGGGCCGGGAAATAACGGCGGCGACGGGGCTGCTTTGGCGAGGATACTTTGGACACAAGGGGCATTTGTCGAGGCCGTTTTGCTGGGCCGTGTAGATGGAACGAAGGGCGACGCCCGGACGAATTTCGAGATTCTACAAAAAATATCCGAAAACGAAGGATTTGAGCTGGACCAGCCGGACCTCGGTTTCGAGGAGATCACGACCCTTGAAGAATGGCTCGAATACGACAGCGTGAATTTCCACGCCGACGATCCCGATGTTCTGGTCGACGCCTTATTCGGCACCGGCTTGACAAGGCCGCTGGACGGGGTTTACGAACAGGCGGCGGCATTTATTCACGCCTATTCCGAGGCAAATGACGAATGCTCGACATTTGTGGTTTCGATCGATATGCCCTCCGGACTTTGTTCGGATGCCACTAAATGCATCGGCACTAATCCGCGGGTCCACGCGACAGTGACATTTACCGCGCCGAAGCCGGCAAATGTTCTGCCACCGGCCTCGGGCTGTAACGGCGAACTGTATATCGAACAGATCGGCTCGCCGTGCGAGCTGGTAACGGGGTCGCCTTCGAAGCTGTTCCTGGCGGAATCTACGGATGTGGCCGAATGGCTTGAGAGGACGGAGTTCACGCCCTCCTCGTACAAGAACCGCCGGGGCCATGCGCTTGTGATCGCCGGTTCGAAGAATTACACCGGTGCCGCTGTGCTGTGCGGCGATGCGGCGACGCGCTCGGGAGTTGGGCTTGTGACGCTGGCGGTGCCAGAGGGATCAAGAGAGTCGGTCGTCGCCCGCGTTTCGCCCGAAGTGATGGTCCGCGGAATTGACCAGACGGAGGAAGGCTCGGCTGCTGAGAGCGGGTTGGAACAGATAGCCGAATTCGTAAAGAACATAGATGTTATCGCGATCGGGAGTGGGCTTTCGTCGAAAGAGGACGAGACGCGTCAGTTCATTCGTCGGGCCGTCGAAGAGCGGAAAACACCAGTCGTTATTGACGCCGACGGGCTGACCGCGCTTTCCCCGTTCTCGATCAAGGGCTCAGCCGATCTCCCGCTGGTACTTACTCCGCACGAGGGCGAGTTTATTAAGCTGCTTGGCTTTGACGATAAAGAAAAGGGAACAAAGGCCATCGAGGACCGAGTGGCGGCCGTCCGCGATTTCGCAATGAAGTACGAGGTCATCCTTGTTCTAAAGGGCGAAAGAGTGCTGATCGGACGGCCCGATGGCACCGTGGTCATCAATCCGACGGGGAATTCAGGCCTCGGAAAGGCCGGCAACGGAGATACGCTGACCGGCGTGCTTGCGGGCTGCGTGGCCCAGGCCGTTCAAATGAAGATCGACATCTTTGACGCGGTCGTTGCCGGAGTCTATATGTCAGCCCTCGCCGGCGATATTGCCGCGGAGAAATTTGGAAAACGAGTGATGACCGCCTCCGATGTTCGCGAGTGTATGGCCGACGTCTTTTCTCTGTTTGAGGCTGAGGGCGCGGAATGATCGAAAGTCTTGTCAGCGAGAGCCCGGATGAAACCTTTAAGGCGGGCGAAGACCTCGGGGTTCGCCTGGAAGCGGGCGATCTGGTCCTTTTGACGGGCGGCCTCGGAGCGGGGAAAACGCTCTTTACAAAAGGAATACTACACGGGCTGGATTTCGATATCGACGAGGTGACAAGCCCGAGCTTCACGCTCGTAAACCTCTATAAAACCGAACGTTTTGATGTTTATCACATTGACCTCTGGCGCCTTGAGACATCGTCAAACCCGGCTATGGCTGTCGGCCTCGACGAGATACTCGAAAACCCGGATGCCGTGACCATCATCGAATGGGCAGACCGACTCGGGGCCATCGCGGTTGATAATAATACGATTAGCGTGACGATCGACGGAGATGGAGACGAACCTCGCAAGATCGAATTCACCGGCACGGACGGCGGACGGCGGAAAAAAGTTAACATCGATCTTCTTGATGATAAGGGCGGCCGGCGAATATAATCGAGGCCCCCTATGACTAGCCTGGATATGAAAGGTGGCAAATCAGTTTCGCAGCCCGATGTGAGTCGCGGCTCGAGCGACGGTTTTGACGGCAAGCTGATCTTTAACCGCGAGCTTAGCTGGCTGGAATTCAACAGGCATGTACTGGAGGAAGCGGCGGACACAAGCCTGCCCGTTCTCGAACGCTTAAAGTTTCTCTCCATCTTTTCGACAAACCTTGATGAATTTTTCATGATCCGGGTCTCCGGACTAAAGGAACAGATCGCCGAGGGGATCGGCGAACTTTCGCCGGACGGGATGACCGCCACAGAACAGGTCCGCGAGATCCAAAAGCGGCTGCGGCCGATGCTGAAGCGGCAAGTGAATATTTTGAAAGACGAACTGTTCCCGGCTCTCTATAAAGCCGGAATCACGGCTGAGCCGTATGCAACGCTTAAAGCAAATGAGAAAAAGCAGCTGGCGAGGTACTTTCACGACAATCTATTTCCGATATTGACCCCGCAATCGGTCGACTCGAGCCACCCATTCCCGTATATCTCGAATCTTAGCCTGAATCTTGGCCTCTATATAGAACCCAACCGTGCGGTTACGCAGGCAAACCTCAAGCACCTTTTCAGGCAAAAGCGTTTTACCAGGATAAAGCTGCCGTCCAACGTTCCCCGTCTGATCCCGATCGGTCGTAAGCTCAGCCGGTTTGCCTTACTCGAGGAAGTCGTCGCCGCAAATGTCCATGAGCTTTTTCCGAATATGAAGACGAGCGAGGCATTTTTGTTTCGCGTAACCAGGGATGCCGACATCGAGCTTCGCGAGGACGAGGCCGGCGATCTGCTGAGGACGCTCGAACGCGAGCTGCAGCGTCGTCGCGACCGATTTGCCGTAAGGCTCGAAGTCTCGGCCGATGCGCCGGATAAGATGGTAAAACTGCTGGCCAAAGGCACCGGCCTGACGGCTGACGAAGTGGAGAGGGTCGACGGCTTTGTAAATATTCCGGGCCTGATGCAGCTATATGACCTGGATCGGCCGGATCTCAAGGACAAGCCGATCCATACTCACGTTTCATCTGCACTGCAAAGGGGGGGCAATATATTCGACGTCATCAAACGACACGATATTTTGCTCCATCACCCATACACGTCATTCGGGACCGTTACTGAATTTATTGCCGGGGCGGCCGACGATCCGGAAGTACAGGCAATAAAGATATGCCTTTATCGGACGGGAAAAGATTCGCCGATCGTCGATTCGCTGATGCGGGCCAGCCGGTTGGGAAAACAGGTGACCGCACTGGTCGAGCTAAAGGCGCGATTTGATGAAGAAAACAATATCGAATGGGCGCGCCGGCTCGAAAACGAGGGTGTTCACGTTGTTTACGGTATACAGAGCCTTAAAACGCATTCGAAGGTTCTGCTAGTCGTTCGCCGTGAGAAGGACAAGCTCGTGCGTTACGTACATCTTGGGACGGGGAACTATAACCCCGTGACCGCGCGCGTTTATACAGACCTCGGGATCCTTACTGCAAACGAGGAACTCGGCGAGGATGCGAGCAGTTTGTTCAATTTCCTCACGGGATATTCCCAGCAGGATAAATACAAGCGGATGCTGGTTGCCCCGCTAAATCTGCGGGAACGCCTGATCGCCCTCATTCGGCGTGAGAAAAAGAACATGGCCGCCGGCAAAGCGGCCCGTATCATTATCAAAGCGAACAGCCTCACGGACGGAGTGGTGATCGATGAGCTGTATGCTGCCTCGAAGGCCGGTGTCGAGATCGACCTGATCATTCGAGGTATCTGTTCCCTTCGGCCGGGCGTGAAGGGGATTTCGGAGAACATCCGCGTTCGGTCGATAATCGGGCGTTTTCTGGAACACAGTCGGGTGTTTTATTTTGCAAATGCAGGCGATGACGATATTTATATCGGAAGCGCAGACTTGATGCATCGCAGCTTCGACCGGCGTGTCGAAGTCGCGGTCCCGATCCTCGACCCGGAGATCAAACGTTTCTTAAAGGAAGAATTTCTGACCGCGTATCTCAAGGACGATGTTAATGCGTGGCTGCTGAAGCCCGACGGAAACTATGTCAAAGGGCATTCGCGAAGCAAAGGAGGCTTTGATTCGCAGATGCATTTCGTTGACCTTGCTGTCGCCGGTTAGGCCGCGGTCTTTTTCCGAAAGCGAGACTCGATGACGCCCTTTACGGATTTGCCGTACTTAAGCGTCAATCTAGGATAACCGCGGGCTTCAGGCTGGAGTTTATCGGCCCCGAGTAGTTTTTCGGCAACCAGGATGTCATCCATTTCCCCCTCGATCTCCATATAATAGCCAAAAGGTAGCTCGTCGAGAACCACCTCGACATTGCCAAGGTGCCACGATTTCCGGTGCTTTTCGTATATGACGGCGAGCTTATAGCCAAGTTTTTGAATGATGTTTTCCGTAGCGTCAACATCGGTGATCCCGGTTTCGAACTCGATCTGGTGCTTGAAATCGCCCTCGACCGGAACACGTTCTTTATATGTCAGGATCGTCTTTTCGCCGGTCTTACGCAGGCGGAGCACTGCCGGCTTGCCGTCCAAAACGCCGCCTCGATGGAGATAATTTTCCTCAAAAACCTCGCCGGTAAACGTCGCCCCGAGCTCGGCCAAACGTGCTGTGTATTCGACTAGCAGTTTCTTGTCGAGGACGTATTTTTTTTCGATCTCGATCGCCATGGATGAATGAAGTCGCCTTAAATGCCGTTAGATAAGCAATTCTAGGTGATTCAGCCAATGGCGGCAACTTTAGGGTCTCGCCGGAATGCTTGACTTGATTGCCGAACTCATCGATACTTTATAAAAAGGTCAAGATTGATTGGCCTTGAGAAACTTTTCAAAGAGGAATCTATTTATGCCTTATCCAGAAATGATGATCCACGGAATGCGCCAGGAACTGGCACAGCTCGGGATCGAGGAAACGAAGACGACCGAGGCCGTCGAAGATGCGATCAAGAATACCGACGGGACCTTGATGGTAGTTGTGAATTCGGTTTGCGGCTGTGCCGCTGGCGGAGTTAGGCCGGGGATCGCGATGGCATTGCAGAACTCGGAAAATAAACCAGCCCGGGCGATCACTGTCTTCGCCGGAGCTGACATCGACGCGACTGAAACAGCCCGTGATCATTTTACCGGCTACCAGCCGTCGTCTCCGTCGATCGCTTTTCTGAAGAACGGGGAGCTTGTACAGCTTTTCGAACGTCGTGACCTCGAGGGCCGCCCGCCGGCAATGATCGCCCAGGCACTGGTCGACGCTTTCGCCACCCATTGCGGCAAGTCTGAAGCCGCTAATAACTAATGATCGGATAAGAGTTTTTTGAAAGAGCCGCCTGGAAGAGGGCGGCTTTTTCAATTGAAGTTTAATATTGCGTGGCAGTGGTGACTATCGTTAAGATAATAGGGCCCTTAGGTTTGGCAAAACACACCCAATGTCTGCTTACCAAAGACAACACATACGATTCTCACTTGATATTCCGGCGGTTATTTATACAAGGAACGGTGAGAGACAGGAAACGCGTCTCGAACAGATCAGCATCGGCGGCTGCTTTACCGAATGGGAAGAGAACATCTATGTGGGTGATGAATTTCGCATGGAGATCCAACTTCCGAACAGGAATTATCTGCCGCTGCAGTGCCGTGCCCTTTATAGATTTGATCATACCGGTATCGGCGTAAAATTTATCGAGATCTGCGAATTTGAACAGGAATTGATCTCGAAGATCATTGCCCATAAACTCGAAATGGAAGGCGTGCCGCTGCAGATCGACCCATTCACGCTGCCGCCGAACTTCGTAGGTGAGGACCCGTCACCAAGGATCACAAACATTCGCGAAAAACGCGACGCAGTTTTGCAGAAGATCATGTCGTTTGATGATATGTAATGACGAAGCATCAAAAGTTGCGCCAGAAGCTACTGGACGGAAAATCCGATGCGAATGTTGGCTTTAGCGATCTGCGAGGTTTCTTGCTTGAACTTGGATTTGTTGAGAGAATTAGTGGAAGTCATCACATTTTTCGGAAAGAAGGCGTGGCTGAAATGCCCAATTTGCAACGGGACGGAAGCAAAGCAAAAACGTATCAGGTGAAACAGGTAAGACAAATTTTAGTGAAATATAGCTTATGAAGAAAGGGTCCGTTCCCAAATACGACATTGTTATCTATTGGGACCATGACGACATGATTTTCGTGGCCGAAGTGCCCGACCTTCCGGGTTGTATTGCTCACGGGACAACTAGAACCAAGGCGGCCGAACAGGTGAGCCAAGCAATTGATCTTTGGTTGGAAACCGCTCAGGAATTTGGTAACAAGATCCCTGAACCGCGGCGCCATCAATTAGCGGCGTAATTCTGACCGGTTATTGAAATAGTTCGTCCATCGCCTCTTCCAGACTTCTCACCCCGACAACCCTGATCCCCAACAATTTTTCCAACCCCTTTCTATTAGACTCCGGCAATATTAGTTTTTTGAATCCCAACGTCTGGGCTTCGCGAGCACGGGTTTGGGCTTGAAGCACCCCTCGGATCTCGCCGGTCAGGCCGACCTCGCCGAAAACGGCTGTTTCGGGTGGGACCTGAAGGTTCCTAAAGCTCGACGCGATCGCGGCAACGATCCCGAGGTCCGCGGCCGGTTCATCGATCTCGAGACCGCCCGCGATGTTCACAAAAATATCGTCACCGACGAGCTGAAAGCCCAACCGCTTTTCAAGAACAGCGATCAGCAGCGAAGCGCGATTCTGATCAAATCCTTGTGTCATACGGCGGCCTGAACCGTACTTCGTGCTGCTGACGAGGCCCTGTATCTCAACGAGCATCGGACGAGTGCCTTCCATGCAAACGGTTACAACGGAGCCAGTCGCATTCTGGGGACGTTCCTGCAGAAAAAGCTCGGATGGGTTAGCGACCGGCCTCAGGCCGTTGCTAGTCATTTCGAAAACGCCGATCTCATTTGCTGCACCGAATCGGTTCTTTGTCGCTCGGATGATCCGGTGGTTGTGGTGGCGGTCGCCTTCGAAGTACAAAACCGTATCGACAATATGTTCGAGTGTCTTTGGCCCGGCGATCGAACCTTCTTTTGTTACATGGCCTGTGAGAAATACGGGTGTTGCCGTTTGCTTGGCGAGCGTCATAAATTCGGCAGCGACGTCGCGTACCTGCGAAACACTGCCCGGGGCTGACGCGATCTGGTCCGAATAAATGGTCTGGATCGAGTCGACGATAATGAAGTCAGGTGAAAGCTTTTCGATCTCGACAAGGATTGATTGCAGGTTTGTTTCGGGTAGAAGAAATAAGCTCTCGGACTCGACCCCGAGCCGCTCGCCGCGCATCTTTATCTGGCGTTCGGATTCCTCGCCTGAGATATACAGGACAGGACGGCCGCTGCGGCTCAGCTCGTGAGCCATTTGCAGAACTATCGTCGATTTGCCGATGCCCGGTGCACCGCCGATAAGTACGAGAGATCCGGCAACGATCCCGCCGCCGAGCACCCGGTCGAGCTCCGCGATCCCCGACTCGGTGCGAAGGTCGTCCTGTGATTCGATATTGCCATATGGGATGGGAGTCGACAGCCGGTAGCGGGATAGCCCGGAGGCCCCGGACGCAGCCTTTGCCGACGGGCGAAACCGTTCCTCGACAAGCGTGTTCCACTCGCTGCAATCAGGGCACTGACCGAGCCATTTGCGCGATTGCGAGCCGCAGTTTTGACAGACAAATATTGTCGCGGGATCCTTTGCCATATTTGTAATGAAAGCTCAGGATACACCAGAAGATAGTGCCAGGAAAGATATACAGATCATCCTGAGGGACGGGGCTGAAACTTTTAGTTGAAAACGAAACGGTAATCGGTATTTGTATCAGTTAATACGGTGAGCCGTCATTATGCTTAGATAAAGTTACGGCTTATTAAGCGTCCGAGGTGCGTTACCTCGACGGCTCATTCCGTGTTAACATTCCCTCAGATGAAGTTCGACGTTCTTATTATCAGAGTGGCATTCGTAGGAATGCTGATCCTGCTCGGCTATATTCTTAATCCTTTTGAAAGGACACAAGCATTTGGCCTTGCCGGATTCGATGGCCCTACCTCCAGGAGAGTATTGTCCGGGGGACTGGGCGGCGCCATCGGGCTGCTGATCATAGGTTTCGAAATGCGCGTTCATCGTGCATCGCTTAAGACGCTCATAGGTGCCGCGGTCGGATCGATACTCGGTATCGTCGGAGCATTCCTGATCGGGGTGCTGATCTCTATCCAGAAAGAGGCCGCGGTTTCCGCGGAAATGCAGACATTCCTCACGATAACTCTGGCATTTTTCATGGGTTATGTCGGTCTAATGGTGGGTGCCGCGAAGGGCGATTACCTCGATCTTTCCGCACTTGGTGGAATATTCAGCGATAAAAATATCACCCGGGATTACAAGATCCTGGACACGTCTGTGATCATCGACGGCCGCATCGCGGATGTCGCCGAAACAGGTTTTATCGGTGGAACGCTTATTATCCCGCACTTTATTCTCGCTGAACTCCAGCAGGTGGCGGATTCGCCTGATTCTTCGAAACGGCAGCGGGGCCGCCGCGGTCTCGACATGCTTCAGCGGCTCAGAAATAATAGCAAGCTCGACATTCAGATCGTTGAAACCGACTTTCCGGCCATCAAAGAGGTCGACCTCAAATTGATCGAGCTCGGGACGCAGCTTGACGCCGTCATCGTCACCAACGATTTCAATCTCAATAAGGTATCTCAGCTTCGCGGTGTCGAGGTGCTCAATATCAATGAGCTTGCTAACGCCCTCAAGCCGGTAGTTCTCCCGGGCGAGGCTATGCGTGTCTTCATCCTAAAAGAAGGTAAAGAATACAACCAGGGTGTCGCCTATCTCGACGACGGCACAATGGTTGTGGTTGATAATGCCCGCCGCCTGATCGGCAAGACCGCCGACATCGCCGTGACCAGCGTCTTGCAGACTACAGCCGGAAAAATGATATTTGGCCGGCTTTGGGAAGAGAAGGAGGAAGCAGCGGTCGGTGTTGACAGCTCGCTCAGTGTTCACGACTCCCGATCGCTGGGCTTCAGGAAAGCAACGCGTGACCTTCGTCAATCGACGATCATAGAGGAGATCGACTAGTTCAGGGCCTCTTTTTAGGAGGACTCCAAACTAATTGATGCTGAATACCGCCATAATTGTCGCCGCTGGTTCCGGAAAACGGTTCGGCGATGCGCGGCCAAAACAATTCGTCGACCTTCTCGGGGCTGAGGACTTTGGGCAGGTGCTGCCAGAGCTTCGGCGAGCCGAGCAGTTCGACGCTGCTCTCCAGCAGCACGCCCTCGAGCACGAGGTAGCGGAAGAGCATCTTGAGCGAGACGAGGTGTCGTCCGACGGTCGACGCGGCCAAGCCGCGTTCGTGCAGGTGTTCGAGGTACGCCGTCAGCAGTCTCAGGTCGACGTCCCGCAGCGACGCCGGCCCGTGCAGGTCGTACCACACGAAGAACTGCTTGAGGTCCGTGCC
>JBGSWW010000165.1:0-39483 GCA_041751735.1 Pyrinomonadaceae bacterium | reverse complement strand
TTTGATCGCCTGCTCATCAGAGAGAAGTGGATAGGAACATTGTCGGACGATTTTACCGTCACCCGCGCTATGAAAGAGGCCGGGCTGCCGATCTTGTTTGTCCCAAAAGCTCTAACGGCATCGCCCGGTGAATGTAATTTTTCAGAAATGTTGGAGTTTACAACCAGGCAGATGAAGATCACCCGTGTTTATGCTAGCGGTCTTTGGCTCAACTCGCTCATAGGCTCAGGCCTTTTTGTTTCTGTTATGATCGCTTCCCTCCTGATCATCGCACTCTCCGACGGGTTATTTCTCAGGATCGCTGCCGCATTTACGATTACGACAGTTTCGATCTTCAGCGCGGGGAAGGCGTGGGTTAGACTCCAGGCGGTTCGGCATTCTCTGCCGGACCACGGCCCAGACCTCAAACGGCAACGATTGACACAGTCTACCTTTTGGCTGATCTCACCTGCGGTCTTCTTTTACAATTCGGTCGCGGCCTCGTTATCAAGACGCCTCAAATGGCGCGGTATTGTCTATGAATTGAAATCGCCCACCGAAACTGTCATCATTTCGGATTAAGCTAATGGAACAGGAACAGCCAGAGAATGCTATACCGGTAGAAAATGGACTGCCAGCGGAATCGCTGGATACCGTTCTACGTGATGCCGCGGAAAACAGGGGACTTGAACCGGCTTCGGAGGCTAGGCTACCCAACGAAACGGCGGCCGAAACTACATTTGACATCGCGGAACCCCATATTACCGCTTCCCAGCCGCCGGTTTTTTCGGAAGTAGCCTCCCCTTTTGACGAATTAATACCTGGATCAGCAGAAGTTTGGCCCGACCAGATGACTATGGACGACCCATTTGTTCCGGTCCCTTACGCTCCCGTTGCCGAAAGCGAAAACATCAGGCGAAGCGGGTTGGCTTGGTCTGCAGGGGTGGCTTTCTTCGGTTCAGTTGCATTTATGCTTTTTTTAGGCTGGCTCGCCGACCTGCTTCTTGGGACTTCGCCGTGGGGGATAGTTGGTGGGATCGTTTTGGGCTCAGTGATCGGATTTTTACAGTTTTTCCGTATAACGTCTCAGATATTTGCCCGAAAGGATGATAGCCCCGGGGTCAGCCCGCTCATGTCTCGCAAAGACGACGAGTAGCCAGGTTGGTTTTGAATTTTGCCCCCGGCGGCTGTAAAATATAGGTTTGGCAATGGGCGAGGATTTTGATCCTTTGATAACTAAGAGCACTGCCGCTGAGATCTCAAATCGAGGGATCGTTCTAGGCATGCTGGTTCTCATATTCATGGGAACCGTTGCGGGATCCGTCCTTGTAAGCCGCGGCGCTGGAGCCGGCATACTCGTGGGCGGCATTTTGGCCGGAATCAACTATTTCTGGCTTGGGCGGTCCACGCGGGCGTTATTTGACCAGAGAGCTGCGTCGTCGGCATCGCTGCTGGCGGCAAAGTATATACTTCGTTACGTTGCTCTCGGTGGGGTTTTGCTGCTGATCTACTTGACCGGAGCGGTGCCGATCGCGGCTGTTATATTAGGGCTCTCTGCGTTCGCGGTCGCGGTAGTTTTACAGGGCCTGAAGAATATTATTTCGAGCAGTTTTTAGAGGGACTAGAATGTTTCTTTTTGCAGAAGGCGGCGGACATCACGTCCCATTGATCTCACAATTCATAAACCACTATCTCGGTGAGCCGGTCTATCAATTCCAGATGGCATATACGCGGCCAATCTGGATTGCGCTCTTCGAAAAATTCGGCACGACGCCGGAAGCAATGTTTGGCCCGTACACGGTTGAGAACGCGATTCCCTGGTGGACGATCATGTTTGTGATCGCATGTATTCTTACGGTCATCATAATAAATCTATTGAAGGGCAAGCTATCCGAGGATGACCCCAAGCCTGGCCAGCTAACGCTTGAGGCCGGGTTCCTGGCGATCAAGGACATGGTTACGAGTATCATCGGAGAAAAGGGATTTCGGCACTTTCCCGTCGTTGCTACGTTTGGGATCTTGATCCTCGTATCGAATCTGATGGGCCATTTTCCGATGTTCATGTCCCCAACAGCGTCGGTGAATGTAACATTCGCTCTTGGCCTGACCTCGTTTATTTACTACAACTACGTCGGCATCAGCGAAAATGGGCTGTTCGGACACATCAAACACTTCGCCGGACCAAAACTTCCTGCTCTGATGATCCCGATTACGATACTGATATTTTTCATTGAGATAATAAGCAATTCGATCAGGCCATTCACTCTGGGAGTTCGTCTGTTTGCCAATATTTTTGCGGACGAGCAGGTCTTCCTGCAGATCACGAATCTTTATCCGCCTTTTACGCATTTTCTCGTTCCGCTTATCATCACGACACTTGGCGTTTTCGTCGCCTTCGTACAGGCGTTCGTTTTCACCTTGCTCTCAATGATCTATATCGGAGAGGTTTCGCACCACGATGCTCACCACGATATTGATGATCATCATGCTCAGGACGAAAAGGGCGAACCGGCCGCGGTACACGCTTTGGCGTGATGATTCACCTTAGGGTGATGGATTGACAATTTAAGACTGTGAAAATATTGCGATGCATCCGGCGTTTTTATAGCAGCTATGCCCGCACGCGACAGGAGCCACGGACTCTACGGAGTATAAAATCCGTGAGCATACCGGAAGTGAGGCGAAATAATACAACAAAGCTCGGCCGTTTCCTTTGTTTTTCACAGTCTTCTTAAATAAAAAAAGGAGATAACAAATGAAAAAACTTAAGTATGTCGTATTCGCCACATTGGCGATCGCAATGATGTCTGTCGCAGCCATGGCGCAGGCTGGGGGGCTCGGACCCGCTGATAACCAGTTTTCCGTTGATGCCGCCAAGGCAATTGGCGGCGGTATCGGATTTGGTCTGGCTGCGGGACTCGCCGGTATCGGCCAGGGCCTCGTCGGTTCGCGTGCTGCCGAAGGTGCGGCCCGCAACCCGGGTGCGGCTGGTACGGTCCAGACGATGATGATCATTGCCTTGGCACTTATCGAATCACTCGTACTTTTCGCGCTTCTTATCGTATTCGTTAAGCTATAAGCGGAGACGAGGTTGAAACTTCGCGGGTGAAGCTCGATATAGCTTCACCCGCGTTTCTA
Source organism: Pyrinomonadaceae bacterium (assembly GCA_041751735.1). Lineage (GTDB taxonomy): Bacteria > Acidobacteriota > Blastocatellia > Pyrinomonadales > Pyrinomonadaceae > OLB17. The sequence goes on along the minus strand of JBGSWW010000165.1, from coordinate 36,366 downwards.
TTTATGGGTAAAATAAGATGTTCGCGAGCGCGTTAGGTGTTTTCCAGCCTTTTTACTTGCAACTTACGTTGGCCCTAAACGTTCTAATAACTGATGATCGATGAAGTATTGGGAAAATTAATTGCGGATAAGTACCGTGTCGACAGACTGCTTGCGGAGCGTGAATCCGGCGATGTGTATTTTGGAAAAGACGAGATTCTGGACCGTCCGGTAATGCTAAGGATCCTCTCACCCGCTCTTGCCGTCGACGGCCGATGGGTAAAGTCCTTTATCAATGAGTCACGGGCCGCGTCTATGGTTGAGCACCCAAACGCGGCGAGTATCAGCGATTTTGGCACAGACGCCAAAGGTATCACTTACGCAGTCTATGAAGAGATAAAAGGGCGGCCCTTGTCCGAGATATTGGCGAACGAACCTCTGATGGAAGAGAAGCGTGCTCTTGCCATCTCAGGGCAAATTGCAGGTGCTTCGGCTGCTGCTCATGAGAAAAAGGTCATCCATGGAAGGCTTGATCCCAGATTGATCTTCATCGAGAGCAGGGAAAATGAGATCGACACTGTAAAGGTCCTGGGATTTGGGGGGGACCCGCTCCAGGTATTTCGTGACGCAGACCGGAGATATTTGGCTCCGGAGCAGTGCAATGCTTTTCCCACGGCCGATGAACGCACAGATGTATACGCCCTCGGGATCATACTTTATGAAGCTCTAAGTGGAGTTGTACCCTTTGACGGGGCCTCGGCTGCCGAAGTTCTTGCTAAACAGAACGGCGAACCGCCCGCGCCGCTGTCCGCTTTTCGTAGAGACCTGCATGCGGACATCGAGCCCATCGTATTAACGGCTATCGCTACAGATCCCGACCGGCGGTACCAAACTGCCGGGGCTTTCGCCGAGGATCTTGACCTTCTACTGGCCGCCGTCACGGGCGGACAAAACCAGAGATCCGTCGCTGCCCCATCTGGAAAGAACGTCTGGCAGACGGCGTTCGTTGTGTTCGCTGGTATTTCACTATTGGCGGTTGCCTTGATCTACGCTACATCTGTTCGTCAGACAGACCCGACGACCCAACTTCAGGCGGCCGATCTTGGCAGTTTACCGGTCCAGCCTATCGGCCCCGCTACAGGAGCCCAGGAGGAATCCCTGGCCCGAATGCCGGCGTTAACCGATGCCGAAATAATGTCGACCGCCGCGATGCAGCAAATGCAGGGCGATCTGGCCGGTGGTGATGGCTATAATGCCTGGGCCAACGGAGGAGCACCGCCGCCGGGAGCACCGCTGAATTCGCAAGTTCCACCCCTGGGCTATGTTCCGCCGGGCGGCCAGGTTTACACGATCGATCCATCGACCGGCAGCCAATTTATGCCGAACCTGAGCGGGATTGACCTGCGGTGCATGGATCCGGCGACGCGGCAAGAGATCCCCTGTCCGAACCCGGCGGCGCCGGTGGAAAAACCTTCGGAAAAGCCTGCCGCGGGAGAACCTGCCAAAAACACGAACTCCTCGCCGCAACCCGGCGCTACGCCGAAGCCGCTGGCGACACCTCCGCCTAAAAACGAAAAACCGGCCGCTAAACCCGCACCGGCTAAACCTGATCCTGGACCCGAGTCGTCGGCAACGAAAAGTGATTCCGACTCAGCGGGCGTCGGCTAACCAATAGGTCATTTATTTCAATATTGAAGAAGGTCGTAAAGTGTTTTAACAGCCAGTAAGATCACTGTCGCCAGAAAGATCCTTCTCAGCCAGACGTCGTTGAGTTTTGTAGCATAGTGAGCTCCAAAATACGCTCCGACGAACATCGCGGCTCCCAGCATGAGGCCGAGCTTGTAATCGACCAGTCCTTGCCACATAAAAACACCGGTCGCTATAGTCGATGAAAAAACGTTGATGAGCTTGGTCGAAGCGACCGCTTCGCCATACCGCATTCCGTAAATGCCAACATATGCGGCAGTCAGCAGCGTTACATAACCCCCGCTAAAAAGCCCTCCATATATACCGAGACCGAACGTCAGGGCATAGACAACCGGCATCGTGTATTTCCCGGCTCGCACCTCCTCGACTCCGACGTTCCGCCGAAGCAGGATAAAAAGAGCAACAATGATCATCGAAACAGAAACGATGATCTTAAGCCCTTCACCGCTGACGAAACCGACGATCAACGCACCCGTCGCCGAGCTCACGATCGTTATTAAGATAAGCGGAGATATCTTTCTGACATCTATAGCACCGCTCCGGATAAACGGGATCGTTGCCCCAACCGACATGAACACGAGCGCGAACATATTCGTCGCAACGGCCGTTTTGGGATCGATACCGAACTGAAACATCACTGGTACCGCGATCAGCGAGTTGCTACCGGTAATCACGCCGACTACACTCGTAACAAAGAAAACGAGGAGCAAAACAATGAGTTCATTTGTCAACGCAGAGTTTCTCCCTCAGGGCGGTCCGGGCAATCTAGCCTTTAGTTTTCACTTCGGCCAGTTGTTGAATGATCTTACGTAGGTTGGCTGCATCGGAAGCATTAGGGACCAACTCGAGGTATAACTTCAGCTCTTCCATCGCACGTTGGTTTTCGCCTTTTTCCAGGAAGAGATCTGCCAGCATTCGGTGGGCTTCATTAATGCCGTCCCCGCCGATTTCTATCGCCTTCCGGAGTTCGAGCTCTGCCTCTTCGAAGCGGCCCAGACGTGTCATGCATCGGCCCAGATAGTAATGGGCGAGAGCGAACCCCGGCTTAAGCTTTATCGCGTTATTAAATAGATCCTCCGCATCTGCGAACTTCTTTTGGCGAAACAGGACGATCGCCCGGTTAATTACTGGAGTAAAGTCTTTGGGAGCCAACCTAATGGCATCTACGAGCACCTCATCGGCTTTCGGGAGGTCATTGGTGAGCATATACTGAACGCCGATTTCATTCATTGCGTCGCTATATGACGGATACACCTCGATCGCCTGCTTCAACAGGTCAATTGCGCGAATATGGTCTTTCGCAGCCGATAGCTTCATGGCGTCCTTATATAATTCCAAAGCTCGTTTTGGAACGGCTCCGCTGCTTGCATTCACTACCGCGGGCTTGGTCGTCGACCCCTTTTTTTCTCGAAGGCGTATCGACATTGAATATGTTTGGGGTGTACGGCTAGGTTCGACGTCAACTGTATGAGTGACGGCCTCAAAGCCGTCCTCGCGGTCGACCGCTATTGCATAGCTCCCCACACTTATCCGACTAAAAACGAACCTGCCCGCATCGTCAGTCGATGCGATCACTTCCCGAGTCATTGAAACAAGCCTCAAGCGCATCCTCACGTTCACAGGTTTCCCAGAGGGGCCAAAAACCGTTCCGACGATGAAATGAATCCCGCCCATGTTGGAGTCTGTAGTCTCGTTAAGCCCAGCGGATACCTGCGCGGAGCCGAACACTCCGGTAAGCACAAGGACAACCAGAACCAGGGACGACGTTCTAACCTGACGCACGATCAATGAAGCCCACGATTTGGTGATCCCGAATTGTATTCGAACAATTATTGACGGATGCATCTCATTCACAATTAGTCTTTGACATCGAAAGTAAAGAAACCGGGTGCCAGTTTCTGATTGAAATAATACGTCGAAATCTTAATGCCCCACGAACTTTCGTATTGAGCGGAGTTGCTATTCGACGAAAACGTAACCTTGTAGGCATGTGGAAGAGTCAAGCCGTCGACACTTTTGAAGTCAGAAAATTCTTCCGTTAGATCGAGTCGGGAATCGCTCTGCTGATTTTGTTGGCCAAATATGATTCGACCCGCCTGAACGGTTCGACGATATTCCGACCGCACATGCCGGAAATTCTCCATATCAAAATACAATCGTATTTTGAAATCTTCAGCACCGGAAGTCGTAGAGAGTACCTCCAAAACATGCACCGATTGGCCCTCAATTTTCTTAACACCTCCGGACCTCATTTTGAGCTTCCTCTTTTCCGCTACGCCAAAGATCCACCGAAGCGACATCGCACCGCAAAACAAACTATCGGTCAGGATCTTTGGATGTCCGTTCAAGAAGGATCCGAGCAATGATCTGTTTCCGGCGTTAATAAACGGAAGACTGATCTTGCTTCCGAACGCCCCGATTTTTTCAAACGGGTATTCCCGGGAATTCAAACTCATTGCGAAATATAAATTGTTTGCGTCGGAGACAACTACAGCCTTTCCACCGCCCTTGATGACTGGGCTTTTCGACTCGAACTCGCTTAGCCCGGCCGCAAAAAGCGTCTTTAGACCTTCCCGCTTTGCTTGCTTACCAACAGACTCAAGATGTTTCTCAAGCACTTGCTCCGATGTTAGTTCTTGGCCGGTAACGGGAAAACGCAATGTTACGATCGCCACGACGAAATACAAAATACAAACTGCTTTGCTCATATAAACCTCGATGCATCGATGCGAGAACTAATGTGTTAAGACTATAATCCAATAATATTTTGTACGCATAGTCTCCCGGGCGTTATAGATCAAAAAAAGCGTTGATCGGCAACCTTCGAAACAAAAAGGTGATGCTTTTTACGGCATCACCTACATCAGAATGATAATTTTCTAAAGCAGCAAAAAAGTCGCTGTTAGTTTAGAAATTAAATCTCAGAATAATGTCGATAACGCGGCCGCCAGGATCGTTTGTGGTGTTATTATCCCGATACGCCGAGCCGGTTAGCAGTTCGCCAAACGTTGCCGTACAGCAGCCGCCTCCGGTTGTATCGGCCCCGGCGCCGCCAACTCGAAAGTTCGCCGCGTTGGTAGCATTCAACATATTCGCTCTCACTTCGAAGCTTCGCCTTTCACCGATTGCGAATTTTTTCGCAATACCGACGTCGAGCTTAAAGAAACCGGGTCCGTGAATAACAAGATTGTTAAACCCACACTTTCCGGCGTAGGGCTGCTGGCAGTCATTAAACCCCGACGGAGCGATGAATCTACCGGAAGGTGGGCCGCTTACAAATGAACTGGCGTACCCTCCCGGAGCCGAGGAAGACAGAGACGTGTTATGCGCTCGCTGCGAATTCACAATGATGTCTTCCGGCAGCCAAAAGACGCCGGTCGCGGTTTTGCGGATCTTTACAGCTTTCTGTAATTCGTTCACCGTCATACCGATAAGCTGAACGTTACCTATTGAGATCGGGGAGCCGCTCTGCCAGCTAATCACCGGGCTAATGGTAAATCCACCTACAAATGCATTTAACAATCCACCGGCATTTGAGAACAACCAACGTCCCCTTCCGATGGGAAGATCATAAGTGGAGTCGAGCTTAAAATTATGCGTCAGGTCAAACGGCTGCACGGTTCTGGCAAGGTCCAGGCCTTCTTCGCGAAGCGTCGTACTGCTGTTAACGATACCGCTGTTTGAAAAGAAATTGCCAAGGGCCTTGGAAAAGACATAGCTTGCCTGAACACGGAGCCCCGCCGACAATCGCCTCCGCACCTCTATGACCAGCGAGTCGTAAGAAGTGCTAACCGAATTTCCCAGGATAAAAGCACCGCTGTTAAGCTCGCCGTTCGCTCGTAGGAAGTTAGCCGGAAGCCCGGCGTTAACAGCATTCGTACGCAGCGAACCCAAGCTGGCGAGGCCAGCGGCATAACCGAGAGGACTTGCCGCAACGCGATTCAATCCCGAGAAAGTAGTCATGTCCCGAAACAGGGCATTGTTGTAATTTGTTAATGTCATGGCGCCCGTCGCCGTTACGGTCCCGCTCGATCCGAGAGCTCCCGGAGTCAACGTTGCAAGGTTTCCCCCAGCATTGCCGATGATATACGAAATAGCTATAGGTAGAGGACTCGTACCCGTTCCGGGGCCAAAATATGCGAAGTTGTATTGGCAATTTGCAGATGTAACTCCAGACTGGCAGCGGTTCGCCTGCACGTTAGCGTAAAGGTTCGCCTGAGCAAGCTTGAATTCCGCCGCAAGGCCGTTTTCTATCGTATTGATCTCACTGATCGAATAAAGCCGCCATCCGTTGACGTTTCGATTGCCGACATATCGAGCCTCGATCACTGTGTTTTTATCAAGCTCCCGCTGAATGCCGAAGCTAAATGAGTGAACGTAGCCGGTAGTGAGATTCGGATCGACGCCAAAAGCCTGATCGGTCCCGCTTAGTGTAATCGGAAACGATGGCTGCTCGACAAAATTAAATGGCGTCAGATTAGGATTGCCCGGCGTGCGGAAAAGTGTTCCGAGCGTAAGGCTCCCGGTGATTGCGGTAGATCTGCTAATATTTCTAGTGCCTCCAGGTCCGGCCACAACCTGGCTAGAGACGTTGAGCCCTTCGCGGACGAACGCGGTTGAATAACCTCCCCGAATAACCGATTTTCCGTTCAACCCGAACACTTTTCCAAAAAATGAATTGGCGCCAAAGTTCGGGCTCCAAACAACACCGACTGACGGAGCAAAATTGCTCCAGTCGTCTGGCAATATCTTTTCGCCTACTTCGAGAAGCCGGTTTTGAGCTGCAGTACCTGTAAACGTACCCGGACGAAAAATGTTTCCTTCACCCGAAGTTCCGTAAACCATGGCGAAGTCAATAAGCCTCGATTGGTTCTTGGTAGCGTTTACCACACCAAGCTGCGGCTGCCATCTTAGACCGTAACTTAGGGTTAGGTTCGGCCGCATACGCCACGAGTCCTGTGCGTAAAGTCCGTATTGGGTGTGCTCGACGCTCGTTATGCGGCTCGTGCCATGGGCCGCAAACTTTCCATCCGCAGTAAGAACCGCGGTATTGGTGTATGAGAGTACCCGTCCGGTCAGCCCAGCATAAAAGGCGCGTGCCTCGGCGAGTTGGTCTGTATTTGCGCCGGGAATATTGCCGTTGGCACCGCCCGTAAACAAGGTGAATGCCGCAGTGTCAGTTGAGGCTACACCAAAGGCAACCGAAGGAACCCATCTGCCCACTGCCGTCGTCTCATCTTTGGTGAATTTTCGCTGGCCGCCAATGTTGATGGTATGATTTCCTTTGATCCAAGTAAGGTTATCAGTAAAATCGCCGACGGGTGTAGTGCTGAAGGTCGTACTGTTGGATGCCCCCGCACGCAGAGCAGTCGTTCCCGGCAGCAATGCACCGAGAGAAAAACCGCCCTGGCTGGTGAATTCGTCCGGCCCAGAACCCTGGTTAAACTCAGTTCCACCGCCGGCTTGAGCAAACCGGGCCTCGTTTACGATATTCCGAGACAAAGTCGAGCGGACCGCACCAACCCAAGATTTTCTGACCCCGCCCTGACCAAAAGATTTGCCGCCCGGGAACGGTGCATCGGCCCCATTTATAGTATCTATCGATGGGTGAAAAACTTGCCTGTTCTGGACATACTCTATGCTGTGGTTTTTATGTATATTGAAGTCCAAGCGAACGGCCAAAAACTCACGAAAGCCATTGGTTACATTCTGGAAACTAAAACGCCGTGCATTGACATTACCGGCAATATCGGAGAAAGTCCCCGTGCCGGTCGTCGCGGCATTAATTTCGTTCAAAACAGTATTCACGGTTGAGTCGATAGTCGAAGGTAACCCTGCTGCGGCAGCAATATTAAACAAATTTACCGTCCGCGTCACACCGGCGACCTGGTAGCTGTAAATACCTTGCTGAACAGCGGCGTTCGCGACTGTGCGGTTACGCGTAAGCGACCCCGGAAGCCGAAACTGTTCGTAATTGACAAAAAAGAATGCCTTATCCTTGCCCGAATGGAACATCGGGCCGCCTTCACCAAAATTAAACAAAGGAATCGGTCCCCCGACGGCGACCCCGGGCTGGAATAACTTGATATCGTCCCGTAGCGCCTTTCCATCAATATTGTTGACTCCAACGGTCGTGAAGTCGCGGTTGTTGTACCAATATGCCGAATTTAACCACCTGTTACGAATTTGAGCATAAGCTGATCCCGTATAATTGTTATTTCCGCGCTTGGTAACAAACCGCACTTGTATGGCACCATCGCCCGAGCTCTCGGCTCCCGGATTGGCCGTCGAGATAGTTACCTCGTCAATCGCATCGACGCGCGGCCGAACAAAGGTAAAAAATCCGTCGCTTGATCTCGCGTCATTGACCTGAACGTCAACTCCGTCGGTCGTGATCTGAATAGCGGCCTTGGGCAACCCGTTGATCGATGATCGACGCGGCGCACCTACGGAAGCGACCCCGGGCAGCTTCAGGATGAGATCCAAAGCGTCGCGCGAGGAAATAGGCGTTTCAGAGATCTGTCTACCCGTGATCGTGCTGCCAACCGTCGCGGTCTGCGTTTGCAGTACCTCGCCGCCACTGGCGACCTCGACCGTCTCGCCGACGTTTCCGAGCTCGAGACGTACGTCTACAGTTTTCGGAGTGCCCACGTCGACTTTCACGTTTGTAACTGTGGAGGTTTTGAAACCGGTCACAGACACTGTGACCGTGTAGATTCCGTTTTGAACAGCTGGGACAGAGTAAGTTCCGCTGTCATTTGTGACCGCCTTGAACTCCTGGCCGCCCTCACCTTTTATTATAACGGTCGCGCCGGGGACGTAGGCGCCATTCGGGTCTGTGACAGCACCCGCTATGGCTCCCGTGGTCTGAGCCTGAATAGCCATCTGGGCCATTAAAATGGCCGCGATCACTATCAACAATTTAGTAAATCTCCTCATTGTTCCTCCTAAAAGTGTAAGACTTCACCTAACAAATAAGTGCGAAAGTATGACTCGAAGGCAAATCGGAAGGAAGGATTACGATCATGAACAATTGCCGCTGTCCACTATCCCTTCAAAGTAACGCCCGGCTCTAGCCGGCAGGCCCGCATGATAAGTTGTATAAGATGGAATTACTCGACACTCCGTTTGCAAATCTCGTGCCATTTTCATTTATCAAGCCGCTCGGAAGCTAAGGGCCTTATTTAACTCTAGATAGGCGATTATCAGAGTTTAGGTTAAAAAGAAGGCCCGAGTAACTCGTCAGTAATTTTGTAGATATCTCCAATTATTCGGATAATCCGGACCGCGTCTCGATCGCGGGCGAGGTCGTGAAGCGATGATGGTTGAGACCGTTAGACACCAGCAAGTTGCCGTTCACTGTCGACAGCGTTTAGCAAGTGCCGTTAAGATCGCATCTAAGATTCCCAGAGAAATCTTAACCATTTATAAAAAAAGAGGCCGTCTTTTCAGACAGCCTCAAGCCCTTTAAAGGTCAGTTTCCGCTGGATCAAAAATCGTAGCGGACAGCAAACTGCAGTTCACGCGGTGTATTCGACGTGGCCGAGATAACGCCGAAGTTCGGGCCATTCCGAGTAAGATTCGGTGTAGCAAACATCGGAGTATTCGTCAGGTTGAAAGCGTCCACGCGAAGCGTAAATCGATGTCCCTCGCTCCAGGGAGCTGTAAACTTCTTGGCAAGTCCCATATCGATACCCCAGAACCCCGGGCCTCGAAACGCATTTCTCGATCCAAGCTCTCCATGCCGCGGATCGCGCAATGCCGCTTGTGCAGCATCCGGATCTGCGAAGTATTGCAGAACGCCGGTGTCTGTAGTCCTGAGGTCCATCCGGAATGCCGATGGATCACCAACCACGAGCGCCGGGCTAGCTAGAAGGTAACCGAGCGGGAATGAACTGGCCGAAGGTGACGCGCTTACAGGTAGGCCTGAGCGGGCACTTACGATACCAGATACGGTCCAGCCGCCGAGGAAGAAATCAACGAAGCGATTCGTGTTACCCCCAAAAGCCCGACCGCGTCCGAACGGAAGATCAACGATAAAGTTAGCGTTGAACAGATGACGTATGTCGAAGGCCGACGGCCCACGGCATATGTCCGGATTTGTGATATCGCAAACCAGTCCGCCAAAGAGTGTGTTCTGGACGGTCGAATTGTTATCCAGTGATTTCGAGAACGTGTAATTCAGTTCATACTCGAAGCCACGTGAAAAACGCTTCTGCAAACTAACCAGCATACCGTGATAGTCGGAGGTACCCTGATTGGTCACATAAGCATTTGCCGGAAATTGAGCACTCAGACCTACGTTAGGATTGATGAGTCCGATCGCAAGCAAGTTCTGCAAAGTATCCGACGTATCACCGATCTGGAAGAAGTTACTCGACTGGCTGATAGCAAGCTGAGTACAATTAGCGCCGAGACCAAACTGGTTGCACTGTGCGCCATATGAGGCGAGTGTAGCCGGGCCCACCTGATTCTCGAACCATGGGATCGCCGGTACAGTAGCCCGGCATTGAGCCGCGGTTAGATTTGGTGCACAAGCTGCCAGAGCCGCCTGGACCTGGTTAAAGGCGTCAAATAACCTTTGACCTGATGCCGGGTCCCTGAAATTCGTGACCTGTGCAGCATCCGACTGCACGAACAGATCTCGTCCTAAACGGCCCACGTAAGAAACATCAATTAGATGGTTTCCGGGAAGTTCCCTTTGGACACCAAAACTGAACAGATGTGAGTACGGAGTCTTGAAATTCTCGTCGATCACATAGTTCGAGTTCCCGCCTGCGTCGTTTGCCGTTCCGAACGGAACTCCGTTATCAACGAACGGCGTATATGGACGAGTAACGACCGGAGGAGTCAATTGAGCTGCTACAGGAACAGAATTGACTGACGTGAAACGCGGGCCCGTCTGCAAGAGGGTGTACGGATTTGTACCGGTAAAGTTCTTGCTGGCCCCATTCTGGAACAGGTAATCCCATTGGTTCTGAATGAAAAGTATGCCGCCTCCCGCTAACCGGTCGTGCGTCATATCGTAGCTTCCGCGAATGACCGTTTTACGGTCACCAAACAGCGAGCCAAGAAATCCGTCGCCAGCCGGGTTCCATGCGAAACCTATGCGTGGTGCGAAGTTGTTTTTGTCCGTTTTGTAAAGCGGAGCTGCGTTATTGGTTTTGCCCGCGAGATCGTATGTAAGGAACGGCTCGGCCGAATCTCCAGAGATTCCCGCTTCAGCATTAGCCAGTCGGATAGCCAGCAGATCCCGCCAATCTGTCCGTGCTGTTGCCATGATACCGTTCTCCTCGTAAGGAGCCGGCATCAACGCATATCGCACGCCAAGATTAAGTGTCAGATCACTTCGGATCTTCCAATTATCCTGGACGAAGCCTTCGTATTCGTTATATCCGTAATTTCGGATCTTTCCGGTTCCCGCGGGGACCGGCTGAAGGCTGGCATTGTAGTTAAAGTTAGTGGTGACCGCCGCTATACGACCAAGAGCGGTCGCAAAGGCGGAGTCGTAACTGTTGATCGCCGTACTGTTGTTCAACAAGTCGGCCGGACGTAAATTCGGGAAGCCGGCAACCGTATTAAGATTAGAGGTTCCTATCCCCAGCGTAACAAAATTGAAGTCCAGCGTAAGGGTAGTTTTGTGACGGATCGGCTTATAGGAAACTCCTGCCATGAAGGTATGCGAGCCACGTGTCCAGGTGAGGTCGTCCCGGTACGTGGGGGTGTTCACGATACGATCCTGATAGTCTCCGCGTACAAATGGCTGACCAATATTACCGCCGCTGAAGAAATAAGGGAACGATGGATTATCACTGGGCGGCGAGAAGTAGTTCTTCTGCTTCGACCAGCCCACTGTCAAAGTGTTGGTAAGGTTCGTCTTGATGTTCCACGTATGGCCCATCGCCAGAGACCAGCTTCTATCTTTAAATGTCGTCGCGTCCTCATCCTGGGGGAGAAACTCGAGAGCGTTAGTGGAATCCCTATTTGTGATCGTCGTACGGACGAACGCAGTCTGGCGATCTGTCGGCGTCGCATCAAATCGGAATGTATAGATCTTGTCGTCCCGAACATTAGGCGAGTTCCATCGATATAATCCCGTGTTTCTGCCGTCCCCGCCCGACAAGTCGTTCGGCAGCGGGAAACGCGAGTTATAAAGATCGTTCAGCGCGGTATTCACACCGATACCTAGGGGATCGAGTGCCTGTATTTGAGCCGGGGTCAGGTAACCGATACATCCAGCTGTACCAGGGTTATCGGCTCGGGCCGCTGTAGTACATGTAGCTCCCGTATCGGCATTGGTTTGGCGAATGTATCCGATGCGTCCTTCACGGCGGCTCTGTAACGGCACGGTGCGTGAATTCGTCAGTTCTGATCGGTCACGTCTGATCTCTACATCGGTGAAGAAAAATAACTTGTCGCGACCGCTCCGAAAAGCCGGCCCGTTATTTTCACCGAAATTGAACATTGGAAGGGGACCACCAAAGCTGCCGCCGTACTGATGCCGACGGAGTTTAGGCCTTGCAATGTTGTTACGGTTGTTGAAGAACGTGTTAGAAACTGCGTTTTCATTACGATAGTACTCACGGAGATTTCCGTGAAATTCGTTGCTTCCACTGTTTGTCTTTAGCTGCACCTGCCCACCGCTCCTGCCTGCCGAAGCGTCCTGACCGGCGACCGTGCCGCGGAACTCCTGGATCGAATCGATCGGAGCATTGGCGACTGTTGCGAACGCTTGGCCGGTGACTACGTCATTGGCATCAATGCCGTCGACAGTAATATTGCCTTGGTCGGCACGTGAGCCGGCGACTGAGCCAGTTACGTTTCCGCCGGTCGCACCCGCAAAAACGTTAGTGCCTACAGCACCAGGCTGAAGACCAATAAGAGCAGCGGGGGTTCCTCTGATCTGAATAGGAAGTTCCTTGAGCTGCCGTGAACTGATAACATTACCGATACTGGCATCGTTAGTGTTTAGAGATGCATCACCGGAGGTAGAAACAACCTCGACAACTGCCGATATTGCACCTGCAGATAACTCAGCATTTTGAGTGTCGATCCTACCGACCGATATCTGCACTTCGTTAATGACCACTGTCTGAAAACCCTCACGCGAAAACGTGAGTCTAAACCCTGCGCCCGGTTCAATAGCGTTGAAACGGTAGCTTCCTTCATCATTCGTGACGGTCGTCTGCTCACGTCCCGTCTTCGTGTCAAGTAACGTGACCTTGGCACCCGGCACGATGGCGCCGGTCGGGTCAGTAACGACGCCCGTCAGGCCCGACTGTGTCTGGGCCAGTACGAAGATCGAACTGACTAAAATCAAAAAAGCAGATGTTAATAAATTTCTCATCTTTCTCTCCTTTGGTATGAATCGTGACTCACTCACAGGTGCGAAAACGGATGCTAAACCGATCAGCACGATTGTCTTGAGTCTGTATGAAGCGTGAATATAAATGTATCGGCTTCGCCGATCGGCCGGCCACGGTACCACGCACTTCACCGTGACGGCTGTATGAAGAGTCGCTCCTTGTGGTAAAACCAAAGCGGCTCGGTAAATTATACGGAGTGAAGGTTTTGCAAGTTTCGTACCACGGAACGTTGAGGAGTCGAACGGTTTACGCAAACCCGATAAATACGGGGCTTTGATCTCGAGGAGCGACACGCGTCATGGCCAATGACTGGATATCCTGGTGCCAACGAAAAAAGCAATCTTGTAGAAAACTTCATATTCTCGGACAAAAGGTTATTAGCGGTGATCAATATTATGGTTTTTTATCTTTATAGTTTTTTATCTTTGAATTAAGCACGGCTGCGTTCGATCCGAGCAGGCGTGCGGCCCGGGGTTGGTGCCCGCTGGTTTGGTCTAGCTATCCTGCGGTAGGGTGACAATGATCGCCAGGCGACGCGCTTCGCTAGGACGTTACGCATATATTTGCCCAGTAAAATTCGATAGAATTTTACTGGGGGCTGACATAAATATGAATTACACGATCAACACACTATTTCTGTTCCTTGTTTCTATTACTTTAGTCGTAACGGCAAATGCCCAAGTTGCCGGAGGTACTGACGAAAAAGCCGTCAAGATAACGGTCGACACACTTGTCGCTAAACACCTCGCTTCGATCGGAACTCCAGACGCGATCGCTGCGGCGAAAACCCGAGTTTATGTTGGTGAAGGGCGGATCAGATCTCAAATCGAAGGTACGATTGCCCTTAGCGGCCCGGGCCAGATGGCGACCGAGGGCAATAAGTTGCTTTTCGCGATGCTTTTCGAGGCACCTTTATACCCGTACGAGAAGATCGCATTCGACGGCAAGGACCAGACACTTGGAAGGCCGTCGGGCAGAAGAACGATGCTCGCGGAATACCTGCGCGCCCAGAGCTCCATCACCAAGGACAACCTCTTATCCGGAGTCCTTTCAAACGGCTGGCCGTTGTTGGATGTGGCTTCCAAGTCGAAGGTCAAACTGGAGCTTGCCGGCACAACCAAGATCGACGGCCGAGAATGCTACAAGGTAAAGTACTCTTCATCAAGGACCGGCGTCCTGAGGATCAGCATGTTTTTCGATACCGATTCATTCCGCCATGTACGAACGGAGTATCATTACACGACCGAGCCAAGTATCGGGCTAAGTTCCACCGATACCCGGTCAAGCTCGCGTGTTGAGCGGTACACGATGGAGGAAGATTTCTCCGACTTCAAGAAAGCTGGTCAGTTGATATTGCCAACCAGATATAAGATCACCGTTACCACCGATGGTCAGATAGATGTTGGTGTTAACAAGCGAGAGTGGTCCTTCTCGATCGACAGCGTCTATTTCAATGAGCCGCTCTTGCCGGAAGTGTTCAAGGTGTCTTGATAAGAACGCACCGCTCATCCAATAAAAAAAGGCCTCCCGGAAAGGAGGCCTCAGCCTTTTAAAGGTTAAATCCTTAGGAATTAGAAATCCCAGCGGAGGGCAACTTGGATCTCGCGAGCACTGCTTGCCGATCCCGTGATCTGACCGAAGGTCTGCGACGGGGTCGCAACCGCCTGTCTCGTAACACCCGGCAGTCCGAAGATATGCGTGTTGGTTACGTTGAAGGCATCAGCACGGAACGTGATCCGCTGTGTTTCAGACCAAGGCAGGCTGAACTTCTTCGCCAAGCCCATATCAAGCACCCAGAACATCGGCCCATACAGTCCGTTGCGTGTACCGATCTCCCCATGTTTCGGGTCGCGGAGAGCTGCATTGGCTGCAACGGGATCTGCAAAGTACTGGATCGTGTTATTAGGCAGATCGCGGATGTCCACCGCTCGGAAAGGAGCGTAGTCCGTGATGATCGCCGGACTTGAATAGACATAGCTCGTTGGGAACGAGCCACCAGAAGGTGCAGGGCTAAACGGCAGCCCTGAGCGCATATTCAAGATGCCCGAGACGGTCCAGCCACCTACAATGCCGTCTACCCATCGATTCATACCGCCGCCGAACCTGCGGTTCCGGCCGACCGGAAGATCAACGATAAAGTTGGCGTTGAACAGGTGACGAAGGTCAAAATCGGCCGGCGAACGGCATCGATCCGGATTTGCCGCGTCACAGATGACCGCACCCGAAACAGTGTTCGTGATGGTGGACTGGTTATCGATTGCCTTCGAGAACGTATAATTTAGATCGTACTCAAAGCCATTTGAAAACCTTTTCTGCATGCTGACAAGCATCCCATGGTAATCCGATTCACCCTGGTTGGCGATGTACAGATTAGCAGCAAACTGCGCGCTTAGGCCCACATTATTGCGAATGAACCTCAGTGCCCTCATGGCTTGTATCGCATCGGAAGTGTCGCCCCGCCGGAAAAATGCCGCGGACTGTGACGCCGCCAACTGCGTGCAGTTGGTGACCCCGGCAATGCCGAAGCTCGTACAGTTCTGACCAGGGCGGAGAGCGGCAAAACCAAGCGCGAACTGGTTTTCGAACCAAGGAATGGACGTAACCGTTGCAGTTGTTGCCCCGCCCAGAAGCTGAGCCTGAAGGTTGTTGAAAGCGTCCAAAAGTGTCTGACCCGACGCCGGATCCTTAAAGTTGGTCACCTGAGCCGGATCCGACTGCGTAAGCAGAGAGCGGCCCATTCGACCAACATAAGCGACATCGATCAGATGGTTCCCCGGCAGTTCCCTCTGGAAACCGACGTCCCAGAGATGAGAATAAGGGGTCTTGAAATTATGGTCTATCGTGTAGTTGAACGCTCCCGTTCCGGTCACAATCCCTGAGGGTACTCCAGCAGCCGAAACGAACGGCGTGACCGACGGCCTGGTCGCTGACGGCGGCGTCGTGACCGCAGCAGCTGGGATCGTATTTACACTCGTAAACCGAGGGTCGTTCTGCAGGGCAGTCCTCGGATTTGTGCTTCCGAAGCTGTTTGCCCCTGAACCCTGGAACAGGTAGTCGAGCTGGTTCTGAATGAAAAGGACAGCACCTGTCACGCGATCGTACGTCACTCCGTATCCGCCGCGAATCGAGGCCTTACGATCACCAAAGATGGTGCCTAACAGGCCGCTCTGGAACGACGGGGCATACGCGAATCCTACACGCGGTGCCCAATTGTTCCTATCCGGAGCATAAAGGTCGGGCCCGTTATTCACCGGACCGGCAAGTTGATATACGAGGAATGGTTCCGCGTTATCCCCTGCTATACCCGCAGCAGCGTTAGCCTGACGCAGCGCTAGTAGTGCTTTCCAATCGGTCGTATCCGTCGCCATCGCACCATTGGTCTCAAAGGGCGGGGGATAGAACGAGTATCTAAGGCCAAGGTTTAGGGTTAGATCGTTTCTGATCTTCCAATTGTCCTGGACATAGAACTCATACTCGTTATATTCGTAATTACGCTCTTTGCCCGAGCCCGGCGCAAGTGCCGTGCCTGACGCGTCGAAGTTGTAATTCGTCGTTGTCGTGGCAATTCTGCCTAGCAAGGTCGCCAACGCCTGATCGTAATTCGCTATGGCGGCAGCTGGAGCAGCGGCCGTTCCAAGTTGTAGATTAGACGGACGCAGCGACGCCGCGTTGGGGTTATCGAAGGCCCCGAAGTTGCTTGTGATACCAACACCGCCGAGACCGAGGGTCACGAAGGTAAAATCGTTTCTAAGCGTTGAGAACTGTCGAATAGGCTTCCATTGCCCACCGAAGACCAACGTGTGATTGCCTTTGGTCCAGGTAACATCATTCCTGATGGTTGGCACCGTAACTAAACGATCCTGATAGCTCATGCCGGGGAACGGGTTGCCTAGCGTGCCGCCAGCAAAGTTATACGGAAACTGCGGCTGTTCATCAGGCGGCGAAAAGAAGTTCTGCTGCTTGGTTACGCCGACGGTAGCTACGTTCGTCAGGCTCGGAGTGATGATCCAGGTGTGACCCGTTGCGATCCCGTAACTTCTGTCCTTGAACGTAACCGAATTGTCGTCGCCAGGCAGGAACTGGACGGAGTTCGTAGAGTCACGTTGTGTGAACGTCATTCTGAGGAAGACGCGCTGGCGATCCGTTGGCACAGCATCGAAACGCGTCGTGTATATACTGTCATCACGAACGTTAGGAGCATTGAACCGAAAACCGCCGGTATTGATACCGTTTCCGAGAGTCAGATCGTTCGGTAACGGGAACCTCGAGTTGTAGAGGTTGAGAAGCGCGCTGTTGACACCGATCCCAGCCGGGTCAATAGCCTGGATCTGTGCGGGGGTAAGATAACCGATACAGCCTACTTCATCCGGCCTCTCTGCACGCGGTGCCGCTGGACATGCCGCTCCCGTGGTCGCATGGGTGGCACGAATGTAGCCGAGATTGCCAGCTCTAAAGGTTGCAAGAGGTACTGTCCGCGACACTGCGGTCTGGGACCTATCTCGTCTTCTTTCATTATCAAAGAAGAAGAACAGCTTGTTCTTGCCGCTGCGAAACAACGGACCGTTATTCTCTCCGAAATTGGGAAACGGAAGAGGGCCTCCAAGGCTACCGCCGAACTGGTGACGTCGAAGCCTCGGACGAGGGCTAACAGGCGCGCCGGCTGCGTTGAGACCGGCCCTATTGCTAAAGAACTCGTTAGCCGCGAGCCGCTCGTCGCGATAGTACTCGCGGATATTACCGTGGTACTCGTTGGTACCGCTGTTTGTCTTGAGCTGGACCTGACCGCCGCTCGATCGACCTTCTGAGGCACCTAGTCCGGCAACGGTTCCCCGAAACTCCTGAATGGAGTCGATCGGAGCATTAGCGACCGTGTTGAATGCCTGTCCTGTGGTCTGATCGTTGGCATCGATGCCATCGACGGTAATGTTACCCTGGTCGGCACGCGATCCTGTGACAGATCCTACCCGGTTGGCCGCCCCGGTCCCATTATTGGTACCGATCACGCCCGGCTGCAGGCCCAGAAGGGCCGCCGGACTTCCCCGGATCTGTATCGGAAGTTCCCTGAGCTGGCGCGTACTGATCACGTTACCTACACTAGCGTCAGTCGTGTTGAGCGAAACGTCACCGCTGGTGGAAACGACTTCGACAGTTTCGGTAACCTGTCCAGCAGTCAATGATACGTTCTGTGTTTGTGTTTGACCGACCGCGATCTGTACCTGGTCGAGCACCTGGGTCTGAAAGCCCGGAGCCCGAAAGGTGATCCTGTAGCCAGGGCCAGGCTGTAGGTTATTGAACGTATACTGCCCCTGGTCGTTTGCGGTAGTGGTCAATTCACTACCGGTTTTTGTATCCACGAGCGTAACCTGCACTCCGGGGATAATGGCGCCGGTACTATCTGTGACGGTACCGGTAACGCCGGATGAGGTCTGGCCAAGTACTAATAAAGTACTTGCCAAAATCAAGAAACTAGATATTAAAAGTTTTTTCATACTTCTCCTTGGAAAAAAGAGTCGGACTCAGTCGCGAGCCGAAATATAGCGTGAACACATATATCGGGCCGGGCCGATCAGCCTTTTCGCGGTACCACGCATTTACCCGGACGGCTGTCTGGAAAGCCGCCCTTTGAGGTGAAAACCAGAGCGGCTTGGTAAAGATACGTAATGATAGTTTGCAAGTCGCGTACCACCGAGCATCACAACGATCATCGATCGATGAAGACCCGATAAATATGGCGTTTCGAGGAAAAGTTAGAGGATCTCAGACGCTCGGCAGGTGGACCGCCTTGTTCAGTTAAAATGATAATCTGTAGAAAACTTCAAATTTTCGGACAAAAGGTTGTTAGCGGTGATCAATATTATAGTTCTTTATCTTTGAATTAAGCGTTGTGGCGTTCAATCCGAGCAAGCGTGCTGCCCGGGACTGATGCCCGCCGGTTTGGTCGAGTGAGCGCCGGATCAGGTCGATCTCAAACTTTTTGACCTCGTCATAGAAATTGACCCCGCGGGCGAGATCGATATTTCCTGAAACGCCCTCTGTAGCAGCCATCATTTCTAACGCGAGGTTAGGGTCGCGAACTTCCGGCCGGAGGCACTCCACAGTGATCTCATCCGTCGGGGCTATCACGATAGCCCGTTCTATAATGTTCTCGAGTTCCCGCACGTTTCCGGGATAATTGTAATTTTCGAGCAGTGAGAGCACATCCGGTCGGATCGTGTCTGATATCTCCCGGCCGTTCTCGGCAGCATATTTACGAATAAAATGCTGAGCCAGCGGCAGAATGTCCTCGCGGCGTGTTCTAAGCGGCGGGAGTTCGAGCGGTACGACCGAGAGCCTGTAATAAAGATCTTCGCGAAACTGGCCATTTCGAACTGCTTCTTTCAGGTCAACATTCGTTGCGGCGATAATGCGGACGTCAACCTTGACCGGGGTCGTGTCGCCAACCGGAGTGAATTCCCTCTCCTGGATAACCCGCAGCAAGCGCACCTGCGTTTCCGGCCTCAGATCGCCGATCTCATCGAGAAAGATCGAGCCTGTATCCGCGACTTCGAAGAGGCCTTTTTTTGCAGCGACGGCTCCGGTGAACGCTCCCTTTGTGTGACCAAAAAGCTCCGATTCCAGCAGCTCTGACGGGATATTGGAGCAATTCACGACGACGAATGGACATTGGGACCGCGGGCTGGCCTCATGGATCGCTTTCGCGACCAGTTCCTTTCCCGTACCGCTTTCGCCAGTCACCAAAACCGTCGAACGCGCAGTCGCGACGCGGTCTACAAGCCTGAATACGTTCTCCATCACCTCGGATCTTCCGATGAAACCCTCACGTTTCACCGAACGGATCATTGCGTGGCGGAGAGACTGGCGTTCTTCTTCTTTGCGGCGTTTGCGAATTCCCTTGGCGACCAGAGACAGGATTTGCTCATTCTGAAACGGCTTTCTGATGACTCCGGAAGCGCCTTTTTCCCAGGCTGATATTGCCGTGTCGAATGTCGCATATGCCGTTACCATAAGTACGACGGCCTCGGCATCGGCCGAGATCAGTTGTTCGAGCGCGGTCAATCCACCGATGCCGGGCATCGAGACATCCATCAGGACGACGTCAAAGGCCTTTCGCGAATATGCGTCGATCGCCTCTTCCCCCGTCTTCGAGATGTCAACACGGTATCCGGCCCCGGACAGAATAGTCCCAAGCACATCACGCATGATCTCTTCGTCATCACAGATTAAGACGGAACCTTTTTTTGACATATTTAAAGGAATAAACTAATCGATAGGCGGAACATATATTATAAACACATTTTGCTTATGCCCGCCGACACCGGTCATCGAACGTGAAGCGATTGGATGCCTTTTTGCAGAATTCGGGTGCTTGAGATGCAGTGACAAATGCCGGACAGACTGTACCGTATAGGTTGTCAGAGTTGGGGATACGACGACTGGATCACACCCGTCGGCGGCCGGACCGTGTTTTACCCGCGGGGCACTAAACGCGATGAGATGCTTGGGTTGTACTCGCGTATATTCGACACGATCGAGGTTGATGCAACCCTCTACGGGATACCGGCGGAAACAACGCTGCAAAACTGGTATGACGAAACGCCGCCAAATTTCACATTCAGTCTGAAATTCCCCCGCGAGATCACTCACGACCGTGCCCTTCGCGGGCCAAGTTCCAAGATCACTGCCGACTTCGTCGAGCGGGCGGCGATACTCCGCGAAAAGCTCGGTATATTCCTGATACAGTTTCCAGCTGCATTCGAGGCTGTCGACGATAATATCGTCGCTCTAGATCGGTACCTTGAAGACCTGCCGGCAGGATACCGATTTGCGATGGAATTCAGAAACGCAGGGTGGTTTGTCGACCGTGTTTTCACACTGCTAGAAAAGGCCGGCGTTTCACTTTGCCTTGTCGAAGGAAAATGGGTCGACCGCGAGATAATGTTTCGCTCGGCGTCCCGCGACACCAATGCTTTCCGTTATATAAGGATCATGGGCGAACGCGACATTCCAAGGTTTGACCGCATCTATCGTCACCGCGACGACGTTCTCGATCGTTGGACCGCCGAGATCGGCAAACTTCCCGCGGATGAGGTCCACATTTACTCCGACAACTACTTCGAGGGCTTCGCACCGGCGACCGTAAATAAACTACGCTCACGTCTTGGCCTGCCGTTCGTCGATCCAGAGATATTGGAGCAGCAGGGCTCACTTTTCTGATAAGACAAACTTTTCGCTCCCGACATCGTATTTAAGTTTGTGGGTTAAATGCGATACCTTTCGGATTTATTATAAGATTCTAAACCATGGCAATGTCTAAAACAGCAAAGGTCTTTTTATTACTTGGCGGCATACTCTTCGCACTCGTGGTGGTCGGTATTATCGGCCTCATTTTCGCCGTCCGCACGATGGGCCGGCCGGATGTGTCGGACAACAGCGTGCTAGTCCTCAGTATTTCGGGGGCGCTGCCGGATTACGTTCCCGAGGACGAGCTCGCGAGAGCGATCGGAATCGCACCCCAGCAGTCCTTTACCGGCCTCCTTACCCAGCTTAGAAAGGCAAAGGTCGACAAACGCATCGGCGGTGTCATGCTTGACATCAACTTCCCGGGGATAGGTTGGGGCAAGGCGGGCGAACTGCGCGACGCGATCGTCGATTTCAAGACCTCTGGCAAGCCGGTGTATGCATATATGGAGCTCGGCATGAATCGTGAATACTATATCGCGACCGCGGCCGACAAGGTCTTTCTACCGCCCGCCGGGGACATATATATAAATGGATTCGCGGCAGAAGCCATGTTTTACAAGGGCTCGCTGGACAAGCTTGGAATCGAGGCCGACGTTATCCAGATCGGCCCGAAATATAAGAACGCTCCCGACCGGTTTACCCGCGAGGAAATGTCCGAGGGGCAGCGTGAAGTGGTCAATGCCATACTCGATGAATACGTAACCCGGTTCACCACAGCCGTGGCGGAATCGAGAAAGAAATCTGCCGAGGATGTGCAGGCTCTGGTCGACGGAGCACCGTACAATGCGATCCAGGCGAAATCCCTCGGCCTGATCGATGAGGCTTATTACCGTGAACAGGTCGAGAATGATCTTAAAACAAAGCTCGGTTATAAAGACAACGAAAAGCTGCGAACGATTCGCGGCGGAGCATATCGCGAGATACCGTCAGACAGCCTTGGTCTGAACAACGGTGAAAAAATAGCCGTTATATATGCATCGGGAGCGATCAATATCGGAAGGTCGAGCAATAGTCCTTTATCCGGCGAAATGGTCGGCTCCGACACGATCGTCGAGGCGGTGAACACTGCCGCGAATGATAAATCCATAAAAGCGATCGTCCTCCGCGTTGATTCGCCGGGAGGCTCGGCACTCGCTTCGGACATGATGTGGTATGCGATCGAGAATGCCAAGACACAAAAACCTGTCGTCGTTTCGATGGGTGACGTGGCAGCATCGGGTGGATATTACATCGCATGCAATGCCAACAAGATCGTCGCCGAACCTGCAACCATCACGGGCTCGATTGGTGTCTTCATGGGCAAACCTGTCATCAAGGGCCTATACGACTGGCTTGGCGTTACCAATGAATACACTTTGCGCGGTAAGAACGCCGGCATATTTCGCGAGACCGAGAAATGGACGCCCGAGGAACGAGCCAAGATGGAGCAGCAGACCAACAGCATCTATTTCGACAACTTCGTCCCAAAAGTAGCCAAAGGCCGAAACAAATCCGTCGAGGAGGTCAATTCTCTCGGCCAGGGCCGTGTCTGGACAGGCACACAAGCCAAGGCTAACGGCCTGATAGACGAATTTGGCGGCCTCGAAAAGGCGATCTCGATCGCAAAGGAGCTTGCCGAGATGCCGGTCGATAAAGACGTTCGCCGAATAGTCCTTCCCGAGCCAAAGCCGTTTCTCGAAACATTTTTCTCGAGCGACACGTCGCTTTCGGCCGAAGAACGGGCCCAAAAGGATGCTGAGGAAAAAGCACAGGCCTCGTTTCTATCCTCACTTCCCGAGGGAATGCGTCGCGTCTTCCGTTACGCCGCCCTGATCGACCGCATGAGTCGAGGCGAAGCCATGCTCTTGATGCCGTTTGATCTCGAGATCAAGTAACGAAATAATAATGCTGGGACTGGAGGGCAAGCGTCCGTGCTTGCCTCTTTCATTGTTCGAGTTTGCCTTCGACCGATCCAGAAATTGACTTTCACGGTCACCCCGAATAAAGTTTCCTCACACTCAAGGGGAAGGGAAATCAGGTGTTCCGTCTTCCCATTAATTTTTTAGTATCGGAGGAATCAAATGTTAAAGGTCATTCTCGGCGTGATCGTCGGCTTCATCGTTTGGTCGATCGTGTGGGTTGGCAGCGATGCTTTGATGGGACAAATATTTGCGGATTGGTGGAGCCGACATTCACAGGCGATCCAGACTGCCTTTGCCGATGGCAGCACGCCGCCGCACGACAACACGATCTCGCTGGTCATGCTGATAAGAAGCATCTTGACATCGATCATTGCCGGCTACATGGCGGCGCTCGTCGCCGGTGAATACCGCCGCTCGACCATGACACTCGGCATAATCCTGGTGATCGTCGGCATTGCTGTCGAGGGATTCACCTGGCGGATGGCCCCGGCCTGGTACCACATCATATTCGTAATCCTGCTCTACCCGATGACCGTCCTCGGCGGAAAGCTTAGACGTCCGACCTAGGTTGGGAAAGGGCGATTGAAAAGAATCGGAGCAGAATCAGATCTCCGCGTCATTTGGTTTTGCGCGACTTTGCGGGAAGATTCTAAAAATTAGGTCCGTCAAAGATTGAGCTTTTTACCGGTTCAGACTTTGAACTGGCACCACGCAACAAAGGAGGTTGGTCTATGAAATTGAAGCTCGCGTGCATGTTCACTATGACTGCACTAATGTTGTCGGTGGGTTGCGGCCCCGATGCGGCAAATAATGTGTCGAATACAAATTCCTCCAATGCCTCCGCGGTCATCAGTAATACTGCACCCGCAAATTCAGTAAAAGCCGTCCCAAACCGAGCTGCAGACAATGCCGAGCTGCGTGCGGCGGACATAGCCTGGTCCGAAGCGGCTTCGAGAAAAGATGTCGACGCCGTTGTTGGTTTTATGACGGACGACGGAGCGACGCTGCCGCCAAACCAACCCCTTCAGAAGGGCAAGGAGGCGATAAAGAAAGGTTGGATGGAATTAGTAGCCCTGAAGGACCTTGACATAAGCTGGGTACCCGCTGTTGTCCACGTCGCCGAAAGCGGCGAGGTAGGCTACACCAGTGGAACCTGGCGAATGACATTTACCGACCCCAAGAAAGGCCCGGTAATGGATGAGGGGAAATATCTTGAGGTTTGGAAGAAAGTAGACGGCAAATGGAAATGCGAATTGGACGCATATAATTCGGACCTGTCCACTCCGGCCCAAGTGAAATAGGAACTCGGGGGATCAAATGACTTGTTTCAACGCAAGCGGAATAGGCGAATATTGCGGATCACGTCCGTATGTGTGCTTATTTAAGGATGCGATCTGCCGTTCGGCCGTAGCCTGGATCTCCTCGGGCGGCAAGTCCGCAAAATTCTCGTAGCAAGCATGGACGATACATGGGACCGGCTTACCTTCATCATGGACGAGGCACCCGGTGCCGCGTTCAAACAAGGGACACGCATATGTTCGTCCAAACGAATTGATATCAGGCTCGAGGCCGTACTTCTCGATCGCCATATCGATCTGTCGATAGACCTCACCCCGTTTCGCATCCGGCAACGAGACTAGGGCATCCTTGATGGCTTTCGACTCAAGCCGCGTTATATGAACGTTGACAAAATGAGCGTCGAGGCAGCAGGCACCCGGGGTTTCGCATGTCTTACAGCTCTTGGCGAGCTGCTCGTAATTGCCGGCGATCTCTTCCTTTAGCTCGTCCTTGATGGCCTTAAGCTG
Organism: Pyrinomonadaceae bacterium; assembly: GCA_041751735.1. Classification (GTDB taxonomy): domain Bacteria; phylum Acidobacteriota; class Blastocatellia; order Pyrinomonadales; family Pyrinomonadaceae; genus OLB17. Next base: position 11,367 of record JBGSWW010000165.1, on the reverse strand, counting down.
TGAAAGGGCCTTGTTCTCGCTAGTGAGCTTCATGTTTCGTTTTATGCGGGACCCGCGTATAATTTAGAAAACTGATTATATATTCTCGGAGGATTATGCTGAAAGAGGGCGATATTGCACCGGATTTTAACGCGAAAGACCAAAATGGAAATGACGTGAAGCTTGCCGATCTCAAGGGTAAGCGCGTCGTGCTGTATTTTTACCCAAAAGATGATACGCCGGGCTGTACAAAAGAAGCGTGCTCATTTCGTGACGCGGACGAGGTTTACCGCGGCAAAGGTATCCGCGTTCTTGGCGTCTCAACCGACGACGAAAAGTCGCATCAGAATTTTATATCAAAGTTCCAGCTTCCGTTTGATCTGCTCGCCGATACCGATAAAAAGATCGTTAACGATTACGGCGTCTGGGGCGAAAAGAGTATGTACGGCAAGAAGTATATGGGCACGAACCGCAAGACCTTTCTGATCGACGAAAGCGGCAAGATCGTGAAGATCTTTGATAAAGTAGATGTTGCGGCCCATGCCGACGAAGTACTGGAGGCATTTGGTGAGAAATAGCTTATGAAGAAAGCAACCCTAACATTCTGTTCGATCGCGTTTGCTTTTGTAGTTGTGGCCCTGGGCTGTCAACCGGCCTCTACAACAGTGGCCGATAATAAACCGGCCCCAAACGCCCTAAAAGCAAATACGACTGTCCCGGCATCGCCCGCGCCGGAGGATGACGCCGCTCGGATCACCTTGGCGGATGCGAAAGCCGTTTTTGATAGCGGAGGAGCCATGTTTGTCGATACGCGGGCGTCCTCTGCTTATGAGGCCGAACGTATAAAAGGCGCTGTAAACATCCCGATGGACAAGCTGCCTGAAAAGATCAAGGACCTTCCAAAGGACAAGAAGATCATCGCCTACTGTTCCTGACCGGCCGAACACACCAGTGCCAGTTTGGTATCTGAATTAAAACGGCGAGGATTTGATAACGGTTATGCTTTAGTGGGTGGAACCCAAGCCTGGAAGAATGCGGGTTACCCGATGGAGAAAAAATAGGGCGTCGCTAAGGGACCTGTTTCACTAATTCATCGCAAATGCGGGCCGCGGATTTGCCGTCCCACAGCGGCGGGATCTGATGCGTCGCTGTTCCGAGGTCTTCCGCCAGCTCTTCAACAGCGGCCCCAATGATCGACCCGGGATATGTGCCCACCAGACGGTTGGTTCCGAGCTCTATTGTGATCGGCCTTTCAGTGTTTTCGCGTAAGGTCAGGCAGGGTATGCCCAACACGGTCGTTTCTTCCTGAAGTCCTCCGGAGTCGGTCAATACAAGCCTCGCACCGCTGTACAACCGCAGGAAATCAAGGTAACCGAGTGGCTCTACCAGCTTGATCTTCGAATTCGCGATAATAGCTGAAAATCCGAATTCCGCGATCTTTGCTCGTGTGCGCGGATGAACCGGAAAAATGATCGGCAGGCGTTCGGCCACGGCCACTAACGCGTCTAATATCTTTGAAAACACGTCACGATCGTCAACGTTCGAGGGCCGGTGAAGCGTGATTACCCCATATTCCCCCTCGGTGATTCCCATGTCGTGCCTGATATTCGATGATTCGGAAAGCTTAAGATGCTCGAACAGCGAATCGATCATGACATTGCCAACAAATCGGATCTTCTCCTTTGGAATTCCCTCTTTTTCAAGATTTTCGCCAGCGTCCTGTGATGTCGTGAGCAAGAGGTCTGAGATCGCATCGGTCAAAATACGGTTGATCTCCTCCGGCATTGTCCGGTCGCCGGAACGCAGTCCTGCTTCAACGTGTGCGACCTTAACGCCCAGTTTTGAACAAACAAGAGCACAGGCGATCGTCGAGTTTACGTCACCGACCACCAGCACCCAGTTGGGATCCTCCCGCAGGACGACCGGCTCGAATTCCGTCATGATCCTGGCCGTCTGGACAGCGTGAGAACCGGACCCAACGCCGAGATGAACGTCGGGCTTAGGCATCCCGAGTTCACTAAAGAATGTATCGGACATCGCCGCACCGTAATGCTGTCCGGTGTGAACGATCTTCGGCCTAAACTCATCAGGCCTCCGTGTCATTTCGGCATAGATCGGCGCGACCTTCATAAAGTTGGGCCGAGCACCGGCGATGAGTAGGACCTTAAGCATCAGAGTCGGACGACCGTTGCCTTGCTTCCGTTTCGCGTTTCAGCAGAAAGGGCATTGCGGGTATCGACCACGAGTGCTGCAAGCTCACACACGCGTCCGTAATCCAGATCCGAGTGGTCAGTGCAGATGATCACGCAGTCGGACGTGGAGATCAGATCGTCTGTTAACTCCTGATTGCGAAGCGATTCGCCGTCACCGATCGTGTACGCATGATCAAATGTGACCTCGTCTACGAATGGATCGTGATAACACACCTCAGCTCCATCGGCCCGCAAAAGGTCGATGATCGACAAAGCGGGTGATTCCCTCATATCGTCGATGTCTTTTTTATACGCCACGCCGAGGATGACGATCTTAGAACCGTTAACGGATTTCTTGACTTCGTTCAATGCCGTTGTCGCGAGTTCGACGACGTAATTGGGCATCGTCGAGTTGATCTGTTCGGCGAGAGAGATAAATTTGGAATCAAATCCATGCTGCCTCGCTTTCCAGGATAAATAGTGCGGATCGAGCGGGATACAGTGGCCGCCGATTCCCGGCCCGGGGAAGAACGGCATAAATCCAAATGGCTTGGTCGCTGCTGCCCGCACTACTTCCCATGTATCGATGCTAAGAGCGTTGCAAAGCTTTGCCATTTCGTTAGCCATACCAATGTTTATCGCCCTGAACGTGTTCTCCCAGAGCTTGGCGGCTTCGGCCACGCGTGCCGACGAAACCGGATGCACCTGCTCGACGATCTCGCCGTAAAGTTGAGCAGCAATCTCGGTCGAATCTTCCGACACCCCGCCAACCACTTTCGGAATATTATGCGTCTGAAACTGAGGATTGCCGGGGTCGACACGCTCGGGTGAAAAGGCAAGGAGGAAATCTTCGTCAAGCTTAAAACCTTTCTCCTCGAACATCGGCTTTAGCACTTCGTCGGTTGTGCCCGGATACGTAGTTGATTCCAAAATGATCAGTTGGCCCTTACGCATGTAATTCTGGATCTCTGCGCCGGCCGTCAGAATATATGACATGTCCGGATCCTTCGTTTTGCGCAAGGGGGTGGGAACACAGATGATTATTACGTCACATTTGGTGAGTTCGCTGAAGTCAGTTGTTGCGGTAAGCTTACCCGCATCGACGCATTTTTTTACATTCTCATTGGTGACATCAACGATATATGAACGCCCGGCGTTGATCTCGGCCGTCTTGTGCTTGTCGACCTCGAAGCCGATGGCCTCGAATCCCTTGAGGCAAAACTCGATGATCAGCGGCAGGCCTACATACCCGAGCCCTATCACCCCGACCCGCGAATCATGATCGGAAATTTTTTGTTTAAGTTCGTCTTTAATCATTATTCTAAGAAAATTGAAGTACTATGTGGCTGGTTGGGTTATTGAAACAAATGTCTGGTATACCCGCGTACCACTCTAGTATAGCCGCGGTGCTTCTCAAGTAAACAGTTGGTTGTGATAATATCGGGAGACAGAACACGTTAGGCCCCGGCTCCCGAAATATTTTATACGATTAATGACAGGATTTCTCCTGTCGGCTATGAGCGTCGAGTTAACATCCACTAATCCAGTGGTCCGTTCGGTGGTAGAAGGGACTGCACCCCGTGGAGCCCAGATCGCGGCATCACGCGGCGCTCTTCCGCTTTCACAACACGACCTGCTCGAGATACTAGTGACATTTGCGGAGGGCACCGATAGTGAGCTTCGCGAAAATTCCCTTGGCACACTTAGAACCCAGGATCTGACCTCTCTTGGATCCACGCTTCGTTCTGGGGCCGCCGCACCCCGTGTGTTGGCGTTTTTCGCTGTAAATAAGGGACTTCCCAACGACATCTACGAAGCCGTTGTAACCAATTCCGCAACCCCTCCCGCGGCGATAGAGGCGTTTGCCGGGACCACTGAGAGCGGCCAGCTTCTGGAGCTCATCTCGTTCAATCAGCAGCTGTTGATCCGTAGTCCCGGCATCATTGACGCGATACTTGGAAATGCCGCGCGAACACCCGAGGCAGACCGGCGGGCAACTGAGGTAAAGCGCGAGTTCTTCGAAAAAGAAAGAGGCGCCGAGCAGATCGCGAATGAATTGCGAGCCCAGGGAAATGAGGCCGCGGCCGAATTTATCGAGCAAGCCGAGTTTACGGGAGATCTCGATGGCACCGGTTTAAGTCTGGATGACGCCCTCCTGATCGCGCAGCATATCGAGTCGATGGACCGCGAGACCGACGACTCCTGGCTCGGGCTCGAGTTTATCGAAGAGATCTATGAAGAAACCGCCGAACAGAGGGCGGCAGCCGTAGGCAAGATCATCGGTGAACTGCAGTCTGAGGAGGAAACCGATCTTACGGGTGAACGCGTTTCGATGATCAACAGGATCATGCGAATGGGCGTCAAAGACCGGGTGAAACTTGCTATGAAGGGTGACCGTGAGGCCCGAAACATTCTTATTCGAGATCCCAACCGTCTGGTTTCGGCGGCTGTGGTCAACAATCCTCGAATAAGCGAACAGGAAGTCGAGACGATCGCCTCTATGCGTTCGATAAGCGAGGACATCCTCAGGCTGGTTGCGTCGAACAGGCAATGGTCGCGAAGCTATAATGTCATGCACAATCTGGCCAAAAATCCCAGAACGCCCATCGCCAACGTAATGACGATCATGAGCCGGCTTCAACTCCGTGATCTTGTTGCACTTTCAAAGAACAGAAATGTTTCGGACGCTGTCCGGCGGCAGGCTCTACGGCTCCATACTGCCCGAACCGGCGGTAAACGCTAGAAGAATTTTCCGCTGCGTCCGGTTTTGATAAATGACCCGGCCATATCGGTGAAGGTGTGGCTCGCCGCCCCGGCCCATAAACCCGCGAAAACTATTATCAGGAGATCCGTTCCCAAATACTGGCCGACTCTTCTCCAAACCTTGGCGATCTCGTCTACACCAGCGAACCGGCCACCCGCGTATAACTGATACAGTAGGGCGGATAATAGAAAAAGTATCGTCACCGCCCCCAGGAAATAGATCACACGCAGCAGTGCGCCAAAGATGAGCCCATGGGAGAACTTGGAACGGTGGGCGAAAAAATGCCGGTATGGCAGCCATATTCCCCGGACCGGTCCCCAGCGGGAATAGGGGCGGGAAACAGTGTCGAGATCAGGCCCAAACATCAATCCGCCAAAAACAAATGTAGAACTAACGATAAAGGCGGCGAAATAGCTATTCGTCACCAGCAGAGATGCACCGAATACCGGAACCGTCAGCCCAAAAGTAATAGCATCGTGTACGGGTGCACTTGGCATTCTATATTTTCTTCTGTCTTTTTCGCCGAGACTCGACGTCACAAGCACCGCGCATTCAGGTGTTGAATCCAAGCCGCGGTAAGATCACAAGCTGAAGGAGCAGCCAAAGGCCAAGAATGCCCAAAAATACTATTATTTCGTACATATTACTTACTTCCCATGGGCATACCGGCGGCCTTCCATGCCTCGGTGCCTCCCGTAACAACTATCGCACGTGAAAACCCGGCATTCACGAGGATCTCGGCAGCCTGCCTTGAGCGATTGTCAGTTCTGCAAATGATGTAAACCGGTTCCCGTTTCTCGATCTTGTCTAGATTATCCGCCAACGTATCGAGGGGTATATTCCGGGTGCGATATGCGTGGCCTTCGGCGTACTCCTCGGGCGAGCGGACGTCGATGAACTGCGAATAAGCTGCCTCGATCGCGGGCCGGGCTTCAGCGGGCGAGGCCTCGCTTATGCCAGTCTTGGCCACAACACCCGTCGAATCTGTTGTCCGCGTCGGAACCATTTCACAGGACGCAAATATCAATGCCGCTGACAATGCCAATAATACCGTTTTCATAACCATCACCTACACTGTGCTTGCACAAGCTGTCGACATAACTTCGGTTTCCAAGCCGGCGGCGATCCACGCCGATGTTCCACCGGCGACGTTATATATTTTTTCAAACCCCGCATTTTCGAGAACGCTGGTCCCCAGGCTCGAACGATACCCGCTCTGGCAGATCACATAAGTGGGTTTCGCCGGGTCGAACTTGTCGACCTCATTTGGCAACTTATCTAAAGGCACGTGTACGGCGTTAATTGCGTGTCCGTTCGCGTACTCAGCTGCCCTTCTCACGTCGATGAGCTGTATGCCATCATCGGCGAGTTCTCGCACCTGATTGACGGGGATCTGCTCGACGTTTTTTAATTCTCCGCTAAAGTCCTTCATCAAAATAAAGCCGGTGGCCGTTTCATGCCCGATCCGCGCCAGCCTCATAAATGCCTCATCAACTTGCTCCTGTGTATCGGCGGCGATGGCGATCGGCGTGCCGATCGGGATCATTGTGCCCGTCCACGAGGCAAACTGGCCCCCGAGTGCAATATTTATCGCATTCGGGATATGAGCCGCTCCGTATTCGACATTGGTCCGAACGTCTATTACGACGCCGTCGAAACCGAGCACATCTTCCGTTGAGAGCGGCTTCGGACGTTCAATGTTCTCCAACGCGGCGGAACCCTCAAGATTCTTCGCCGCGCTTCGCGGAAAATACATGGGCACCTCGGGCTGATCTGCCGCGACTATCTTTACAAACTCTTCCTTCGACATTGGCTGGAGCGCGTAATTGAATTGCCGCTGGTTTCCCAACGTCGACCACGTCTCCTTCGAAAGCGATTTGCCGCAAAGGCTGCCCGCTCCATGCGCCGGATAGACTTCTGTATCGTCGGGAAATGTCATGATTTTATTTCGGAGCGAATCGAACAGCATCTCGCCCATTTCTTCAGCAGTAAATCCCTTCGAGCCGATCAGATCCGGCCGTCCGACATCTCCGATAAAGAGCGTGTCGCCAGTGAACATCTTTAGCGGTGCATCCGTATCTGCGGTGTCTTTCGCAATGATGGTAATTCCCTCCGGCGTGTGCCCGGGAGTTTCCAAAAACCGGAGCCTGATCGAACCGACATTCAGTTCCTCATCGTCCTTCACTTTTAGAGTCGGAAACTGAGTGTTGGCGCGTTCTCCGTAGATGATCTGGGCGCCCGTCTTTGAGGCCAGTTCCATATGCCCGCTGACAAAATCCGCATGAGAATGGGTCTCGATCACATATTTTATCTTCTGCCCGTTAGCGTTAGCTTCGTCGAGATACTGCTGAACGTCACGCTGCGGATCTATCACGGCAGCCTCGCCCTCAGATCCCAAATAATAGGAAGCGTGCGATAAACAACCCAGGTAAAATTGTTTGAATTTCATAGTCCAGATTCTCCTTTTGGTGCGTAAAGTTTAACAATTTCAGAAAAGTAACGCGTAGTTTTTCACGACCAGGAACGCACCAACGCCCAATACGAGAACCGCGAACATAGTCCGCAAGCGATGTGCCGCGATTCGACGAGAAAGCATCGTGCCGAAAAAGGCACCGCCAACCGCCAGTCCCATCACCATCGCGGTTAGGCCCCAATCGAACGCCGCCTCTCCAAGATGTCCGGACAGCCCGGCGACACAATTGAGAAAGATCACAAATAGCGAAGTGCCAATAGCTTTCTTGATGGTAATCCCGCCGAAAAAAACCAGTGCCGGCACAATGAGAAACCCTCCTCCCACGCCGAGAAACCCAGTCAGCACGCCGACTCCAAATCCGGCAATCAGACCCTTCGCGGGATGCGACGAATTCAGTGACTCTTCCATCTGACGCTTACGACGCCAGATCATCGCAATAGCAACAACGAACATCAACATTCCAAAGATAATCAGGAGAGCCTCTGCTGAAACCAGCATTGTTAACGGAGATCCTAGATATGCCCCAACGATCCCTGACCCTCCGAATAATATCCCGCTTCTAAGATCGACATTCTCCTGCCGGTAATGAAGGTATGAACCGAGAAGACTCGTCGCCCCGACGACGGCTAGTGACATTGATACCGCTTCGTGCGGACTGACGCCGAGCAAATACACGAGGATCGGAACTGTAAGGATAGAGCCTCCGCCGCCGATCAGACCGAGCGACAGCCCGATCAACGCACTGAGAACAAGCCCTAAAATGAATATTGGTGACATTCCTAGATGACTTTACGGTTCCCGAAATGATCAGTTGGCTAGCGTCTTTGTTGGCTCACAATTCTCAGGACCTTTGTTCCATGGCATCCGTGCCAAGACCATTCCCATAGCACATGTATCGGTCGCGGCCGAGAAAACAAGCCCGCCGCCGACAAATGCCGAAATAAGATAAAAATATGGGCTGACAAACCCGCCGAGCACGATCCCGGTCAGGATGAAAAGGCCAGCCGCGAACCTGACCTGTCGCTCAAGGGACCATACCTTTGATTCACCCCTTATGATCGGTAGGTTGGCCCCGGCCCATGCGGCCATTCCGCCCTGGATAACGTGAATGTCCGTAAAACCCTTATTCGTCAATTTCTCGGCAGCCTGTTTTGCCCGGTTGCCCGACCGGCACATAATATAGACCGGTTTTGAATGGTCGATCTCATCGGCATGCTTTTCAAAATTCGACAACGGCATTAACTGCGCATCGGCGATTCTCTCACTATGGAACTCTGAAAACTCACGAACGTCGATCACCTGGCATTCGCCCCCCGAATCTAATAATTCATTTATCTCATGCACTGATGCTTGTTTGATCATTGTCCTTGAAAAGTATCTCCTTAAATATTACAATCTGTCTGAGCATAAGCATATGCCTATGTGGTTATATTGTCAAGTATGAAAAAGATCAAACATCGCGATGTGTCGCCGGAGGCCCTTGACCTGGTCGCGGCGAGATTCAAGGTACTTTCTGAATCGATAAGGCTGCAGATCCTGCAGCAGCTCGAAAATGGACGGCTCGGCGTGACCGAGCTCGCGGCGTCCGTCGGTTCGACTCAACCGAACGTTAGCAAGCACCTCAAAATGATGCAGGACGCTGGGCTAGTATCACGGAAACAAGAAGGAAATACGGTGTACTATTCGATCGCTGACGCATCGGTATTCAAACTGTGCGATGTGGTCTGCGGTAGTCTTCGGGAAAAATTTGAAGAGCAAAGCGCAGTGTTTCGACTCGGTTAGGGTTTTCTCCGGTACTCAACTACAAACCGGACCGGCTCATCTTCATTTATTGCCGGCATAGTGACGAATTCGATCAGTTCAAGCCCGTTCTTTTCGAGCCTGCCCAGGTCTTTTCGCGAAACTGGCCAAGGCACTTCATCGGGCGCCTCTTCATCTTCCCTTCCGCGGGTTACGATCACCAGCTTGCCGTTCTCGCCAACGAAACTCGCTATCGAATCGATGACCTGCGGCCGCAGCTCCGTCGGCAGAGGCTGGATCGTATAGATCTCGAGTACAAAATCGAACCCGTTTCTCGTCCACTCGGTTGGGGGGTCAAAAAGATCGGCGACTTGGAATCGAATATCGGTATCTGCATGCAGACGCTTCGCCCATTCGATCGCAGTTGGCGAAATATCGAATCCGGTGACCCGGAAACCAAGATCGTGCAAATATTTGGCGTCGTCACCCAGTCCGCAGCCCACAACGAGTGCCCTGCGTCCATCGCCTTTCAAACCGGTTGATTCCGCCCACGTCTGAAAATAATGGTTCGGTTCGAGGTCTGCCCACGGGATCTTTTCATTGTTCCCAATCGATTCTTTGTATAGTGCGTCAAACCATCCGAGAACGTCCCCTCGCTCCGCGAATTCCTGCTGAAGCTCCTTCGTTCTGGCTCTCGCCTCAGAAAGTTTTTCATCTCGTTCCACTTCTTCGTTCATATATTTCATTATACGAAACGTCGGTCAAAACAGGAGTATCACTTCTTCCGTAGCACTCTACTAGCCTGTAATTCACCGAAATCCTATAATGATAGTTTCGATTTAAACTAAATTATCAGACGAGGTTAATGAATTGGCTGAACAATTTGACGTAACTATCATCGGAGCCGGGCCCGGCGGGTATGTCGCCGCTGTGCGCGCTGCACAGATCGGGTTAAAGGTCGCGATCATCGAAAAAGAAAAGGATGCCAAGCTCGGCGGCACATGCGGTCTCCGCGGATGCATCCCCACAAAGGCCTTGCTTAACGCGGCGCATCTTTATCAAAAGGCCGGCCACTTTGAAGATTTTGGCCTGAAAGTTACCGGATTGGAATACGATTGGTCAGGCGTACAAAAATATAAATCGGGTATCGTTGATAAGAATGCCGCTGGCGTGACCTATCTGATGAAAAAGAACAAGGTCACGGTCTTCAATGGCCACGGCAAGATCGCCGGGAAAGGAAAAGTTGAGATCGATCTGGCCGACGGCAAAAAGGAAACACTTGAGACGAAAAACATCATCATTGCTACGGGATCTGTTGTGCGCCCGATACCTGGATTTGAAACGGATGGAAAGCAGGTAGTAAATTCCGATCAGATCCTCGAACTGCAGAACGTCCCAAAATCGATGATCGTCATGGGCTCGGGTGCCGTCGGAGTGGAGTTTGCAAGCGTATATCACCGATTTGGATGTGAGACGACCGTCGTCGAACTCCTGGACCGCATCGTGCCTATCGAGGACGCCGACGTTTCGAAAGAACTCGCCCGAGCCTTCAAAAAGCAGGGCATCAGATGTGAGACAGGCATCAAGCTCGACAAGATGGAGAAGAACAAGAAAGGTGTCGTCGTCTCAGGTAAGAACGCCAAGGGCGATGACGTTTCATTCGAAGCCGAGATGCTGCTCGTCGCTGTCGGGCGAATGCCCTATCTCGAAAATCTCGGACTCGACAAGACCAAGGTCGTCGTTAACCCGAGAGGAACGGTCAAGGTCAACGAATTTTGTGAGACGGACGAGCCCGGGATCTTTGCCATCGGCGATGTCATCGATACAGCCTGGCTTGCTCACCTTGCTTCGAAAGAAGGAATTATGGTCGTCGAAAAGATCGCGGGCAAGAAGGTCGAGCCGATCAAACAGAACCTAGTCCCAAACTGTACCTACTGCGATCCCGAGGTCGCCTCGGTCGGACTTACCGAAGCAAAAGCCAAGGAAGCAGGATACGATGTCAAGATCGGCAAATTCCCCTTCTCGGCTTCAGGCAAAGCCCGCATCCTCGGTGAAACAGATGGCTTCGTCAAGATCGTCGCCGAAACCAAATACGACGAGGTACTTGGCGTTCACATCATCGGCCCGCATGCTACCGAGCTGCTCGCCGAATGCGTCGTCGCTATGGCCCTCGAAACCACCGCCGAAGAATTCGGCCGGATAATCCACGCGCACCCGAC
>JBGSWW010000164.1:0-6628 GCA_041751735.1 Pyrinomonadaceae bacterium | reverse complement strand
GCCAGCCGCTCTTCATAGATGCCGAAGAAACCTGGATCCAGGACGCGATCGACCGGCTGGCGGTGGATATGATGGAGAAATACAACCGCGAACGCCCGCTGATCTTTACCACCTATCAGATGTACCGGACCGACCGGCTGCCGTCGCTCAAAGAAGCGCGACGTCAAGCAAACCTGGATGGTTATTTTATGGCGGTAAAGCTCGTCCGAGGTGCATATATGGAAAAGGAGAGAGCCCGGGCCAAAGAGATGGGATACCCATCTCCTATTCACGGAGACAAGGCTGCTACAGACCAGGACTACGACGCAGCCATTGATTACTGCCTAAAGCACGTCGATGAGGTGGCATTTGTCGCCGCTACCCATAACGAGGGCAGTACACACCTCTTGGCCGAGAAGATGTTCGATCGAGGAATCCCGGCCGATCATCCGCATATCTTCTTTTCGCAGTTGTATGGGATGGGCGACAATATCTCTTACAAGCTCGGCTCGCTCGACTACAATGTCTCCAAATATGTGCCTTATGGGCCAGTTGCCGATTCGATCCCTTACCTGATCCGCCGTGCGGAGGAAAATTCGTCGGCCGCCGGCCAGGTGAGCAGGGAACTGTCGTTTATTAGGAAGGAGCTTAAGAGGCGTAATATCTATTGAACCTTCCCCCGTGAAGCTCGTTAATCAATTCATGTTCTGTCACAAATGCGGACAAGCCGACCAGTCGCCCGAAACCTATTGCCGTCAATGCGGCACCTTCCTGCCCGACCTTTCAAAACCCGTAAAAAAGACGATCACGCCTCAGGAACACGTGACCGCGAATTTGGTGCTGAGCATAATGACGGTTGTGGCGTGTTTTACGCTGGCCGTTCTGATGTTTACCATGCTGGCATTCAAGGGAAACACGCACCCGTTGATCTATGCGACCTCCGGCTTGTTGATTGCGATGGGCATTTGGCATATACAGACGGTCTGGCGGACCCTGCAGTTGAGAAAACACTTTAAGAAACAAAAACGAGTTCAGGAATTCGAGACACCGCGTGAGGCTGTGACAGGGAAACTATTGGACGAGGCTGACTTCGCGGACTTTGTGCCCGCGACCGTGACGGAACAGACCACCCATCGGCTTTCGAAAACGAAACGGCGTTCATCGCAAGCCGAGCATTAATCGGACTGAGCGATCGGCCACAACACGATTCGGATCGTTCTGCCATCGTTTTAGCGGTTCTAATTCGGAATCGCTGAGCGGCACATTCACTAATCTCGCGACCTGCGTGCTTTCAAAAGCCCGGGTCGTTAACGCGATATGCGGATTGCTGTGGGTTAACGCTTCTGGGGAACCCAGGGCCACCTCGGCACTCTCAACATCAGGAAAGAAGTCTTGATACGCGGCCACGTGCCAGATCGCACCTTCTTCTCTTTGTTCGATATCCAACATCCTCATCAGAGCGAAACCGGCCTCCAGCTGAAATATCAGAAAATCACCCGGTTGAAAATTCTGCGACATGTTTACCAGATTAGCATAGCGGCCCTGCACCGGTTTAAACTCGAAAATATGGAATTAGAAACAGCCGCAATGCTCGCTGTCGCGATCGAGGAGGCGAGACAGGGTCTGGCCGAGGGCGGCATACCCATCGGAGCTGCGCTGTTTGATAGTGAAGGTAATCTGCTCGGCCGCGGCCATAATCGGCGTGTGCAGGAAGGCGATCCTTCCATCCACGGAGAAACGGATGCCTTCCGGAAGGCCGGTAGGCTGCGTTCATATCGCGACAAAATAATGGTCACGACTCTGGCACCGTGCTGGTACTGCAGCGGGCTTGTGAGGCAATTCAATATCGGCACGGTGATCGTCGGAGAATCCCGCACATTCCAGGGCGGCATTGACTGGCTGCGGGAGAACGGCGTCGAAGTAATTGACCTTGATTCGGATGAATGCAGAGAAATGCTTGAAGGGTTTATTCGTGAGCATCCAGAGGTCTGGAATGAGGATATTGGGGAATAGTTGATTTATGACACGAGATACGGCCATTAAGATTCAACAAAGCGGAAGAGCCGCGACCGCGATGCTAATTGCCTTGATGGACCAGGTGCGCGAAGACTGTTCCGACGATGAATTTCAGTCGGTAAAGCGCGGAGTTGGTTTGACTATTGGCAGAATCCAAATGGGCCTTATTGAGCCGGTCTTAGTATTGTATCCAGATGTCGACGACCTACCGAAAGACTGAACCTGATGATGAGCAGTTCATTCACCACCCCAGAACAAGCCGTCCAGTGTATCAAATCCGGCGATCGCGTCTTCATCCACAGCGTTGCGGCGGCCCCGCAGCAGCTGATAAAGGCGATGACGGCCCGGTCGCCGGAACTGCGGAATGTCGAGATCGTTCACTTGCATACTGAGGGCCCGGCCCCATATGCGGCGGCTGAGATGGCCGAGAGTTTTCATGTGAATGCGTTTTTCGTAGGCGGCAATGTACGACCGGCCTTGCTGGAAGGCCACGCTGATTACGTGCCAGTCTTCCTGTCCGAGGTCCCGGCCCTATTTCGCCAGAACATCCTGCCGCTTGATGTAGCCATGCTGCACGTATCGCCGCCGGATAAACACGGATTTTGCACGCTCGGCGTATCGATCGATGTCGCGAGAGCGGCGTTTGAGACAGCAAAATGCGTCATCGCTCAGGTAAATCCACAAATGCCCCGCACAAAGGGCGATGCACTGATCCACGTCGACAGCATCAGCTGCCTGGTTGAGGTCGACGAACCGCTATTTGAGGTCCCGGTGCCCCAGCTCACGGAGGCTGACATCGCCATCGGGCGCCACATTGCGGAATTGATCGAAAATGGGGCCACGCTGCAGATGGGAATAGGCTCTATCCCAAACGCTGTCCTTGCCGCACTGGGTGATCACAAAGATTTCGGCGTACATACAGAGATGTTCTCGGATGGCGTTATCCAGCTTGTCGAAAAGGGCGTCATTAACGGCCGCTTAAAAATAAAGCACCCGGGCCGCATGGTGGCCGGGTTCGTCATGGGCACGCGCAAGCTCTATGACTTTATTGCCGACAACCCGCAGGTGTTGATGCTCGACATTGCATATGTGAATGACACCGCCGTTATCCGCCGCAACCCTAAGGTTACGGCAATCAACAGCGCTATCGAGGTCGATCTCACCGGTCAGGTATGTGCGGATTCCATCGGAAGGCGCCAGTACTCGGGAGTCGGAGGGCAGATGGATTTTATTCGTGGTGCGTCGCTGTCTGAAGGCGGAAAACCGATTATCGCTCGGTAACCTCACGCGGCGAGAGCAAGATAGTACCCTTCCTTAAACAAGGTGCGGGAGTCGTCACAACCCGCGCACACGTGCACTACATAGTAACCGAATACGGCGTCGCATATCTTTATGGCAAAAACCTCCGCCAACGAGCGACGGAACTCATAAAGATCGCACACCCCGAGCACCGAGAAGTGCTGGAGAAGGCCGCCTTCGACAGGTTTCACTGCTCGTGACCCGCCCGTTGGAATAGGTTTGAACCCCTCGCTTATTCGGAATAAGATAGATATGTAACTGAATTTGATAGATTGATATTACACGCATATATAACTGAGGTTTAAAAACACCATCAATGGCAAATAAAGAAGCAGTAATAATAAGTGCGGCAAGAACGCCAACGGGTAAATTCCAGGGCCTGTTGAAGGGTTTCAAGGCTCCGGAACTGGGTGCGATAGCAATCAAAGAGGCTGTTAAACGCGCGGGTATCGAAGGCGATAAGGTTGACGAAGTCATAATGGGCTGCGTCGTTCAAGCGGGAATTGGCCAGGCTCCGGCACGTCAGGCCGCGATCAAAGCGGGCCTGCAGCCAGAAGTCTCGGCCCTGACCATTAATATGGTCTGCGGCTCCGGCTTGCGAGCTGTGGCATTAGCCTCGCAGGCGATCCAACTTGGTGACGCCGAATACGTCGTCGCAGGAGGCATGGAATCGATGTCGAACATACCTTACGCTCTGCAGACTGCCCGCGACGGCTTTCGCATGGGCAATCAGGTCGCAACCGACCTTATGATCCATGACGGGCTTTGGTGTCCGTTTGAGGACTGGCACATGGGGAATACGGGTGAGGTCGTTGCCGATAAATATCAGATCACGCGGGGCGAGCAGGACGATTTTGCATTCAACTCTCATCGAAAAGCACATGAAGCCCGCGAAGCAGGACGATTTTCAGACGAGATAGTCCCTGTCGAGATCCCGCAAAAGAAGGGCGATCCGATCATTCTCGATTATGACGAACCGGTGCGGGCCGATACGACGGCCGAGAGCCTCGGAAAGCTAAAGCCGGCATTTAAGAAGGACGGCGGAACCGTGACCGCGGGCAACGCACCCGGAGTAAATGACGGTGCCTCTGCTCTTGTAGTGACTTCGGCGGGAAATGCAGAGTCCATGGGCATCGAGCCTCTCGGCCGCATAGTTGCATCGGCTACGTCGGGTATCGAGCCGAAATTCATCATGATGGCTCCCGTCCGAGGCGTGCAGAATGTACTCGCCAAGGCAGGCTGGGAAATGTCGTCGGTCGACCTTTTCGAGCTGAACGAGGCCTTTTCCGTCCAGGCCCTTGGGGTAATGAAGGAACTTGGCCTCGACATGGACCGTGTCAATGTCAATGGAGGTGCTGTGGCACTCGGACACGCGATCGGCAACTCGGGCGGCCGCATCCTTACGACCCTTCTCTATGAAATGAAACGCCGCGGTGCCAAACGCGGGGTTGCGGCCCTCTGTCTGGGCGGCGGAAACTCGGTAGCGATGGCGGTCGAAAGGGGTTAACGGTTTTCGCAACAAATCATTTGCGGTCGTCGTATTCTGAGTTAGAATTGCGACGGCCGCAAAAACAATTTGAGGTGACCCCTATGACAGCAAAAGACCATAACAATTTACTCGGAATACTCATCCTCATTCAGGGCGGGCTGACATTATTGACAGGAGTTTTTCTCTTGATCATGTATGGTGTCTTTGGCGTTGCTCTGATCGGTGCAGGCGGAAATAACGACGCAAGGATCGCCGGGGGCGTGGTGCTCGTGGTTGCCGTGGTAGTCTGCGTCGTTATCGCCGTCTTTTCAGCACTTTACCTTTTCACCGGCTTTAAGATCCGGCAGCAGCAAAGTATCGGACGCACCCTCGGTATAGTCGTCAGCGTCCTGTCGCTTTTTAGCTTTCCTTTGGGGACGGCTCTCGGTGTCTATGGGCTCTGGTTTCTGCTTGGCGATCTCGGCAAGGGGCTTTATCTCGGCACTGGGTCTACAGGATTCACAAGTGCGGCTCCTCCGCCAAACAGTTGGCAGTGAAGCCTATTTATTTCAATGAAACTACTCTCATCTATCTTCAAAAATTATTCGGGTCTATTCATCGTTCTACTTCTTAGTTCTGCGGTTGGAGCCCAGAGTAGCTCTGTTACAAAAGAGTCCTTCGAAAATCAGTATTACGAGCTTCTAGAAAAAGCACGAGGAATCCCAAGGATAGTTACGTCGAAGCTGCAGCGCTTCGATAACGCGGCCCTGAAAAGCACCGAAACGTGGGCTTACAAATATCTTCCGCCCGATCGCAGGCAGGTTGTCTACGATATTGTTGAGGGAAATTCCAAACGCCATATCGGCGAGCTAGATGTGGATGGCGGCCTATACTGTGAAAATGACGCCGGGGTATGGACAAGATCTAAAAGCCTCTGCTTTCCGGGATTACTTCGTTCTAAGATGCAGTCAACTTTTCAGGTTCTTGGGAAAATCAGCTCGGAGTATTCGGAGGTTGAAGCAAATCTTAAAAATGCACGTGTGAGAATCTTGCGAGAATATACCAAGTATCAAAATAGACACCAGGATACTAAAGGCTCAGAAAAGATATGGTTCTATGAGAATCGATATTGGGTAGACGAAAAAGGTTTGATCGTCGCCAGGAACTAAAAGTCGGCAAAATTGATGAAGATAATCCGAATTCCCTTTGGGTCGATGAATACAGCTATAGACCGAGTGATCTGAAGATCGAACCACCCGTCAAATAATTGCCGCTTGCGGTGGTTAAGGGTGCCGGGACACATTGAGTCAGAGTTATTTCGAAGGAACGAGAACTTTTGGAAAATTGAATATGAATGAATCAATAGGCGTAATTGGGGCAGGGACAATGGGTAACGGTATCGCACAAACCGCTGCCTCTGTAGGAATCGATGTCGTGCTGTGCGATATCTCTGAAGACGCAGTAAATAAGGGGATCGCCAACGTAACCAAAAGCCTCGACCGTTTCGTAAAGAAAGAAAAGATAACTGAGGAACAGAAAGGTGAGATCCTCGGTCGGATAAGGTCGACAACTTCACTCCATGATCTTGCTCCCTGCGGCCTAATAGTCGAGGCAGCCACGGAAAACTTCGATGTAAAGAAGCAAATATTCCAAAAGATCGATTCAGTCACGGGGTCAGAAGCGATCCTCGCGACGAACACATCCTCTATCTCGATAACCAAGATCGCCGGTGTCACAAAGCGTCCGGATAAGGTCATCGGAATGCACTTTTTCAATCCCGTTCCTCTTATGAAACTGGTTGAGGTTATTCGTGGAATTGCAACATCCGACGAGACTTACAGCAAAGTCAAAGAGGTTTCGGAGTCG
>JBGSWW010000163.1:0-16416 GCA_041751735.1 Pyrinomonadaceae bacterium | reverse complement strand
CTTACTTAGAGGTATCGACAAAGTGAACGTAGAGTTCGGCCTCATTGCTATAGCTCATAACCTCCAAAGGCTAAGTACTAACCACTGAGCTTCCCCTAACCCAAAAAAAGAGGCCGCCTCGATCAGTTTCCAGACGGCCTCATCTATTCATATCTGAGCGATTCGATCGGGTCCAGCCGGGCCGCTTTCCACGCTGGCCAGATGCCGAAGATCAGGCCGATCCCTACGCTGGCGAAGAAGCCGAGCGGCGGGGCCCACCAGGGAACATACGACGGGAAAACGAGGCTGACTAGAAGAGTAAGACTCCAACCGATGATAAGCCCGACAAGTCCGCCAAAGCCGGTGAGCGTACCCGCTTCAATCAAAAATTGCAATAATATATCGCTTTGTTTGGCACCGACGGCCTTTCGGATGCCGATCTCACGTGTCCGTTCAGTAACGGATACCAGCATGATGTTCATCACGCCGATCCCGCCGATCATGAGCCCTATGGACGAGATGACGATCATTGCCATGGCAACCCCAGCCGTGATCGATCGGAAATTATCGATAATACTGTCGGCAGTTGAAGTTGAAAAATTGTTAGGTTTGCCGTAGCTGACTTGTCGTCTGACGCGGAGGAGGTCTTCGACTTGGTCGCGGGCCTCTCGTAATCGTCCTTCTTTGGCAATGACCATAATACGAATATCATCCGCATTAGGCTTTATCCTTAAAGCAGCGTGAAACGGTATATAGATCGTATTGCTCGAATCATTATTGCCGCCGCCGCCAAGCAACTGCTCCTTTTTTTGCAAGTATCCGATGATCGTGAACTCCCGGCCGTTAATATTCAGGGTTTCACCTATGGGCGATTGATATGGGTAAAATGTTTCCTTTACCGTATCGCCTATCAGGCATACGTCACTCCTGGCATCATTCTCAGACTGCGTAAACCAACGGCCTTCGATAAGAGTTTCTGTTCCGGCAAGCTGAACTTCGGGAAGTGTGCCGCTTAGTCCAATATTCGATGTCTGTTTTCCGTTTGCGGCGACAACGGTCCGATTCCCAAAAAATCCGCTCGATACGTTTAGCAGTGGGACCGAAGTTTCAACCTCAGAAAGGACGCGCAGTGCTAGAGCATCCTCAAGCGTAAGGTCCGGACGCATACGCTGTTCACGGCTTGGCCGTCCAATTTGAATACCTGCGTCTCTTTTGCTTACAAAAATTGTTTTCGTTCCGAAAGATTTGACTTGATTCTCTACCGCCAGCCCGATACCGCTAATGACGGATGAAATTAGCATCACAGTTATAACGCCCACCACAACGCCGATGATCGTCAAAAAGGAGCGCAGTTTATTAGTGAGCAGCGTGTCGAACGCCATCCTCAAATTCTCGTAAAATGCTCCTCGTAGAAATTTCATTCTAATCGGCTCGCAGAGCTTCGATCGGATCAAGTTGGGCCGCTTTCCAGGCAGGAAATAACCCTGCTAATATCCCAACCACCGCGGAGACGCCGATAGCGATAACCGCCGACCACCACGGTATCTTGGTCGGGAATACAAATGCAGTGATGATCTGACCAATAATAATAGCCAGAATAAGCCCGATAATCCCTCCGATAGCGGAAAGTGTTCCAGATTCAAAAAGAAATTGTCTAAGAATGTCCGACTGTTTCGCTCCAAGCGATTTGCGGATGCCGATCTCTTTGGTCCGCTCGGTAACCGCAACAAGCATGATATTCATAATGACGATCGCTCCGACAACTAGCGCGATCGAGGGCACGACCAGAATAACTGTCGAGATCGTCCCGAATAAACTTTCTCGCAGACCGCTGATGGCATCGGGGGTGATGATGCCGAAATTATCTTTCTCACCCGAAGGTATTTTCCGCTTTATTCGCAGAAGAGTTTTCACTTCGTCAACAGCGTCCGCCATTTTAACGCCTGCTTTAGGAGCAGCGATAAAATCGGGAGCTCGTCCACGTCGCAGCCCGCCGAAATTTTGACTAAAAGTCTTGATTGGAACATCCACAAAATTATCCTGAGGAAATCCAAAAACGGTACCCTTTGCGGTCTGGATGCCTATTATCTTGTAAGGAATACCGCGGATGGTAATCTCCCCGCCGACCGCTCCGCCGTGCGGAAACAAATTGGTTGCTATGTCGCGGCCAATGTATGCAACACGCATCGAATTATCATTTTCTGTTTTGGTGAAAAATCGCCCTTCGGCGATATCGAGGTTGTTGATCTCTCGAATCTCAGGCTCCGAACCTGTAATTGAAACATCTTCCAAACTATCTTCACCGTGACGCACAGAACTCGTAGTGTTGCCTGATCGGGCTGCGATCTGCCCTATCAACTGAGATTTGTCACGAAGAAAATCAAGTTCATCAAATGTCAGCTCTGTATTACGCCGCTGTGCTGCCGCAAGTGTGTCCGTGTCTTTGAAATCTTCAAAACTAAACCGGGAAATAGTAAATGTATTCGAACCGATACCGGCGATCTTTTCATCAACGTAACCGTTGAAACCTTGAAGCAGCGACAGCACGACCATGAAAGCGGTCATCCCGATTATCATTCCGAGTAAAGTTAAGAACGATCTAAGCTTATGGGCCCAAATGGCAGAGAAAGCGAGCCTTATGGTTTCGGCGAGATTCATCTAGGTAAGATTAACTAATTCCTGCGTATAATACGAGCCACGATTTTGTCGACTTCCAAGCTACTCGAAGCGAAGGGCTTCGATAGGGTCTAGATTGGCCGCTTTCATTGCGGGGAAGACGCCGAAAATGACTCCGACGCCCGCCGATACGATAACCCCGACAAAAATCGCCCAAATAGGGATATAAGCCGGCAATGGTGAATAGGTGTTAATGAGAAGGCTTAGTATCTCGCCGATGACGACCCCGGCTGTACCGCCGATCGCGGTCAACACGACAGCTTCCGCTAGGAATTGGGCGAGAATGCTCGAGCGGGTGGCACCCACCGCCTTTCGGATCCCAATTTCCTTGGTCCGTTCTGTCACTGAGACCAGCATAATGTTCATCACGCCGATCCCTCCTATCATCAACGCGACGGCGGATATTGCTGTTAGGACCAGGTATGTAGCTCCGGTTAGCTGGATGTAAATATCCAGAAGGGCATCCTGTGACGATATACCAAAATTCTCCTTCTCCCCTGATTTCACGCCGCGGCGTGTGCGGAGTACATCCGCCGTTTCATTGATCGTCTGTTTTACGTCAGCCCGTGTTTTTGGCCGGATGATTATTACAAATACCGATTGGGGCGGATCGATCCTCGGGTAGAATTTTTGCGCTGTCGACAGCGGTATGAAAACAAGATTGTCGCGAGACTGACCAAAGAAAGATCCGAGAAAACTCATCACTCCGACCACGCGAAAAGGATTTCCGTCGATCTTTAATTCAGCTCCGATCGGGTCTTCGCCTTCGGAAAACAGGGCCCTTACAAGGTCACGGCCGAGAACGACTACATTAGTTCGGCCGTGCATATCGCTATCGGTGACAAATCGGCCATGATCGACGAATTGTGAATGAGTGAATTCATAATAGGGAGTTGCGCCGATCAGAATTGGGGTATCTGACTGCTTATCTTTAAAACGTATCGTGACCGCGAGTTCTCGCTGGATCGGTGACACTCCGACCGCAGTCGGAACTTCGATCCGGATCGCATCGGCATCCGCGATCGTAAGCTCCTTACGTTGGCGTTCTTCCGGTCCCGGCTGCCTTCCGAAGCTTGGGTCGAACTTGGAAACAAATATCGTATTCGAACCAAGAGATTCTATCTGGTCCGAGAATGCTCGGTTGAGTCCCTGGATAATGGAGACCATCGCAAGTATAGTGACCACACCGACGGTCACGCCGAGTATCGTCAGGCCAGATCGCAGCTTATTCGTCCTGAGGGTATCCATGGCCATGACAGCCGAATCTTTAAAGGAGGCTATCTTCATGATTGTAGAGACTATTCATTTCGCATTGCTTCGATAGGGTCGAGCTGTGCGGCCCGCATAGCCGGATAGAGCCCACTTGCGATACCGACGACGAGGGAAACGCCTACTCCCATCAATGCTGAATCGATCCGTATGGAGATCGGAAAGCCCATTGCAAGCGCAAGGAGAAAAGCAAGTCCGTAACCCGCGATAATTCCCAGTACACCTCCCGCAGCTGTCACTGTCACGGCCTCGATCAAAAACTGCTGTAAAATGTCGCGTTTACGGGCGCCGACAGCCTTTCTAAGTCCGATCTCACGTGTTCTTTCGGTTACGGATACGAGCATGATGTTCATTACTACGATGCCGCCGACAACCAGCGAAACCGCGGCGACAGCGATAGTTGCAGCGTAGATCCCGGACGTGGCACTGTCATAGATCGCCAGGAAGGCGTCCTGCGATTCGAGTGAAAAACCGTCTTCTTCATCCGCCGAAGTTTTCCCTCTGCGGTTCCGCATTATCGCCCGCACTTCATCCTGAGCTGTTTCGAAATCGGCCGAATCGTCGACCTGTATATGCACGGTTATTGAGTCGCGAACGCCAAACATTCGCTGCCCGGATTGAAAAGGTATATAAACAAAATTATCTCGAGAAAAACCAAGCACCTTTCCAAACGGGGATGCCACACCCAGTATCTCGTACGGTACCCCGTCAACTCGTATCGCCTTGCCAATTACAGTTTCTGCATCGCGACCGTTGAATACGTTCTCGAGGAGGTCGGTACCGATAACACAAACATTTCTGCCGCTCGCAGCCTCCTGGTCGGTCCAGTTTCGACCCGACTGAAGCGTTACATTCTCGATACTGAACATCTTCGCAGAAAGCCCTCTAACCGCGACACCTTCGGACTTATTATCGCCGTATTTGACCATCCCCATTCCATTGATCGCGGTACCGATACGCGAGCACGACCTGCATTGGCGTTCGATCCCGTCAGCATCTTCTTTTGTGACCTCTTTACGCCGGTTGAATTTGATCATGTCTTCTCGAGAGGTGATCACGAGAGGGCGCTTAGCCACACTGAAGACGGTCGAGCCCTGAGATGAGAATGCTGAGGCCACTGTGGTATCCAGCCCGGTGATAATAGTGATCACTGCGATCACCGATGTGACCCCGACGATCACGCCCAGCAACGTCAAAAATGTCCTCAGTTTGTTGGATCGCAGGCTTAGGAGGGCGAGGCGAAACGATTCCTTGAATAAATGCAAAGTGGCTACAATGCCCATTTGCCTCCGATTATAAACCAGAACTTACTGAACGATGTGTTATTCATCACGGCCGCTAAACAATTTCCAGAGGCTCGATAGGTGTGCAAAGAAAACTATCGGCACGACGATAGTCGGAAGCCAAATATAGGGGAAAAATAGTACTGCTCGATTTGGCTGGTCGAAAGCCGTCATCTGCATCGGAGAGGGAAGTGAAACGACCGCAGTTGCAACTATATTTGTTAGCAGTAAAAGGCCGAGGAGGTTGTGAGCGATCAACAGCCATCGGATTGTTCCATCTCTCCGGAAAGCAGTAAGAAAGACTATCGGGGCGAGAAACCCCGAAAGGATATCAAAGTTCTGCCCTTCAAATGTCATGATCTCTGGAACCTGCTCGGCGACGAAAAGCCAGTAAAGCACAAGCTCAACCGGTACTCGGATTACGTGTAAGAGAGTTAGCGTCTTAAGTGGAAGTTTGTTGATGAAGCTGTCGCGGAAAAATGCTAAGTATGCCGCTATGAGCAGCAAGGTTGGCCCTACACCGAATAGGAGCAATCTTGGCGGAAAGGAGCCGGTCTCCAGGTAAAAGCCGCCTAGAGAAAGTGCCGCCTGGAAGAATATCCATAACGGCAAAATGAATATGAGGACCTTAGAAGGTAACTTGTCGGTCCCGACGGACTTGATCGCGTGAATTAGAAACCCGACCGTCGCAAAGGTCGTCAGTATAAATACTACCGACACGTACGCGGGCACAGATTCCATTATTTTTGCATTTCGTCGCTCTCGATACGGCCGTCGCGAATCGTGATTATACGATGAGCCCGTTCGGCGATCTCGTGTTCATGGGTAACCAGAATTATCGTATTTCCGTCTGTATGCAAGGTCTCGAACAACTGCATGATCTCCTGGCTCGTTTTTGAATCCAGGGCTCCGGTGGGTTCATCCGCGAGCAGGATAGAAGGGTGGTTAACGAGTGCACGAGCGATGGCAACACGCTGCCGCTGTCCGCCCGACAGTTCGTTAGGGCGGTGCATGACACGGTCGCCTAGTTCGACCGAAGCAAGGGCTGCCTGCGCCTGGTCGTGCCGTTCACCGGCCCGCATCCCCGCATAGATGAGCGGAAGCTCGACATTGTGAAGAGCTGTGGCCCGAGCAAGTAGGTTAAATGTCTGAAAAACAAATCCGATCTCTTTGTTGCGAATACGCGCGAGTTCGTCATCCGACATGTCTGAAACAAGGTTGCCGTTGATCCAGTATTCGCCTTTCGTGGGCGAGTCCAGGCATCCGATCAGGTTCATCAGCGTCGATTTTCCAGACCCCGACGGCCCAATGATAGCGAGATACTCGTTTCGTTTGACCTCGAAAGAAACGTCTCTCAATGCATGAAGTTCCTCGGTGCCCATCTGGTATGTTTTCCAGATGTTCCTCATGCTTATGAGCATTTCGTTTCCCGGCCCGGAGGCAGGGGAGTGGCCGTTCCCGTTTTCTTCGTCCATAAACCTGTACATTCTATACTCTGTTCGAGTTATCGCCGTCTTTCTTGGTTTGCTTCTTAATGATCGTCCCTTCTTTCAGCGTATTAAGTATCCGGCTTGGCCCGGTTATGACCTCGTCGCCCTCCTTTAAGCCACTTATGATCTGTCGGTCCGACTCTCCAATTATCCCCGTGGTCACTTCAACGAACTTCGCTTTGTTGCCGTCGAGTACATAAACGCCGGTGATCATCTTGGGCTTGTCTCCTGGAGGCGGGGGAGTATCTCCCTGGATGGTCGGGGTGGCCTGGGCGTCCGGCTTCTTCTCGATCACAGCCTGCAAGGGGACGGCGATCACGTTCTCAACCGTTTTGGTGGTTATCTCGGCGGTCGCGCTCATTCCGGGCCTGAGGCCACTCTTCATATCGTCCGAAAGATCCTTCATTTCTATGACGACGCGGAATTCTTTCGCTTCCTGAACATTGATATTGGTCGAAAGGCCGCCGCTTGTTTGGGACTTACCAACGGCCAGCGGGGTTTTCTGGATCACTTCGCCGATGATCTCTTTATCGCCGAAGGCGTCGACCTTGATCTTGGCCCTTTGTCCGACTTCGACCCGGTCGATCGACGTCTCGTCGACCTTTACTTCGACGTTGATCGTCGACATGTCGGCTATCGTCAACAAAGCTGTTGTCGAAAGGCCTGCGACGGCGAAGGTTCCGACCTTAGACGGAATTTCAGCTATCACGCCATTGATCGGAGCAACCTGGAGGGTTTTGTCACGTTGGCTCTTCTGTCCGCGAAGTGTAGCGGCCTGTTGAGTGGCTCGCGATTGACTCGAAGAAACGCTGAGGTTCGCCGTTTCCACGGAACGTCTTGCGTCACGTACGGCCACATTCTGCTGCGCGACCCTCGCCTGGGCATCTCGGATCGAGATCTGACGTGATTCGAGATTAGCTTTCGAGGTTCTGAGGGCAGCGAGAGCGTTGTCAACGCGATCCTTTGCCTCATCGTAAAGCTGACGTGAGATAACACCGCTCTCGAGAAGCTGAGCATTTCGCTTAAATTCACGGTCCGCCGCATTGACCTCAACCTGGGCCCTGTCTACATCGGTTTGCGCTGCGACCACCGCCTGACGAGCAGAATCTACCGCGACCTGTGCAACATTAAGCTGCTGCTGCGCTTGAGCAAGCTGATTCTGGGCGGCCATCACTTGTGACTGGGATACTCGCACCTCGTTCTCGGCTCCCTGATAGGCTGCCAGTTGAGCATCTGTGTTCGACTGCAGCTGATTGGGATCCAGCCGGACGAGCGGTTGGCCTTTGGTTACCTGGTCGCCTTCCTTGACGTAGATCTCTTCGATCCGGCCCTGGACCTCACTGGTGAGGTTCATAAACTGGATCGGCCGCACCTCGCCCGATGATGTCACAGTCGACCGCAACTCCTTACGCACCTCGACTTTTACGACAGTCACTTCAGGAGTGTCGGTCCGGGTAGCCAGGATGCTGCCGATGATAACTGCCAGCAAAACGACAGCGGCTACGACCCCGCCGATGATCTTTTTCTTACGGCTCAATGCCATATTATTCTAGTCCTCAACAAAAATGTGATTTTCCGAATATCCGAGTATAACCAATGTGGATTGATCTGTCTTAATCAACTGAGTCTTACGACACGATTTTCCCGTATGTTTCAAAAAAATCGGGATGCTCTTACGCCGTTAGGATTCCCTGCGAACTTACCTTAAGCGTTTGACGTAAATCTGAGGTAGAATTACGATTTACCAAATTAGGCGTTAGAGGGTAAAATAACTTCAAACGATGCCCGAAGGGATTGGGTGCCACGGGCCGCAATCATCTAATGATCAGATGTCAATCATGTCAATCGGCGAATCTCGATTCATCCCGTTTTTGTGATGAATGCGGGTCCAGGCTCCTGGCCGCCCGATCGGAAGAATCGCCGGCGTATGTTCCGCCTAAACCATTTAATTCCGTTCCTCGCCCGGTTAGTGTGACGTCGGTCGGTGTTCCTCCCGTCCGGATAGAGCCAGAGCATGTCAGCCACGTGTCCGGCAGTAATCAGAATCGTTCGGGTTTGGCTCATTCTACGCTAACGATCGAGCGGGGCGACGCACCCGGAACCGAGTTTCGGCTAATGAATGAAGAATCGACGATCGGCCGATGGGATGCTGATAACGGAGTTTTTCCGGATGTAGACCTCGATGCCTTTGACGCCGACGCCAAAGTGTCGCGTCGACACGCCCGGATTGTTCGAAAAGACGGCGACGTCTATTATATCGAGGATCTCGGCTCGACAAACGGGACCTATGTAAACCGCGGCCGGCGTCTGCTTCCCGGTAATTCTCAAGTCCTAAAGGATGGCGATGAGGTCATCGTAGGCAAGACATTTCTTCGGTTTCAAGTAAGCCGGTAGGTCCGAGCGACGGTTATCTAATTCTTAAATGGCCTTCTGTCATCAGTGCGGCGGTGAGTTAGCCGAAAACCAAGATCCGTGCCACGTCTGCGGTGCATGCCAGGCGGGAGGCCCCGATGCGCCTTCTGAAATGTCGGCCGCGGCCGCTGCCGGCGATCAAGCGGATATTTTAGAACCTGACGCAATCGAGAGATCGGAACCTGCGGAGGAACTGTTCCAAGATCAACCGGACGACGGCCCCATCAGGATCGATATCCCTGAGCCGGAGGAAGACGTTTCTGAAGAGCTGGTAGCTGCTCCGGATGAAGAAGCTCCCGCCGAAGCAGAGAATGATACGGCCCAAACCTCGGCCGGTGAGACTTCGACGGCAATGGGCAGCGATACCGGCGGCCGAAAGCCAGGATTGAAACCTCTTGCCGAGGCTACATTGCTGGCCAGCCGGTACCAGATCGTTCGAAAGATCGGCGGCGGCGGCATGGGTGCGGTTTACCTTGCTACCGACCGAAACCTGGGTGGTGTCGAACGTGCCGTCAAGGAAATGGTGCAATCGAGCATCGAGGAAGAGCAGCAGAAGAAGGCCATCGAAGATTTCCGCCGTGAATCGACCATTTTGTCGACTCTCGATCACCCGGCCATTCCGACAATTTACGATTATTTCTACGACGACTTCGAGGGGCGATTCTACCTCGTGATGAAGTACATATCCGGCGGTGACCTTGCCAGCAGACTGCGGGCAGCACCCGGCGGCCGGATCGACGAAAAGACGGTAACAGAATGGGCCGTTCAGGTCGCCGATGTGTTGTCGTATCTTCATAACCTACCGACGACTATCGTCTATCGCGACCTCAAACCGTCGAACATCATGCTCGACGGCAATACCGGCCGTATAATGCTTATCGATTTCGGCATCGCCCGGTCCATTAACCAGGCGAGCCAGGAAAAGGGCGTAACGGCCGTCGGAACGATGGGATATGCCCCTCCCGAATTATTCTCGGGACAGGTAGAACCGCGGTCCGACATTTACAGCCTCGGGTCCACCATGTTTCACCTATTGACGGGTGCCGATCCGCAGAATAACCCGCTGCTCATTTTCGATTTTCAGAAGAATCCGCGGCCGCGTCAGATAAATTCACAGCTTTCCGACCAGATGGAGCGTATTCTGATGTGTTCGGTTGAATACAACGCCGATTCGAGGTTCAGCTCGGCCGAGGAGTTGCGACAGACCCTAACCGACCATTTGTATAATCTGAATTCCGGCAAAATTACATACGGTGTGACGGCAGCCCCCGCGTCGGTCAGCCTGGCGAACCAAAGCGTCTTTTGCGGGTTCTGCGGCCAGCGGATCGTTGCCACCGACCTGTTTTGTGCGTTCTGCGGCTCGAAGCAGCCGATCGCGCAGCAGGGAGTGCATTCAGAGATATATTCACGCGGCGGCGGCACGGCAAAGCTTCTTATCGAGGGAACCAGCGAACTCGACACTCCGGTTTTCACCCTCGAAAAATCGGAGAATCTCGTTGGACGGCGTGATCCACAATCTAATATCTTCCCCGAGGTCGATCTTTCAAAGTACGACCCGCAGACAAAGATCTCGCGTCGTCACGCACGCATCTGGCGCGAGGGCGGGAATTTCCTGATCGAGGACCTCGGGTCGTCGAACGGGACGATCCTAATGGCCGGGTACCATGATATGGTCCGCCTGCAGCCACGCCAGCCGCACGTACTGGGAAACGGAGACCGGCTGTGTCTTGGCGACACGACATTGCATTTTTTGACGGGTTAGGCGATCGACATTATGGCCGCAGGCACCAGTAAAGCACTATCGGTCCCGAATCGGCCCGAAACCGAGAAGATCGTCAATTTTGTTCCGTCGCGCGTTCGAGCACCTTTCGTCCTGCGTTGTGCGGCACTTGCGATCGACTATATGTTATTGATCGTATTACCGGTCACCTGGCTGCTGATATCGAGGATCGTCAGCGAAAGTGCTTCGAATATTTCGATAGCGGGCATCTCATGGTATTTGGGCATAATTTTATCGCTCCTTAACTTCCTGGTGTTGCCACTTTGGCGCGGCCAAACTGTCGGGAAAATGGTCACAGGCCTCACGATCCTCAAGAAGAACGGCGTGCGTATAGATATGAGGTCTTTATTTTGGAGGCATATTTTGGGATACGGTATTACGTTGCTGACCTTCGGCCTTGGATTTCTGATCGCGGCGGTCAATAATAGCGGACGTGCACTGCATGACCTGATCGGTGGAACGGTTGTCGTCAGAGCTAGAAAGTCACCTGTTTTGTAACTAAGAATGGCATATCTGGTAGTAAAACATTCGAACGGCAATTCCGAAGAGATGCCGCTTTCGCGGCTCCGGACCACCATTGGGCGCTCTGCCCGCAGCGATCTCTGTATTCCCGACGCGTTCGCATCGCGGCTCCACGCAGAGATCCGCCAGGAGGGTGAGGCTTTTTGGCTGATCGACCTCGGCTCTGCTAACGGGACGCGGCTTAACGGTTCGCCCGTGGGCATGACGATGCCCTTGAATCCCGGCAGCGAGATCCAGATCGGCGAAACAAGTATCGTCTTCCAAAGTGAGAATGACAGCGGAAAGAGTATCAGTTCGACGCTCATCGCTGACAATACATCGGCGCTTGACCCTTCAAACACTATTTCGCTAACCGCTAGACGACACCCGACGGCCGAGATTCTGGACTCGTCTCTGTCCAGCCGGCGTGACCTGCTTGGACTTATCAGTAAGGTGGGTGTCGCTCTTCTTTCATCGAGCGGCCTTGACGAAACATTGAATAACGTAGCAACGCTCGTGTTCGAAGCCGTGCCAGCCGAGCGTGTCGTCATAATGCTACGCGTCGACGATGCGGCCGATATGCAGATCAAGGTCGCCCGCAACCGCGGAAGTGAAGACGCAATAAATGAGGTCCGCATTAGCCGCGCGATCATGACCGAGGTCATGGAGAATGGGAAATCCGTCCTAACCTCCGACGCCCAGCAGGACCCGCGTTTTGCCAGCCAGACAATCGTTTTGCAGGGGATCCGTTCTGTGCTTGCTGTGCCGCTGAGCGTAGACGAACGTCACGTCTTTGGCCTGATCTATGCCGATTCGCCGACCCATCAGGTAATGTTCTCGAGCGAGCATCTCGACATCCTTACAACACTCGCCTCCGTTGCGTCGATCCGGGTCGAGAACGCCAGCCTTCTCGAGGAACGTATCAACCGTGAACGAATGGAACGGGAACTAGAGCTTGCTACTGAGATCCAGCAGCGATTCCAGCCCTCAGGCCCGCCGATCATCGAGGGTTATGAGTTTCAGGGAATCTCATTCTCGTGCTATGAGATCGGCGGCGACTATTACGATTTCATTCCGCGGCACGACGGCACGATGCTTGTCGCCCTCGGAGACGTTTCGGGAAAGGGAACTGCGGCGGCACTGCTGATGTCGAGCCTTCACGCAGCTATTCACGGCCAAGTGGCCGCCCAGACGCCGCTCGAACGTACCGTTACCTCCATCAACGAATATCTCGTCGAGAACACGCCGAATAATCGTTTCGTCACGCTGTTCATTGCCGAGCTTGAGCCCGAGACCGGCTATCTCAAATACATCAACGCGGGGCACAACCCGCCGCTCATCGGCCGCGCCGACGGATCTATCGAACAACTTGGATCAGGCGGTCTGCCTCTGGGCCTAATGGGCTTTGCAGAATATGAGGTCGGCCACGTCAACCTCGAACCCGGCGACGTCTTGGTCGTATACTCAGATGGCGTGACCGAGGCCAACAACCTTAACGAGGACGAATTTGGTATCGACCGACTCCAGGAAGTCGTTCAAAAACACGTCGCTCAATCGGCCTCCCGAATCCGCGACCGCGTCGAAGCGGCCCTTTCAGCCTTCACCGGCACTGCCGACCCGAACGATGACATTACCCTCGTTATTGTGAAAAAGAACGAAGAAGCAGCGGCAGCAACCCCTTGATAGTAAGCAACAGCCCGTCAGTTATCACAGAAAGGACCTTTCAATAACCGGGTCTGCCCATTCTTAAAGACCCTAAGACAGTTACTGCACTGTCAAACCGCCGGCCGCAGCCGCCTCGGCAGTTCCTCGTTTATAGTCTTCGTAGAAGGAGTAGACAAACTTCTTCAATACTCGCGGATACCAGAAGCTGTCCTCGAAATCGTAGCTTTGCATTTCCTTGTAAGCTTGGTCCGCCGTCCAGTTTTGATTGGTCATGCGATAGATAGCGGTCATCTCGCCGGTGCGGTGGCGGCCGCCTTTGCAATGGACATAGATCGGCCAATTCGCGGGATCGTTGACAAGCTTGAGGTAATTTGAGATCTCATCGCTAGTAGCCGGCTTTTTGGTTGAGAGGGGAATATGAAAATACTGCAGCCCGGCCGTTTTCGCCCAAATCTCAGACTCGTCGAGCCGGTCGTTACGCAGGTCTATCACGGTCTTTATGCCGTACCGTTTAAGATCCGCCATATCATCGGCTTTCGGCTGTGAACCTCTGAAGTAGTTCTCATTGACACGGCCGAAATTAAAGATGCTGACATTATTAGGCGTTTGTGCGGTGATCGCACCCGATGCTGCGAGGCTGATAACTAGAAGGGAAATAAAAGAAACAACACGTCGGAGGGAATGTTCTTTAGTTTTCATAATTTTCTTGGTTCTGAACACGAAACATTTATGACGCAACCAACGCAGATAATTTTGCCTATGAATTTAGGTCACTGTCATTTCATACCGCGACCTCCGGCGGAGGAAATCATCGATTTCGCTGCCCGCTAAAACTTGTTGACCCCACTCCGCCGATAGACTAACATTGTGAATGGTGCCGCTCCCGCCGCCTTCCCGCCAATGCCGTTCCTTCCAAAGAAAATAAGTCTCGTATTCTTCCTCATTGTCACTCTGCTGCTCGTTGGCCTGGTCCCACTGGTCCTTACTGGGTGGTTTCTCTCCGACACGACCAGCCGGGAATTACGGGATTCCGAGAACCGGTACCAGATCCAACTCGTGCAGGAAAAAGCACGCCAGATCGAGATCTTCGGACGGCGGTTCACCGCCGTTGTATCGGGACTGGCTACTGGGCTGGAACTGGCAGGCGATCCAAGAGTGATCTCCTCACCGCAGACCGAGCTCAAGCTTGGTTCGATGCTCCGGGAGAATCCAGACCTTCTTGCAATTTATGTAAAACCCGCCAACGCTGAATCGCTCGCCGTTTTTCGGGCTGAATCACTCGACCGTAGCGAAGTCGAGATTCTAGCGGCCGAAACACCGGCGGTAGTATCAGGTAAGGTTTCTATGGGTGAATCGCGGAAGCTTCGAAATTCCAAGCATTTCGCGATCTCGTTTGCTTCAGACGCGGTAATCGACGGCTCACCGGCTGCCAGAATAGTCGCCATCGCTTCGTTAAAGTCCATTTCCCAGAATGTTGTGGGAATCGGCTCGATGAGCGAGGCGGACCTCTGGCAAGCAGGTCTGCCGATGGTCTTCGTCGTGAACGGCCGCGGTGAAACGGTCTTTCATCCAGATCCCGCACTCGCCGAGGCCAAACGCCCCATGAACGCCCTTCCGATCGTGGGTGAATGGATAGATTCGGGAATCCAGGTCGAATCTGCACTCGTTCCTTTCTCCACTGAATTCGAAGGCCGGCATTTCGATATGATCGGGGCTTATTCCACGGCCCGCATAACTGACGGATACAACGTCGGAGTTATCACTATGCAGGACGAGGCACGTGCCCTCGCGACCGTCGCCGAAATGCGTTCACAGACCTGGATGATCAGTCTGGCATTCGCTGTATGCGCCCTTCTCGTCGGCCTTGCAGGGGCCCGGTTCATGACGATGCCTCTATTAAGGCTGGTGGACGCGGCGAGAAAGATCGCCGCCGGCGACTTTTCATCGAGGGTCGAAACTCGCAATATCACGGAGATCGGAACCTTGGGCGAGTCCTTCAACGTGATGACCGACAAGGTTGAAGAACAGATCGCTAAACTTGCCAAAGCCGCCGAAGAAAATCGTGAGCTTTTCGTCGGTACAGTCAAAGCGCTCTCCGCCGCGATCGATGGCAAAGACAAGTATACCCGTGGACATTCGGAACGCGTATCTCGCATTTCTGTAGCCATCGGAAAACGAATGGGCATGGGCACCGAAGAGTTGGAAACACTTCGAATCAGTGCTTTACTGCACGATGTAGGCAAGATCGCCGTCGACGATGCCATCCTTAAAAAGCCGTCGTCACTAACCGACGCTGAATTCGAGATCATGAAGACCCACCCACAAAAGGGTTACAAGATCATGTCGCAGATCCCGGCGATGAAGGAGTTTCTCCCGGGAATGTACATGCACCACGAGATGGTAAACGGACAAGGCTATCCGCAGGGACTAACCGGCGATCAGATACCGCTGCAGGCAAAGATCGTTTCCGTCGCCGATACATTCGATGCAATGACCATCGACCGCCCTTATCAAAAAGGTATGGAACTGCAGCCAGCGCTTGATCGGCTCTGCAGTTTTGTTGGAACGCGATACCAGTCTGACGTCGTCGAGGCATTGGTAGAGGCATGTGATTCCGGTGAGGTCGCAAACGGTATCGTCCGGCAGCTTGCCGCAAAACGTGCCGCCGATGAAAAGGAATCCATGTTACTTGAGAAGCTCGTAGCATAATAGTCCCCTAAAATCCGTAAATAGTCGCGCGTTGTTGAGCGTGCTTTATTTTTCTATACTCTTTAGTTTGCGGACACTCCCGCGAAGCAAACTATATGGCGTTCTGGCGTAGAAACAAGAAAGATAAATTCTCAACTTCGGTCCTCGGCCTCGATAAATCGATCGAGGAGCTCAAGGCCGAGGAAGCGGCAGTCGAACGCGAGCTAAACGTCCGTTTCACGAAGGCCATCGAAAAGACCCGGCATTCGCTGAACAATCGGCTGGATTCTATATTCGAAGGCCGAAAACAGATCGACGAGGCATTTCTGGACGAACTTGAGGAAATGCTGAACTCCACCGACATCGGCGTTGCCACGACGATACAGATACTTGATAGCGTTCGTCGAGGCGTTGCCCGTCAGGATATCAACGATCTGGATGCCCTTAAAAAGGCGATGAAAGGCGAGCTGCTTGATATTCTAAAGCATTCGACCGAACGGGGCGTTGCCGATGAACGGAGCATCGATGGCTCTATAAAGCCCTATGTTCTTATGGTTGTCGGCGTTAATGGTGTTGGTAAAACGACTACCATCGGCAAACTGGCTCAGCGGATCAAGAACGAGGGAAATGATGTTCTCATCTGCGCCGCCGATACGTTCCGTGCGGCTGCAAG
>JBGSWW010000162.1:0-1642 GCA_041751735.1 Pyrinomonadaceae bacterium | reverse complement strand
GCCCTTTACCTTTTTCATTTCCTTTTTGAGTTCGGCCGTCGGCAGGTCCGAGACCAGCCACTGCTCCGGATCGAGCCGCCCCGAGGCTACCGACTCGGCAAGCTCAACGAAATACGGTGAGCGGTAACCCGCTCGGATCTCGTCCCGATAAAAATCCGCATCGACCGAAGCCATCGCCTCCGCCGTCGGAAAGGTCCTGAGCCCCCCCATCGTTTTGAGTCCCGCCTTCAAGCGGCTTGCTTCGCCATTTGTACGATCCTGAACCTGAGATGGACCGCCTAAAGGCAATACTCTGAAGTTTCCCAACTTTTCAACCAGGTTTGAAACCATGTTCTTTGTCAGGCCCCACGAACAGTTCGTGGTGCAGATGGTTTTTACCAGGTCTTCAAAAACAGTCGGCGAACGCAGCAATCGTCCAGCACGCCTTTCGCTCACCCACCGAAGTCGTTCGCTTTTGGCTATTGCTGAATAGAACTCCGAAAGATCTTCATCTAGCCGCAGAATGTGACGTGTCTGCTCGATGATTACGTCTGGATCCGTTGTTTCTTCTCCCAGATCGACCTTGACGCGCCCATTTTCCTCGCTAATCACAGCCGAGACCGGCCCGGAGTCTGTCAAAAAGACATAGCTCAGCCGCCAGTTCTCTTCGTCAAGCGCGAACGGCCGCAGCTCGCACCATCCATGGCTGTAAACGGTCGCCCGAAAGCTGAAACTCTCAGGCACTTCTATAAATATCGTTGAATTCATTGTCATGTCCAAGCTCCGCTGAGAGCTCAATTTTACGCCAAAATACGCCGAACGGTACATTTCGCGACATTTGGTATTTGCACAAACCCTGGAGTCAGTTAGGGTAGCTCTGGGCATTTTGGCTTTGGAGCTTTAGCGTCCGGCGTCGAATCTCGATCTTAGAACTCGGAACGTTGAACTAAATAATGCTTGTCTCGCGGAAGACAAAACCGAGACATCACCGAGACAGTGCAAGACAGCGGATTAATCGAGAACGAAAATCATGCCTTCTTCGTCACGTGTCACCGGTCACTCGTCACTTTCTTCGGCTGACAAGGGTTCGAATGCGTCTAAGAAGATGACGTCAAGAAACAGGGCCTGAAATGCAAAATAAAAAGCTTGTATTTTATAGTGAAATCTTGTAATTTTTGTATGTACAACATGTCTTAATCGGCTTCACCTTCCTACGCTCCGGTTGCTTGTGCTTCACAAATATCGCTGATTGGTCATTTATCTCTTTCGGAGGATTGTTTTATGCAAAGTAGAAAGTCGGGATCCGTCTTTCAGGCGCTGATCGCGACCTTATTTGTTGGGATGTTGACTGTCATAGCTCCTTCACAGGACGACGGTGACCCGAATTCCTCTACGCCGGTTTTACTTAGCGAATCCAAAACGACGAGGGTACTGGCAATACAAGCGAGGAGTTTGGGGCGGGTGGATCTTCCTTCCCGCGTACCGAGCCGGCCCTTTTCTTACAACAGCAGCATCGTTATTCTTCTGACCAATGTGTCATTGATGGATGGCGAAGGTGCAAATGCATTCCGGGTACATGTTGAAGATGCCGCCGGCAGAAAATACCGATTTCCGGTCATCGATATAAGGGCAATAGATAAATCGACCGGCAGCAAAGCGGTGT
>JBGSWW010000161.1:0-17821 GCA_041751735.1 Pyrinomonadaceae bacterium | reverse complement strand
GTGGTCGGGCCATGTACAGCTCCCGCTCTTGGAGCGACACTTGCGTATGTCGGAACGCAGGGCAGCGTAGTATTTGGCACGATCGTACTGTTTGTCTTTGCTCTGGGAATGGGAACTTTGATGATCGTTCTCGGAACATTCGGCGGTGCAATGTCGATGCTGCCCCGGTCGGGCGGTTGGATGGTAAAGGTCAAAACGGTCTTTGGGATCATTATGCTAGTTATCGCTCAGTTTCTGTTCGTTCAAGCTGGCATGAGATTTATTTGAGGTGAACTATGAAATGTATATCTTGCACACCGTGCACGTTCAGTAAGATCGCAATAGTTTTGGCTCTCGTGTGGATCGGATACTCGACAGCGAGCAGTGTTTCTAGCGAACAAATGCCGGTCGTATACGGAACCAATACTCAAATTCAGGAAGTGAAACGCGGAACCGCAATCGGCAACATGGCCCCCGACTTCGAACTTATGGACTTTGAAGGTGACGCAAACATCTCACTTAAGGGACTTGAGGGGAATCCTGTTGTTCTTATTTTCTGGACGGCATGGTGTCCTGTCTGTAAGGAAGAGGCGCCCCATATCAATGAGCTTTTTGCGGAGTTTGAAGCCAAAGGGGTAAGGGTGGTCGGAATAAATATTGGCGAAAGCGATGCCCGCGTGACTGAAGGAATCAAGGACTTTGGAATTAAATATGCCGTCGCGAGAGACAAAGACACGTCGGTGGCCAAAAGTTACAAGGTTGTCGGCACTCCAACTGTGGTCATCATCGATAAGAAAGGTACCGTGCGGTATTTCGGAAACGAACTCCCGAAAGATTATTCCGATCGCTTAAACAAGATCATCGACGGCTAATGCCGCACCATGAATTCTCATCCGTAACCCGCCTTGATAGCTCACCATGATACTGAGCATCTTTTACATCTCGTAGAAAGATGCTCCCTTCAATTAAAGCCAATGAATCGGTTAAACAAAGAATCAACTATTTCGCCTCCGAACTGTCATAAAACGAAACGATGCCGACCGACGCATGTCAGTCTTTTTTGCGAATGTAGAAATTGCGGGACGGTCTTGCGTCCAAAACAGGACGATTGCGCGTATTTTGCCGTCACACAGATACAAAATACCCGCCTTTTTCCGCCCTTACAGATGGGATGTAGCGCGAGCGTTGAAGGAGAATAATTTTGCTAAACTAAATACATAAAAAGGCTTAATCATTAAGACAATCGAAGGATGGTTTTATGACAAGAAAGCAATAGATAATGACGTGAGTTAATCGATTCCAAATAGCCATCTCTCCCAAACAAAGTTGTGAAATGATAGCTTGATATGCTCCAAGGGGCGACTTACTGTATGTTAAAACAAGTTGAAGGTTCATTTTGTGACGACTGGAAGAACTTGAGGGTGCGCTGTAGCGACATGTAATTCACAGTCTCAGCGGGTGCGTGCAACATGAGCGGCCCGTCTTCCCCGAGCCGCATTGTTGCGGGTGTAGCGAGAATTGTAGCGACCACCTGCACGTTTGGAGTATCACTGAGCGGTAACTGAAATAGCGAAGTGCCGTAAAAATGGCTCCATGATACACGGTGGCACAGGGTGAGAGTTGGCCGAAAAGAATTTGTAATCATCAGGTCAGCAATCCAAACCCTCAAGGCGCCTACCACCCGTTTATCCGGTTAATCTGCTTTCCGTCGTTGTTTTTTTCACATACGTCGATTAAACGCTCGCGAACCTCGATCCATCTGCAATAGTTGGTCGTCGAGAAAAATTTCTACGAGAGGTCAATATTTTGAAGAAAGTACTTTCGTTCTATGCACTTGTTTTCGTAAGTGCATGCCTTTTTCCGCTTGCCCTAACCGCACAAGTAAGCCTAGATACTGAGTTGATCCGGGCTCGTAATGCCCGAGATCGAGCTGCTGTTCCCGACCTTCAGAAATCGGTCGCGGCTGCAAAGCGAAGAGCTATACGTGCAAAGACCGCAGAATCATACGTGCGATTGGCTTTATTGCAGACGTGGTTATGCGAGGCGGCTGAATCGACGAACAACATGGCGTTGTTCAAGAAAACCGTGAAAGAGGGAGTCTCCGCAGCGGAAAAAGCGGTCACGCTCGACCCGAACTCCTCGGCAGCTCATCAGCTACTTGGTGACCTGCTAAATCAATTGATACCTCACATTTTTGGAGGTGGCATGCGATACGGCAAACGCGCATCGGACGCCATGGAGAAAGCTCTCCAGCTCGACCCTCAAAACGTTCATGCGCTCGTGTCGAGGGCGATAAGTTATCACTACACGCCGGATTCATTCGGCGGAGGCAAGACGAAGGCTATCGAAATGCTAAAAACGGCCACCGAGATAGATCCCAACGAAGATTCTCCGCATATCTGGCTCGCTATGTTTTACCTAGAAGCAAAACAAAACACCGAAGCCATGAACGCAATCTCAACTGCGCGCAAGATCAATCCTGATCGAGTGTTTACCAATTTCATATATAAACAAATCCTTCAGGCACAAAAGGGCAAGACGGGTAATACGGCGCCCAAAGAATAATCGAGAGATAACGATATGAATAAACTATCCGCACGAGGCCGCGGGGTTCGAATCCTGGTGCTTTTTTCCTTCGCGGCGTTTTACCTCGGTTATGTGTTCCTTTTGAGGCCCGCTAGCTATACCTCAACGAAGGTCGGAGCTCAGTCCTCAGATCCGGCACAAAAACATCACGAACGTTTTGATGCGTTAGTCAGAGGCGACTTCTTTGCGGGGATGCGGGGCAACAAACCGAGGCTCGACCGGGGAATGAAGTATTGCGAGGATATCCTGGCCTCGAATCCGAAGCATCCCGACGCCCTTGTATGGCATGGCGGCGGATTACTGACCAGGGCCGCTGATGCCTACCGAAAAGGTGACAGCAATCTTGGTGACAAGCTGTGGAAAAAGGGGCTGACGGAAATGAACCTCGCGGTTTCCCTCGCACCGAACGATATCGGCATCCTGATTGGTAGGGCAGCTACATTGATCGGAGTGGCTCAGTCGGGCTGGGACCCGTCCGACGCGACAGGCCAGGCCCTCTTAAAAAGCGCATTACTTGATTATGAAAAAGTCTATCGGATGCAGAAGCCCTATTTCAGCCGTGTTCGTGAACATGGTCGAGGTGAGCTTCTCTTTGGACTTGCAAGCGGCTGGAGCATTCTTGGTGATAATAAAAAAGCCCGGCATTATCTGGACAGGATAGTGAAGGATGTCCCGGGATCCAGCTATGAGATAGAAGCAAAACAATGGTTAGATGAAAAAGGGTCTAAGATCGTTCAGCACGATTGCCGAGGCTGTCATGCCGTACCCTGACTCTTTAGATGGAGATTATCTTAAAATCCAGGCTGTTGGGTTCGCGGTTTGCCCGTATCATCGGCCTTAACCTTTTGATTGCTCTGGCTCTCTCGCTCCTCTTCTGGGTGTTTCAAGGCAGAACTAGCGAAAATCGGTTGTATGATGAACTGGTTTCGGCTCTTATCCATGCGCTTATTTATGGATCGATGTTCGGCCTCATAATGCCGTATTTAGGTGATAGGCTGGCGCATATCAGACGCCCGTGGAACTGGCTATCTATAGGATCCGGAGTGATGATTATCACCGCCGTCTCTACTCTGGTTATCGACGTGTCTGTCTACGGGTTAGGATATCTTCCTTTAGAAAGATTTTGGCAAGACTACTTATTTAAGAGCATCACGGTTTTCGTGATAGCATTCGTGATCTGCTTGAGCGTCGGCCTATATGAAACCTATCGAGAGAATATCCATACCGCCAATCTTCGGCTTCGGACCAACGAGCTGGAAAAGGAACGAGCCCTAAACCTGGCGTCCGAAGCCCAGATGGCTCTGCTCGAATCACGGCTTCACCCCCACTTCCTTTTCAATACACTGAATTCCATTTCCGCATTGATCGCCGAAGACCCCGTCGTAGCCGATAAGACGGTTCAGCGGCTCGCATCTGTCTTAAGATCGTCACTCGACGCAAGCCGGCGAAGTAGTACGTCAATCGGTGATGAGGTCAAACTTGTTACCGATTATCTTGAGATCGAAAAGGTTC
Source organism: Pyrinomonadaceae bacterium (assembly GCA_041751735.1). GTDB lineage: Bacteria > Acidobacteriota > Blastocatellia > Pyrinomonadales > Pyrinomonadaceae > OLB17. The sequence goes on along the minus strand of JBGSWW010000161.1, from coordinate 13,744 downwards.
GGTTCCGCGATAGACTCAGATATAACATCAGCGTCGACGAAGGTCTGAAGTCGGTAAGAGTACCGCCTATGATCCTCCAGCCTATAGTCGAGAACAGTGTCAAATTTGCTGTGGGCCTAGACCCGAAGGGCGGCACAATAAGAGTTTCTGCTCATCTTATTGAAAGGGAAATAAAGCTCGAGGTTTGGGATGACGGCCCCGGATTCACGGAAGATACCATTCCTGTTGGTCATGGATTAGACAATTTAAGGGCGCGGCTCGCTCTACTACCCGGTCGCGATGCCAAATTGAGAGTCGACCCAAAAGACGGCGGAACCGCGGTAACGGTTACAATGACCTTGGACCGATTGCAGTAACGGAATGGAAAAGTTCAACCGAGAAATCCGGGTTTATCTCGTCGACGACGAACAGTTGGCAACCAAGCGGCTCAGGAAATTGCTGGCGGGGTTCGATTCAGTTACGGTTGTTGGGAGTGCCACGGACCCCGCAGAAGCCGTTAAGTTCTTAAATTCAGAAGACATCGATCTATTGTTTCTCGATATACAAATGCCTGGCTTGAATGGCTTCGATCTTCTATTCCAATTAGATCGGCAACCGATCGTTATCTTCACGACTGCCTACGAAAACTATTCACTGAAAGCATTCGAGGTGAACTCGATCGACTATCTCTTAAAACCTATCGAGCCGGCTCAACTCGAGCGAAGCATTGAAAAATTTCAGAGGTTCCGCGAAACAGGAAAGGCAGTCGAAATGCGATCTCAGCTTCAATCTTTCATCGCAAGTATGGTCGATAGGACTTCTCCTCCCTCATCGCAGGACCCAAGCCGTATTCCTACCCGGGTGGGCGACCGCATACTGTTTCTCGATCTCAAGATAATTACCCACTTCTTTTCTGAGGATAAAGTTACATTTGCGGCCACATCAGAAGGCAAGCGTTATATTGTGGATCAAACCCTGACGCATCTGGAACAACGACTTGATGCGAAAGGTTTCTTACGAATCCACCGAGGCGTTCTCGCTAACCTGGCCTACGTAGAGGAGCTTTTCAACTGGTTTGCCGGAAGGATGCGCATCAAGATTAGGGACAAGGCGCGGACCGAACTCACAGTATCGCGCAACCAAGTAAAAACGCTCAAAGAGCGGTTAGGATTGTAAATCCTGCGCAACCGTTGCAGTGCCGAGGCCAAGTCGTTACGAATATATCCACTTACTTTGGCTGTGTCGCTGATCGCGAAAACTTTGTCGCCCCAGCGTCACAAGGATGTTTTGGCATTCTCTTTATGCTTTCCGCCCTATCGCTACTCCAAGGAAACCAGCAAAAAGTGCTTTCGCTCAGTCCAACATTTAGTCCAACAAGCAAAAAAGCGACCATCCGGTCGCCCTAAGTTATTGATTCTAATGGTACACCCGGCATGATTCGAACATGCGACCCCTTGATTCGTAGTCAAGTACTCTATCCAGCTGAGCTACGGGTGCACAGAGGTGAATAGTTAGACTACAAACCGTAGCCTTTTCTGTCAAGTTTCTTTCCCGTCCCGAAAAACACGGTGAGTGCAACAAATCTAAAGGATCGAGAATGTGGGAGCAAATTGGTTTAGCGGGCGAAGTATCCCTGGCGCGTACGAGATATTAAGTCAGGATTCTTGACGTCGATACGAATGCTACGCCATTTGCCGTCTTTCCTATCGTTCAGCGGCTGATATTCAACGGTGTAGAGCGTGCGAAGATCAGCGGCAACGAGGGCGTAGAGCTTGCCCATTTCTTCAAGCCGGTTAATGGCGTTCAAAGTGCCGCCGGTCCGATCTGCAACTATTTGGAGCCGGCTGCGTGCTGCTTTGTACATTGCCACTTGCCGCGGTGTCGGGTCGGCGAGTTTAGCCGGGTCACCGGTGGGAAGGGCGAGAGGATATATAGTTACACCCTGTCGGTCGGAACGGCTAAGAATTCGACTGAGGTCCTCATTGGCTTCAGGTTTTATCGCTGTGACGACCTGGTCGTCGGACAACTTTTGCAGGGCATCACGGTCTTTATCTCTGATCTGTGTGTCGACGCCATCTGTTAGAACCACGATGGCCTTCCTCCGACTGTTCTCTCGCGATAGCTGGTCGAGAGCAAAATCCAGCGCTTTATATAGATGAGTCTTTCCGCGGCCATTTGAAACATTGATCGAGTGGGCGATCTTGCCGCGGTCGGTCGTAAAGTCGTTTCTGAGATTGACCTTATCGTAAAATTCTACGACCGCGACTCGGTCATGAGGAGACAGAGCATCAATGAACCTGGATGCCGATTGCCTGATCACCTCACGAAAGCCCAAGGTAGATCCGCTCATATCGAGCATGATGACAACGCTAAAGGGAGCTTCGCTTGATTCGAATCTCGTGATATTTTGCTTCACATCGTCTTCGTATAGTTCGAAATTGTCTTTTGCGAGGCTGAGTATCGGCCTTCCGCGCGGGTCGACGACACCGACGTTCAACCGAACCAGCGATGAATCGATACGAATCGGATCATCATCCTGTGCGTTAACGACAAAGGACGAGATAGAAAGTAAGGTAATGATCAACAGGAAGCGAAGAAAAGGCATATTACAGATAGCCGTTGGACGCCCCACACAAAGGGTGAGGTTGTATTGAATGCGTTCGATAAATACCTTAACAGATAGCGTAATATGATTTATAATTGCGATGATATCGCCGCGGCGATCGGAAGTTGTTTTCTTTAAGCAAAATTTAGATGGAAAGAGAAGATTTGGCGAATGTTCTTCCGTCCCAGCTTTTGTGCAAACTGCGGTGAAAAGATCGAGCGTGCCGAATGGGGCCTCTGGACGAGCAGGCGATTTTGCCCGGTTTGCGAATCCCAGTATAAAGGCCATGACTTGGTACCGCGTGCGATTGTTGGCTTTGGTCTACTGATCGGTGTATTTGGATTCGGAAGCTATCTCAAGAGTGGGGGAGGTGTAAGAGCCGATCTTCGATCGAGACAGTCTGTAGCAGGGCCGGCCAGCTCACGATTGGTGGCGGCTCCCGAAAAGGGAAGTACAAACGTCGTCCAGTCAAGTATCCAGCCGAAGCCGGATTTGAAAACAGGGTCGGAGCAAAACCCGCCAGTCGAGCAAAAACGCGGTCCGGTGGTCAAGACCGTCAGCGCCGAGCCCGCATACCTTTGCGGAGCTGAAACAAAAAAAGGCACGCCATGCTCGCGAAGAGTAAAAGGTAACACCCGGTGCTTTCAGCATCCCGGAATGCCTGCTATGCTGGCCGCAGATAAGTTGCGAATTGCCGACACACCCTGATCTGTAAGAACGAGAATTAATACATGAAACCGCTGACCCCCAACACAATGATCCAAAACCGTTATCTGATCGTTCAACCGATCGGAAAGGGCGGTATGGGTGATGTTTATCTGGCCGTCGATCAGAGGCTTGGCAGTGCCGTCGCCTTAAAGCGCACTTTTTTTGCGGATGACAATGCACTTGGTACAGCATTCGAGCGCGAGGCCCGCATACTCGGGCGCTTGCGTCACCCGGTGCTGCCCAAGGTTATCGACCACTTTGCAGAGAACGGGGACCAGTACCTCGTCATGGAGCACATTTCGGGTGACGATCTGTCAAAGCGATTAGAGAACCAAAACAAACCGTTTCCCTTAACCTGGGTTATGTTCTGGGCGGACCAACTGTTGGATGCTCTCAGTTATCTACATACCCACGAGCCGCCGATCGTTCACCGCGATATCAAGCCGCAGAACCTCAAGCTAACTGACGAAAATCACATCGTTTTGCTTGATTTCGGCCTTTCTAAGGATTTTGATAGTAGCAAGCCTGGAAATGGAATGAATTCGGCCAGCGTGGCCGGTTATTCCCCACATTTCGCCGCGATGGAACAAATACGCGGGACCGGTACGGACGGACGGAGCGATCTATTCTCACTGTCAGCCTCGCTGTATCAACTGCTCGCGAATTCCATCCCCTGTGAGGCACTTACTCGTGCGGATGCGATGCTTGGCGGTAAGCCCGATCCCATTGTTCCGCTTAATGAACTCAATCCGGAGGTTCCTGCGGCTGTTTCCGAGGTGCTTCTGAAGGGAATGGCTCTACGACAGAACGAACGGTTTGCGACAGCGTCAGAGATGCAGCGGGCGCTGCGTCGGGCTTACAATCGTGGACAAGTAGACGCGCCCACTCCAAAGGCCGACACTCCGACCGCGAGGCTTGAAACAGCTCCTGTTGTAGCTGCGCCAGCTGTCGCGGAAGCTACGCCAAATTTCGATGCTACTATAAAGGTCGACGATTTTGTGTCACAGCCTCAATCACGTCAGGCTGATGTGAAAACGGCGGTCATGTCAGCGTCAGACCTCGTAAATAGCGAAGATAGACCGACCGCGAATCCGACCCATAGCGGTCGTGACGAATCAGAACGACCTCTGGCACCGAAAAAAGGCTCATTAGACAGTGTTCCGCGTGCCGAAGTCGCGCCCCAAAGCGTGGTAACGCGGGCACGGTCCGCGCCGGAGAAATCGAGATCCAAGTCGGGACTTGTTGTTGCAGGCCTTTTGGGAATTTTGATCGTTGGAGCCATAGCAGCAGGCGGCGGGTGGTACGCATACAACAATTTCAACAGCGCCGCTCCAAAGCCCGAACCGACATTGCCGCCCCCGACTCCCGAACCGGTTCGAGCGGCAGAGCCTGAAACGAATACTGATCCGAATTCAGTGATTAGCAACAGTAATTCCGGCCCTGACGTAGGCTCGGTCCCGGCAAATACGGATACTTCCACGACGGCTGATCCTGTTTCATCTAGGCCAACAACTGCGGCGCCAAAACCTAATCCTGCTCGGCCTGAAAAGGCTCCCGTCCCGAAAACACCCGCGAAACCCAAGCCCAAGGATGACCGAACGGTTATCTTGCAATAATTGAAATTACTTATGAAAGATAAGGCTTTTACCATCACTTTTTTGACATGCCTAACGATTACCCTTGTGCTCATGGCCGCGGTTGCCGTTCAGGCACAGTCAAAACGAGACAGGGATCGTGCTAAAGCGTTAGAGGCCCAGGCTGATAAAGCGTATACCGCGAAGAATTATCGTGAAGCCGCTGATAGATATGGTGAGGCGATAGTTATAGTTCCTACTAATCCGAATGCCTATTATCGGAAGGGTTTTGCTCATTTTAATCTAAAGGAAAACCCCGCCGCGGTAAATGCATTGACGATGGCGCTGACACAGGGTTATAAGCCGATCGAGATCTATCGTTTGCGTCACTACATTCATTTTCAGGACAAGAACTACGATGCTGCCTTGTCCGACATTGATAAAGCTCTAGTACTTGAGCCAAACAATCTTACTTTCTTAACGGCAAGGGGCGAAATTCTAATGGAACGGAAGAGCTATCCGGACGCTCTCGCCGTCTTTGAAAAGATTCTTAAGGCGGCTCCAAATAGTGCTGATATCCATTACAATATCGCGAGGATCCATTACGCAACCGGCAACTCTGCCGCTCAGGCCTCCGCTGCTCAAGCCGCACTTTTGCGGGGAACGCAATTTCCCGGCGACGCATTTTTTCTTCTGGGGGACGCTAACCAGAAACAAAAAAACTCGGCTCAGGCGATAGACGCTTACCAAAAATCTATTAGGGTTAAACCCGATCTATACCAGAATTATAGGAATCTCGCTGATATCTTAACGATGGAGAATCGGGTTGCCGACGCCATCACCGTTCTCAAAGACGGGCTAAAGGCATTTCCTGCTGATGGCGGTTTTTACACTGAACTTAGCTGGCTTTACAGCCTGGCTGACCGGCCGGACGACGCGGTCCAAGCGGCCAAAGCCGGTATTACGATCTTGCCGAATCAGTCGGTTGCCTACACTAATTTATGTCGAGCATATAACGAGACTAAGAGCTACGACTTGGCAATAGGCGCCTGTAATACAGCCCTACGACTAAATCCGGGTGACGGAGAGACGCATTTTTATCTGGGCCGGGCCTTTAATCTGACAGGGAAGTCAGTAGAGGCAACAAAGCAGTATCGCCTGGCGGTAACGGGCCTGGAGCAGCGAACCAAAAAAACTCCGACTTCGTCAGAGGCATGGTACCTCCTCGGAAATGCCTATTTCGCTGATAACCAGCGAGATAAAGCAATAGATGCTTATATTGAAGGACTGGAGTTGAGCCCGAAGTTCACGAAGGCGAGATATAACCTTGGGATCATTTATACGCTGAAGAAAAATAAGCCGGCAGCGAGTTCGCAATACGATCTGCTTCTCACTTTGGATCCGAAGCGTGCGGCGTCACTGAAGGAAGAGATCGATAAGATCTAAAGCGACGAAGAACCCCTGACTGGCCGAGTTTCGCGTGTACTTACATTGACGCTTTGAAATTTGAGAACTACTCGGACGCGTTCGGGCCTTGCTTCTATATTAGTGGGAACGAACGGGGCAAATGCAGGGTCCGTTTGGAGGGCCTTCTGAAGTTCTAGGATAGCATCCCTGTCGTGAGATGGTTCGACAACCTCCGTTATTCGGGCCAGCCCGTCCGCAAAAACGTCGGCTACGACGACGACCTCATCATCCTTCATACCTCCGTCGATCAACGACCGTGTCAAGGCTACCAATGTGCCGCTAGGATTCACGCTCGGTGATTCGTGTCCCAAACCAAGTCGCGTATTTGCAAATTGTAGCGGCAGGATCGGGTCATCGGTTTCGAATGGGTTTGAGCTGTTAGCCAGAAGGACGGTGCTTTGACCAATAGGCGGTCGGGAACCGGCATTTTGAGGTTGAAGCATGCCTGAAAACATCATCGTCAGGAATGACAAGGCTATAAATACCGAAGTTGCAAAGCCAACGCAATAAGGCATCACTCGCATGGTAAGCCATTCGCGAATATCTGACGAAGCCATGATCGCCGGCCGCTCGTGTAGTTCATTTCTGAATTCGGCCTTGATTCGGTTCTGAAGTATCGAGGGGATAGAAGGTCTGTCGATCCTGCTCAGAGCCTCCCTGATCTCTCTATAATCAGCGATTCGCTGCCGGCACAGAGGGCAAATCTCGATATGTGATCGAACGGCGAGATCCGAGTTCTCATCAAGAACGTTGTCACTGTATAACGATAGTTCAAATTGTATGTTTGAGCACTTCATTACTGTATTGCTACAATTCCTGAATGAATAGCCGACCGACCCCGGTGATAGCCACAAACACGCCATCAACGTTTCGCTGGTTTCGGTTCACCGATCTGCTCCCACTAGGCGATCTGTCTCGATGTTGCTGGTCGATTCAAATACCCGCCAAGCGGAGCTTTTCGATGTTCCCTGACCCACTTTCGCTCTCTCATGACCTATCGTTTGGCACCGATTGTTAGTCTTCAAAAAGAGACCGGGGCGGGTCAGCCATTCATTCAATTTTCAATAATCCTTCAATCTTCGCCGCAACTCTTCGCGGCCTCGTGAAATTCTCGATTTGACCGTACCGAGCCTAATTCCTAAAGCGTCGGCTGTGTCCTCGTAACTCAATCCCTCCATGTCGCAAAGGACAATTACCTCGCGATAGATATCGGCCATTTCAAAAAGAGCTGCCTTAAGGGCATATTCCCGTTCACTCGATAAAGCCAATTCTTCGGGGCTTCTCGACTGGTCTGCAAGCGAATCAGAAACCGTAAGATCTGAATTGCCTATGGTCGAATCGATCGAGATCGTTAGCTCGCGTTTTCGGCGCTTCCACCATCGAAATCGGTTTCGCGATTCATTGATGGCGATCCGAAACAGCCAGGTCTTCAACTCAGAATCTCCGCGAAATCCCTTGATCGAGCGATATGCCCGCAGAAAGGTGTCCTGCGTGAGATCACTCGCTTCCTCGGCGTTTTCCGTTAAACGGTAAAGCAGTCCATAAATTTCGGACGAATATCGTTCGACGAGAGTATCGAATGCAGTCGTTTCGCCAGATCTTAACTTGTCAATAAACTGGGGCCCGTCGGCCAGCGATGCCACAGGTTGAGCGGCCATCACGGCCCGTCCAATCTCTTCGTCGTCAAACGTCGTTGACTTGCTAAAGATCATCGCCCGCCTCAAAAGCCTTCTCCGCGCGGAGATCTGCCGAATTGCCCCTTCGCGTTCTTGAGCAACTGAATACTTAGACACCACGCCAGGACATTTGTTCCCAAGTTCTGAAAATAAAATGTTTTGCCGGTGTTCATAACGGTATTTAAGACTCTTAATGCCCCTTGTTATTTGCTCTCATCGTCCATTTAAGCTAAATTAACTCTTTTGGAAATTGCCCATTCCATGGCAATTATATAACGACCCACTTCGGAGAACTTGCAGTTTTTGAACAATGGCACGTAAAAGACGATTCGAACAGCTCGAGGCCGCGGCCGCAACAACTAAAGATAAACCGATCTACGTCAACCCGGTCCAGCAAAAGGTCAATGAAAGGCTGGAGGACGTAGGTAAACAGTTTGAGGGCAAAGGGAGAACGCTTTTGTACGGCGTTGCGGCCCTTGTCGTTCTGGCCATTGTTGTCCTGATCTTCATGAATTGGAGCAAGCGAGCTGACGCCGAGGCTCAGACGGCGCTCGGTCGAGCCATTGAAACAGCGACCGCGACGATCTCGGAGTCGGGACCCCTCGCCGGCTCTACCCAGAAATCATTCAAGACGGAAAAAGAGCGGTCCGAAGCCGCGATCGCAGAATTTCAGGCGGTCGCAGACAAATTCGGGGGCTCCGTCGCAGAGAAGGCAAAATACTTTATCGCAGTAAACAAACTTAATGTTGACCGAGCTGCCGGAATTCAAGAACTCGAGGGACTAGCCGGCGCGTCTTCTGAGGCGGGAAAATTGGCAAAGTTCGCCTTAGCCCAAACCCGGGTGGTTGATAATCGCCTTGACGACGCTGTTGTCTTGTATCAGGAACTTCTCGGAATGGACGACCCGATAGTGTCGAAAGATACGCTCAATTTTGAACTGGCTGGGGTTTTCCAGAAACAGGGTAAGAATCTGCAAGCCGCAGACATATACTTCAAGATCGCGATGGCTGCCAGCACTGCGAGGGACGCAGATGGTAAATCCATAGCCTGGACCCCAACTGCCACTGAGGCCAAGAAAAAACTTGAAGCGATTGATCCGGAACGTGCGAAAGAAATACCTGATCCGGGTGCCTCTGGGGACACGGACGGTTCCGGGATCCGAACGATACAAATGTAGTTTTTGTGCACTTTCGGAGCCGTTTGTAGGTTAAAATGGATGCGGGAGGATATCTCGTGAAGAGGCCCAAATCTTTGGACCGAACAAGCTTGGGTCCCGTTGACGGGCTTGCCTACGCAGGCGAGCTGTCGAACGCATCGGTCCGCGTCTCGCCTCACAGCTATTTGACCGCGCTTTTGCTAGGAACATTTTTTTCCGGCCTGCTCTTCTATCTCGAGCTCGATCTGGCCGGTGTCATCCTTTTCGGCGTTTCTTCTATAATCATTCCCGCTTTCGCTCTAGGTGACCGTATCAATTTTGATGGCCGACGGATCGTACGCACCGGAGCATTGCCTGGAGTATGGTCTCGCTTTAATTCTGCTCGACGGGGGCTCAAGCTCGGCGACATTGAACAGGTCGAAACGCATGCTCATCGGGCCATTAAGCGAGGCGGAAATATTACTTATCGCTATAAGACGGTCATCCGCGGCAAGGGTCTGAGTATTTCGATCTCGTCGGGAAGCGAAGATTTTCGCCGGATGCTTAAGGGCATCTTGCCCAGGCTCGCAGAAAATATTCTCGACACCCGGTCCCTCGAACTCAGGGACCACCTTGAGGATCCAAAAGAAACACTAATGCGGGCCGAATTTTCCCGTATCCCGGCCGCGGACGTTCTTGAAAGCTCCTTCAGAAGTGTAGGGGCTCGAAGCCGGCGAGCGTTGGTTCGTGTTCCAGAACAGACAGAAGAGGAAAAGGCTGATGACCTTCAGAGTCTGGCAAACCAGCTCCGTGTTTCCGGATATCTTTTCCAGGCGCTCGAAGCTTTTCGCCGGGCTCTGATCCTGCGTCCTGCCGATCCGCGGCTGCTTTTCGATTTCGCACGGTGTCTGCACTCGTTCGCGGGCGTCGAGCGAAGTGACAAATTGGAACGCCGCGCTCTCGCCGCTTTGCGCCTGTCGGAACGCCGAGGGTCAGACGACGGTGAATTGCTTGTCCGACTGGGCGAATGGTATTTCCAGATAGGGGAATGGCGGCGAGCCGGGACAGTTTTCGAGAATGCACTGACTCGGATTGGTGAGAACTTCCGGACGGCTCGGGGCCTTGCCGAGCTCGCGCTTCGCGAAGGCAAGATAGCCCATGTTATCCATCATTTCTCCGCTGCGAACCGCCTTGCTGATACACCGAGCCTTCGTCGATGGTCAAAAAGCGAAGCGGAATATTTTTCAAACCTCAATTCCGACGACGAGTATATGGAACTCGAGATCGGAAGGGTCGGCATGCTCGAAACGGTCGAAGCCTCAACACGTACAACCCTCAGGATCGCGGTTTACGCATTTCCTCTCATAGCCGCAGGTGTCTTTTTCGAGGACAAACTCGTAGCAAATCTTGGCTGGGCCATCGCTACTGTTTCGCTCCTGATATGGACGGGCCTGTTGATCAGTTCACGGGTCCTTGCGCAGCGAATCCCATATGATCTAGTTGAGTCCGACGATTAACGGTGAAGAAAAGAATTTTCTTAATTACCTTTTCAACATCATCTGATCGGATTTCCATTAGTGTCGATCACAACGACATCGCCGATATTCAGCTCACGCACCCCTTTTTCGACCTTGCTTAGGTCCCCAACGATTATCCAGACGAGGCTGTCGGGCCTGATCACCTTTCCGCTGGCGGTGTTAAGGCTGTCCAGGGTAAGTGAGCGAATATTGCGTGCATAGGTCGAGTGGTAGTCCGCCGGCAGCCCGAACTGCACCATTTCCCCTATAGCTCCGCCAACGCTCGCGTTGGTTTCCCAGATCCCGGGTAACGCGAGCGTAAGGTTATTCCTGGCCATCGCAGCTTCCTCAGGAGTTATCTGCTTGTCCTTAAGTATCCCGCGAAGTTCTTTTGCGACTTCGGACACAGATTCCTTGGTCTTGTCCGTCTGCACAGGGGCGTACGCCACGAAAAGCCGCTGGCCGCGAGCGGGCAGGATCGTGCTTCCGGCACCGTAGGACCAATGTTTGTCTTCGCGTAGATTCAGGTTAAGCCTGGAAATAAAAGCGCCGCCAAGCACTGTATTCATAGCCTCGATTGCCTGCTCATCGGGGTTGGATTTCGGTGGTGCGAGGACACCAGCAAGGATCACGGACTGGAGTGCTCCCGGTTTGTCGACCAGATACACCTTCGGCTTCGCTGGCATGGGCAGGGTCGCAATATTCTTAACTGGTACAGCCTGGCTGCTTTTCCAGTTTGCGAACAGGGCTTCGAGCTTCGGACGCATTTCAGCCATGGTCGTGTCGCCGACTATCACCATCGTTGCATTATTCGGGCTGAACCAAGTCCGGTGAAACTTGATCACGTCGTCACGTGTGATCTTCACTACGGATTCTTCCATTCCGGCGCCGCTGAACGGGTTTCCGTAAGCATGGCCCGGACCGTAAAGCAGCTTAGGCATTACGCGGAGAGCCATCGGGATCGGCTGAGATTTCTCTTGCTGAATACCTGCGATCTGAAGCATCTTCAATCGGTCGAGATCTTCCTGAGGGAAAGCGGGGTTGAGGATCACGTCAGCGTACAGGTCAAGCGAACGATCAAGGTTGGATTTTAAGGTAGAGAGTGAAACCGTGGACGTGTCCAACGTTGATCCCGAGCCCAACGAAGCTCCCAGAGACGATAACTGTTTGCTTATCTCAATGGAGTTGCGCGATTTCGTTCCTTCGTCGAGCATATTCATCGCCAGGCTTGCGGTTCCCGGCTGGCCGAACTGGTCGGCGGCGAATCCGGCGCCGATAAGGAGGTCCATGTTCACCACGGGCACGCCTTTGCGCTCCGCAACGATGACTTCCATGCCGTTCAAAAGCTTTGCTCGCTGCATTGCGGGGAACCGGGGCTCGGGTCCTTCGCCCGGTCGAGGCATTTCTTTCCTGTCCACGGCGGTCGTCGTGGCTTCGGCCTTTGGAAAAGGAACGATCTGAAGCGTATATGAGCCATCCGAGAGCCATTTGTTTCCGGCTGCCTTAACATCGTTTACTGTTGCCGACGCGATCGTATTGAGCGATCGCTTATAGCTGTCGGGACTTCCTCCGAAAATCTGGCTGCGAGCGAGGATGTCCGACTTGCCGCCGAAGCCTCCGATCCTTTCGGCTCCTCTGACAAAATTCGAAAATATCCGGGTACGTACCCGGTCTAGCTCATCTTTGGTCGGGCCCTCGGTAAGGAGCTTTCTCAATTCCTCATTAACTGCTTTCTCGATCTGGGCCAGATCGCCGCCGGGCTTCGCCATAACATTGATAATGAAAAGACCGCCGATCTCACGTTCGTCGACAAAAGCTCCGACACTGGTTGCGATCTGTTCATCATAAACCAACCGTTTATAGAGCCTGGACGCTTTATCCGAATTCAAAACATCAGATAAAAGGGTTAAATGATCAGCGTCCGCGGTTCCGAAGCCGGGCACATTCCATACTTTTTGGAGCATGCCGGCTGGTACGCGATCCTGAGCGATCTGACGTTGTTCACCCGTTCTCTGGGCCACCCATTTCTCAAAACGAGCCACCGGCGGCCCGGGCTGGATCGCTCCGAAATATTTTTCGACTTTGTCCCTGGCGGTCTTCGGATCAATATCGCCGGCGATCACTATCACCGCATTTCCGGGGCCGTAATACGTCTTGAACCATTCCTTCACATCGTCCAGCGAGGCAGCATCGAGATCTTCCAGCGATCCGATCACCGTGTGGCTATAAGGATGATTAGAAGGGAAGACTGCCTTCGTGATCAGTTCCTCAGCGATACTGTAGGGTTCGTTTTCACCCTGGCGCTTTTCGTTTTGAACCACACCCCGCTGCTCGTCGAGCTTCGCCTTATCGATTGCGCCGAGCAAATGGCCCATGCGGTCTGATTCGAGCCACAGGACAGAATCAAGAGCATTCACGGGTACGTTCTGGAAGTAGTTGGTTCGGTCATCATTCGTGGTGCCATTCAGATCGCTTCCGCCAATTGTCTCGAGGGCCTGAAAATAATCTTTGTTGAAATTCTCACTGCCGTTGAACATAAGATGCTCAAACAGATGTGCAAACCCTGTCTTACCCGGCTTCTCGTTTTTGGAACCAACGTGGTACCAGACATTGACCGCAACTATCGGGGCCTTGTGGTCCTTGTGAACGATCACGGTCAGGCCGTTTTTCAGAACGAACTTTTCGTAAGGAATATCAAACGACTGACCGGCAGCAGGGTTGGCTGCTGTAACAACAAAAAACAGGATCGATGCGCAAAATAAAAGAGCTGATCTAAGCATTTGAGGAGTTCTCCAGACTATTTATTTAAGGATGGTATTCAGCGGGCAAACATATCGTACTTATTTGTGAATAGCAAGGCATGGTCAAAGGGTGGCGACCTCGGGGGTGCTTTCTCAAACAATTAGTGATCGTCTCTCCGCGGTCGCCTTTAAAAGCAAAGAGAGGCCGTCTGGAAACTGATCGAGGCGGCCTCTTTTTTTGGGTTAGGGGAAGCTCAGTGGTTAGTACTTAGCCTTTGGAGGTTATGAGCTATAGCAATGAGGCCGAACTCTACGTTCACTTTGTCGATACCTCTAAGTAAG
>JBGSWW010000160.1:0-16486 GCA_041751735.1 Pyrinomonadaceae bacterium | reverse complement strand
TAGCTCGGCGGCAGCAGCATCGGTTGGCTCTGGTCGTATCTCTTGAATACCACCTTCTTCTTCATATGCAATATTTTAAAGCCACTTACCCCTTTTTGCGCCAAAAAAAAGAGGCCGCCTTTTCAGACAGCCTCTTTTTTTCTTCGTCTGAGAAACGATCAATCTATAGGACTGGTCCTGCGGGACGTTCGGACGGGAGGCTGGCTGGTTTGGACAGGTGCCGAAGCCGCCGGCGTGAAGCCGGGATCGGAGGTTCCACGAGCCGATCCTGAACGCTGGGTCGGCCATGCGTCCTGAGAATTATCTACCCTTGTCTGACGCTGCGATTGCCTTTCAACTGCCGTATAGGGCGGTGATACTATCGCACCGGGACGCCGCTGCCTGGCAGGCCCGGCCGAGGTGCCCGGAGACACATAGACTGGACGCGGATTCCGATTCCACCAGGGAATAGTCCCCCAATCCATTCCATAACCAAAGCCAAACCCGTAAGGTGAATACCATCGGTTACCGAAAGGAAGGAACGAATACGCCCCGTAAAATGGGTTGTAGATCCACAGTCCAAACGAATCGTACATACCCCAACGGTTGTTGTTGAACGAACTTATAAGGGACGCTCGAATATCTTTTTGTTTTAACGAAGCAGTTACCTTCGCCAGGTCTTTTCCGCGCGATCGGCTCCACTCGTCCATCTCGTCGCGTTTACCGCGGTCGAATTTCGCGATGGCAACAGAATCCCCTATGGTCCCGACACGGCCCGATTTTACGACCGTTGCTTTGGAATCGCCGAGCTGAGCCTTACCCTCCGTAACTGCGACCGTCGCATCTCCGCCGGGCCGGACGTCTATGCGGTAAACGCCGGAATCGATCATCGAGACCCGGCCTTTAGGTGTCATCACCGTCACGCGAAAATCATCGGTCGCGAAAACTTCGAATATCGCATTACCTTTTTTTAGCCTGATCTGGAGATCATCTAAAGCGGTCGTGATAAATTCAAACTCCGAAACAGAACCTACTCGCATAAATGAACCGGGGTTTAGAAGGATCTCAGCCCTCGCCGCATCATTCGTCGACACTTTATCACCGATCTCGAGCCGATCCCCTTTGATCAGGGTGCCGCCGGTTCCGTCACCGCGGGCAATCGCCACCGCCCCCTGGATGTAGTTCACCCCTCCGGCTCTGGCAGAGATCAGATATTTATCCGCCGCAGCAGATCGCGTCGACTGGGCTGCGACTCCCGAACAGCCAAGCGCCAGGAACAAAACGACAACGACATAAGCAAAGGTGTTTCTATTCATAGGATCTCCCGGGGAAAGCAGGGCATAAGTGATGATAAGCTCATTTAACGATAAATACAAACAATTTCAGGGCACCGAGCTTCAGGAAAAGAAAGAGAAAAAAGTGAACAACCCGTACGATGCTTTTGGTTATCTAACTGTTGCCGAACGAAAGTCGCGGCAGCATTTATATGGCGAGTTATAAAGATCCTGACCTTTGTTTTGCACCGCTTGAGGTTATCGAGCGACTTCTCCAAATAAGAGCAGAACTCGGTTTTTCTGAAACTGTCTATCTTGACCGGTCGCAAGAGCTGACCGATTTTCTCGACGCGTACGGTTTCGACATCTACGCTTTTTCGACCAGGAACGACAAGATCGATTACGACAATTATTCCACTCCGGTTGTGCCCGGAGGAGATAATTTACACTGTTCGATAACAGCCCACTGAAGATCACCATTTCCCTGTCAACTGAAGGAACGCGGAAGGTAGCCAAGCAGAAGGAAACCTTCCGTTTCCTTCTTTTAAAGTGCCTTGACTATAAAGAGAGTGCCGTCATCATCGAGGAACTTACGTTCGGTGAAATCCGCGACGCCCTTTCTGACATGGTCTATTAGCATCTTTGCGGGGAGGTGAATTCCATCTAAGACCCGTTTGGCGAATCTATCCTGGCCATACTCTTCGCCGTTCGGGTTGGCGGCTTCAGTGATCCCGTCAGTGTAAACGACCATTACTTGCCTTTCTTCGAATCGAATGAAATGTTGATGAAAGTGGGTTCCCGGAAACATACCAAGCGGGGTGTCCCCATACTCCACAAACCGATATTCACCATCCGGTTTTATCAGCAGCGGCGGATTATGCCCTGCGTTAGAAAAGACAAACGTCCGGTTGGTAGTATCCAGGATCCCATAGATGGCGGTTATGAACTGATTGTCCTCGATCGATTCACAAAGGAGTTCGCTGACCTTGGAGAATGCAATGTTTGGAGCGTATCCCACCTGAACGCAGGAACGCAGAGACGCCCTGAGAAAAGCCATCAACAATGCAGCCGGGATCCCTTTGCCCACGGCATCCGCCACAATAATTCCTATCTGATCGTCAAAGACTTTGACCCAGTCATAATAGTCACCCGACACTTCCTCCGTCGGAAATACGTATGCACTAATGTCAAAGCCCTCCATCTGGGGATCGCTCGAAGGCAAAAGCTCTAGCTGAACTTGCCTTGCAACCTCTAACTGAGCCTCTATCCGTTTCTTTTCAACAACCTGGTCGTGCAAACGCACTTTTTCAATGATGATCGCTACCTGAGACGTTAACAGTTGAAGAACCGCAAGATCATCGTCCGTATACGCGTCGAGCCGGTCGCTCTCGAGATCGAAAACTCCGATGACCCGATCATTGGACACGATAGGGGCGAGCATTTCCGACCGCGTCTTTTCTCGTGCGGGAAAATATCGGTCGTCCTTGCTGACGTCGTGAGAAATTATCGGTTTGCCTGTTTGGGCTACGGTGCCTAAAAAACCCTCGCCCATTTTTAAACGCGGCTCGATCAGGTCAAAACTTATGTGATACCCACGTATTGCTTTGGATTTAAAAATGTAAGGATTCTTTTTTGTTTCACTGAATTCGATGAGATAAATACCAGCCGCGTCGTAGGGCAGCAAGGATCCAAGGGTGTCCATTACCAAGTTCAATACCTCTTCGAGGTCGAGCGAACGGCTTATCGTTTTAGTTATGTCGAGCAACAAACGCAGCTTGTCGACAGTAGAAATTTCTTTCTCAGTCTGATTGTCGCGTGAACCGGCGGGATTCTTATTATTCGGCATTGAAAACTCGGTTTTTATAGGTGTCCCACAAACGCGAGACTTTGATCCTATACTCTACCAAAGCACGGCTGACATAAAAATGGCGTGCGATCTCATTTACGGTCTTTCCTTGTTCGACCATTCGCCGCAGCGATGTGTAAGGGACGAGAGCCGCGGCTCCACTTGAGTACGCTTCTTCCTCGATCGCCTCGTTGTAGTCGCGGGCGATTATTTGCCCATTCTTATTTCGCTTTTGTATCGAGAGTCGGCTGGGTTTGTGCCCGAGGAAAACATGGCAGATCTCTTCCATGAGGGTTGCGTTCTGACGGTTCTTTCCGTGGGTCGGGTTAAGGATTATGAGCTTACGCCCGTCGGGCAGCGTGTGGGAAGCTGCCCCGCCGGACCAGGCGTTCTTTCCCTCACCAATAAGATGTTGCCGCGTGGCCTCAGTAAGTAAAGGCTCGATCTGGTCAAACGACGCGACAAACAGCTTTGCAAATTGGGCAAGCTTGAATGGATCCAGACGCTGGTCATCGCGACGAAGGCCTGCGAATTCCCGCAGGCCCAGTGCTCTGATCTCGTGATGGCGGCCTTTTTGGGTCGGAGGAAGATCTAAGAAATCCACAGGTAAGTTTAAGGCCCCTCGTGGACCAGACTATTCGCGGTTCAAACTTCTTTGTATTCCGAATCGACGTCCTCGCTCGACAAAGCGACTCGATAATTCTTGGATTGTTTCTGTTTAGTGATGAGTAGGTCGTCCTTGGTCTTTAAGAGGTCCGCTCGGCTATAAACCGATAATTCAAAGTTGTAACCGTGTGTGATCGCATCCTTAGGACAAGCTTCCACGCAAAAACCGCAGAATATGCACCTGCCGTAGTCTATGTTGTATACGCGTGCGAACCGTTCGTCGCGGCCGATCCGTTCGGCATACGGTCGTGGGTCGTCTTCAGCCTCGATGTAAATGCAGTCGGATGGGCACGCAGCCGCGCAAAGGTAGCACGCGACACATTTCTCTTTACCCGCCTCATCGACGTGCAGCAAGTGTTGCCCCCGATACCTCGGTTGGACCGTGATCGGTACGTCTGGATATTGTACGGTCCATTTTTCCCGCGGGATCTCCAGAAGCGTCCGCTTCATTCCCTGTAAGATCGCGACCGATGATTGAATAACTTCTGAAATGACCGACATAAAAAGACTAGAAATTCCCTGTAGCTAGATTAGCAAACGTTCCCAGCAGCCAAAAGATGAGGACAACGACGCCGCCGAGCAGTCCAATGGCGCCTGTGATGATGCCGGCCATTGCCATACCAGAGCCGCCAAACTCTGAAGGATTCTGGCTCGCTTTGCTTCGGGCCATGACTCCCGTAATGATCGCCGCAACGCTCGGGAGCAGCCCGCCGCAGCAGATCGTCACCCCGAGGATCCCGGTAACGAGTGAAATGATAGCCAGCGTCTTATTCTGTCCGGCGGCCGCCGTCATCGGTGCTGCCGGCTGAAACGGTGTGCTTGCCTCGATCTGCTGATTTTCCCATGGTTCTGGAGCGGGAGGCGGGGACCATTGGTCCGCCTGAGCTGAGGGAGGCGCTTCAAAAGGATTTGTGTAACCTCCCTGAATCATGGTCTCGGCTTCATTAAATGGCTTTGTTTCGAACGACGGTTCCTCGAAAATTGATGGTGAAACCGGTGCCTCAGCAGCATTACCCGCAGAAAATGGCGATGGTGGAGGTGCCATTTCGCCGAAATTGGGTGCTGGCACGTCCGGCACACTAAAACTCGGCGGCTCGGGCTCCGGCGTCGAGGCCGGTGCATCGAACTCCGGAGCCGCAGGTGGCTGTTCGGCTATCAAGGTTTGCTCCGACGAGGAATCTTCGATCGGCTGCAAGTCGAAAACACCCGGCTCAGGTGTGATCTCGTCAGCCGCAAGCGCATCCTTCATTTCATCCTCAGAAACATACATCGTTCTGAGCGGGTCGGCCTCCGGCAGGTCCAGGACGTCATCGGGTTCTGAGATGGCCGGAGCATCGTCAGTATGCGATACAGAAGGAGCGGACGATTGCGGGTCAGGCTGCACAGCTGAAGGTGCTACACCGACGATCGTTGCAAATGGATCGAACGGAGTGTCGTCGACCAGCGGCGTTCCGTCGATCTGGCAAAACCTCATCGAGTCTTCAAAAGTCTTTTCGCAAGCCGGGCACTTTTTCATGTGTTTAGTTCCTTCTGATCAGAAATAATATACAAGATGCCGCCAGGTATTAGCTTCACCTAATACCTAAGACCCAAAAACCTGACGCCTCACAGTTTTATACCTTTCCGCCTAGACTAATTCAAGTTTACTAAAGAAATAGGAGATCTCGATCGCGGCATTCTCATCAGAGTCCGATCCATGAACCGCGTTCTCGCCAATAGAGGTCGCAAATTCCTTCCGCAGCGTGCCTTCAGCGGCCTCTGCAGGATTGGTTGCTCCCATCAGTTCCCGCCAGGCAGGAACGGCATTTTCTTTCTCAAGAGCTAAAACAACGCACGGCCCGCTCGACATAAATTCCGTTAGCTCGCCATAAAATGGACGCTCAGCATGAACCGCGTAAAAACCCTCGGCATCTCTCAGGCTCTGATGTACCAATTTCATCCCGCGGATCTTGAATCCATTTTCAAGTACCTTAGCGATGATCTTCCCGTGATTCCCTGCCCGAACCGCGTCAGGCTTAATTATTCCGAATGTTAAATTGCTCATTTATAAAATATTTCTTCCTATTAAATTATTTATTCTATCGTTGCCCTTCGGCTTCGTCGGGCGTTTGATGTCGCAGCAAGGGCTTCCTAAGCGGATTTAAACTCGTCCCATTCAAGACCGAGATCCTTAACTATTCCTCGCAATGTACCCGTTTTGAGATCTTTGCTTCCCCAATCGGTAACGGAGACAACCACGATCGGGGATTGTTCAGGGTTGTGCCACTTACGATGGGATCCGCCTCCTTTGCGTTGTTTCTCTAGGCAGCCGAGTTTCAAAAGCCTTTTGGCAACCTCGCGATACTTCATGCTGCATTTAAATGGATAAGAGTGTCGGCAAGAAAGGGACCTGTGTTCGCGAGCGGCTGCAGGGCTTCGGGAATCGGCTCGCCTAGTTCTTCATAACCTTCAATCAGAGCCTCGATCGCGTCCGTTACATTTATCGGTATCTCATCCACCGTGTCGGCTTCTGTAACGAGACCCGGTAAGATCGGACACGTAATCGTCCATCCCCCCTCGGGCTGCGGAGCCAAAACCAACGGCAATTTATAGAATTTATCCATAAATATCTCAGTAATATTTTACCATCGAATGGGTGGATAGATTGCTATCTCCATTTGAATCTGTAGTAACGTTTCGGGTTTCAATCCGCTTCCGGATCGCGTGTTTGGATATCGTAAAGCATCTTAGAAAAATCTATCTGATTCCAAACTTCGACAAACTTGCCGCCGTCGAGCTTACACATACCGCCACCAGTAAACTCGACGTTAACGCGGCTTGGCTCAAGTTCGCTTAGCGGACCAAGCTGCGTGCCAGTGACCGTATATCGGCAAGCCATCTTGTCGCCTTCGGAAACAACATCGTGAACCGTGACCTCAAGGTCGGGAAACGCGTTTAAGAATGTTGCATGAAACTCACGAAAGCGTTCAAGGCCCGAAATCGGCGGCCCGCCCGGCCCCGTCAGGCCGTGATGCAGCGTATTCTCAGACATCATTTCCTCTATTGGGTCCGTCCGCTTCTGATTCCAAACCTCTTCAAACCAACGGTGTAAAAGGGTTGGATACTGGTCCGACATAAAATGTTTCCTGTATATTTTATGCTGCTGAGCGATGCGTCAACGCTTCGACGACAGCTTTCCCAATGTCTGCTGGCGATTCGACGACTCGAATACCCGCCTCGGTCAATGCCTTCATCTTCTCCGAAGCGGTACCCTTGCCGCCTGAGATGATCGCGCCGGCGTGGCCCATGCGGCGTCCGGGCGGTGCTGTCTGTCCCGCGATGAATGCAACGATCGGTTTTGCGACGTTATCTTTTGCGTAAAGGGCGGCGTCTTCTTCGGCCGTTCCGCCGATCTCACCGATCATGACGATGGCGTCGGTTTCGTCGTCCTCTTGAAATAATCTGAGGGCATCGGTGTGGTTCGTGCCAATTATCGGATCACCTCCGATACCGATGGCGGTCGATTGGCCGAGACCAAGAGATGTCAGTTGGCCGACCGCTTCGTAGGTCAAGGTACCTGACCGTGAAACAACCCCGACCCGGCCTTCTTTGTGGATGTGGCCGGGCATGATACCGATCTTACATTTACCGGGCGAGATTATTCCCGGACAATTAGGCCCGATCAAACGCGTTTTGCGGCTAGCCAGATACTCGCGGACCTTTATCATGTCAGCTACCGGGATACCCTCGGTGATGCATACGACGAGCGGGATCCCCGCATCAGCCGCTTCCATGATGGCGTCCGCGGCAAATGCCGGCGGCACATAGATGACCGTCGCATTGGCACCTGTCTCGCTTGCCGCGTCGGCCACCGTGTTGAAAACAGCAACGCCTTCATGTGTGGTCCCTCCTTTTCCCGGAGTGACGCCGCCGACGACATTAGTGCCGTATTCGCGCATCTGCAGCATGTGAAAAGTGCCTTCCTTTCCCGTGATCCCCTGCACGATGAGGCGTGTGTTGTTATCGACTAAGACGCTCACAATTAGATCTCCTAAAAGTACGATTGTTTCCCTGTTTCAAACGAAAGCAGATTATAACACGCAGTTGTTTTTCCGGAAGCAACTGCGGATCAGGTTAACCGAATCGATCGATCTCCAGTTCATGCTGTTAACAAAATCGATTTGCCAGCGTTCTTATTATAAGAGGATTCTTGGGGAAGAGGGATAACAGGCTGACCGGCCGGACAACTCAATAAATCCTGAACCTTTTTAACCAGGTGCTCGTTAATAAAGCAGCGAGAGCCATTTCCTGTTGAATTTCACCAAGATCCAATCGTATGCGACAGCTATATTCTTTTTATCTAGATGCCTTTAGGATCGCAGTTAAATCCATTCTTGAGCATAAGCTGCGGGCGTTTCTAACGTTGATCGGAATAATCATCGGCGTCGCGGCCGTAGTGGTTGTGGGGGCGTCTATCAGCGGTTTGAATTCGTATGTCACCGAAAAAGTGTCTAAGGTGCTCGGTGCAAATCACTTTATGATGGCCAGAATGGCATTTTCCGGCCCCATGGATGACGCAGAGTATGAACGAAGAAACCGTGTCAACAAACGGCTCACCATGGACGAATACGAATATATAAAGGCAAACTGCGCAAACTGTTCCGAGGTCGGAGCGCAGATGCAATCGGGCACCGATCTTAAAGAAAACGGTGTAGAAATGCCGTCGGTACGGATCATTGGCGTCACTGCCAATATGATCGAGATCGAAGACAAAGAGATCGAACTGGGTCGATTTATATCCGAGGGGGACGTTGATCGGGGAGCTAAGACCGCTGTGATCGGATATGACGTGAAGGATAAGTTTTTCCCGAACAGCGATCCGACCGGGCAAGTCATCCGCGTTCGGGGAGTACCAATGCAGATCGTTGGACTCGAGGAGCGTCGCGGATCGATGTTCGGCAACTCGATGGATCGGCAGATCTATATTCCGTTATCTCAGTTTCAAATGATCTTCAATCGTTCCGAGGGGATCCAGGTGCACGGAAAGTCGGCACGTTCGGACAATTTCGAGATGGCGATCGAGGACGCTCGGACCGTTCTGAGGAATAAGCGGCAGCTTATCGGCAGCGACGAAGACACATTCGGGGTGGTCAATACCAAAGATCTTGGCAACCAGATCGATCAGTTTACCGCTGCGATCGCCGGCGTTGTGGTGCCGATAACGCTTATAACCCTGATCGTCGGCGGCATAGTCGTTATGAACATCATGCTCGTTTCCGTCACTGAGCGGACCTTCGAGGTGGGTCTTCGAAAGGCAATCGGTGCTACGCGTAAGCAGATCCTGCTCCAGTTCCTTATCGAATCAGCTCTTCTTTGTATTGTCGGTGGAATAATCGGGCTAATGCTCGCGGCGGGGGTAACTCAACTTATCACCTTCCTTGCCGAAATTACTATGACGATTACGATCACATACGTGATCTTATCGGTCGGTGTGTCGACTATTATTGGTGTCGTCGCGGGCTTGTACCCGGCGTGGAAGGCGGCGCGGCTCGATCCCATCGTAGCACTCACGCAGAACTAAGGTATTTGTATGAAAATTCCGACAACCATGTTCGGCGAGGTTTTGAAAATGGCCCTGGACAGCATTCGGGCTAATAAGTTTCGGAGCTTTTTGACGATCCTCGGTATCGTAGTTGGTGTAATGACAGCGATCATCGTTGCCTCGATTTTAACCGGGATGCGTCAAAGTATCGTTGCAATCGTCGAAGATTACGGGACGAACAACATTTACGCATTTCATCTGACGACAGGTTTTGGGGGAAATGACCGTGACGAGCGAAATCGTAAACCACTTACTGTAGATGATGCCAACGCGATCCTCGCTCAAACTGACGCGGTCGAGGATATTGCGCTGGTCGCTCCTGACATCGGGAATTTCGGGGCTGCCAGTTTCGACGACAATATTACTTACAAAGACAAGAATTATCGTCGGGCTCAGACCGATGGTGTCTCGCCCAACTATGACCGCATATCGAATCTAACCCTGCTCGAGGGGAGGTTCATTTCCGAATCGGATAATTTACAGCGGCGAAATGTGATCGTCATAGGTGTTAATTGTGCCGAAGCACTTTTTCCAAATGAACCCACTGGAAATGTCGGTAAGGTCGTCCGAATGAACGGCTCGACGTGGGAGATAATCGGCGTGATCGCGAAGCGAAAAACAGCCCTCTTCGGCGAAAACGAAGAGGACAGCAAGGTTTTGCTGCCATATCGCACGGCTCGAAAGGTCGCGCCGCAGCGGGAATATCTCTTGCAGATCATTCAAGCCAAGCAGGGCCGTTTGAATGACGCTCTGGAAGATTCAGAGGCGATTCTTCGGCAACGACGGGATGTCAAATTTGGCGAAAAAAATAATTTTGATATCAAGACGGCGGGCGAATTCATCAAGGAATTCGATTCAATAACCGCGATGGTGGGGCTGATCGCGATCGCGATCTCGAGCCTAGGGCTGCTCGTCGGCGGCATCGGCGTCATGAATATAATGCTTGTGTCCGTTACGGAAAGGACTAAGGAGATCGGAATTCGTAAGGCGATCGGGGCCACCAAGGGGGCCATCGTGCTTCAATTCCTTTTGGAGGCAATGACGCTTACATTTTTTGGCGGGCTTATCGGAGTCACGCTGGCGGTAGGTGTGAGCAATCTGATCCTGCTATTAGTTCCGAGTCTGCCAGCGCAAGTGCCCCTGTGGGCAGTAATATCAGGTCTGACAGTTTCCGTGGGTGTCGGACTCGTTTTCGGGGTGCTGCCAGCGCGGAAGGCCTCGCGATTGGACCCGATCGAGTGCCTTCGATACGAGTAATGGCGGTTCCGATGTTTTGAAAACCGCTCATCCGCACCTTGAACGAACAAATGCGAAGTCCATGCCCGTGACCTTGCCGTTCATTTCGCCCTCTATCCGGGCAGTCAATTTGTCGGGCTTCGCCATGCGATATATGATCCGCTGCGGGAAGTCGTGGGCAGGGTTTTCAAACACGACGTTATTCTCCGCCCACTTCACGAGTCTAAAAGAAGTTTCAGTTTTACTATCTGAGGGCTTGGCTATGTAATGAATGCCGGTTTCATCGTGAACTATCCGCAGATATTCGTAGCTCCCCATCTTGCCATTTCGAACGCTCCGCGCCATCCCGATCATTCCGCCTCCATCTGGCGACATCCATTGCTCAGTTGTTACTGATTGCCTCTCCGGCCTACTCATTTCCCAGCAGCCAGTGATAAACGAAACCGTCTGCATAGATGGTTTTGATTCCTGCGCATTAATGCCGGAAACAAAGACGGAGAGGGAGCTTAGGGCGATGAGCGTGGTAAATAGTTTCTTCATAAGTGGTCATTCCTTAGCTCAGTGATCAGGCGCCACTGAAGCTTCACGCTAAAATCTATCGAGAAGATACTGGTTCGTATTGGAAAAATCCGACAGTTGCTATGCCGTGATAAAAAGCTCGGTGATTCCTCGGTTTTTTGTGAGATAGGCTGACGGACTCATTCCGGAATATTGATGAAAATCCCTAATAAGGTGTGACTGGTCAAAATAACCGAAACGGTAGGCTATATCGAGAATATCGGGTTTACGGGCAGATCCGATCGCACGGAGAAACGACTGGAACCGAACGATTCGCGAGAAGGCTTTTGGGTTAAGCCCAATATACCGGTTGAATCGGCGTTCGAGTCCCCTCTCACTGATATCCACATCGCGGGCGACATCCCGAACTCCCCTTGTACCGTGCGCTTCGGAGATCGAAGCGACGGCCGTATTGAGCCAAGCGGCGATATTTGTCGGTTTTCGCATTCGCTCTCTCAAGACCATTTCTGCCACAACGGTCTGCTCCTTAAAGCTCAGTGCACTCCATAGCCGTTCCTCAACTTGGCGAACCGAACTTCCCCAAACTGAATCCAGAGATTCGATCCGATTCGCCAAAGAATTCATTTCAAAGTCAAAGAACCGGTGAGCTCCTGTCGGATGAAATCTTATGCCGAAGAGCCTGACCCGGCCCGTCGGCCCGATAAAAATACTGTTCTTGATCTGACCCGCAACCAGGCTTGCAGGCTGGATCTCGGTTCCGTGTTGAGGCCAATACCGTTGAAATCGATCGGCTAAATTGAAAACGATCTCGATACAACAGTCGGGAATTACCGCTTCAGGCGCACCACAATCGCGATCAGGCTCGTCTTCGAGAGACCAAAAGCACTTGACATGGTCCGCTAACTGGCGGGACGGCAGTTGTTCCAGATATTTCATCCCTTTCTATTTAAGAACATTTGGTCCGCTTAAATGGGAACTCAAGCCTGCGCCTTTTTGGCCTTTCTGATCCCAGTCCTTCGACTGCCGCTGTCATGGCATCCCGACCCGCAAGGGTGTAGGTAATTGTCTGCGGAAAGTCGTGGCTCAGATTCTCAAAGACTACTGATTTAGCTGTCGCGGACTTCAGTTCAAATGATGTCGGAGAGTCGTTCCCCGAAGGCAGCGCTACATAGTAAAGAGTGCCGCCCTTTTCGATGATCCGAAGAAATTCGAACTCACTCATCTTGCCGTCCTTCAACGTCCTGTTCATACCGAGGATCGCGTCACCCATGGGCGCCATCCATTGTTCCGTGATGACCATCTTTCGGCCGGGAACTTTCATTTCCCAACACCCGGTCATAAATCCTAACGAACGGAGCGAAGGCGTCACACTTTGCCCAAGAGCGCCTACGCTCCCGATCTGGGAAATGAGTAAAAGTCCAAAAATGCCGAGCAAGTATTTCATCGCAATAAAGATTTCAGAGCTCTACAGTTTGGCCATACTCCGGGACAACCACAGTCCATCCGAACCGATCGCGAATATGCCCGGCCATTGCTTCGGCAGACTCTGGCTCACCGTGGGTCGTAAATACGGTCGTAGGGGCCTTTGTGAGTCCGCTGAGCCACTTAAGGACCGCTTTCCAATCAGCATGAGCCGAGAATCCTTCAACCTTCTCGACGTGGCAGCGAACGGGGATCCAGTTCTTCATTATCTTGACTTCCCGCTCACCATCCTGGACCCGCCTGCCGGTCGTCCCGGCAGCTTGATAACCGACGAAAACTACTGTCGCATTTTCGTCAGGAAGGAGTCTCATCGCGTGATGAAGCACTCGCCCGCCGGTCAGCATTCCAGAGGCTGAGATTATGATCCGTGCTCCCCGAAGTTCGTTCACCCTTTTTGATTCGTCGCGGGTCGCAGCGGTTGTCATAGAGGCGGTTCTTAGCGGATGCCGTTTATGGGCGAGGATCGAGGCGTATTCGTGATCATGCTCCTCGTTCCATCGGTTATAAACCTGAGTAGCCTGAGATGCCATCGGCGAATCGACGATCACGGGCAAGACGGGAATTCGCTTCTGGTCCTCCAGCTCGCGGATCATATACAGCAATTCCTGTGTCCGCCCCACGGCAAAGGCAGGGATCAGGACCGGCCCCCTTCGCTCGGCTGCCTCGTTGATGATCCGTGCGATCTGGGATGCTGAATCCACATCGCCGTGCAAGCGGTCGCCGTATGTCGATTCGCACATCAGGTAATCGCATTCCGGAGGATGAGCCGGATCTTTGACAATGGGCTGGTCGTAATGGCCAAGGTCGCCGGAAAACAGAAACTTGATCGAAGAACCATCCGCCCGGGCATTCTCCAACTCAACCAACACAAGGCTGGCCCCCATAATATGCCCCGCGACCATGAAACTTGCTTTGATACCCGGACAGATCTGCGCTGAATTCCCGTCATTCGAAACAAGCCTTAGCAGGTCCAGGGCTCTCCTGGCATCCTGTTCGTCGTATAACGGCAGGGCCGGCGTGTGCGACGTGAGATTGTGCCTGTTGCGATAGTCGGCCTCTTCTTCCTGGAGGCGTCCCGAATCCGGAAGTAATATCTTAAGCAGATCGCCAGTCGCACCAGAAGTAATTACCGGTCCGTCGAACCCTAGCTTTACGACCCGCGGTAAATAACCCGTGTGGTCGATATGGGCGTGCGTAATTATGATCGCGTCGAGATCGGCCGGTACGAACGCAGGCTCCTGCCAGTTGCGTTCCCTCAATTCCTTTAATCCCTGAAATAGTCCGCAATCGACGAGGATTCTTTTTCCATTGTGTTCGAGCAGATACTTCGACCCGGTGACAGTCCCGACACCGCCATAAAAGGAGACCTTTGCCATGGGGCAAATATACAGGCAGGCACCGCAAATACAAAATTATGCTCGGCGTCCACTCAGGTCCTGTGGGGAAACAGAAGCACCTTTCGACGGCGTGGATCCTCTTTAGAAATGACTTTCCGCAATCGCGCTCGAGCCAACAATGATTCGGCTGTGTCGCCGTCTGTGCCAAAAACCGCCCACCCGACCCTCGGGTATATCGTTTTTTCTTCAATGTCCGAACGCTGAGCGGTAAATGCCTCTTCGATCCTCGCGATTATATGCTGAGATATGGGTTCGGTCGCCCCCGGCAGGATAACCAGGAATTCCTTATCGCTAGCCCGGGCAAAGAAATCCATCGCGCGTAGATTCTGATGTATAAGGCGAGCCGAACTGAGGAGCCCTACGTCGCGTGAGTGATCGGCCCAGGCGTTGGGGTTCAAGCGACTTTCTAGATCTATCGCCAGGATCGACAAAGGGCGTTCGTCTGGGTTGGCCTGGGCGTCGGCTATGTGCTGTTCGAGAGCCAGATAAAACGAACGCTGGTTTGGCAGTTCGGTTATCTCGTCCGTCAAGGCTCTTTTCCGGTTTCGCTCGAAGATAACGGAATTTACGATCGCAGGGGAAACGAGTTCACTGACCATTTCGAATTGGCTCGGTTCTGTTAAGAGCGAAGCGTCCGTAAAGAATAGCTGCAGGACACCTATGACCTCAGAACCTCGACACAACGGAATAGCTACCGATGACCCATATTCATCGTCTCCGTTCAAGATACGTTTCGCGGTGAAACACCGTTCTGGAGGCCGGTTATCAGCTTCAGCCTTGTCATCCTGTATCTCGTCATCGCTTAGGCGCCAGACTGCGTGCATCCGTAATTTTGAACGCTTTTCATCAAGCAGCCAGAGCTTAGTCCGACAGCAATTGACAGTATCGCAAAGGCGACTCGAAACCGCTCTGAAGATGTCCTTGATGCCGACAGACCTGGCCAACACGTCACCGAGGTCGGCGATCTCTGAAAGACCTCGTTGCTCGTTGCTTGCAGAAATGGTGTCGGAATCGGCCAATCGTGGTCTCATGATTTGATGATCGTTTGCGGAAGGTTGGTGAAGGTTGGAGGGGATCTTCTCAATTCCAACGATAGCGAAAGTAAAGGATTCAAGTCAAACAAATTCGTAGACACACGATTTCAAACCGTGAAGGCGTCGGCAGGGGATTTTTACCCCATAGAGACGTGAAAATATATTTTGCATTTGACGTTTTTTTGACATTTCGGGGTTGACTAATGCTTCTCAGATTACTATATTGACGTTTGCTTCGAATAGAAAGAGTTCGGGGCAGCCTCGGCTGCGTAAATCGGCCGATTTTTTAAATTAGATAAGTAAGAAAATCTTTGAGAAAGATTAGGAGTCTGAATAAAATGAAAAAAGTAATCGTACTTTCAACTGTTCTTGGCTTAAGTGCCATGGGCATGGCATGTGGCGAAGCGGCCAACAACGCCAATCGTCCTGCTAATAACGCAAACGCCAATGCAAATCGCATGACGGCAAGCCCGGTGACCACGCCGGCAATGAACACCAACACCACAATGGGCACCAACACTAACACAATGGGCACCAACACCGGCAACAGCAACATGGCAAGCAACAGGCCTGCTAACACCTCCGGTACGCCGAGCACAACCAGAACTCCTTAATGGTGTCCTGGACAGTATTTAATTACAACGCTCCGTTTCGACGGGGCGTTATTTATTTGCGAGTCTCGTTGGTTTTCCTAAGAATCGGCAATAGCCGTGTTGACTTGACGGTAAATCGTATTTATATTGTCCACTGTTCCAAAAATATGCAAGATTTGGACAAGACTGTGCAGCGCATAGTCTTTGGTCTGAATAGATTAGATCTAATTTTTCGAAGAAGACAGGAGAATCAAACTAGTTATGAAAAAAGTAATTGCACTTTCAGCAGTTCTTGTTATGGGTGCTTTAGGAATGGCGTGCGGTGACACTGCGACCAACAATGCAAATAGTATGGCCAACAGAAATGTGGCTAATGCTATGAATGCGGCTGCAAATGCTATGAACTCCGCTGCAAACCAAGCCGCAGCCGCTGCTAATTCGGCCGCTGCTGCTGCTAACACCGCAGCAAATGCGATGTCCAATGCAGCTAACGCGATGAGGCCGGCAACCAATACTGCAGCGAATGCGAATGCAAACGCGAACAGACCCGTAAATAAATAGATCTATTAAAGTTTATTTCGGAAAAAGAGGCCGTCTAGAAACTGATCTAGGCGGTCTTTTTTCTTTTTGCGAGAAAAGGTAAGAGAGATTAGTGGCCGGTGCTGAGCCTTTGGAGGTTGTGGGCGAGTGCGACGAGTCCGAACTCGGTGGTTACTTTGTCGAGACCTCTAAGTAAGTACCGTCTGAACCCTTTGTTCTGTTTTATATTTCCGAATACCGCTTCTACCTGCCACCTTTGTCTTCGTTTTTCTATTCCCTCCTCGCTCGCTAACAGTTCTCTTGCTCTTTGTTTGTAGCGAACGAGGTTTGGCGAACGCT
>JBGSWW010000159.1:0-4131 GCA_041751735.1 Pyrinomonadaceae bacterium | reverse complement strand
GCGGGCGGCTCGGAACGTATCGATACGGACAAATACGAAAAGGAAGACGCACGCGATTTTGCTCTTTGGAAGCTCGTAAGCGATGACGAGCCGACCGGTTGGGATGCACCATTTGGACGCGGACGGCCGGGCTGGCATATCGAGTGCTCGGCGATGTCGATGAAATACCTCGGCGAAACGTTTGACCTGCACGCTGGCGGCCAGGATCTTCAATTCCCGCATCATGAGAACGAGATCGCCCAAAGCGAAGGGGCGACGGGCAAGCTGTTTTCGAAATACTGGATCCACAGTGAATTCCTCAAGATCGACGACGTCACGATGTCTAAATCGAAGGGTAATTTCTTTACCTTTCGTGACCTGCGTGAGCAGGGATATTCGGCACTCGCGATCAGGTATTTGCTGCTTTCAGTTCCCTATCGCAAGCAGCTGAATTTTACGTTTGAAGGGCTCCAGGGAGCGGAATCAACCATCGAGCGGCTTCGAAACTTTCGATCGCTTGTACGTGACGCCAGACTGCGAGTAGCGGCCGGAGATGGAGTTTCGGCATCCGCCGGAAAGGCCCTCACCGATTTTGAGGCCGCGATGGATGATGACTTTAACACCGCCGCAGCCCTCGCGGCGATTCATGATATGGTCCGCGAAGTCAATACGGCCCTCGCCGCCGACGGGATCAATGAATCGGGGCGCGATGCTGTACTTGATGCGGTCGCCAAATTCGATCAGGTTTTGGGAATATTCGGCACCGAGGAGAAAGAGCTGCTCGAGGCCGACATCGAGGCCCTGATCGCCCAGCGTCAAACGGCCCGGGCGGATCGCGATTTTGCTCGATCGGACGAGATCCGTGACGAACTTGCTGAAAAAGGCATCATCATCGAGGACACAAAAGACGGTGTAAGGTGGAAGCGAAAGTTGGCCAGACCAGATGAATAAGCTGTTTAACGCCGTCAAGTGGGGCATCACTCTCGGATCGGGATCACAGAATTTCCTCGGAGCAAAGTGGATACAAAGGGTCCTGAAGCGCACCCCTGACGAAAAAAAGCGGCTTCGAGCCCTTCAGATACTTTCCCTCAGCCCGCATTATTTTTTCTGTCGCGACGAACCCGGCTTTGCGGAGATGCCTTTTGCGGAGTATTTAAATACTGCATTCGAGGCGAACCGCCATTCGCGCAAACGCGTCGTAGACGAAATACTTTGCGGTTATCTGGGGCCGGATGATGTAGTTCTGGACTACGGATGCGGCCCTGGTTTCCTCGCGAGGGCGTTGGCCCCAAAGGCAGAAAAGGTCATTGCGTATGACATCTCACCAGGAGCTCTCGCGTGTGCAGGGATTCTTAACCCGGCCGGCAATCTCGCGTATGTTGGACCTGATGAATTTGATGAGATGGTGCCCGACGCAGCGGTCGATCTTGTAGTCAGCCTGGCCCTGGTGCAGCACCTCACAGACGAGGTCTATGAACATGTCATCAGGAATTGTTATAGAAAATTGAAGCCGGGGGGAAGGCTCTGGCTGCATATTCAGATCATCGAGGCAGGTTGGCGTACCGAACAGGAATGGCGTGACGACAAGTCGCTCCGCGGCCGTCTAAAGATGAAGTACGGGCTAAACTGCTTTTCCCGCACCAAGGACGAACATCGTGACATAGTCAAACGCGAAGGGTTTCAGGATGTTGCGATAGCGTCGATCGCTGACATGGTCAACGATGAATTTGACGATGTTTGCCGCCAGCACCTTTTGACGGCCCGCAAGCCTCATTGATCGCTTTTCTCCAGAAGCACCATCACCAGGTCCTCTCCTCCTACGGCCGTATCCGCGCGATCGGTGATCCTATATCCTTTAACAAGGAAATTCCTGAGCGGTGTCTCGGTCTCAACGACCGGGGGCCCCCGAAACGCCAGCCAAACACTCTTATTCGATACGTCGGCTAAATCGATGGTTTCGACGCCGCCGAAACCCCGCGGCAGAAAATACGCTCTGTCCTCACGAACGCCGTCAATGCCGTTTACTTTTACAACCCGGCTTCCCGGAAACGTCCGCCCGCTAAACCAGATGTGGTATGCCACGAGATCCTCGACCGTGTAGATCGAAGTACCTTGTCTATCGCGTGCGGTTTCGGTTAGAGGTTCCCACTCGCACCAGGAATATCGCGGCGTATCTCGAACGAACCTCATGGCAAATCCGTATCCTGCAAACACTACTATCAGGGCTGCAGCCGCAGGCGGAAACCATGATGGAGGTCGTGATGAAAAAACGACCGCAAGGAAAATAGAGACAGGAGCAAATACAATGATCAAATGCCGGGTTCCCCAAATGGAGTGAGGCATGATCCAGCTTGCCGTAAAGGCTATAACGATCGGCGTGAGGATAAATAGCAATAGCAGGCCGAGGGTGCGCTGTTCTTTGGCGTCGGCCTTCAGGGCTCTGGTCGCATATATCGCGATACCTGATAAGGCGATCAGGAGCAAAGGTATTGAGATGGTGTAAACGGAAACGAGACCGGCACTGCTTGCCTGGAAATGAAACGGCTCGACGAGGTTCGCGAGAAAGGTGCCGACCGCCAGAATTCCCGGCCGTGACATCCATCCGATATTTTGCGATAGGCCCGAACCTGAGCGCGACGCCAGGACGACAGCAACTATCCATGGGAGAAAGCTGACAATAGAGACCCCCAGCATCGTAACAGCGTGCCGCCATTTGATCCACTGAAAGGCGATGATCGCCGAAACCTCAGCGAGAACGAAAAGCCAGCCGAAGTAGTGACTATAAATAAGCAGTACATTTACAATCACAAGCGGCACGAAGCTTTTACCCCTAATGAAATATCGGGCGAACAGCCACATCGAGAACAGCGAGAGACAGAGCAGCAGGCTGTACATCCGCACCTCCTGCGCGTATTTGATCAATGAGCCGTTTACGGCAAAAAGAAATAGCGCAAGAATCTGAGTCCACAAGCTTAGCCTCAACTCACGGCACAATGCGATGAATGGGAAAACTGCTAATACGGAGATCGCAACGGGCAGCGACCTAAGCCACAAGATGCTGTCGCCCCCAATCGCGATCCACAGCTTCAGCAAAACGTAGAAAAGAGGCGGGTGAATCAGGTCCAGAGCAACGAAGGAGAGTATCGAATTCCACGAGTGCTCAGCGGCGTGCACGCTGAATATCTCATCGAACCAGAGGCATGATGCCGTCAACCCCCAGATTCTGGCAGCAACGTATAAAGCGATTACCAGAACAAACGCCGAGATCTGAGCTGTGCGAGATGCCCACATTTCAAAGCGTCACGCCGTCACATAGGCGGCGATCGATGCTCGTGTAATATAGGGGAACTTCTTTTATCGTGTCGGTTTCGCGGCAGTACGACAGGCAGCGGTCGAAGGGTTTTGAGTAAATGTGAATGCTGACGGCACGCTGATCGAATTCGGCGAGGTTGAGGATCTGGTGGACCGGTTCCTCAAGCTCTACTTTTGCAGTCAGGCAATCGGAAAGCTCAAAGGCGTCGGTTTCGACAAGTTTGCAATGGCCTCGCGATTCGTCGATCTCGGCAACCGCGAAATTCTGTCCGCGAAGCCTGCCTATCGGGACCGTCATCCAACATTTTTGCTCTGAATGGTTATGAACGCGCGATATCTGTCCAGCCTCCCAGCAGACAGCCATTACCTCGAATCTCTGATCCTTGAAGATCAGGTTGCGGGTATAAAAGCTCTGGCTCCAGAAAAAATATGGTGATATTGAATCCACGTGGACCGGCGTCTCGGACAGATATTGGTAAATATTCTCGCAGGAAAATTCATCGTCCGAGAACGTACGAAGGCCGTCGATGATGGATTCGATCTTAAATGTCTTCATTTAAACTTTAAAGTTATGCAGCCTAATTTTCTTGCGCTTTCTTTAAAAAGTCAACGAATTCACCCACATTCCGGGTTAGGCCCGGAAACGACGTTATAAGATCACCATTAGCTGAAACTACAGCATAATAGGGGAGAGCAACGGTCCCAAGCATATCCTGCTCCAACTGCTGCTGTGCGGCGTAGATCTCGCCATCGCCGTCGGTGTACAGCTTGACGAGGACGAAATTTTTCAGCTCGGCCTCGACCTCTTTCTTGGGGAAAACGTTTGCTTCCATCCAGCGG
>JBGSWW010000158.1:0-22964 GCA_041751735.1 Pyrinomonadaceae bacterium | reverse complement strand
GTCTCGACAAAGTAACCACCGAGTTCGGACTCGTCGCACTCGCCCACAACCTCCAAAGGCTCAGCACCGGCCACTGATCGCTCTTACCTTTTCTCGCAAAAAAAAAGAGACCGCCTAGATCAGTTTCTAGACGGCCTCTTTCGAGTCTCTCTTGAATTGGGCTTTAGCCCAACTTGTTCGGCTAAAGCCGAAAGTTATATAGAAGACTGACCTCGCACTACAATACGTGGCAATTTAAAGAACCGCGATCGCCAAAGGCGTCGACACCAACGCCCGTGCGCGGATGACGGAGGATTGTAATAGGGGCATCGCAAAGCTCTTGGAGAAATAACAGGGTGTTTCGGCCGACCGTTGTGGGCCCATTAGTAAGATCGAGCATGTTTTTCGTCGCTTTCGATAAGCACTCTTGTAATTTGACCCTCTCTGCGAAACCGTATCTGACCATTGCTTCCCACAAGAGCGGAACCATCGGCAAATTGGGGAAACTGCTTGCAGTCGAACCTCGTATCCGTAGATCGGAATTCAGTAAAGACCCCCTGTTCTCTTTCCTCGCTAAGTGTCTGCCATTCTTCGGTTACGATGACACCTTTTAACGCCCCTCGCTCGAACTCATGGCGGATGACGTCCTCAATCGACAAGACGCACGAAGGAAATCCTGCTTCGACTAGCTGGTTGTAGACGTAATAGCCTATCGCAACGAACACTAGACAGATTAACGTAATGCCGACGAATATCTCTTTTTTCGCCATTACGTGTCGACCATCTCAACCTTCGTCTCGATCAGCGACTTTGGTATCAACGCTGGGAAGTAGGCCATTATTTCTTCGACTTTTGGGCGGCCGCCGGCGAAGCCGGTTACGCCGGGAGGGCCTGTCAGGATGAGCGGTGCGATCTCTTTGGTAAAGCGTTCGATGTCGGCCTTATTGTGACCGCGGACACCGATGCGGAACTGAACCTCCGGGATGTCGGGGTCGGGTTCGCCCGCAAGGTTCCCATGAGTGGCGTTGACGCCCACGAACTCGGTGAGTATAAGATCGAATTTCAAACCGAGGCGGTCTAGTCGTTCCCGAAGTATCCGGTCGGCAGCCATGGCCTTCTCATATGCTTCGGGCCAGGAGTAGACGAGTGTTCCGACTGCCTTCCAGCCGTCAGAGTACGCTATGGAGACTTTATAAAGATCAGTTTTCGGATGGCCGGTTATGCCGTAGACCTTTACGCGGTTCTCACCCTCATCGGCAAGCCGGATCGACGCGAAATCCGCAACGACATCCGGTGTGATGTACTCGTGCGGGTCACCCATTTCGTAGAGGAGCTGTTCCTTTACCGATTGGATATTCACGCGGCCGCCGGTGCCGTCGTGTTTTGTGACGACGAATTCACCATTTGGCGATGCCTCTACAATTGGGAACCCCACATTGGCAAGATCTGGAATGTTTGACCAGTCGTACTGGCAATTGCCGCCGCTCGACTGGGCTCCGCATTCGATGATGTGGCCGGCGATAGTACCTGCGGAAACCTTGTCCCAGTCGTCGAATGACCATCCAAACTCATGCATTAGCGGAGCGAGCGTCAGGCCTGTATCGGTGAGTCGTCCGCCCACTATGACGTTCGCCCCTTTTCCGAGAGCCTCGACGAGCGGAGCGGCTCCGAGGTAGACGTTGGCGGACTGTACCTTATCGCGGATGGAAGATAGCGGCGTGCCGTCATCCATGCTGTTGATCTCAACACCGTCGTGAATAAACTTGTCGAGTCTGTCGAGGACATCATCGCCCGTGACAACACCGATCCGAACTCTACCTGAAAGTCCGAGTTCGACCGCAACATCCCGGATCGATTCAGCGCAGCCCGCGACGTTCACGCCGCCGGCATTCGAGAGGACTTTGATTTCTTTCTCGACACAATCCGGTAGTATCTCTCGCATTAGCGCGACGAAGTCACGGGCATACCCGGCTTGGGGATCACGGTTACGCTGCTTTTGAAGGATCGACATCGTGACCTCTGCAAGATAGTCGAGCATCAAATAGTCGATAGGGCCATTTCGCACCTGATCAACGGGCGCAGACAGTAGATCGCCCCAAAAGCCCTGGCCGCCGGCAACTCGTACCTTTTGTTTCATATGGTTAATAAGATAAAAGAAGAGCGGCCAAAGAACAAAAGTGCTCCTGGCCGCTCAGAGGTTAATTATTACCGTTCCGTTACATTACGCGCTTCTTTGTTCCTGTTACGACTCTCTTTCCTTTGCGATAAACCCATTTGGTTCCGTTAACGGTCTTAACGGCGACCCACTTGCCGCCCTTCCATGAGTTGCTGGCCACCCATTTGGTGCCGGTCCATGTCTTGTTCCCGATAGTTGTGCCGACACGGCGTCCGGTCTTATATCCCTTTTTAGTGCCGCTGACAACCTTGCTGGCTGCCTTCTTCATCATTGTTTCCTGAGCATTAACGGTGGTTGTCGGGCCGCTTATAAATATCGCTGCAACGATCGCTCCCGAAATTAATAGAGCTTTAATTGATCTCATATTTGTCTCCCCTTTTTCC
The DNA here is from genome assembly GCA_041751735.1 of Pyrinomonadaceae bacterium. Lineage (GTDB taxonomy): Bacteria > Acidobacteriota > Blastocatellia > Pyrinomonadales > Pyrinomonadaceae > OLB17. The sequence continues at coordinate 20,426 of JBGSWW010000158.1, read as the reverse complement.
TTAAACAGTAGCAGAACAACAATCATCGTATCACTCTTTATACTGTAAGACACGTCATCGCGCCGCTTCTTCCAGCGAATAACAAAATGAAAGGCGGCTTACGCATCACTGCATGTAAGCCGCCCTCTCGATTAAAAACTTTGGGAGTTATTTAATGATCTCTTTCGTTCCCGTAACGGCCTCTTTGGCCTCGTGCCAGATCCATCTTACGCCGTCCTCGGTCTTCTCCGCGATCCACTTACCGCCTTTCCAGGACTTGGTTGCGACCCATTTGGTTCCGTCCCATGTTTTTTCCCCGACGGTCGTTCCGACCTGTCGCGTAGGGCCGGCGACCTTTTTCGTCGTGCTTACAGCCTTATCACCAACATCTTCGGCCTTATCGGCGACCTCGACGACGCCGTCTTTCGACTTGTCCGCGACTTTCTTGGCACCCTTTTTGGTTTCACTCGCCACCTTTTTCGCGGCGTCTTTGGACTTGTCAACAACCTTTTCGCCGATATCTTTCGTCTTATCGACGACCTTTTCGGCAACGTCCTTGACGTCCTGCGAATACCCGTTGATAGAACCTGCACACAGCATTAGCCCGAAAACAAACATCAATGCATATAACTTCTTCATACTACACCTCCAGAATATAAATAAGCGTAACACTATTAGGAAATTAGTTAAGTATGCCTATATACCGTTCGAACGAACGTTTGCTTTGATAAATGTAACGATATCTTCAGTAGAAGTTCCCGGGAGAAATATCTCGGAGACGCCGTTTGCCTTGAGAGTCGGAATGTCTTCCTGCGGAACAATGCCCCCTACGAGTACCAGCGTGTCATCCATCCCATTTTCGCGGAGAAGGTTTACAATACGAGGGCAAAGTGTATTGTGGGCACCGCTAAGAATGGAGATACCGACTGCATCGACGTCTTCCTGCAATGCCGCAGAGGCGATCATTTCCGGGGTTTGCCGCAAACCGGTGTAGATGACCTCCATCCCGGCGTCACGAAGGGCCCGTGCTATCACCTTAGCACCGCGGTCGTGGCCGTCGAGGCCCGGCTTGGCGACCAGTACTCTGATCTTTCGTTCGCTCATAAGACGTAAGTATATTAACGAGTAAAGCGCGCAAGCAAACCCGTGGGCCGGATAAACGGCCGGAGTTCAGCCCATGTGAACGAGAAGACCCCGTCGGGTTCGAGAGCCTTTATGACATGCGGGAAGCCGTAATCGTAATTAAACGTAACCCCTTTCTCGTCAACCAAAAATCCGTCGAGGTCACTCACCGTAAACCGGCTGCTGGCGAAAAGATCTTCCGGATCAGGTTCTTCATTCTGTTTATCGCTGCGTATCTCGACTATCGCTTTCGCTATTTCCTTCTTTAATGACTTATTGATAGTGGCCGCGAGACCGGGCAGGTTGCGAAAAACCGCTGCGGGCGTTACCCGATTGCCGGTTCGGGTGTCGACAACGACGACCTTCGACGATCCGGACGGATAGGCCCCCGAACCATTCATTCTAAGTTCGATCGACAGAATGCCGTTCTGATTGTATTTCATCTCGTAATCGGCTTCTTCCAGCCACTGATACTCTCCAAGTTCCCCTTTCAGGTCAAGATCCAGCACAGAGCTAAAGCTGATCGCTTTTTCGATCTTACGCGATAATGCCGGAGTCGCGGCTTTCACCTTTGGATATTCGATCGTGAATGTTGTCTTATATTCAGAGATCGGCTTTTTGCGGGTGTACGTGACCTTATTGCTTGTGACAGCTACCGACTGAGCACTCGCGGCGAAGCAAAGCGACATTGCGATAGCTGCCGCTGTTAGAAGGTTTTTCATGAAGTTTTTAGCTCTTTCATATCAGGGCCGGCGAAAATGCATCGCAATCGGGGCAGCAGTCCTTTTCGGCGTTTTATCTCACTAACCATTTCCACCCAGCCGTGGGTATTGATCCAAAGCGGATTATAGCTTCTTATCGGTGTGGTTATTCCATATCGCGGAGCTTCGTCTTCTTTTACAAAAGACCCAAAGATCTTGTCCCAGATGATCAGCACGCCCGCGTAGTTCTTGTCGAGATATACATCGTTCACCGCGTGATGGACCCGATGATGCGAGGGCGTGTTGAAAACGTACTCAAACCATCCGAGTGTCTTTATGAAACCCGTGTGGATCCAAAACTGGTAAATAAGATTGAAGCCGTGCATGAGCGCGAACATCCACGGGGCGAATCCAAGCAGCATCACCGGGGCATAGAATATCCAGTGTAGCGTGCCGCTGAACCAGCTTTGCCGAACGGCAACGCTCAGGTTATAGTGCTCGCTCGAATGGTGCACCACATGAAAATTCCAAAACAGCCTTGTTTCATGGCTCACACGGTGAAAAACGTAATACGCAAGATCATCGACGAAAAAGAGCAACGCCCACGACCACCACGCATCGACAGGGAACTTATATGGCGCCAACTCATAAGCCGCGATATAGATGAAAGCCGTTAATATCCCGAATGCGGCCCCAAACACGACACTCATGAACCCGAGGAAAATATTGGTCCAGGTATCACGGCGGTCGCTGAATTCGTCTGAGTCTTTCCGATATGCCCACCAAGCCTCCGCCGCTATCAAAATGGCGAATAGTGGAATGGCGATTACGGTAGGCCGCAGCATAAAATAACAATAGTCAATCTTTACCTGGCTCGCAAGAGTTTAAATGTATTCTGTTGCCGTGTTCCACGGTCGTCAAAACTTACCTGGGGCAATTGCACCTCCGGCGGTGCAAGGGCATCTTAGATCTAATATATGTCGGGAAAGATATTGAAAGGGACGGTGCTGACATTCGCACTCGTGTTTATCCTGATCCAGTTTTTCAGGATCGATAAAACACGGCCTCCGATCGTTGATACTGAAACCCTTGAAGCCGCCGTTAATGTGCCGCCCGATATCGCATTGATACTTGGCCGTTCTTGCAACGATTGTCATTCGCACAAGACCATTTATCCATGGTATGCGAATATCCAACCGGCCGGGTGGTTTCTTAAAGACCATATCGAGCACGGAAGCGAGCATCTTAACTTCAGCGTTTTAAACACGTATTCAGCCGACAAAAAGGCCAAGAAGCTGGACGAGGTCTGCGAAGAGGTAAAGTCGGAGAGAATGCCCCTGCCTTCCTATTTATGGATCCATCGCGACGCCGTTCTGTCCGAAAATGAACGGCGGGCCCTCTGCGATTGGGCAGAAACGGAGCGTAAGAAGCTGGGGAATTCGCCATCATAAAAGAATCTTCCGGCCCGTCCGTTTTTATCGTAAAATACCATAATGTCCGTACTCGAGATCCGCCATTATCCCGATCCCGTTTTGCTCACGGTTGGCAGGCCTGTCGACCACGAAGACATCAACGACGGTCTTCGTGACGTGGTAAAGAACATGTTTGAAACCATGGAGCATGCCGGCGGAGTAGGCTTGGCGGCGCCGCAGGTGGGCATCTCACAGCGGCTTTTCGTGATGGATGTTCCGGAAGATGAAGGTAAACGTGAGCGGCACGTACTGATAAATCCGGAAATCATTCATGTCGAAGGTGAACAGGTCGGCGATGAAGGGTGCCTTTCCTTTCCGGGCCTATTTCAGGTAGTCAAGCGTCAGATGCGTGTGATCGCCAGGGCAATGGACCTCGACGGAAACGAGTTCGAGCTTGACGTGGCAGATCTCGCCGCCCGATGCATCCTGCATGAGACCGATCACTGTGACGGCATTGTTTTTTTGGATCGAATGACCACGCTCAAGCGTGAACTAGCAAAGCGGAAAATACGGGCTCTGCAGAAAACAGGAATGTGGAATGGATTTGAAAGACCTGCAAGACACAAAAGTTACAGCTGAGGTCGAATCGATCACCGAGCTTAACAAGTACCTCGATCAAGGTTGGGTGCTGATCCTTAGTTACGTTAAGACGGAGCACGGAGCTAACGAGCCCCGTTTTGTCGTGGCGTGGCAGCATTCGGAACCTGCCATTCATCCCGATATCCTCGATAGATGGGAAAAGCGAGAGATCCGCCGCCAGAGCTCCCGTTGACGCTCTGTTGACTTTTCGTTTTTCTGGGTTACTATACCTCACACGTTTCAGTTGTAATGCCGCTCTCTAGCCCCCGGCGGCAAATCTTCGAAAATGAGTGCCTATTATTGGAGGTTACTTATGTTTCGTACGCATTATAGTTGGCTGGCAACGATCCTATTCTTGATCGTGCCTGGCGTCGCTGTGTCGGCACAGACCACACTATTCAATACCCCGACAGCGGAAACACTGCCGCGCGGCTCGGTTAATGTTGAGTTCGACTTTCTTGCCAGGCCTGTTCCTTATCGCGACGGAGGCTTTGACACATATGGTTACCGTCTGGCCTACGGGCTTAATCGCAAAACTGAGATCGGTACTAATTTTTACCTTACCTGGGATGGCAGTGAATCGAATGCGCAGGCTGAGCTAAGCCTTAAGCGTAACTTCTACTTGAACGAAAAGCGCGGAGTTAGTGCTTCGGGCGGGGTCGTGGTGTTTATTCCTTTGCGGGCCGGCAATCGCGACAGGACTTCGGTTATGGTTTACGGGGTGTCAAGGAAATCGATAAACCGGCTAAAGGGTATGGCCGTCAGCGGCGGAGCCTACCGGATCCTGGGCGGACCGCGGGATTATGGTACTCGTACCGGGGCGATCGTTGGCATCAATCAGCCGATCACCAAGCGAATTGCATTCGTCGCTGATTGGTTTTCCGGCAGTAATCGAATAGGTTATTCGTCGGCGGGCGTGACGATCAATGTTACAAAGCGGCAGTACCTGACTACGGGGTATAGCTTCGGCAATTCCGGCCGCGGGAACAATTCATTTGCTGCCTATTATGGTGTAATCTTCTAGTATGCAGACCAAACAGACTCTGGACGATTTCAAAAACGAACCATTTACAGATTTTTCCAGGCCCGAGAATGCCGAGGCGATGATGGCGGCAATAGAAAAGGTCCAAAGCGAGCTGGGACGTGAATATCCCATCGAGATCGGGGGCGAAAACATCGCTCTTGACTCAAAATTTAACAGTATTAATCCTGCAAATACGTCTCAGATCGTCGGCGTATTTTCCGAAGGCGACTCGGACACGAGCCTTGTTGACCGGGCAATTGCCGCGGCCGGAGAGGCGTTCAAAACTTGGAGAAACGTTACGCCTGTAGACCGAGCCGACTATCTGTTCAAGATCGCGGCAATAATGAGGGAGCGAAAACACGAACTTTCGGCCTGGATGGTTTTCGAGGTTGCTAAAACATGGGCTGAGGCCGACGGCGATACAGCTGAGGCGATCGATTTTTGTGAATTTTACGGCCGCGAAATGCTCAGGTGGGGAAGCGAGCAGCCTCTGACACCTTATCCCGGCGAAGACAATAAGTTCGAATATATCCCGCTCGGTGTCGGAGCGATCATTCCGCCATGGAACTTTCCGCTCGCGATCATGGCCGGTATGACGATGGCGGCGGTTGTAACGGGAAACACGGTCGTCCTTAAGCCCTCGTCTGATTCACCGACCATCGCTGCGAAGTTCATTGAGATCGTCAAGGAAGCCGGGGTTCCCGACGGAGTCGTCAATTTTATAAGTGGTAGTGCCAAGACCGGCGAGGCGATGGTAACGCACCCGAAAACTCGATTTATCTCCTTCACCGGCTCAAAAGGGGTCGGTCTTCATATCAATGAAGAAGCGGCGAAAATACGCCCCGGACAAATATGGATCAAGCGTGTCGTCGCCGAAATGGGCGGCAAAGACGCGATAATTGTTGCCGATGATGCCGATCTGGATTGGGCCGCCACAGGCGTTGTCCAGGCCGCATTCGGTTTTCAAGGGCAAAAATGCTCAGCTTGCTCACGACTGATCGTGGATGAGAAGGTTCATGCCGAGCTTATGGAAAAAGTCGTCGCCTTGACACAAAAACTGAAGGTCGGCGACCCGGCCGATCTCGAAACCAATGTAGCCTCGGTCATCAACAAACGGTCCTTCGAAACCACCATGGGTTATATCTCAAAAGGCGTCGACGAGGGAGGAAAGATCGTTGCCGGCGGCGGTGGTGATGACACAAAAGGCTACTTCATCGAGCCGACGATCATTGACGACGTTAAGCCCGGAGCTACCGTTGAGCAGGAAGAGATCTTCGCTCCGGTGCTTGCCGTGATCAAGGCCCGTGATTTCGATCACGCTCTCGAGATCGCCAATGGCACTGAGTTTGGCCTGACCGGGGCTCTGTACTCAAATTCGGAGGAGAGGTTAGAACGGGCAAGACGCGAATTTCACGTTGGGAATCTTTACCTCAATCGTAAATGCACGGGGGCACTTGTTGGTGTACATCCCTTCGGGGGCTTCAACATGAGCGGAACCGACTCCAAAGCGGGCGGTCGTGAATATTTGCTTCAGTTCATGCAGGGCAAATCGATCGCGCAAAAGGTTTAATTGAAAGGAATGATTCGACGCAAGTTTATTTCTGTGCCAGTTGCGGTGCTGCTGGCAGCGGTTTCCGCATTTTCTCAGCAGCGGCCGGCGAAACCGTCACCTAAACCGGCGCCGATCATTTTCGCGGTCCTAAACGATGGAAAATTGGTCGAGCCGATCGCATATGTCGAGGGCGGCAAACTGGTCCAGCCAGTTAGCGGCGGTGAAGAGCCGGCACGCCTTTTGTCTTTCAACCGCACGTATTACAAGGCCAACGCGTCTTATCGACTTATATTCGGCGGAGCAAATGCCGGTACCGTGACGATCAAGAGCTCAGACCCTAAGGCCGAATGCTCAGCAAATATAGCCGAGATCAATTTCGTCTCTGCCCGGGCCAAATTACGGGGCAATGTTATGGCATTAGCCACCAATGTGGGTGTGACGAAAAAGGGAGGCGGCGTCCGGAGGCTGCCGACAGCCGCGGAAAGGGCACAGATAGAAGATCTTGTTCGCGGTGAATTCGCCAAACATAAAGTGCCTTCCAAAACATTGAGGTCTCATAATTTGACTGCTCTCGATGTAGATTCGGACGGTGTTGCAGAGCTTGTCGGCACGTATTGGGTCGATTCGTCGGCGACGTCCAGGGCATTGCTTTTCTTTATCGCGGATCGAGGCGCAGACGGTAAATACGCGTTAGGATTTATCGACTTCAGGAATATCAAGAAGGAAGATGTGATGAGCGGCGAGATGGCCGATGTGGACAAAGGCGTTTATCACGAACGATTGCTGGACGTTCTCGATTACGATAACGACGGCGTCGCCGAGGTTTTTACTTATGTTCAATCGTTCGAAGGCGCCGGATTCAACGCCTATCGACGCGCCGCTGGGAAATGGACAATGGCCTTTGAGGGATCCAATTATCACTGCGGCTATTAAGAAAGCGATCATCTGAAACGGGCAAAGGCGTTTGAAACGCTTTGCCTTTTTGTTTTTGAAAAATGAAAAATCAATGAAGATCGTATTTATGGGTACACCCTCAGCCGCCGTTCCGTCACTCAAGAGGATCATTGAGGAGGGGAACGAAGTGGTTGCCGTTTACACGCAGCCGGACCGCCCTTCAGGCCGGGGTAACAAGGTCGTTTATTCGTCCGTCAAGCAGTTCGCTATCGATAGCGGTCTGAATGTTTTACAGCCGGAACGGATCAAAACCCCCGAGGCACTTGCGGAATTCGAGTCGCGCCTTGCCGACATCGCCGTCGTGGTTGCTTACGGACGCATTCTTCCTCAAGGTTTTCTCAGTGCTTATCCGAACGGTGCTTTGAATGTTCATTTTTCGCTGCTGCCTAAATATCGGGGAGCCGCTCCCGTTAATTGGGCTATCGCCGAAGGCAAAAAGGAGACCGGCGTCACTACGATGAAAATGGACGCAGGGCTCGATACCGGGGACGTCCTGCTGCAGCGATCAACCGCTATCGGGCCGGAAGAGGATGCGATAGAACTTATGAACAGACTCTCCGAAATGGGAGCGGAACTGCTTTCAGAGACCTTGGGGAATCTGTCGACGATCAAGCCGCAACGACAGGACAATTCAGACGCATCATTAGCCCCGATCCTGAAAAAAGAAGACGGACGGATCGACTGGACGATGCGGGCGAAACAGATATCCGATCGTATACGAGGATTTCAACCCTTCCCGGGGTCCTATACGGAGGCACTAGGAAAACGGATCAAGATCTCGAAAGCTCGACCCATCCACGATTTTGAATTCACCGGACAGCCCGGTGAGATCCTCATTGCGGATGGTCGAGGCCTGTTCGTTGCTTGCGGAGAGGATGTCCTACAATTATTGGAGGTGCAGCCGGAAGGGAAGCGTCGGATGGAGATCCCGGATTTCCTCAATGGATCCAGGATCGCCAAGGGAGAGGTATTAGGACAATAGCAGATGGATAACGCTCAAATAGAGATCATTTCCTTCTACGAATTCAAGGAGCTTGGCGATCCGGGCACTCTTGCCGGCCTGAAGCAATCCCTTAAAGAGGCGATGCTCGAGTTCGATGTGCGCGGGACGATAATTATTGCTCAAGAGGGCTATAACGGAATGGTCTGCGGGCTAAGCACCGATCTGAAGGCCTTTGTGCAGGGGTCGGAGGCGATCCTTGACACTAAACTCGTTACAAAGTCGTCATTCACCGACAAGGCTCCATTCCGGAAGACAGATGTCCGAATTAAGCCGGAGATCGTTACCTTGAAACGCGAAGTCGATATCTCGCTTGGGGCCGACACCCATGTCGGACCGCGCGAGTGGAACCGCCTCATCTCAGATCCCGAAACGTTGGTGCTGGACGCCAGGAATGATTACGAATATAAGACCGGCACGTTCGAAGGTGCTCTGAACCCCGAAATATCCAAATTCAGCGAGCTGCCAGACTTTGTGTCATCCAACCTCGATCCTGCCCGGCACAAGCGGGTCGCTATGTTTTGCACCGGTGGTATCCGGTGCGAAAAGTTCGCCCCGTATATGAGATCGCTCGGTTTTGCCGAGGTTTTTCAGCTCCAGGGCGGAATTCTGAAATATCTCGAGGAAACTGCCCCGGACGAGTCTATGTGGCAAGGTGAGTGTTTTGTCTTCGACGAACGTGTGACCGTTGACGCTGATCTCCAAAAAGGCACCGCCCAGGACCTTTCGCAAAGACGTTCGGGTGCTAAAAATAAACAGGAAGCAGCGGGGCAGGAATGAAGATCTCTCCCGCAAGGGTGGCCGCGTTTGATGTCCTGCTAAGAATTGAACGGGACCAGGCATTTTCCTCGGTGCTGCTTCCAGAGACGGAGGAAGTCTTATTACCGCAAGACCGCGGACTCTGTCACGAACTTGTTTTAGGATCACTCAGGAAACAGCTTTATCTCGACAGGTTGATCTCGGTTCTAACAAAAGATCGCAAGCTCGACGCCGAAGTGCTGGTGGCTCTCCGCCTTGCCATATATCAGTTAAAATTTCTTGACCGCATCCCGCCCCATTCGGCGGTAAACGAGAGCGTAAATCTCGTTAACCGTGCGAAGAAGTCATCGGCTCGCCCCTTTGTGAATGCGATACTTCGCAGATTGATTCGAGAGAACGTGGAGATCCAATTTGCCGACGATATAGACCGGCTTTCCGTAGAAACCTCACATCCTCGATGGCTTCTCGAAAAGTGGATTGCGGATCTCGGCCTCGATATTTCCGACAGTATTGCCCGGGCAAACAACGTGACGCCGCCGCCGGCATTCCGTTTGATAGGTCAAGATGTCGAGGTCGGAAACGAGATCGTCTCCGGACTTGCCAGACGATCAGAATCTGTTCCAGATTGTTATCTTGCCGACCGGGTCGAACCGCGATTACTCGAACTTTTTCGGAATGGTAAAGTCTATTTTCAGGACCAGGCTTCGCAGATGGTCGCGCACGCTGTCGAGGTCAAAGAGGGAGATCGGGTTCTCGACGTTTGCGCTTCACCCGGCGGTAAAACAACGATAATAAGTCGGAAAGCCTTGAAGGCCGGAGGCTCTGTTTTTGCAGGTGATGTCTCTCGAAGGCGTGTCGAGCTTCTAAAAGAAACAGTTATACGGCTCGGAGAGGTTATCGAGGGGATCGTCCAGTATGACGCTTCGACCGGTCTACCATTCCAAGATAGAAGTTTTGATCATGTACTTGTTGATGCCCCTTGTTCGGGGACAGGAACGATCAGGCACAATCCCGAGTTAAGATATTTCGTAACGGCAGCCGATATTGGAAGGTTCGTCGACAAACAACTTTCGATCCTGATTTCGGCATCTGAAATGGTAAGGCCCGGTGGTCAGCTAGTATATTCAACCTGTTCGCTGGAAATAGAGGAAAATGAAGGCGTATGTAGGCGATTCATCGAGGCCCTTGTGGGTTTTGTACCGATCACACCTAAAGTGCCATCAAATTTCTTGACGCCGCTGGGATACGCTCGAACACGGCCCGATCGCGATGGAATGGACGGATTTTTTATCGCAGGATTCCGTCGGAAGTAAACAGGGGACGATAGTGTTAATTAGCGTTAGAATGCTAAACTAACCAATTAGTTTTCGAGATTTTTTGCTGTAGATATGCTCGATTCCGGATTTTCGGCTATAGGAAAACTCGCTGCTTTAGTGCTGATCTCAGCCGCATTCCTTTTCGGCATGGCCGGCGTGGTCTACATGTCGTTGAAAGGTGAAGAGGTTCTGGTACCCGAGATCACGGGTAGGGAATTTTCGATCAGCGAGAAAGAGCTCGCCTCCCTGGGGTTAAAGATACACAAGAAGGCTACCCGATTCAGCCCCGAAGCTCCGAATACTATTATTGAGCAGCTTCCTAAACCGGGTGAAACTGTTAAGACCGGTCAGCGTATCCTGGTGGTCGTCAGCAACGGCCCCGGGGAGGGCGTTGACCAGAAACCCGGCATTAAGATCCTCGAAGAGGAAGACGCCGAGAAGATCGAGGAGATGATCTCGGACAAGCCAAAGAAGCCAAAGGCAAGCACAAATACAAACCGGAAAAAGGCCGACACGGCTCGTGATGTAAACGTGAATGCCGCGGATCCAGGCTCTAAATCGAATACGGCGACGCCAAGTTCTAACAAGAAGGATCCTGACAAATCGTCAGACCCGGCCGATCGGCCGCCTGCACCTCCAAAGTCGCAAAACCCGCCGGCCAAGCCCGCTCCGACACCTAACCGGTGATCGGCTTGTGTGGTAACTTGTGCAACTGAATAGGCCGTTTTTGCAACGAAATAGATTGATAACCGGACTCAATGAGTGAAATTGCACCTTCTTTACTCTCGGCGAATTTTACGAGGCTCGCCGACGAGATAAAGGCCGTCGAAGTCGGCGGAGCGAGGATATTGCACGTCGATGTAATGGACGGCCATTTTGTGCCGAACATAACCATCGGCCTCCCCGTCGTAAAGTCCATCCGGAAAGCGACGGACCTTGTGATCGATACGCATCTGATGATCACGGAACCGGGACGATATGCTTCCCAGTTTGTCGAGGCGGGCGCAAATATGGTTTCGGTCCATGTTGAGGCCGATCCGCATTTGCATCGGACGCTCGACTCTATAAGGATGGCGGGCGGAAAAGCTGGAATAGCAATAAACCCGGCTACGTCTTTATCATCTCTGGAAGAGGCTTTAGGTTTCGCGGATTTTATCCTGTTGATGTCGGTCAACCCCGGATTTGGGGGCCAGCGATTTGTTCCGGGGATGCTTGATAAGCTCCGTCGGCTTCGCGAAATGATCGGTTCAAGAGGTTTGGAAGTTCAGATCGAGATCGACGGCGGTGTCGACGAAACAAATATCAGTGAGATCACGGCGGCGGGGGCGGACATTATCGTCGCCGGGTCGGCCGTTTTTGGCGGCGGTCAACCCACTTCGGCCGTTAGGAATCTTATTGAGAGATCGACCGTTTGGGTTTAGATAGTTTATTCGGAATGTGGATGCGTATGCATATGTCAATTGATTTAAGAAAAGTAATCGTTTTAAGCCTTTTTTCGGTTTTTGTCCTGTCTGCTGCCGTCGTCGGGCAACAGCGGCCGCTTGATGGAACCGTCGTACAGCGTTTGGACGTCATGCGTGACAAGCTCGAACGTATGCGCCGATCTCTGAACAGCGCTATCACGGTTCTGAAAGACGAAAACAAGAGCGACAAATCGAAAAAAGACGATGAAAAAAAGCTCGAGACCCCACTCGGACGACTGGTAAGTCTCGAAAAAGACGTGTCCAGAGTTCAATCGGATGTAAACAGCATTCGAGGCAAGATCGACCGGGCGGAGAAATATGAAAATTCTGAAATTGACAGTATCGAGCAGTCGGTCAGTGAGATACAGGTTCGGGTAGATACAGCACAGCTCGAAACAGCCTCGGCCCGTGCCAATCCGGCATCGTCGGTCGGTCAGCCCCGGGAGCCGAAGAAAAAGAAGAAATTTCTAGGCATTTTTGGCGGAGGCGGCACCGATGAATACGAAGAACTGCTCGGCAGCGTAAGCGCGGGGCGCGACCGCGAGCTTTTCGTCTATGCTACCCGCGAGATAAGAAAGAAGAATTACGACGTCGGCAGACTGCTTTTCCAGACGATAATCACCACATATCCGGATTCCGGTTACTTGCCGATGGCGAAACTCGCCGTTGGGGATTCATTTTTTCTCGAGGGAAGCACAAGCTCGCTCATCCAGGCAATAGCCTCATATCAGGACTGGCTTACGTTTTTCCCGACTCACCCCCTCTCGTGCAAGGTTATTCTCAAGATCGCAGAATCCGAAATGCGGCAGATCGGCCTGCCTGACAGGGACGCGACACGCGCGAAACGGGCGGAGACACGCCTGAAAGCCCTCTTGCAGCAGTGCCCCGAGTCGTTCTTGAAGGGCGAGGCGTCAGCGCGTCTCAGACAGGTCCAGGACAATCTGGGACTCCATAATCTTCTCATCGCTAATTACTATTACACCCTCTCGGTTGACCAGAAGAAGGGCGGCCTCAAGGGTTCGCAGTCGCGATTTAGGGAGATCATCGAGAAATATCCGGACTTTAGTTTCATGGACGAGGTCCTATACAAGCTCGCCGTGACATACCTCGTGGAAGAAGAGACGGACCAGGCAGCCCGATATTTCCAACAGATCGTCAGCGAATATCCCAATAGCGATTACGTTGCAAAGTCTAAGGAGCAGTTGGAATTGATCGGTGCCACTATTCCGGGACCAAATCCTGAGCGAATGAAGGTCTTACCACCGGAGGACGCCTCTTTCTTCCAGAATTTCAAGAACCAGTTCTTTGGTATCTATCCGATGACGATAGATAAAAATGGCGTTCTGATGACGAAGGATTTTGACAAGGAGAAGTTTGAGTTGATCGACCAGATCATTGAGAATCAGGGTGATCTTTTAGCTAATCAAATACCGCAGTCATTGACGCCTCAGATTCCCGGGCAGCGACGAACCGTCCAGGCACCTCAGCCGACTCCACAAGCAACACCGCTGCGTTAAGAAAACGGTAATAGACACAAGAAGGCCGCCTGTCGTATTCACGCAGGCGGCTTTTTCCTTGTGAACCATCCGATCCGATCGATCTTACCTAAAAGTAAGAGGCCGCCCTTTTCAGACGGCCTCGGGAGTAAATGCATTCGGCTAAATGGATCTACCTCGTCTTCAGCATCGGGTCTCCAAGCAATACCCAGGAGTTGCGAACATCACTGTTGTTCGGTATGACCTGCTTAGCATCCCTGATCAGGTCGCCGATCCGTGTGAGGTTGCCAATAGCGAGCTGGCTATAAAAACGTTCCGCCATTACCTGCTGGACATCGGGAGTTGTCGCAGTGGTCGAGGCCCAGGAGACAACTGAACCGCCGACCGTGGAATTTAACAGCCTTTCGCTTAGGGAATCCGCGAATGCCTCCGGACGTATGAAATGGCCGTTATAACACGTCAGCATTGTAAATATCGACGGGGAATTTACTAACTGATCTGCCTTGGCACGCCCGAAGAAGGAATTCTCATTAAACCAGGCTCCGGAAGCCCCGTGGCCGGCATAGTTAACGATGAATTTACCTGTGTTGAGTTCGGTCATCAGCGTTGCAGCCGATCCGACCGCCAGTCGATCGACAAACGTTGACGGCATGGAGATCGGGAGCTTATTTCGAATAGACTGGCTCATGGTGGCGAAGTTGTAACCTTTAGGCTCGTCGTAAGCAAATAACGATCCTCGGTTAAATGATTGCATCGCCGGCGTTTCAAAGAGCGTAGTCTTATTGAATGCGTTAGTGATATGAGCTGCCGTTCTGGCTGGAATACGGCCGATTGCCAACTCAGCCAGCCCATCGCCGTTAAAGTCGGCGAGAGCCTCGTCACTCACCGTTTCGTCCAGTTCGAATGAAGGGACTACTTTTGACGGTATCAGGTTCCAATATCCATGCCCCTCGTAATTCCTTGGGTCGTATGAGCTGTCGCCCAGGAAAAGAACGTACTGCGGAGGAGATTGCCAGTTCGAATATGCGTAATTGAGAAAACTGCGGATCGATAGTGCGCTAATTACTCCGTAGTTAAACTCGTCATATACGTCTCTGATATCAATGACCTTAACAATAAATCCCTGGGCCCGGCGGTAGTTTGCCCAAACCTCTGCAGCTGCCATAAAGTCAGGTGCAGAATGGGAAATGATCACCAGGTTAGCGGCGTTTGCAAGGGTCGAAAGAGCTGAGGCGTTGTTCGCAATAACTTCCGATGGGGTCAGAACTGCTGAATCTTCGACAGCGTAATAGACCGCCGCACGGGCGGCCGGAAGCTTTGCTGTGAAGGTCGCTCCGTTCTGCTGCATGAAGGCATTGTTGATCTGCTGTGCGTTACCATCCGAGGTAATGTCAAAGACCCGAACATTAGCCGTCGAAAAACCGCCTACGTCGACGCGACGGAATCCTGGTGTCGAAAATAAAAGCTTGTTTTGATCAGCAACGTATTTGCGCTTGTAATCGACGGTTACCGCATCAAAGAGGCTGAAATCGCTTCCTCCGATCGACTGAAGATTGAGTGTGTTGTTGCCTTCGACCAAATAACTGGTCGGGATCTGGAGCGTTGTGGAAAAGCTGTTCAGGCTCGTCCCGGTCAATATCCCGAGGGAATTGCCATTCACCGACGTATTCACCTGGTGCGGCACATTTGTAAAGCCCTGCAGCTTCACCGTTATCGTCGCCGTGCCTGCAGCAGTGTCCAATCCGGGTAAGCTGAAAGGCACGCCCGTAGCCGTCGTCGAGACGACCCGGCCCCAGTGGTTTTCGGCATCCCCGTTGACGACTTTGTTGTAGTATAGGGAACGCTCTTTCTTCGTAGCCTTTGAAGCAAAGTTCTGCGACATCATGTTGCCGCCGATCGGCCTCAATGTTCGCTTCTGGATCCGTTTACCTGGTGTGGCACCTGAGATGAGGTAATATACTCGAGAATCGGTTTCCTGTACATCGACTCCCTTACCGAAAAACTCAATATACTGGTCCCCGGCACCAACAATGATCGGCTGTTCGACGCCCTCGAGAAATAATCGCCAGTTCGCCGAACTGGTGTTGACCGGAAACGAAGCCGTCTGGAGTGAGGCCCTGGATACTCTGTACAGGCCGTCCTGACGGACCGAGATACTAGCCCCCGCTTGGCCAACTACCCACTGATGCATAGTCGCGTCAGCCATTTGCAGCGAAGATGAAACTTCGGTTTCCAGCTCCTCATCAAGCTGCAGCGCGCTCGATTCGACGATAGGGTTCTTGGATGAGATCGAGGCCCTAAGATCGCCCACATCGACGCCGGTAACTGCCTCAACGTCTCTTACGAACTGAGTATCGATAGGTTTGCTGTTGGCTTTCAGTCCATCGATACTGTAGCTCTCGATGACATAAGACGAGCCTCGCCCGCCTTGCGGGTCGTAAACGTGATAGCGTTCTCCTCCGGTGCGGCCAGCACCGGCACGGGCCGCAGCACCAAGCGTCATTGTGTCGCTGACGAGTGAAGAAATTCCATCCTCGACGCGATATACGTAATACCCAAAGATGTTTGGCTCCGAAGCCATTTCCCAACGGACCAGCACGCCGCGGCGGTCGCCGACGGCCGAGACGGTGCCAAATTGGGCGCGATCGACATCGTCACGGACAGATCGCCTTTCAGTCGATCGTGACTTTTGTCCGAGGGTGGCGGATAGCGGAGAAAAAATGAAGGTAGCCAGTAGCAGAGCGGTAAGGACGTTTTTCATACTTCTTTTAGTTTTGACTGGAGGATGACGCAGATAAAAAACACTGCATCAGGAGTAAATTACCATTAACGGCCAAATTTCACAAGAAAATTCAAGCGAGAAGTTGTCGGAGAACGTATGGCAGGATGCCGCCGTTCTTATAATATTCTATCTCGATCGGAGTGTCGATCCTTAATATCAGCAAAACGTCTGTAGTGTCACCATTTGCACGAGTTACCCGCATAGTGACCTCCTGACGCGGACGGACCGTGGCCCCAGAAAAACCTATCAGGTCGAATATTTCGGTCCCGTCCAGCGAATAGGTTGCGAAGGTCTCACCCTCCTTAAACTGCAACGGAAGCACGCCCATGCCAACGAGATTTGACCTGTGAATGCGTTCGAATGAGGACACTATCACGGCCTTTACGCCCATGAGTGCGGTACCTTTGGCTGCCCAGTCGCGAGAACTGCCAGTGCCGTATTCAGCTCCGCCTAAAATAACCAGTGGCGTTCCTTCGTCCTTATACTGCATTGCCGCGTCGAAGATCGTCATTTCGGTCCCGTCCGGCTGGTGTTTTGTCACGCCTCCCTCGATAGGGGCGACCATCTGGTTCTTGATCCGGACGTTCGCAAAGGTACCTCGGAGCATTACCCGGTCGTTGCCTCGGCGAGAACCGTAGGAATTGAAGTCTTGCGGCTCGACTCCTTTCTGCTGCAAATACAGTCCCGCCGGCGAGGCCGGCTTTATTGCTCCCGCCGGTGAAATGTGGTCGGTCGTAACCGAATCGCCGAATATTGCCAGTGCCCGAGCACCGCGAATATCATCGAAGCTTCCGGTTTCCATACTGAAGTTTTCGAAAAACGGCGGTTCCTGGATGTATGTCGAATCAGGGTCCCATTCATAGATCTGTCCGACCGGTGACTCGATGTTGTTCCAAAGCGGGTTGTGCTCGGCAAATTGGGAGTACAGCCGACGATACATTTCGGGATCGAAGGCCAGGGCGAGATGCTCAGCGACTTCCTCGGTCGAGGCCCAGATGTCGCGAAGAAAAACATCTTCTCCTTCCGGGTCCTTTCCGATCGGCTGCATCGAAACGTCGTTCAGAACCGTACCTGCCAGAGCAAATGCCACCACGAGGGGCGGCGACATCAGAAAGTTGGCTTTAATATTCTGGTGGACCCGTGCCTCGAAATTACGGTTGCCTGACAATACCGATGCGGCGATGATGTCATTTTCCACCACCTCTTCCTCGATCTCCGGTGCGAGCGGGCCGGAATTGCCGATACAGGTCGTGCACCCGTACCCGACAAGGTCAAAGCCGATCTCATTAAGGTACCTCTGAAGTCCGGCCCGTTCCAGATATTCGGTCACTACGCGCGAGCCCGGTGCCAGCGATGTCTTGACATAGGGCGGCACCGTGAGCCCTTTTTCGAATGCTTTCTTGGCGACTATTCCGGCAGCTATCATGACCGCCGGATTTGATGTATTCGTACAGGACGTAATGGCGGCTATCAGCACATCGCCATTGCCGATATTGGTCTTGACCGTCGGGCAGTCGTCATCGGTAAATTCGACCCGGTCCGGGGTTGGCCGGTTATTCGCCATCTCGATCTCGGTGAGGGCGTTCGTATTATCCGGCGTGACTGAATTATGGATCGATTCCGGAAGCGACTTTGAACTTTGCTCGCCTCCGCCCGTTGCGACGCGGGCCCCGTTCGTCCCTAGAGTGACACTGTAACGTTTCTCAAGGTCCTCTTTCGTTTTACCATAGCCGCCGTCGCTCACCGATTTTGTGAACAACTCCAAAAATCTGTCATCGAGTTGCGTTAGGTCGATGCGGTCCTGCGGACGCTTCGGACCGGCAACTGATGGATTTACTGTCTCGAGGTCTAATTCGAGAGCGGTGGAATAATCGACATCGCCTTTCCTCGGAATCCCAAACATCCCCTGCGCCTCGTAATAATTGCGGATCGTTTGGATATGCTCGTCGGTACGGCCCGTGTTTGCGAAATAGTCGAGCGTTTTGTCGTCCGTGGGGAAAAAGCCCATGGTGGCACCATATTCCGGGGCCATATTAGCGATCGTGGCGCGGTCCGTCGCGTTCAGGGCCGCTACGCCTTCGCCATAAAACTCTACAAATTTGCCGACGACGTTAGCTTTGCGAAGCATCTCGGTGATCCTCAAAACCAGATCTGTAGCGGTCGCCCCGCCCGGAAGCGTCCCTGTCAGGTTCACGCCGACAACATCCGGAGTCAGGAAATAGACGGGCTGGCCGAGCATTCCAGCTTCGGCCTCGATGCCGCCAACACCCCATCCAACCACACCGACGCCGTTGATCATCGTCGTATGCGAATCCGTCCCGACAAGCGAATCCGGAAAATAAACGCCGTCACGCTCGAAAACACCCTTGGCGAGATATTCGAGATTGACCTGGTGCACAATACCGATCCCTGGAGGCACGACGCTGAAGCCGTTGAATGCCTGCGTGCCCCATTTTAAAAAGCGGTACCTCTGGTCGTTCCGCTTGAACTCCATCTCCATGTTCCGCTGGTAAGCCCGCTCGCTGCCGGCGAAATCTACTTGCACGGAGTGGTCAATAACCAGATCGACGGGAACCAGCGGCTCGATAACGCCCGGGTCCTTACCCATCCTCTCGACCGCCGATCGCATCGCCGCCAGGTCGACCAATAGCGGCACTCCGGTAAAATCCTGGAGCACCACACGGGCCACTACGAACGGTATCTCCTCTGACCTTTCTTCGTTCGCTTGCCACCCGGCCAGCGCACGTATGTTCGCCTCACTCACTTTTTTTCCGCCGTCGAAATTGCGGAGCACCGATTCCAGCACGATCCTGATCGAGACCGGCAGCCGCGATATCTGGCCGAGCCCGGAGCTTTCCAGTTGCGGAAGCGAAAAAAAGACGCCGTTTTCACCGGCGCCCGTCCTAAATTCCTGTCGTGTCCCGAAAAGTTCGTGAGTCATAGTAGTTCCAATAGGTTGTTAACTAAACTACCAGTTTAAAAAGACTTGCAAGGAAGGTCAAGGAAGCCACGATTTACGCCGACCCAGCGAAGCGGGGACGGGATAATCGTTGGCCTGATCGTCGGACCGCAGGCACCCTGCCTGCAACGCCGGTTCCTCCGGCGTGACGGTGTTGGGGTTGGCGGACTCGAATGCTGACCGCGTTCTCTCCAGCGTCCTTCGGACGCTTTGCAGGCAAGGGTGCCTGCGGTCCGGCAGTGATGCGGAAGCCCCAGGCGTATAAGGGCCTAATTCGTCTCGATACGTGACGTTGCGGGACCAAGCCATCCTGCACAAAATTCGCCATATGGTACAAAGTGTGCCAAGTGCGACATCTACGCCAAATCATACATTTTGTGCCAAGTTAGTCATTTTGTGCCAAGTTGTACAAAGTGTGCCATCTGGTATTGCATCTGTGATACGTCTTTTCATAGTCTGGATATGAGGCCCACGGCCTTTGTATCAAGCTATGGAAAGATCCCAGGAATATCTGCAGTCCAGACTTCAAACATGCCAGAGACTCTTCTTTGAATACAAGGGCCGCGAGCACTCCCGAATAGAACGCGAGATGCGAAGTCTCGGGTTTACTGATTTTAACCGGCGGTGTTTGTACCCGCGGGGCCTAAATCCGGGATGGATCGAGCGTTACGGCTGGGACCGCGAGCTCTTGTCAAAGCTTCCGCCCGCCGATAACAGCCATGAGCCACTTAATGCCTTCCACGCATGGATCAAAAAGGTATCGCCGCCGATGTTCGACTGGGACGCTCCTCATCTGAAGCTCCTGATCAAGACACTCCAGCTGGTCACCGAGGGCAAGATAAAGCGGCTGATGATCTTTATGCCGCCGCGTCACGGAAAGAGCGAGCTGGTCACAATGCGCTACACCGCATGGCGTCTGCTCATGGAGCCCGCACTAAAGGTAATCCTCGCCAGCTACAACCAGCATCTCGCGAACCGCTTCTCACGCGGTATTCGTAACACGCTCGCGGAGCATTTTAGCCAAACCCGCCGGACCGCAGGCACCCCTGCCTGCCATGGCTGCGGCAGCAGCCAGGATCAAGACGTGGACTCAGACAACTCAACGGGTTCTGATACCGGCCGGGCATCTGCCGCCTCGGGCGGCATGGCGGGCAAGGGTGCCCGCGGTCCGACAGATGACGAGCCTCTCAGCAATCCTTTTAGGTCTGGAATTATAAACTCCGCGGCCGAATGGGAGACCGGTCAAGGCGGTGGAGTAAAAGCGGTCG
>JBGSWW010000157.1:0-6941 GCA_041751735.1 Pyrinomonadaceae bacterium | reverse complement strand
CGTACACCTTCTTCAGATCCGCTGCCACATCCTTACGTTGTTTCCAGCCCACAAAGTTCAGCGAATGCCGCACCAGATGTACGATGCACAGTTGCACCTCGGTTTGCGGAAACACCGATTCAATAGCTTCGGGAAAGCCCTATCGTTGCTCTCGACTGCAGCACGAGGCGGAAGGAATTCCGCCGAAGCATTTATTTCGGTAGTCTGTATGGGCATCCCGGGCGCGGTTTTCTATTTTCTTCTAACGTACAAGAAAATTGGCTTATCGATTATCAAATCATGGCGGAAAACTAGGCGATTTGCTCGTAATCCCAAACCAGCATTTCGCGATAACCGTCGACCCGTTTTGCTTCTTCGTTCATTCTTTACAGACTTAGATGGAAATCTTCAACGAACTGACCAAAGGACGCCCGAAGAGTTTTTGGTGGAAGCCTTGGAAACTGTTGGCCCCGTAATAGCAGCCGGGCGGCCTGGCGAGGAGGGCTTGCCGCTTTTGGGCGCGACCCGAATATATTTGGGGCTCGACTGGGACAAGAGCGTTCTTGAACTTATGAAACTTTCGAATATCGTTGTGATTGATGCCGGCAACACTCGCAGCCTCGCGTGGGAAATGGAATGCGTCAGACATCTAGTTAACCCGAGACGGGTTCTCATCTCGCTCTTAACAAAGCAAGCGTTTGTTGATTATAAAACTGAAATCCTAGATCCGACGAGACCTTTTGCACTTTTTTACAAAGGGTTCTCTACCACTTTCGAACGTTCGTTCGGTAAACCGATGCCCGAATTTGATTCGGACACCGTTATGATTCGATTCGACGATGATTGGGATCCGTATCCTATTAAGTTATTGTCAGAAGGGCAGGGTACCGTTAAGCAAGCCACAAACGTCGGTCCTGGCAGGTTGTCGCGGATATTATCTTCGTTTTTCTCGAATCTGGACGATGTGAATCATCAACGAGATCAACAATCGGCATAAATCCCGATGCAAGCGCAGATCGCGAATTGAAGAGATCGGAGTTACTGGACGAGCAATGGTATTGTCGCTAAGCGTCTAGTTTGTTAATCAGCACAGAGACAACTTCTCCCGGGCTATTAGACGCTAAATGGAGATATCCAACTGTTGGCAACAGACCTTCCACATCGGTGTCATCGATCCTCAATGGAAGTATATAGTCGCTGTTTTCCTCAAAGGCCCGTGCCTGGGCTGCTCGCAATTCGTGGCGCGTCCATAACTTTTCCACGTAGTAGGAACTGATAACAATCACACAATATCGAGCTTTGTTTTTATACACGTTTGACAAGTGCGAATACAAATCCCTTCCCCACAGCGTTGCCTTTTCGTATTCATCGTAGAACACCTTCTTGCCATTGTCGCGAAGCCCGTCGGCAATTTCCTTCGCCACGCCCCTATCCTCTCCAGCAAAAGAAATTGCTACATCGTAGGAAACCACTGCCGATTCGGCACTGGTCATTTCCGATTCTGACTTAAAGAATTTCGGCTCTTCTTCGTCTTTGAAAGCTACCAGATAATCGAGAAAGGCTTCGGTATGGTCGCACCACATCTGGAGTCCATGAAAATAAATGGCCTGGCCTTCATTGTATCCCGTATGAAGGAATGTGTTTCGCTCCTCATGTGCCAGAGCATGCGGATTCGATGTTTGCCATATTGTAGGAGAAATATCCGGGTTCCCGGTTATGTCTTGAGCAACTTCTAGGACGAGTTGTTCGATCATTTCGCTCTCGGAGTTTTTTGGCCAATCATCCTTACATATGAAAAATTCAGGATTGATCTGGTCTAAGAAATGATTTTCCATCTTTCTGCAGCGCCTTTTGTATTGGCGAACTAGAGCCCTGATGCCTGCCATCTTCTGAAGTGAACTTGCCATAGTAGAGTTGTTTCCGTTGCTTCGGAATTTTCGCACGTGTAGCACGAATTACTTTACCGAACAATGTGGTTTCATTTCCGGCTCTCTTTACTCATTCGGGCGACCGTCGGCGGCTTAGTATCAACGGAAATGCTCTGATGCCCGATTGGTTTTTGAAGAGAACATCGTAATTCCGGTTCGAATTGAACGGCGGATCGAGATAAACGAGATCGACGCTAGATTCGGGAAAATAATTCCGGTCCTGCAGGATCTTCAGATTATCGCCGTAGTAAAGAGTATTCATTCTGGGAAAAGGGGTTAAATTTACGAGAACATTATCACAGTTCTCTAAAACTTAGAAGCGGCTTGGCGGGCGGGTAAAAGTGGCTAACCAAGTCAGGTGTTTGTCGTGTGTGAAACTTGGCCAAATACATCCTTTCGCACGCTTTAGCAAATAGGTTGAACAGTGTCCGTGGTGGAGAGAACCACCCCGTCACCCGAAGCGGGGGCGACCCCTCCTTCGTAAGTAGGGGAGCTTTTCTGCGGCTATGCCGCTTGATGAGCGGTGAAGTTCTGACTCACCGTGCGGCTAAATATCTGCGGACTGGGGACAGTTATCTTACCTTCCGAGAGCCTCGCGAATACGGCGTACGCCTTCGGCCATTTTCTCTTCGGTATTACAGAAAGATATACGCAGAAAGCCTTTAGCTTCGGAACCGAATGCGACACCCGGAAC
This sequence comes from Pyrinomonadaceae bacterium, assembly GCA_041751735.1. Lineage (GTDB taxonomy): Bacteria > Acidobacteriota > Blastocatellia > Pyrinomonadales > Pyrinomonadaceae > OLB17. The sequence goes on along the minus strand of JBGSWW010000157.1, from coordinate 4,340 downwards.
CGTGATCACGCGGTTTTGAAGGCATTTCTCGGCGACCTCGATGTCATCGCCAAGACTTCTCACATCGAGCATCGTGTAAAACGCGCCTTCTGGTGATGTCGCATGAAGCCCCATTTCTTTTTCAAACAGATCGACGAGAAATGCACCACGCTGGCGATATACGTCACGCGCGTGCTGTTTAGCGGCCTGTGCCTCGGCGGTCCACCCAAGCAAAGCTGCCTTTTGCGTGATCGCAGAAGCGCAGACCGTCAAAAATCCGTGTAGTATCTGGATCGCATTAACGATCTCAAATTGTGAACTTGCTGCCCACCCAAGTCTCCATCCGGTCATGCTTAGCGATTTTGACAGGCCGCTGATGATTATCGTCTTATCGTAAAATTCCGATGCCGAGCGAGGCCGTTCGCCGAAGTAGAGATCGCTGTAGATCTCGTCGGTGATCAGAAAAATTCCAGTCCCTTCAAGAGCTTCGGCGATCTGCTGAAAGTCTGCCGCCGAGAATATCTTTCCCGTGGGATTTGACGGACTGATGACTACCGCGGCTTTAGTTTTCGCAGTGATCGATCGTTTGAATTCGTCGATATCAAATGCAAATTCCTTTTCAGCCGGAAGACGGTAATAAACCGGATTTCCCTCACTGATCTTAACGCACGCATCATAGGCCGGAAAACTAGGATTCGGCAGCAGCACATCGTCACCCCGATCGACGATCGCGAGAAATGCCGCGGTCATAGCCTCTTGTGAACCGCACGTCACGACGACATTTGTCATCTCGAGGTCTAGATGCGGATATTGTTCCGCGATCTTAAGCCTCAGAGTCGGCATTCCGGGATGTGAAGTGTAGCCGTTCTGTTCATCGCGAGCTACCCGGGCAGCCTCATCCCTCAGAAACTGAGGCGTAGGCAGATCTGGCTCGCCCAGCCCGAAATTAATACTGTCAGGCAATGCCCGTTCGAAAAATTGACGTATAAGCGTCGGCTGAAGGCCCTGAAGCCGCGCGGGTAATACAAAACTTTCGGCTGAGCGAACTGGCATCATTTTTTATAGATCTCGTTACGATGGCCTATCGCATATACGATCACCGCTCCCTCCTCCCTTTGAAACCTATACACCACGCGGTAATCGCCTTCTCGAAGCTTCATCTTGCCGGTAAGATCCGCACGCAGCCCTTCGCCAGTTACCTGTTCGGCGTTGTCAGCTAGCCATTGCAACTTTCGCAGTATCCGTTGAGCAACAGAATGGTCCAGTCCCCGTAAGGAACGGTCGGCTTCCTTATGAAACAGAAGTTTGTAGCTCATCTTCGACAAGTTCAACGGCATCGATACCCAAATCGGCCATTACTTCCTCTAGTGGAATTAGCCTTTCACCGTTTTTGATCGCCTCGTCCTGTTGTCGTAAGCGTTCGACGAATTCTTCGCGCAATTCCAGGCCATAATCAGGATCCGCCAAGGCACTGAGTTTTTCGTCTATGACCTCCGAGATCATTTCCCTTAATTGGGTGACCGTCATTTCAGACACCATCGGTTCCATCTATATCCTCCTCGGCTTCGGCAGCTTCTTCCAAATCCTCGCGGATCGTCCCGACCTCGACATTAAACTCGCCCTCGGCCTGCGTGTTTGGGTCACCTGTCAAAACGCCCCCGATCCTTTCGATCTCGCCGATAATTAATTGTCCAAGCCCGGACACCTTGTCATTTAGACTGTGGTCATGCTCCTGGTCCTCGTCGTTGTCTGTCATATTAATACCTCTGAGAATATCTTAGGGCATAAAGAGCGGAGATTAAACTTCGCCTTCCTGCCCGGCTTAAACCGACGTATCGTCGCTCGGTTCCCACCCGAGGCTGATCTGCCTGTAATGTCGTACGCCGGCAGGAACAAAACCGGATGTGAGATCGCGGCAGTCGAAACGCTCGATTCGTAGATGAGGGTATTCGAAATCTATCAGATTAAAGGACTGGAATTCTCCCCTGACCCTCGCCGAAGTCGCCGTACCCGCCTGGATCACGAGGGCGATCTGGCCGTTATCTAACTTGTAACGTTTGGCAGTGGTCTCGATGTGCGCAACATGCAGATGGCCGGCCATAAAGACGTTGCCGCCGCATTCGGCGATCAGGGGCATTGCCGTTTGTGCTCGTCCGACAACCTCGGTGTGGTGGCTGTCCTCAGGCAGGTCAAACGGATGGTGTGTTACCACGACTTTTAAAATCCGATCATCCAGAGCGCACAGTTTCGAACGAATAAATTCGATCTGTTCATGATTTATACGGCCGCCCTTGACCACGAATGAGCGAGCCGTGTTTACACCGACGATGGCCAGTTCTTCGTCGATAAACGTCGGAGTCAGATCGGCGGTGATATGCCGCTGAAATTTGTCGAGCCTACGAAAAAACCGGTCGAAGACATTATATAGCGGCACATCGTGATTACCGGGAACGATGATCTGCGGTGAAGGTAATTGGTCGAGGAACAGCCTTGCCGCTATAAATTCCCGGGTCCGCGCCCGTTGGGTCAGATCACCCGAGACCACAACGACATTGGGGGCCAGCTCATTGATCTTTCTGACCGCCAGAACGGCCACCGCCGGGTCTTCGCGTCCGAAATGGATATCGGATAAATGGATTATCCTACGCATGTTCTTTGGGTACGATTACGCTGAGAGCCCGGGGCCGGATCCGGTAATTCAGCGGTGTTTCTATCACTTCGACCTCGCCGTCGCACGCCACGATCATCTTACTCTTTCGTGTATCGATGGTTAACTCGTCCGTCTCCATCGCCTCAAAATCACGCCACTGTCTAAGCCGGCCGGTAAGAGTGCGAAATAATAGTTCGAGCACGCCCAGGCGTCCGCCGCGATGCAAAAAATAGACACTCAGTAGACCGCCGTCCAGCCGCTTCCGAGTTCCAATATTATATAGGTCCATCTCATACACATTGTTCCCGATGAAAACAAATGGTACCCGCCGTACAAACGCGACGCCATCTAGTTCAAATTTTACCCTGAGAAACGGGCTTCGCCGGAACACCCGCAAAGCAGCGAGCGCCGCGGCCGACCATTTTCCCCTGCCGAGTCTCTCCTGCTGAGCCTCTCGGTGCAGGACGATCTGCGGATATATTCCGATGCTGGAATTGTTTATGAATGTTCGCCCGTTAACCTCACCGACGTCCACCCGCCGCACGATTCCGTCGGCGAGCACGGTGACGGCTCCGTTTATGTCTTGAGGTATGTCGAGGTCTTTTGAGAAATGGTTGAGTGTCCCCAACGGAATTATACCCAGAGTTTTGCTGCTCGCAGCGCAGATCCCGGCAATCAGCGCGATCGTCCCATCACCCCCGCAGCCGACAATGACCGGAGCATCTCCCGATGCGGCTTTCTTCGCCAGATCAGCTATTTCGTCACCGCTTCGCGCTAAATGGATATTTACATCGATCGACTTTTCTGAGAAAGCCGCGGCGATCGACTCATATGTCTCGTCCTCGACAAAACTGCCACCTGCGGCGTTGATAATGACCTCGATCGGCAGCATGTAGTACTAAAAAACGTTTACCTCAGATAGTCTTCAAGTTTTGCGGATGCGTCGGTTTTCTCATCACGATATTTTACGATTATCGGAGCGTAAATCGACAAGCCGTTCTCCTGACCAAAGCCTCTCGTGATAGCCCGCGAGCCCTGCACCACAACCGCTCCGGCGGGAACTTCCAAAGGTCGGTCGCCGTCGGCTTTTATGATCCTTTCGTTGGGCAGATCGAAAAGCGGAGTTGAACGCGTAAGGATCACCCCCGATGCAAGCACGGCACGTTCGCGAACGATAGTACCCTCGTACACGCCAGTGTTGCCACCGACAAGAACATCGTCTTCGATAATTACGGGCACAGCTCCCACAGGTTCTAAAACCCCACCGATCTGGGCCGCCGCCGAAAGATGGACTCGCTTTCCTATCTGGGCACACGATCCAACCAGCGCATGCGAATCGACCATCGTCCCTTCGTCAACGTAGGCTCCAACATTTATATAAGCCGGAGGAATAACCACAACACTGGGTGCAACATAGCTGCCGTCCCGTATAGCCGAACCACCTATAACGATTCGTATTCCGTCATCGAGCGTCATCGGCCGCAATGGAAATGTGTCTTTGTCAAAGAATTGCAGCGTCTCGGTCGGCTGAGAGATCTCGACCATCTTGCCCATCCGAAACCCGAGCAGTATTCCCTGCTTAACCCACGCATTCGCATGCCAGTTTCCGTCCGAGTCTTTTTCGGCCGAGCGTATTTCTCCACGGCGAAGTGCGGACTTGAACTCCTCGTAAACCTCGCGGTCGTCAGCCGAAAACTGCTTTAGCTTAAAA
>JBGSWW010000156.1:0-115213 GCA_041751735.1 Pyrinomonadaceae bacterium | reverse complement strand
AAGAACAGCCAGGCGAGGGCTGAGGCATTTTATTTCGCGGTCCGGAAAAACGGCGCGGCAGACGAGATCTTCAGGGGATTCTATTTCGATGACGATCCCGCAACCGATGGGGACCCACAGCGTTGTCAGTCGATTGAAACTAATGTGCCTGCATTCGAGAGAATCGCGGCAGGGAGCATTCAGATAGGCATCCAGTAGATAAACGTTCTCCGGTCAAGTGTGGAGACTCGCGGGCGCGCCCGCCAAAACAAATCTTGACGGCCGTTCGGAACCAATCCGAACGGCCGTTTGAATTATGATCTACCGAACCACGAGGTGCGCCTCCCCGCGATCTAATGGCACTTTTCTTCACGGGTGAAGGGTAGCCGCGTCGGCGTGGGGGACGAAGCATTGGCGGCAGCGGGCTTCGTATTTGTCGGCGGCGCCGACCTCGACGAGGGCTTCGGATTCTACGGTTCGTTGTGAATAATTGGCAGTGGAGCCGCATTTTACGCAGATGGCGTGGGTTTTGGTGATGAACTCGGCGATGGAGAGGAGCTGCGGCATTGGTTCGAATGGTTTGCCGGTATAGTCCTGATCGAGACCGGCGACGATAACGCGTTTCCCCTCCGCAGCGAGCCGATTGACGGCGTCGATGATCGCGTGGTCAAAGAACTGGCCTTCGTCGATTCCGACGACCTGCGTGTCCTCTTGGACAAGCTCCATCATCTCGGCGGTTGTCGACACCGGAATTGACATGTGCTTTTGGCCCGAGTGCGAGGCTATTTCCTCGTGAGAATATCGGGCGTCGATGCCGGGCTTGAATACCTGGACCTTTTGACGCGCGATCCTCGCCCGGGTTAGTCGGCGGATAAGCTCTTCGGACTTTCCCGAGAACATTGACCCGGCGATGACTTCGATCCAGCCAGTGCCGTTATGACGCACTTTCCGGCGTTCGTCCGCATTGTCGAACGCAAATTCCTCGACCATATAAACCAGATTTCCTGCAATTTGTGATGCGTTAGTGGAAGGATGAGATTATCACGCCCTACCGGCTTTGTCATTCGCCACGTTTAGAAACGGGAGAGGATCGACTGGGCGGCCCGATACGCGTCATCAAGGGGTATGTCCCAGATCGGTTCGCCGCGAAGCACCTCGAGCTTCTCGGTCCGCGGTACATAGGTTTCGGGTGCCCGGCTGTCTAAAAGCAGCAGGATCGGTGCGCCGGCAGATGCCGTTACATGCATTGTCCCTGTGTCGTTCGTAATAACCGCGGCGAGATGAGTTGCGGCCGCGACAAGCCCCGGGATCGAGAGATCGTCTATGACCGACGCCGCCGGGGGGAAAAGCGATTTCACGCCCTCACGCATTTCCACCTCTTCGGGGCCAAGAAAAACAGCGGTGCGGAAACCATCCGCTTCGAGCCTCGTTGCAAGTTCTGCAAACTTCTCGAGCTCCCATCGCCGGCTCGGATGCCCGGCGCCGGGAAATAGCCCTACGATCTTTGATGACTTATCCGAAAAATATTTCGATTCGACGTACTCCGCGTCCGCGGCGGGAGCCGTGAGGCGAAACTCCGGGTCGGCGTTTTCGATACCGAGCGGCCGCAAAACGTTGAGATATATGTCAGTGAGGTGCTTGGACTTGTCTTCTTTCGGTGGCCGTGGGCTGAAATTCGATAAAAAGTCGAGGGACCGGCTCTCGCGGTTGGCAAGCAATCGATATTTTGCCCGAGAAACATAGGCAAGTATGTTCGTTTCCGGCAGACTGTGAAGATCGATCAGAAGGTCTATTCGGCGGCGGCGAAATTCCGCGGTAAATTGCAGTAACTTCCCTATCGACGCCAGCTTCGGCCCATCACGAAGGGCGACCCGGTCGATCGAGATGATCTCATCTGCCAGACCGGACATTCTTACGACCGACTCGGGAGGTTTACCCGTGACAACCGCTATATGCGAATGCGGAAACCTGTTTCGCACTGCCGCGAGGGCAGGGAGGCTCATCACGACGTCGCCGAGCTGCCCGAGATCGATCACGACAATGTTCTGAAAACTGAGATGGCTATCCCGCAAAAGTCTGGTCCCTGACGGTGCGAATATCGCGCCCGGTCATTTCCGCCGGCTTCTCGATATTCAGCAAGCCCAGGATAGTTGGCGCGACGTCAGAGAGTGAGCCGCCGTCCTGGAGCCGAACGAACGCAGCTTCGTCATCAATGTAGTGAAACGGCACGGGGTTTAACGTGGGCCGCGGATTCGGCTCGCCGTTCTCGGCAAATGTCATTTCCTCACAGTTTCCATGGGTCGACGTGATCATCAACACGCCGCCATATTCTCTCACTTTCTCGCAGATACCTCCGAGACATGTGTCCATGAATTGAATGGCGGCGACGGTATTATGCATATCGCCGGTTTCGGCCATTAGGTCGGCGGCCGGCATGTTCACCACAAAGACCCTGTTAGGCGACGATTCGATGCCGCGGCGGACCTTGTCCGTGATCTTAAAGCTTTGAGACTCGGGCCTGACGTCGCCTTTCGATGCGTTCACCTCGGAAACGATCACATCGTCGGCCTTTGTCCCCGCTTCTGCTCCGCCATCGAAGAAATGCGTCAGGTGTGTCAGACGTGTAGTCTCAGTGATCTTTGTATGCGGAATGTCGTGGGTCCTAAATACTTCTGCGAGCGAATTTCGCTCGGGCCTCGCCTTGAAGGCACACGGAAGGTCGAAGGCAGGGTCGTACTCCGTAAGGCAAACTGTGTCGATCACTGGCTTTGCACCGCCGGAGCCGTCAGCCACCGACAGCGATCGCACCAGCTGGCGAATGGCGTCCGCACGATGATTAAAGAAGATCACGAGGTCGCCATTCTTAACCGTCGCGACAGGAACATCCAGCTGCTTTTCCATGACGATCGGAGAGATGAATTCGTCCGAGATGCCTCTGAGAAAAGAATTTCGAACGGCGGCGACGGCATCCTGAGCCCGTTCGCCCTCGCCGTGTGCGAGCATCGTAAATGCACGCGCCGTTCGTTCCCAGTTATCGCTTTTATCCATTGCGAAAAAACGTCCGCAGAGTGTCGCGATACGCCCGATCCCGATGTCGGCGAGTTTGATCTCCAGAGCCTCGACATAAATGTCAGCGGTCCGCTCGGGCACGTCCAAACCGTCGAGGATGCAGTGTATAAAGACATCCTCAAGCCTGTGTTTCCGAGCTATTCGAAGGATCGCGAAGAGATTATCCGTTGACGAATGTATGCCGGCATCACTGATCAGCCCTACCAGATGGACGCCCGCACCGCGCTCCTTTGCTTTTGCAAGTGCCTCATTGAGAACAGCGTTTTCTGTGAACTCGCCTGATAACAGGCTCTCACGGATACGGTCGATATCGGTTTTCGCGACCCGACCCGTGCCGAGGTTGAGATGTCCGATCTCGGGATTGCCCGCCTGGTCGTCAGCCTGGCCTATTCCCGATCCGGCCGATGCGAGCGTTGTCATCGGGTAGTTTCGACAGATCTCATCGTAATTAGGCGTGTGAGCCATCGCTATTGCATTTCCCTCGGTCCGCGGGGCGTAACCCCAGCCGTCAAGGATGACGAGTGCAACAGGCCGTTTTATTCTCGAATTTGAAAGGTCCATTTGATTACGACAGGATCGCGGTCAGCGGAAGCGTTCACATATCAACACGCCTTTCATTATAAACGAATCGAATCGTGAAACCGCATAAAATCAATAAGCGTCGGGAGCGGCCTTTTCCATCCAACGGTCGGGGAACTTCAATTCGTCAAATCCATATTTTCGGTACAGGTCGTGGGCATCGCGTGTCGCGAGAACCCAGCGCCTCAGACCCTGAAGCTCGGGATGCTCCATAACCGTTTCCATGAGCCACTTGCTCAAACCCCGGCCGCGATACTCCGCCAACACAAAGACATCGCCGAGGTATGCGAATGTCGCCGTGTCTGTCACAACCCGTGCAAAACCTATCTGCCGCTCTCCCGCGTAAAGGCCGAAGCAGATCGAGTTTTCAACCGCCGCCTTTGTCTGTTGGAAGGTGCGATTTCGTGCCCAATAAGACTCTTCGGACAAAAAGCTGTGTATCTGATCCAGCTGCAAACGTTTCTGGTCAGTGCTGATAACAAACTGATCTCTGGCGATCTCGATCATGAATATTCGGACCCAAGGCGGTGAAGAAACTGCTCCACGTCTCGGCGCGTCTTGAGGACAATGATATCTTTGTCGTCGAATTTTTCCATCTCGGCGAAGGCATTTTGTCGGCTCCGCTTTCGGTAATTCCACACCCAGAGAATGAATTCAAGATCCAGACGTTCGTCACAACCGTCAGCCATATCGGGTCGGCCTCCCGGCTTGTGTAAGAAAGTGCGTTTGAGAATGCGATAAATGCATACCCAGCGTGGCAGGTCGAGCATGATCACAGTGTCGGCCGCCTGCATTCGCAGCTCTCGGGTGCCGCCGAAGTTGCCGTCCATGATCCACTCGGGCCGCTGTATCTCTCGCTGGACCAGACCTGCCCATTCTTCTTTTGGCATCTGCTGCCAGCCCGGCCGCCAGAACAATCTGTCGAGGTGGATCACAGGCAGACCCGTGATCTCACCCAGACGGCGCGAAACCGTGGATTTCCCTGCCCCGCCTGAGCCAATAACGATCACCTTTTTCATGATCTCAGATGCCAAGAACACGTCGGGCCCGACTGCGGAGGCCGGCTGTCATAAGTTGAGGATGTTCTGAAACCGCTACCCGGAGTTCGTTCATCAGTTCCGGCTTATCTTTTGCGATCTTTGCTGCCACGGACATTGAAAAACATCTTACGGCAACCATCTCGGCGGGGTTCGATAAAAGTTGGTAGCACGCCTCAAATACGCGGCCCTCATAGCGTTTTGGAATATCAATGAACTGGAGCGTTCGAGCCACGTTGCGCCGGACCGCGACGTGAACGTCATCGCGTTCAAGCTGTTCGACGAACTTGCCGAAGTAGGGCTTAACAAGTTCCTTATGATGTTCGGCACAGTAATTCACGGCCCAGGCCGCACGCTGCGAGAGTCGATATGGGCCACCAAGAAAGCAGCCCATCAGTATCTTGAATTTCGCCGGATCGCCATCGATGTAATTGACGATCTTCATCGTCTGGCGTTTGGAATGCTCGGCGAGAAGAGCTTCACGTATGTCCATCACGCACCTCCGATCGCAGATCAGGCGGCGTTTGCGGACACACTATCGCTGATCTGGTAGAAGGCTTTCCGGCCAGGATATTTTGCCGATCCACCCAGGTCTTCCTCGATGCGCAGCAACTGGTTATATTTGGCGATCCTGTAGGAGCGGCATAGGCTGCCGGTCTTTATTTGGCCCGCGTTTGTCGCGACTGCGAGGTCGGCGATAAACGAATCTTCGGTTTCGCCCGAGCGGTGTGAAATGACGGCCGTCATGTTATTCGTGCGGGCCTGCTCGATAGCGTCGAGCGTTTCGGTCAGAGTGCCGATCTGGTTTACTTTGATTAGGATCGAGTTTGCGGCACCTTCTTCAATTCCCCTCTGAAGGAATTTGGTATTCGTCACAAAGAGATCATCGCCCACCAGCTGCACCGTCTTACCGACGCGTCCAGTCAGGTCTTTCCATCCTTCCCAGTCGTTTTCAGCCATGCCGTCCTCGATGGAAATTATCGGGTATTTCTCGCACCAGTCCGCCCAATATGCCGCCATCTCCGCTGAACTCAGCTCGCGATTGTCGGATTTCTTAAACACGTATTTACCGTTTTTGAAAAACTCACTTGCCGCTGGATCGAGAGCAAGCATGACATCACCCCCGGCCGTGTAACCGGCCTTATCTATTGCTTCGAGGATCGTTTCAACGGCTTCTTCATTCGATTTGAGGTTCGGTGCAAAACCACCTTCGTCACCTACGCTTGTTGAGTAACCACGCGCTTTGAGCACACCCTTCAGATTGTGAAAGATCTCAGCGCCGCATCGTAACGCCTCGCTAAAGCTCTCGGCTCCCACGGGCATGACCATGAATTCCTGAAAATCAACGTTGTTGTCCGCGTGGGCACCGCCATTAAGGATATTCATCATCGGGACCGGCAGCGTTTTCGCGTTGATGCCGCCGATGTAGCGATAAAGCGGCATTTCCTGGATCGCGGCTGCTGCGCGGGCATTAGCGAGAGAGACTGCAAGTATCGCGTTGGCCCCCAGTTTGGCTTTATTCTCGGTACCATCGAGGTCGATCATCGTTTGATCGATAAGTGTCTGATCGAGACAATCGAGCCCTTCGAGCTCGCGGCCAATGACATCGTTCACGTTGTCGACCGCTTTTAGTACACCTTTCCCCAAATAACGTTCGGCATCTCCGTCGCGAAGCTCTACCGCCTCGTTTTCACCGGTCGATGCACCACTCGGGACTGCCGCCCGGCCCTGGGTCCCGTCTTCCAAAATGACTTCGGCCTCGATCGTGGGATTTCCCCTCGAATCCATGATCTCGCGTGCCCACACTTGTTCTATAAAGCTCATTTATAATGACTCCTCTAATATTCCAAAAATATTAATTACTCTAAATCGCTTGGACCGGGGCCGTCGCCATTACTGCTTTCCGCAGTTTCCATTCGCACCTGCTTTATCCGGCGTTTTTCAACCTTTTCGACGTGAAAAACATGCCCATTAAAAGCGACCGTTTCCCCCTCTGCAAGGACCTGGCCGGCTGCCGACATCAGAAATCCGGCGATGGTCGTATAGCCCTCGGAGACAGGCAGATTCATCTCAAGCCGACGGTTCAGGTCGCGAACGGCCAATCCGCCGTCGAGCAGGTACGTTCCGTCCGGCTGCTCGCTGATCTGTTCATTTACCTCGACATCATGCTCGTCCGAGATCTCGCCGACGATCTCTTCGAGAAGGTCCTCGAGCGTAATTATTCCCTCAACGCCGCCATGCTCGTCGACGACAAAACCGAAATGAAATTTTTCCTTCTGCATCTGCCGGAGCACATCCTCGAGCCGGGCTGTATCCACGACATAATTAGGCTTATGAATGACGTCTTCCAGCTTAAAAGCTTTCGGTTTGCCGGCAAATCGCACGAGGTCCTTACTGTGGACCACACCCGCTATATCATCCAGTGATCCTCGGTAAACGGGGATCCGTGAATAACCGCTTTCCCCAAACGCCTTGAACATATCGGCGGCCGAAATAGTCTCAGGCACGGCGACGATTTCCGTGCGGGGGATCATTGCCTCTTTCACCGTGGTTTCCGAGAAATCGAAGATCTTATTAATAAGGGCCTTTTCTTCCTCGTTAAGATGCCCGCTCTCCTGCGATACGTTAATGAGTTGCCTGATCTCATCCTCTGTATAGCTCGAACCATGCTCGCCGGAGGGATGCAGGCCAAAGATCCGCACCGTTTTCGTTCCGGCCCAATCAAGCAGCCGGATCGGATAGTTAAAAACCTTATAAAATATCTGCAGAGGCACAGCGATAACGTACGATACGCGCTCAGATAGCTCGAGAGCGGCCGTTTTCGGTGCAAGCTCGCCAAAGACTATGTGGAGGAACGTAATAAACGAAAAGGCGATCGTAAACGAGATCGTGTGGAGTACCGGCCCCGAAGCCAGAAATCCTGCTCCCGTCGCATCACCCAGCCGGATCAATAGTGGTTCCAGGATCGCCGCAACCGCCGGTTCGCCGATCCAGCCAAGGCCAAGCGAAGACAGGGTGATCCCAAGCTGGGTCGCCGAGATATAGGCGTTAAGATTGTTCAGCATTGCCAACAATCTCTTCGCGGCCGGGTCACCCTCGGCCGCGGTTGCCTCGATCCGTGATTTACGCACCGCTACGAGCGCGAATTCGCTCGCGACAAAAAAGCCGTTGGCTAAAACGAGAAAGATCACAAGAGCGATCTTGAAGATCGTGCTCAGGAGCGGCGGCAATTCTCCAGGTGTCAGATTTTCGGCAGCTAACAACAGAAACAAACTAGCGGGATCGTCCATTGCGGAAATGAGGATTAATGCTTGTGGTCGTCTTCTCCAGGTTCAAATTCGTTACCAATTCGTGGATTATATCACACGCGGGCCGGCAGATAGCCAGAAATTACTGCTGGCCGCTGGGCCCGAAAACCCGATCATCGAGCATTTCCTGGATCAGCATCTTGCACGAACCGCAGCCTGCGCCCGCGTTGCAGGCCCTGGTGATTTCGTCTACGGTCTCCAACTTCGTTTCGTCTATCAGTATCTCGATCCTCTCCTGAGAAACACCGAAGCACGTGCAGATGAGTGCCTCTTCACCGCGAAATTCCTTAACACGCCTCGATCGTAGGTCATTAAATGCCGATCTGAGAGCTTCGATCGTGCTAATTGCGCAGTCATGCCTCTCATCGGGCAGCTCCCCCAGAACCCGGGAAACGTGGGTACGCAGTTCGTCGTTAGGAAGCCCATGGAGCTCCTTCAATTCGCGGCCCGATACATATTCAGATAACACATCGGCCGCGGCAAGCATGTATCCGCATCCGTTGGACCGAATTCCGGCAGCTCGGACAAGTCCTGCTTGATCGACGATCAATCGAAATTTCACATAAGAACCACACGCGAAATTTGCCGCGACGCCTTCCGCGTCACTATGTGCTTTCGAGGCCCGGGTCGCCGCGAGTAATGCTCGTGTCGATACCTTCTCCGGATATATCACGAACTAGAGTGTATCCCTGCCCGCTTAACTTGTCAGCATCGCCTCGCTGATGCATAGAACCCTTTGCGGCTTTGAACTTAACACCCGGAAACCTTACGATACTGGCTATGCGGAACGTTTTACTAGTTGTCTTAGCGGTATTTTTTGCCTATGCATGCCGGCCCGCAGCGGCTCCCATCTCCGTGGGAAACCGTCCGGTTTCGATCAACGATCGACCAACGACGAACCTGCCGATGGCCCCGACGAAACCGCTGGCCGAAATGAGCTGGACGGACGCTAACGATCGGGTGCAGAAGATATCGGATATGAAGGGAAAGGCAGTAATACTGGACTTTTGGGCCACATACTGCGGGCCCTGTCGAGACGCAATTCCGCATCTAAATACACTTGCTGCACAGTATGGTGAGGACCTGCTGATCGTGGGGCTAAACGTTGGCGGGCCTGAGGACAGGCTAAAGATCCCTCAGTTCGTGACCACGACCAGGATCGACTATCCCATCGCATTTCCCGAGGATGCGTTAAGCAACTTCATTTTTGCCGAACGGAGCGAGATACCGCAGACGGCTATTTTCAATAGGAATGGCGAAATGATCGCAAAGCTTGTCGGCTATAACGAGCAGATAAAAAAAGAATTGGATGCGGCGGTCGAAAAGGCAGTTAATTCCCAGTAGAAATGTCGTCGAGGTTCATCTTTCTGAGAATCTCCTGAAAACGCGGATCGCTTTCCAGAGCGGCAAAGCGCGGTTCGTTCTTGCTCCACGTCATACGTTCTTCCCGAAGATCCAGGCATTCCTCGAGAGCTGCAACGGCCTCATCGATGCGTCCAGTCTCGCTGTCCGACAAGGCAAGAAAGTAAAGTGATTTAGGATCGGTTTCGGCCATTTTTTTCAGGCGTGTCCTGATCTTACCGGCTTCGTTAAGTTGTCCCGTTTTGAAAAATGCAGTCGCGAGCATCGAGGCCCATGCAAAATCGATATCCTCCGCACGCTGAAAAAACTCTTTGCCCATCTCTATCACCTTTGCATAATCACCTTTGAGCAAATAATCGTTCGCAATGCCGCGAAGAGCAAATTTCGAATCTTTGTCCATATCGAGAGTCATTTCCAAAACCCGTATGGATTCATCAAATCTCAGCTGCTTTTCCAGTATGCCGGAAAGCGGCACATTCAGATCCGCCGAACGCGGATCGAGCTCCCTCGCCTTTTCTATCTGGGCCAGAGCTTCGTCATACCGTCCTACGATGGTGAGCAGACGAGCATAATGCTGGCGGGCATTGAAGCTAGCAGGGTCAAGATCGATCGCTCGACGAAAGGATTCTTCAGAGCCTTTCCAATCCCAATCGTAAAGATACTGGATACGTCCCATCGAGCTGTGCGCGTCGGCGAGACCCGGATCCAGTTTAAGGGCCAGGCGAACAGCTGCTTGGGCATTTGAATACAATTCCCTATCGCGGTCGCTTGTAAAGCTTGCTTCCCAGATCAAAGCGTCGGCCAATCCTGTATACGCCAAGGCGTAATTCGGATCCAGATCGATCGCCTTCTGAAACTCGGCCGCCGCCTTTCCTGTGTCCCTCATCTCGATAAAATACCGGCCGCGCCAAAATGCCTGAAAGGCCTCGGGGTTCTCCGTTTCGCGTTTTGCCAGAAGCTCTCGATCCCTATCGAGAAGTTCGGACACAAGCGATTTGGTGACCCTGATCGAGATCGTATCCTGCAATTTGAAAAGATCTGCGTCGGTCTCGTCAAACGAATCCTGCCAGAGCTGAGCCCCGTCACGCACATCCCACAAACGTACATTTATGCGAAGCCGATCGTCTACTGATTGGATCGTACCCTCGAGAACTGCGTCCACATTCAGTATCCCGCCCACTTGTAACGGATCCACCAGGCCCTCCTCGGAATACTCTTTGACCGAAGTCAGCGGCCGGACGGCAAATCTATTAAGGCTGCCCAAACGGCTTATAAGCGAATCGGCCAGCCCTAGAGTCAAAGCCCGGTTATCGTCGCCGGCGTTGATGGCCCTGAAAGGAAGAATGGCGATATGGCGGATATTCCTTTCAGTCGCGGGAACAGCGGATAGGCCTCGCTGCGCGCTCATATTCCACCACAAAGCGAAACTCGAGACGAAGAACAAGCCGAGGAAAATTATCGAGATAAAAAGCCACGGCACAGGCTTTCGCGGGGTTGCCGGAGTTTTGATCCGTTCACTGCGAAGCGGATCGGGGCCCGCAACAGGGCGAACGTCTGCTGTAAAGCGATAACCTCGCTTAGGCAGCGTTTGGATCAATCGCCCTTTCGCCCTTTCGCCGAGAGCTTTTCGAAGAAGAGAGATCGTATAGGTAATGTTGCTTTCTTCAACAAATGTGTCTCGCCAAACCGTTTCGAGCAGCTCATCACGCGAAACGATCTCTCCGTGTTTTCGGACCAGGAGGACCAAAATCTCAAGCGCCTTCGGAAAAATCGACACGGTCTTACCCTCGCGCCAAAGCGTGGGAGCCTCGGTGTCAAGCACGAACTCATCAAAGGCGTAAAACTTTTCGATTTTGCTCTGCATCGAGGTTCAAATGTTTTTCAAAGACTTTTACAACATTTCCAAAGGATTTTTGGTAGTTCTAAAGATAAAACTGTTTCCGAGGCAAAGCAAATTTTTTCGAAAACGCCAGCGCTCCTTGAGCGTAAGAAGACCAAAATAAGGAGAAAGAAGATGAAAAAGCTGATCCTGATCTCATATTGTGCAATCGCAGCTGTGAGTATACTGCTGTTACCCGAAGTAGCGGCGGCCCAGCGTCGCGTGGTCGTGCGACGCCCGGTCGTTGTAAAACGTCCCATCGTTCGGACGAGAGTCTTTGTCCGTCCGGGTCATCCCTTAAGGCGAGGCCTACCTGCAACTGTCGTTGTTCGTCCTGCCCGGAGAGTCGTAACGGTCGGAGCGCCCGCGGTTTTCTTGCCGTCTGTGGTCTGGGTACCTGCCACAGCCGTAGTTCCAAGTCCAGATAGGCTTACCTGGCAGGATAGCGAATCGATAGTAAAAGAGGAGGGGTGGGTCGACGCCAACTTCGGGATTGACATGAGAGGAAACGCCCTTTTTCTTCAGATCGATGGCAAAACGAAGCTAAACTTCGCGGAAGTCTATTTTGCCAACGGAAACGTCCAGGTGATCGATTTCAACGAAAAGACACGGGAAACGGGTACCTACCGCCTTCTGGACTTTAACGACGGACGGCACGTTAGTACAGTCCGGATTCTTGCCAGATCGGAATCCGACGAAACAACACTTTCCGTATTGTTAGGCAACTGACACCGCGCATTTATCTGAAGAAAGGAGAACAATTAACATGAAAAATATAGTCAGATCATCCCTATTCGTTATAAGCATCGTCCTGTCAACCCTTGCGTTCACTGGTACGGTTTTGGCCCAGAATCAGCTCAAAGTCGTAGCCGATACTGGCGTTGTAACTCTCGGTCCAAACCAAATTCTCCGTGTTACCGTAGGGGCCGGCGATGGCAATGATACGGCTCTCGTCCGTTTCCGTCAGACCGAATACGAGCCTTGCCTGGCGTCTCCCAAACTTTGCATCCGGTCCCAAACGATCAGCAATCCTATAGTGCTGGCGCCGCACGAAGTCGCCATAGTCGACGCTGCCGACTACGTGGTCTGGCGTACCGTTGTTTTGAGCAACCGCCGAAACGTGAAGGTCACGGGGATCGTGTTTGACACTTCGACGCAAAGAGTAGTGACTCAAATCATGATGGCGAACACGGAAGTCGATTTTCAGTAAAGTCATTGACTAGGGGCAGGCGCCGGCTCCCCTCAAAGAGTCCACCTGCAGGTGTTCTGGATGAAGGCCGGAACGTGTAAAATCTATTGACACCCTTGTCGGATCTTATGCGTGATCTTCCCATCGGTAACGGCTCTCTGCTCATAAATTTCGACGACAAATATCAACTGCGCGACTTTTACTTTCCGCATGTAGGGCAGGAAAACCACACCGAAGGGTTCCCGTTTCGTTTTGGGGTGTGGGTCGATGGGCAATTCTCATGGATCTTTGCGGACGGATGGCTCCGGGAACTCAAATATCTGTCCGATACGCTTGTCACCAACGTCAAGCTCACCAGTCATCATCTGGGGATCGAGATCGTTTGCAACGACGCGGTCATGGCCGCGGAAAATATCTTCCTGCGGCGCATCGAAGTCGCAAATCGCTTCGAAACTGATCGAGAGGTCCGCCTATTCCTGCATCACGATTTCAGGATCTATGAGAATCAGGTTGGCGACACGGCATTCTACGATCCTGACACTCTCGCACTGATCCATTACAAGAAACACCGCTATTTCTTGATCAATTCCGCTCCTCATTTTGACGAATTTGCGACCGGGCGAAAGGCGTTTCGAACCAGCGAAGGCACCTGGCGTGACGCCGAGGACGGTCACCTACACGGCGGTGCAGTTACGGAGGGCTCTGTCGATTCAACCATCGGGCTTCACTGCCGTTTAGCGCCGCATGCGGCCCATACATTCTATTACTGGATCGCGGCAGGAACGTCACATTCAGAAGTTGCTCAATTGAACACGCTCGTCCTCGACGCTGCCCCTCAGACCCTTCTTCGAAAAACCAAAGAAGAGTGGTCAGGTTGGCTCAATAAAGCCGAGACTGGGGTTGAATACCTTTCGTCCGCCGTCAATCAGCTTTACAAACGCAGCCTTCTGATAATTACGACGCAGATCGACAATCGAGGGGCCATAATCGCCGCCAATGATCACGACGTAACCGAGCGAGCGACCGATCACTACAGTTACATGTGGCCGAGGGACGGGGCATTTATTGCGAACGCGCTTGATGCGGCCGGCTATCCGGAATATTCGAGGATGTTTTTCAAGCTATGCGAGAGGATCGTGCACCCGCGGGGTTATTTCCTGCAAAAGTACAATCCGGATGGATCGGTGGGCTCCGGATGGCATTCACATTGGGATAAACACGAGAAAATGCCTATGTACCCGATTCAGGAGGACGAGACGGCCCTCGTCTTGTGGGCAATGTGGGAGCACTATCAGAGATTTCCGGACATCGAGAACCTTCGTGATCTTTACGATAATTTGGTCCGGAGATCGGCAGATTTTATTGCTGCATTTCGTGATCCTCTCAGCGGGCTGCCGCTCCCGAGTTGGAACCTTTGGGAAGACCGCCGCGGTGTGCATACTTTTACCTGTGCCACGGTCGTTGCCGGACTTAGGGCAGGGGCGAATTTTGCACGGCTGTTCGAGGATCACGGACGCTCCGAGCGTTATGAAAAGGTGGCCGACGAAGTAGCGGCGGCCATGCGGACCCATCTTTACAGTGAAACAGAGGGAAGATTCTTGCGCGGGCTGCTGGCAAACGGCGGCAATGAACTTGTCCCGGACGCGACGGTCGATGCTTCGCTTTTCGGCACGTTCTATTTCGGCTGTTTTGATCCGGACGATCCAATGGTCTTGAACACCATGAGATCGGTGGAGGAACGGCTCATAAACCACAGCCCGTTCGGCGGCGTCATGCGTTTTGAGAGTGACAACTATATGCGAAGCAGTGATACTGCCCGGCCGAATTCGTGGATCATAACCACTCTTTGGCTGGCTGAGTGCTACATTGCTTCGGCAAAGAATATGGAGGACATGGCGAAGGCACTCGCCATCCTGGAATGGACAGCGAACAGAGCACTGCCCTCAGGGGTCCTCGCCGAACAGATCGATCCCGAGACGGGCGAGGCCGTATCCGTATCGCCGTTGACATGGTCACATTCTACATTTGTCGCCGCTGTTCACAGCTACACCTCAAAGTTGAAACAGTTCTGACAATTTCGCCGCCCGTTCCCGCATCTGGTCTGACTACGTTAAAATCTGAGTATGCGAAAAGCGAAAATACTCGCCACATTGGGCCCGCCGTCCGAATCAAGGTCCGTAATTGAACAGATGTTGATGGCGGGCGTTAACGCTGTGCGGATAAATATGTCCCACGGCACTCATGACCAGCACGAGCAGGCGATCAAACAAGCTCGCGATGTTGCCGCGGCACTCCACAGGCCGATCTCGATACTGGTCGACCTCTCGGGACCAAAGATCAGAACGCGGGGGCTGCACGACCAAATGCCAGTCGTTCTTCAGCAGGGTGAAACTTTTGTTATCACCACACGCGAAGTTCCGGGCGACCATCGGGAGGTCTCTACGAACTTTCCGGACCTCCCAGCCGCAGTGGAATCGGGTTCGCGGATCCTGCTTGACGACGGTGCTATAGAACTGTCGGTACTCTCAAAAACCGAGACCGACGTAGTAACCACTATAGTTACAGGCGGCGTGCTGGCAGAAAGGAAAGGGATCAACCTACCTCACACGCCGCTGCCGATACCTTCGATGACAGAGAAGGACCACGGGGACCTTATCTGGGCTATGGATCAAAACGTCGATTATATCGCTCTCTCATTCGTCCGCACTGCTCAGGACTGTTTCGAAGTAAAAGAGATCATCAAGAGGCTCAGCCCGCGGGAACTCGGCCGCGCTCTCCTGGTTGCCAAGATCGAAAAGGCCGAGGCCATCGAGAATCTCGATGAGATCATTGCCGCGACCGACGGGGTTATGGTTGCTCGAGGCGATCTCGGTGTCGAAACCAGCGTCGAGCTTGTACCTGTTTATCAAAAACGGATCATCGAAAAGGCGATCGCAAACGACAAATTTGTGATCACCGCGACGCAGATGCTCCAATCGATGATCGACAGTCCCTACCCAACGCGGGCCGAGGCTTCGGATGTTGCAAATGCGGTATGGGACGGTACAGACGCCGTGATGCTGTCTGCCGAAACGGCCGCCGGCAAGTATCCGGTCGAGGCAGTCCGAACGATGGCAAGGATCATTGATTGCGCCGAGACCATCAGGCAGGACGAACTTAAACAGCCTGTCAAATTCAGTCAGCCGCCTTCACGCCGCACCAGCCAGGCACTCTGCAAAGCGGCCGCATCGGCTGCTAAGGAAATGCAGACCAATAAAGTCGCGGTATTTACCGAATCGGGCCTAATGGCACGACGACTTTCCGCCTTTCGTTCGGGTTTGCAGACCTTTGCCCTGACGACGTCCGCCGACGCATGCAGCCAACTGTCTTTGATCTGGGGTGTCACACCCTTCTTTGACGAGAAATTAAGAACAACCGGGGTGAATCATCTTGCCGGCGACACGACAATTTCAGGTTTTAGAAGTTCGGACCCGGATGCAACCGAGGAAATGCTCAAGACCGGAGAAAGTATGCTGTTGGCCGCCAATGCCGTTGAAGACGGCGAAACGCTCATTATGCTTGCCGGGCGCCTTTCGGGACTGGGTTTGTCGAGCTCCGTCATCGTGTGGTCTATCGGCGAGACCATCCCTCCGAGATAGGTCAGTGATCAACCGATCGCAGTACCGAATATTCGGCCGACAACCGCAGTCGCGGCCATTGCCGCGGCACCCCAGAACAAAACCCGAGCGGCTCCCGTAACGATATTCGCTCCGCCCGCCTTTGCGGCGACGCCCCCGAGAACAGCCAAAAACAATAGCGAGCTGACGCCCACGGACGGGATCAGCAAATTCATCGGCGCGATGAACGCCACCGCCAGCGGCAGAGCAGCTCCGATGGCAAAACTCACTGCCGAGAACCCCGCCGCTTGCAGCGGCCGGGCAGTCGACAGTTCATTGATCCCGAGTTCGTCACGAGCGTGAGCAGCCAGGGCATCATGGGCGGTCAGTTCAACAGCTACCTCGCGGGCAAGTTCTGGTGTGAGGCCCCGGTCGACATAAATATCGGTAAGTTCCTGCAGCTCGTGGACTGGGCTACGAGCAAGTTCTTTCCTTTCCCGTTCCAGGTCGGCCTTTTCAGTATCCGCCTGCGAATAAACTGATACGTATTCGCCGGCCGCCATCGACATCGCGCCGGCTACCAGGCCCGCGATCCCGGCAAGCATGATCGAGTCCCGGGAAGCAGCGGCGGCGGCAACTCCGATCAAAAGGCTTGCCGTTGAAACGATGCCGTCATTCGCCCCCAAAACGGCTGCCCTAAGCCAGCCTAACCGGTGTGTATGGTGCTTTTCGTGGTGGGGCATAGATCCTACGAGTGATACTTCGAGGGGACGTGCTGACGGCCCCATCTTAATGCCGTTGCCATCCAAACGAGTTCGTCCAGGAATGGACCTACCCGACCTTCGTATTCGGGATCGATCAGCTCGCCATTATCGTCGAATTTGGCTTTGACCCTTGGGAAGTGAAGGTCCCGGAACGTCGGCGATAATCCGAGTTCCCGGACCATGGGTACCATCGACTCGATCACCCGTGTACCGCCCCATGGGCCGGCCGATACGCCGACAAATGCCACGGCCTTATGGATATATTCCTTTAACAGCAGATCCAGCACAGATTTTAATATGCCGGGATAACCGTGGTTATACTCAGGCGTCACTATCACGAGACCGTCAGCAGCGATGATCGCATCGCGCCATTCCGGAAACTCGGTTCCGAGGGCGGTGCCGTAATCGTCCGCCGGCAGATGAAAATCCCTGACATCGAAATACCGTGTTTCGATCGCGGGATGTTCTTCCATCTTCTTGAAGACCCAGCGAGCGACACTTTCGCTCTGGCGGTCCTTTCGATTTGTACCCAATAGCAACGGCAGTGATAATTTCTTGTCATCCATAATTAAGGCTTTTCAAATCCCACGGCCCGCACCTTTATTTCGTGTAAATTAGGATCATTTGCAAAGTAAATGCTCCCGCGTCTGATTGAATTGCCCGGAGCGTAACCAAGCGAGGCGTTGCTTTTTTCGACAGTTCGCCCGGCTTCGGTCAGTTCTCCTTCGATCATTACAGCCGCCGCCGTTTGCGAACCGCTGTTACTGACCGTGAAGTCGACCCGAAAACCTTGATCACTGCGTTCGATCGATTCTACCGATACTGACAGACTTGCCGGTCTTGATTCGCTCATCACAGCACGATATAGGATAAAGCCAAGAGCCGAGAAAAGAAGGACCATGCCAAGGGCCGCAATGATCCACTCGGGGAAATTGGCAGCAGTAGCCTTTTTATCTGATTCCTTAGCCATTTGATCCTTAGATTATCAACCTCGACGCTCCGCCTCCAACAGCAGCCGGAAAGCCCAGTACAATGGTAACTTTCAGCTGCTCCGCGAATCCCATTCCGTCGATACTACCGAACGTCCACAAAATGTAAAAACTGATAAGCAGGACCACTGTATAGCTGACAACCGTGAGCCGAAAGAAGAGGTTACCGCCAGAAGCTTCTGATGCGGCCTCGTGTTTACGCCGCTTCTGATACGATGCGAAGATAAATGCGTGCATCACAGCGATCGTGAGTACGGAGAGACCGAGGATCTGCCAATCAGACATTTGAAACGATATCAGCACCATCTCCTCGGTCGGGGCCACACTCATCGACAAAAATAACGCCCCTGCCGCCGTGAGAAACAGCTGTCCTGTGTAGTGAAGGCTGCGTTTGTGCCGCTCGGCAGACTGGATAACGCCGCTGTTCGGCCCGAGCAAGCTCTGGGTGAACATTGCCCCCACCGCCGCGATGACAGCCTGAAGCGAGATCTTGCCGACTATCTCATCGATCGACATCTCCAGTGTGATCACCCCAAAGACGTAGAGCATCAACGCGGCGATCACGAACCCGACAAAATATGCGATAAACGTTTCGCGAATATCTTCGCTCAATGTTTGGGTGTCTTCGAATCCGTCGTAATAGGATAGGCCGATCATCAGAGGTATGGTCAGCAGGACAAAAAGCGCAAATCGGAACCCACTCATCGAGAACCCGAGCCACCACATCTCCATCGTCATCAGGAGAGTGAAGGAGAAAAGTATTGCCCCGGCATTAGCTTTCGCCAGACCAACAAAAAGACGGCCGTAGCCGCCATTTACCTGATCACCTTTGAGCGAATGCTTGGTCATGGAAACAGAAGTTTTATTCAGCTCCCCAACACCTGGCGGACCGTTTCTTTTTTCAGGCCGCCGCCCTTTTTATTGTTGTAATCGCTTAGTGACACCTGCGGATCACGCCAGGCGTCTAAATGCCCCACCTGGTGCACGCACTGGATCGTGCATGTCGGGGCGCACCATTTTTCCGTATGATATTCGCGATGCATATCGCCGTGCGTGTACTCCAGCAGTGGTATGCCAGGCGTGCCCCGCTGCTGTGAGCACCAACTGACGATGCCGCCCTCGTCAACATACAAGTAACGGGCCCCAGCCCTGCATCGCCATTCATATTCGCCGCCGTCGACTAACCGGTCCTGAAACCAGTTCCAACGCGCGTATGAGCGTGTTCCCTTGCTTTTGATCTCTTTGTAGACCTCTTTCTCGCGAGGTGTAAGCCCTTTGTTCAAGCCATCGCCGTCGTGGATGACACCAACGGTTGATGAAAAACCCAGTTCGCGTGCGCGCGTTGCGATCACTAATGCTTCGTCCGGATTTGCCACACCGCCGCCAACCACCGAATTGATATTCACCTTAAATTTGGCGTGATCACGAAGATTTACGAGCTTTGCATCGAGAACTTTGAGGCTCTTTTTCGAAACGTCGTCCGGCGTTACATTATCGATCGAGATCTGAAGATAATCGAGCCCCGCTTCATTTAGCTTTTTGATCTTGTCGACCTGGAAATAGTATCCATTGGATATCAGGCCGGCGATCATTCCGTGGCGGCGGATGCGGGCAATGATCTCAAATATCTCGGGGTGCATCATCGGTTCGCCCCCAGAGATCGTTATGACCGATGAGCCGAATTCCGCCAGCTTATCGATACGCTTGAGCATGATATCGATCGGCACCGGATCGCTGGTCTTGTCGTATTCGTTGCAGTAGGTGCACGCGAGATTGCAGCGACGCATCGGCACAATATGTACCAAGACCGGGTGGCGCGTCGACGCAAAGGCCCGCACAGTGTGCCGTACCCCCCGCGTGAACCTGCTGAAACTACTTGCCTTGGTCATGATCTACAAACAAATGATTATAGGTTTTACACCATGTCATTTCAAACGAAAGCTCCGGAGCTGACGCTACCGGAGCTTTTGAACAAAACGAAGTCTTGATTTAGGCCGGAACTACCTTTGCGTCTTTCGGTATCTTAAGCTTGAAGATCTCCGCATTCAGCGTCTGGTTTTTACGCAAGTTTTCCAGCAAAACGGTTGTCGTGTCATTGTTTCGCTCGGTTATCCTGACCTGTCGAGGAGTGCCGTCTTTGTCGACCCACAATTCGGCTGTTTTATATGACGTCGGCATCTTCGGTGTGAGAAGCAGTCGCCAGGTATTAGTGCCGTCTTTAATATTCTCCTCTCCTACCAGCTGTATATCATAATTGGCCTTTAGTTGTTCCCGACTCATGCTCATAAAGCCTAAGGCACCACCGGCTGTGGGGTTTTTCTTCGCCTTGTCTACCGTCCCGCGAATCATCTGTTTCAATCGCGGACGGTACAGCTCGTATTTCTCGCCTATCACCGCGATCTGTTCTTCCAAGGGCTTAGTCCAGTCGATCCTGACATACATCGGCCGATTACCAGCCTTAGGTAAAAAACTGGTAGACCCGACTGATGTGTCCGAAATATTCAGTTGCGGATTGTGTTTCACCATCGTAACGCTGGCCTGCAGCGACTGGAGAGATTTATTATACATATCCATCCGTTTGAGTATCTCGCCCAGGATATTCTGCCCGTTCGCCTCAACAGCCGTTGAGCCAAAGGCAAAAACCAACGCGAAAACGATCAAAGAATGCCGAAATAATCTATTCATATAACTCCTTACAAGATTAGCTCCCACAGGATCATGGGAGCTATTTTGCATTGACAGATTGGACGGCCACGGCGGGAGCCTGGGTTGCCAGTGTTCTCTCACTTTCAAACCAGGATTTTGGCGTCAAAAATATAAAAGCCATGATCAAAAGGCACAAAACATCCCACTGCCATGATCCCCGTTCATAGTTCCAATTAATGATGTTCTTCATCAATCAACCACATGCCCGTCACGCATCTGGATCGTTCGCGAACAGGCCGCGGCTGCCTCAGGATTATGCGTGATCATGATTATGGTCTGCTGCAATTTCTCGTTCAGTTCGCGAAACATCTCAAGCACTATCTGCGAGTTCGCGGTATCGAGATTACCGGTCGGCTCGTCCGCGAGTATAATCGCGGGACCATTGACGATAGCACGTGCAAGCGCTACACGCTGCTGCTCGCCGCCGGAGAGCTCGAGCGGTTTATGGTGCATTTTATCTTCGAGCTTTAATAAACGCAATACTTCGCGGCGGCGGTCCGAGTTTTTGCTGCCGTTCCCGGTATGGATCTTTTCGGCAAGCTTTAGATTGCCTTCAGCGGAAAGCGTTGGAAAAAGGTTGAAACGCTGAAACACAAACCCGATCTTTCGACGCCGAATGTCGGTCCGTCGGGAGTCTGACACCTTGGAAAGATCTTCGCCGTCGATCAAAATACTTCCGCTCGTAGGGCTCAAAAGCCCGCCAAGCAGATGCAAAAGAGTCGATTTGCCGCACCCGGAGGGCCCCATGATCGCGACAAATTCGCCCTCATCGACGTTCAATGTGACGCCGCGAAGGGCCGGCACGTCCAACTTCCCGATCTTGTATGATTTTTTTAAGTCTACCGTCTGAAGGATCGATTTCATTACTTCTACTGCAGCCGCGTCACATTGGACCTGTTGCTGCTTGACGGCTTATCAACCGGGACCTCGGCAAGCCTCTTGTCCAGGTCGACTTCTTCGAGATTCCACGAATTCTGCAGCACAAAGGCCCCGGGCGGGAACGAGTTGCCGATCGTGACAGCCTCGGGCGACTGATAGGTCAGTTTCATTGAGTACTTTTCTTTCGGCCGGGTGACCTGGATCTCAAGCGGGAGGTTCGTGAAATTGCCCGTTTCCGTCAATGTACCTTCCCTTCCATAGACGATGTCCGATTCGATCTCGCCCTGGCCGTCGAATATTTGCTGCCGGGCAAGACGAATACCTCCTACACGGTCAAACCAAAAGCGCCGGGCGATCTTCAAAGAGCCGTCCGGCTGCTTAATATACTCGTCAAGCAAATAATAGCCGCGCATCACCCGTCTTAACGGTGATTTACTCCTTACAGTATCGTCATCCTCGATCTGGTGGATCGAACTCTGTGTATACGAGTTAGCCGGGTCGGTAGGCCGCACCAGCATGGCGTCGGTAAAATGCTGCGGCCGCAAATTCGCGAAAGCGTTGACGTTCTCTTTAACCGCTTTTCCATTCGAGTCGGTGGCCGCGCTTAAGTTCTGCTGCAGTCGGGAATAGTCAGCATCATTGGTCCCTTTCACAAACTTCTTGAACTTACCCGAACCACCGTCATTCAGGATCGCCACACGGAATGTGGTGCCGTCGGATGTCATTTGGGCAACATCGGTCTTGAAGACCGGGACCTGGACCTTCAGAAGAATCATTCCGGGCCGCTGTACGACGACCTCTCCGTCGGCGCTCCTATAAACTTCCTTATTTCCGAACTCCGCAAACGAGTTGTCTTCGAAACGAAGATCCATCTTCGCGCGCATTGAGCCTACGGATGCAAACCGGTTCACCTCTTTCATCAGATGAGCCTGATCGGTAACATCGGCTTTTAGCAAAACAGGCGTCTTACTTTCTTTCTTAACGATGTTGCAGCCCATGGCAAAAAAGGCTGCTGCCACAAGCAAAAACGCCTTTTTTCGGAAATAACTATCGGTAAGAAACTCCATTCGTGGTCTGATGTAGCGGCAAACGGTCAAGTTGCAATTATACGGGCTATGCAGGGCCTCGGTCGCCCGTTAAATCGAAAATACTACCACGTCAAATGTCGATATTCCTAATTATGAAAACACGCGGAATAGACTGATCAGGTCTTCGTCCCGCGTGTAAATTATATGAACGACTAGATTAATATCCGAAAGCGCCGGAGGGCCGCGTCAGATAGTCTTGCATAGTATAAGCGAACATAATCGCCATCCAGAAAAAGCTCGCGACGGCCGACAGCCAGATCAACCTCGGGCTCCACCGAACATGCATAAAGAAAAGCATCACACATGCCATCTTTGTAAATGCGATCAGCAATGCAACGAGGGTGTTCGCCCCTGCAAAGACCCAATCGAGATCGATCGTCGCAGCGTAGTATGTCAGGATCGTCCCGACGATGAGTACCGCGAATACACCGAGATATCCCGGTATCCCGATATGCTCGTTAGGTTCCTCTATATGATCATGATGGTCCGCCATTATAAAACTCCTAATGCATGAAATGCCTTCCCAGCAAATAAAGCAGCGGGAACAGGAATATCCAGACAATGTCGACAAAGTGCCAGTAAAGGCCTGACATCTCAACCGGCATATAGTACTCCGCGCTAAATGTATTCCGCCAGGCTTTATATAACAGCCAGGCCATCAGCCCCAGGCCGATCACCATGTGCAGAGCGTGAAGGCCCGTCATAACGAAATATATCCAGTAGAACATTCGGACCTTATCTCGAAATTTATTGACGTCGATCTCGCCGTTGGAAAAATAGCCTATCCTTTCGGCCTGGGTAAGATAATTATGATCCTGGGCAAGCTTCACCAGAGAACAGTCGGTCCACAGAAACTCGCCTTTGGGATTTACGTAATGGTGCTCCTCATCTCCACCATGGGTAACCTCCCAACAGGGCTTGGTATCAGTCTCGGCATGCTCGCCAGGAGCTGCCTTTACCTTCTTGTTCAAGCCGGTGACCGGAACGAGGCCGTCGTTGTACTTCCCGGTATATTCGATCGCTTTCACACCCAGGAAGACCGCACCGAAAAACATCGTCAGAATGATCAATATCACCTGAAGCTGCCGGTTACCCTTCTGGGCATAGTAAACCGTCAGGGCCATCGTCAGACTGCTGACGATAAGTACGATAGTGTTAAGCCCGCCCCAGAAAGCATCCAAATGGTTACTGCCGGCAGCAAACGCCATCGGGTACCTTGATCGAAAGACCAGGTACGCCGTAAACAAGCCCCCGAAGAACATTATCTCCTGCACGAGGAACATCCACATCCCGATCGAGACGCTCTCTTCCTGCTGCCCCATGTCTTCAAACTGGTGCTGCAGGCCCGGAGGGTGATGATGTTCGTGTGAATCAGCGTGTGTCGACATTATTGTTAATCAAACCTTTAACTCGTATTACACCACTACGGAGGCGTCACGTCGTCTGGCTTCATCCAGGTCGAGGCCGCTTTCTTCTCCAAACTCGTAAGCTTCCCAGGTCACGACCGGCATCTTTTCAAAATTCTCTGTCGGCGGCGGCGAGCTTGTTCGCCATTCCAGCCCCGGCAGCATCCAGGGGTTGTCGCCGGCTTTCTTGCCGAATAAAAGCGAGTGGACGAGATAAACTGCCGGCATCAGCAGCCCGACCCCTAGCACGGACGCTCCGGCTGTCGAGAAGATATTAAGCACCTGAAACTCTTCCGGATACGACGCGTAACGTCGCGGCATTCCCTGGTAGCCCAATATGAACTGCGGGAAGAATGTCAGGTTAAAGCCTATAAAGACGAGCATCGCCGATATTTTGCCCCAGAATTCGGAATACATACGGCCCGTCATTTTCGGCCACCAGTAGTGTATCCCGCCTAAATAAGCGATCACCTGCCCGCCCACCATCACGTAATGAAAGTGAGCAACCACAAAATACGTGTCGGTCAAATGGACAACGAGTCCCATCGATCCAAGGAAAAGCCCCGTCAGCCCGCCGATAAGAAACAGCCCCATGAATCCGATCGCATAAAGCATCGGCGTATCTAACGAGACCGAACCCTTATACATGGTCGCCGTCCAGTTAAACATCTTGATCGCGGACGGTACGGCGACGACCATTGTCAGGAAAGAGAACACCATTCCGGCGTACATCGACTGGCCGCTGACGAACATGTGGTGGCCCCACACAAGGAAACCGAATACGGCGATCGCAATGCTTGAGAAAGCAATAAATTCATAGCCGAAGATCTTTTTCCTGGAGAAATTCGATATAAGTTCGCTGATCACACCCATGCCCGGGAGGATCATAATGTAAACAGCAGGGTGCGAATAGAACCAGAAAAGATGCTGAAACAGGATCGGATCGCCGCCTATTGCGGGATCAAAAATACCGACCCTTGCGACCCGCTCCAATGCCAGAAGCAGGACCGTGATCGCAATCACCGGAGTGCCAAGGATCATGACCAAGCTGACCGCATAATGGGCCCACACGAACAGCGGAAGCCTGAACCAGGTCATTCCCGGTGCCCTCATTGTGTGGATCGTGACGATGAAGTTAAGGCCCGTCAGGATCGATGAAAAACCGTTAATAAAAATGCCGAGCCCAACGGCCATCACATATGAATTAGAAAAAGTCGTGCTATATGGCGTATAGAACGTCCATCCCGTGTCGACGCCGCCCTGCATCAGGCCGTAGAGGGTCAAAAGTCCGCCGACCCAATAAATATATAGACTTAGTAGGTTTATTCGAGGCAGAGCGAGGTCTTTCGCCCCGATCATGATCGGGATCAGAAAGTTCCCGAGTATGGCCGGGATCGACGGTATCAGGAAGAAAAAGATCATCAGGATACCGTGTTGGGTAAAGACCTTGTTATAGGTTGCGGATTCGAGCAGGTCGCTCGACGGTGTCAATAGCTCAAGCCGGATCGTTGCGGCATACAAACCGCCCATCAGGAAAAACATCGAAACGGTGATCAAATACATGATCGCGATCCGCTTATGATCTTTTGTCAGCAGCCACGACTTTAGCGTGGAGCCATTTGTAAGATAATTAAGCTTTGGCTCTCCGCCGTAACCTGATATTGAATCTTGGGTTTGCATAATCTTTACTACACCCTACCTGCTGCTGTTAGACGGGGAATTCGGGTTGCTGCCCAGAGCGTCCTGTTGCCCGCGGTTAGCCTTCGGGGCAGACAGCGGGTTCTGCGTATTCGATGTTGGAGCCTGGTTGGCCCCCGGCGCGGCCATCCCCCCGCCTCCCGGGCTTGTCGCGGCTCCGGGGGTTAGTGATTTGATATAAGCGATCAGTGAATTAAGCTGCTCTTCGGTGACCTGCCCCTTGAAGGTGGGCATGATCGGCTGATATCCCGCTACTATCTGGGCTCCGGGATTCAGTATCGAATTACGGATATACTGCTCGTCGGCAGTCACTGTTTCGCCGGTAGCCAGCTTTACTTCGTGCCCATAAATGCCCTCAAGCACTGCTCCACGCTGATTGGCCCCGCCGGAATGGCAAGAGGCACATCCCAACTTGTTTGTGAACAGATCGCGGCCTTCCTCGACCGGCGTCTGGCCGGCAACGCTTCCGCTCAGCCAGTTATCAAAATCCCGCTGCTCCATTACGTAAACATAACCACCCATTCCTGAATGGTTCAGTCCGCAGTATTCAGCGCAGAATAGATGATATTTACCCGGCTTTGTCGGCTCGAACCACATATAAGTATAACGGCCGGGAACCACGTCCATCTTTGTCCTGAAGGCGGGTATGGAGAAGTCATGCAGGACGTCTTCAGTCGTCATCGTGAGTTTTATCTTTCGGCCGACGGGCACGTGGAGTTCATTGATCTCGCGTTGACCGGTCTGATGCTGGGCTTTCCACATCCACTGTTTACCCACAATAAAAATATCCATCGCGTCGTCGGGGGGCGTATATTGGTTAAAATACACGACGGCTCCACCGAGAAAAATGGTCATTGAGATGACGAAGGGAATAATGGACCATACCGTTTCGAGCACCATCGATCCATGCATTTCGTCCGGGGTCGCGTACTTTTCCGTTTCACGATACCTGATCGCAAAATAGAATATCGCCAGTACGATCGGTATCGAGAACGCAACGCTGACCGCGATCAGGTAGAAATACAGGAGATCAACCTGCCACGCAAAGGTCGAGGCCTGTTCAGGAAGTAATGGTACCCACGATGTAGTCTGCATATTCAAATTAGGCTGACGCTAAACTTCGAAGCGAGGCATCAACCCTCATCTGCCAATTGATCTCGATTTTTATTTCTTCGCCAAAAAACAAATGCCATCAGCCCCATTCCAATAAGGGTGGCGATGCCGCCGAGACGCATCACGTTTAGAATGGCAAGCCCGTAGCGTCCGGAGGCCGGATCGTAGTGATAGCAATAGAGCAGTAACTGCTCGGCGGCGTTCCCAACGCGACTCTGGCCTGACTCCATCAGGCTGAATTTCAAGTCTCGCGGAGCATAATCGATGCCATAATGGTATCTGGACAGCTTGCCGTCAGGCGTCGCGACCATTACCGCTGCCGCGTGTGCGAACTGGTTTGTCTTAGCGTCCCATTGATAGGTAAACCCAGCCGCAGAGGTGACTTTATCTATCGATTCCTGTCTGCCCGTTAGGAAATGCCAGCCTTTCTCCGTTCCCGGACGTCCGTATCGCTCCATGTACCCGAGTTTCTTGTTCCTTGCTACCTCGGTCGAATCAAACTCTCGCGAATCAAAACTAATAGCCACGACCTCGAATTCGGTTCCGGCATTAAATGAAATGCCTTTTAACGAACCAGTCAAGCCGTTCAGCACCTGGTTGCAAAGCATCGGGCATTCGTAATACACGAACGCCACGATCACTGGTCGCCCGGCGGTAAAATAATCGCCGAGCCTTACGATCTTTCCGTTCTCATCCTTAAGCTCGGTATCAAGAGGCAGCTGAGACCCAAGCTTTTGTTCTATACCGATCTTCTTCAGGGCGTCCGGGATTCCATTTGCCTCCGACACCGTCGGGTCGTACTTCCTGGGAGAATAGAGCGGAGAGTTATAATGCTCGCTTTTCTGCGCGAAACCGTAGCCGCCGAACACAGCGATAACTAACGCTGTAACGAACAGCAATACCGCAGCAGATCTTTTATTTCTCCTAGCGATCATGTTTCTCAACGGATCTTTTCCGACGCGACCCTCCCCGAACTTGATTCAGATATCATCGTTCGGGCTTTGTCATAAGCGGCCTCGGCGTCAGCACCCGTCCGGGCCTTTACCCCCTGACTCAGAAATCTATTCTTTGCCTCCTCGATCGGGAGCGAAATGACCGTTCCGGTCTTAGCATCTTTCGATCCACCTACCCAAAGCTGTTCCCACTGTTTATGTAGTTCCCGATATTCCGCCTGGGGGGGCAATAGTTCGAGATTCACACGTCCTTTTTCGGCCTCAACACCGAAACCTGGAGCCAACTGAAGCCTGGGCTCGGGCGGCAGGCGTTCTTGCTCATTCATGGCAAGCGGATTTACAGGACCTGCTGTTTCGCGTTGATAGTCTTTCAAAACGTTGAGAAGCGCCCACATCAACCCGAACGTGATCACGATCAGAAGAAAAAGGCCCACGCCAAACCATAGGATCCCTTTCAGGCCGATCTCATTTTCTTCATACGGCTTGTTGAGGTCGCTGATTGTCCCTGCGCTTTTCTTTGACGACATATTCTCTCGTTAATGTCCGTGGCCGTGGGCCACGGCTTCTTCAAAATACGGGTCCCTGGCGGGCACGATCGGCCGTTTTGCCAGTTCACCAAAATACCACCACAGCCAGATGCCGCCGATCGCAATCGGGGCAACAATATCCATCCAGCTAATGTAAAAAGCCCCCTGCTCCATGCCGCCCGCGGCCACGCGGTGCGTCGGCCCAATAAGGTAGAACATGTCCACGAGCCTCATAAACAGAATAAACACCGCAAGCGAAGCTAGCCATTTTGCCTTACGCTTAAAATCCTGTTGGAGAAGCACCAGGAAGGGAAACGCGAAGTGGAAAACGATCAGAGCGATGCCGATGTAGCCCCACCCGCCTTTCATACGGGCGATGTACCAGGTCGTTTCTTCCGGCAGGTTCCCCGACCAGATGATCAGGAACTGAGAAAAATTAAAGTACGCCCACACCATTACAAGTGCCAGCATTAATTTACCAAGATCGTGGAAATGGCGTTTTCCAAGAACGGCGTTCATTGGCGACTTGTCGGATAAGTAAGCCAGGATCGCCACAACGAAACAAAAGCAGCTCAATGCCCAGCCGGCGACAAAAAGCAATCCCCACATCGTCGAGAACCAGTGGGGATCTAAAGTCATGACCCAATCGACCACTGCAAAAGTAACTACCAGTGCATAGATGACCATGGTCGGGCCCGAAAACCTCGATGCTTTCTCAAGAAGCAGACGTGAATCTTCGACATTTGTCGTCTGGTCCTGTTTAGCCGACCATGAATTCAGCAGATAGACCATTATGCCGAAAATGGCAAAATAAATAAGCGATCTGACGATCCAGGCCCAGGGAAGGAGGTAGATCCCTCTTTCCTTTATTATATGTGCGGTCGCCGGTGCATGGGTCCATTCATAAAAACTGTGCGTGTAAACCCCGATAGCCAGCGGAATGAACATTAAAAATATCAGCGGCAAGGTGCGTGAGCCGGCCTCAACAAAACGGCGGATAACAACTCCCCAGGCTCCGCCCGTAAGATATTGAAGCATCAGCACGCCAAGCGAGCCGATCCCGATACCGCCCCAGAAAATAAACCCTAATAGCCACGACCGCAATGCCTGCTCTGTATTGAAATAGGCCCCGACAGCCCAAACAATAAGGGCGATACCTCCTATTCCAAGAGCCAGCGGCCTAAGTCTGTTGATCTCAGCCGGGACTTGATAACTGTCGACGTTCGCCATTTATCGATCCCCTCCATGTGCGTCAGACGGGGCACCGGCCGGTGCGATGCTCGACCCTGGATTCTGGTTCATTTTCAGATTTTGGTCCGGATTCTGGCTTACCTGCAAGGCACGAATATATGCCACGATCGCCCAACGGTCCGCAGGACTAACCTGGTAAGCATAACTATTCATTTTGCCCCATCCGTTCGTAATAACATCGAAGAAGTGACCTACCGGAGCACTCCGCAGCCGATCATCGTGGTAAGTGGGCGGCTGTGTGAAACCTCGCCGGACGATCATACCGTCGCCCTTGCCAACGGGGCCGTGACAAACGATGCAGTAGATGTTGTAACGATCCTGCCCACGGTCGATCAGTTCCTTGGTCACGGCCACGGGAAATTCATCGATCGCGTTTGGAAAAGTAGATACAAGAGTTGTCCCGTTCGGCCCCGGAGATGTCTGGCTAACCGCATTAAGATTCGGATTATCTATCTTTCCTGTATAGAGGGCCTTGTTATCAAAAAGCTGGCCCCGGGCAACCGTACCTTCGGGGTGTTCGCGCGAAGCCCGGCCGTCTGCAAAGAAATCACTCTTCTTATATGCCCTGTAACGCGGCTGGTCCTGCATGTCATAACGACAGCCGGACAAAATGGTCATTCCAAGCAGGGCTAGCATTAAGCCCGCCCGGGAGCTTATTCGCGGGATCCCGATCGCCGTCCCCAAATGTTTATTCCTCAACATCAAAGACCTCCTGGGGATCAAGGCTTTGCATGAAGCTCTTTGTTTCCTCGTAGTCGTACTTCGGATCGCGTGATTCAATGATCAAAAAGAACTTTTCTCGCGTGGCAAGGGCAAAACGCGGAACATTAAACACCGGATGATAAGGCGACGGAAGCCCGTTAAGAAACAACATGCCAAAAACAGCCACAAATGCCGAAAATAGGATCGTCAGTTCGTAAGCCGGCGGTACAAACGACGGTAAGCTGAAATGCGGCCGCCCGCCGACGATGATCGGCCAGTCATAAACGTGAACAAAATACTGCAAACCGATCCC
The DNA here is from genome assembly GCA_041751735.1 of Pyrinomonadaceae bacterium. Lineage (GTDB taxonomy): Bacteria > Acidobacteriota > Blastocatellia > Pyrinomonadales > Pyrinomonadaceae > OLB17. Next base: position 84,826 of record JBGSWW010000156.1, on the reverse strand, counting down.
GGCAAAGAGCCCTGTAAGTCCCCCGGCAAAGATCAGATACGGCAAAATGCTGCGTTTGATGCCCAGCGCCTCGTCGATCTCATGAAGCGGGAACGGCGTAAAAGCGTCGGTCTTGGTATACCCCGCATCGCGAACAAGCCGCGCGGCGTCTACAAGCTCGGTAGCTGAGTCAAATTCGGCTAGTATCCCGTAAAGGTTGTTTCCCATAGCTCTAGCAAAAATAACAACGGATCAAATCGACCTGTTACTTGTTGGGCGGATCTGTACGGTCGTACGTGTATTCGACCTCATTCACGTTTTCCTCAAAATCCTGCTGGTGCCCGTGCACGTTAGCCGCCGGCAGCAATGTTCGCACCTCGAACATCGAGATGATCGGGACAAAGCGGACGAACAGATATATCAATGTAAAGAAAAATCCGATCGTGCCCGCGAACATCGATAGGTCCCAGATAGTCGGCGAATACATCGCCCACGATGACGGCAGAAAGTCTCGGTGCAGACTAGTCACGATGATCACAAATCGTTCAAGCCACATTCCGACGCTGACGATCACGGAGATCGTAAATAACCAGAATTCGCTGTTTCGGAACCGCTCGAACCAGAGAAGCTGTATCGAGAGGCCATTGCAGAAGATCAACAGCCAATACGACCACCAGTACGGCCCTTCCCATATTCGGTTCTTAACCATGAATACTTCATACTGCGAAGCGCTGTACCAGCCGAAAAAGCCTTCCATCGCATAGCCGTAAACAACTATGAGCCCCGTTGCTAGCATGACCTTTGCCATAAAGACAAGGTGCGTATGGGTAATGAAATCCTCCATCCGGTACCAACGCCGCAGCGGGATACAAAGGATCAGCACCATCGCAAAGCCGGCGAAAACGGCACCGGCCACAAAATACGGTGGAAAGATCGTTGCGTGCCAACCAGGGATCTGCGAGACCGAGAAGTCGAAGGACACGATCGAGTGGACCGAAAGCACCAGCGGTGTAGAAATACCGGCGAGTATAAGGTACGTGATCTCGTACCGGTGCCAATGCCTGGCGGAGCCGCGCCATCCCCACGATAAAGCGGCGTAAACAAACTTGAAATACTTATTCTTGGCCCTGTCACGCAGTGTTGCGAGATCGGGAATCAAACCTACATACCAGAACAAAAGGGACACAGTGGCATAAGTCGAAACTGCGAAAACGTCCCAAATAAGCGGGCTGCGGAAATTTGGCCAGATCCCCATCGTGTTCGGGTAGGGGAATAGCCAATAAGCGGCCAGCCACGGACGGCCCGTGTGCAGCAAAGGGAACATCGCGGCGCAGGCTACGGCAAACAGAGTCATCGCCTCGGCAAAACGGTTGATCGACGTTCGCCATTTCTGATTCATCAGGAGCAGGATCGCTGAGATGAGCGTTCCGGCGTGACCGATACCGATCCACCAAACGAAATTGATGATATCGAAGGCCCAGCCCACTGGTTGGTTGTTTCCCCAGATCCCGATGCCATTCGCGAGTAGCCATATCGTCGAAAAAAGCAGCAGCTGGGCGACCATGAACGCAATGGCAAAGCCTATGAACCAATGAAAAGGCGTGCGCTTCTTTAGCGTGACGTCGCTGATCTTGTCCGTCACGCTGGCGAAGGTATGATTGCCCTCGATCATCGCCGGGTGGAGTTTTTCTTTGAGTTCTTTAGCGTCCTGCATAATCTCGCGAAACCTAGTGCCCGTCTTCACCTGCCGGTGCTTTGGATTCCTGCATGCCTGGGGTGTGCACGGCCTTTTCTCTCGAATGGTAATCCGGCATTTCCCTGTTTTGGTTCTTCAGCGCCGCCAAGTACGTCGTACGGGGCTGGGTATTAAGCTCGTTCAGCAAGATATAGTTTCGATGGTCTTTCTTTGTTTTCGCGATTTGGCTGTTCTCATCGTGCATGTTGCCGAAAATAATCGCGTCGGTCGGGCATGCAGCCTGACATGCGGTCACGACCTCACCATCTCTTATCGGACGGTCTTCCTTTTCAGCCTCGATTCTCGCGGCTGAAATACGTTGGGTACAATAGGTGCATTTCTCCATCACCCCGCGGCTCCTGACCGTAACTTCAGGGTTCCGCATCAGTTTGTATTGCGGTGTGTTCCAGTCCTGATAAAGCAGGAAATTGAAGCGGCGCACTTTATAAGGACAGTTGTTCGAGCAGTATCTGGTCCCGACGCAGCGGTTATAGACCATGTCGTTGAGACCCTCAGCACTATGCACGGTTGCGTGCACGGGACAAACGACTTCGCATGGGGCCTGTTCGCACTGCTGACACAGGACCGGCTGAAAATGCGGGCCGTCGGGATTACTGATGTCGCCGCCGCCGTAATAGGTATCGATCCTTAGCCAATGCATCTCACGGCTGCGCTCGACCTGTTCCTTGCCAACGACCGGAATATTATTCTCAGCCTGACAGGCGATAACACACGCGTTACAACCAACACAAGAGTTAAGATCGATGGTCATCGCCCACTTGTTATGTTTGTTGTAAACCTCCTGATGTTCCTCGTATGGATACATCGATTTGGGATATTCATCATGCTGATGCCCAACGTCTGGGTTTTTGTTGTACTCATCCAGGTTCCACACACGGAGCAGATCGCGGCCCTCCATATTGAAATGGATCTGGGTCGAGGCAATGGTAGTCGTACCGGGGACAGCCGAGATATTACCCGAGCCGGAATTCATCGCGTCCGAACGCGTCACGTCGAAAACGTTGTAGCCTATTCCGGTTCCAACCCGGCCGGCACGCGTCCGGCCATACCCCATGAATAGGGTGATAACGTCGTCCGGCTGCCCCGGGGTGATCCACATCGGTACAGGCTTCTGTATATCGACGCCCTGATATGTGACCGTGACGAGGTCAGAGAATGTGTTGCCACCTTTTGTATTGATAAAGCTGCTGCCGCGAGTCCCGCCCGCGAATTCCCTGTCGTCACTGCCCGTGTTTATACCCAGCCGCTCGGCTGTTCTCGGACTAATTAATCCGACATTTTCCCAGGTGACCTTGTTCAGCGGCTTTGGAAGCTCCTGAAGCCACCCATTGTTCGAAAACCGGCCGTCATAAACACAAGGGTCCGGAAGTATATTTATTTCCAGCTCTCCCATTCGCTGAACTGCTGGAGCGGGTTGACCGAGAAACCCACTGGACGCGGTGACGGACTTCGCCGGAGCAGCCGTATTTGGCACCACACCATCGTGAACCGCTTTGCGCCAGTTATCCTCAAAATTCGAAGCTGCTGTACCGGTACCGGCACCGCCACCCGTTCTCAGGCCAGGCCCCGGCGCGCCTGCCGAGGCGGCAGTATTACCGGCCGGCGAAGCTGTAGAAACGGGGGCAGGCGATGCCGAAGTGCTGGCCGCATTAGAGTTATCAGATCTTTGGCTGACTGCCGCCACTTCCGGGTTCTCACCCGCGGCCCCTCCTGAAGTGTCCGTCACTGGTGTCGGCGGCGACGCTACTGGAACGGCAGCTCGCCCGCTGCCGATATTCTGCCGCTGCCAGAACCCTCTTATGATGTCATAATCTTTCTGATCAAAATTCTCCTGCATAAAAAGCTGAACGAACTCATGATCATTCTTTCCGCCGTATAACGGCGCGACAAGCGGCTGAACTATGGAAGCCGTCCCATCATATGCGCGAGCATCGCTCCAGCTCTCAAGGTAATGCTTGGCAGGAACGTGCCAGTGACAATGCTCTGCGGTCTCGTCAACACGAAGCCCAAGATGGATCCTCAGTGGGATCTTGGACATTCGTTCCGGGGTAAGCTTGAGATCGATAGGCGTGTCGTAAACCGGATTACCATTCAGGATAACCAGCATCTTCACGACACCGGAATCTATCTCGGTAATGAGTTCACGAAGTTGCTCAACCTGCAGTTTTTCCGAGCCCGGTGAAAGGGGTTCAGTATATACGACGGTTTGCCCGACGTTGCCTAAAGCGGCATTCATCGTGTGAGCAAGGGCATGCACCGCCGGTGACTGATGTGCTCCGGCGATCACCAGAGAACGTCCCCTGAATGCGGCCAGGTCCCTGGCCATAGCCGCTATCCAGTCAGCGTTTTCCGTATATGTTGATACTGCTCCTGACACTCCGACCGCCGCTGCCACTGCTTTGGTGATCTCGGTCATCTGGCTGGGCTTTACGGCGATACGGTGGTCGGCCTTTGCTCCCATGAGACTGACGGTGGTCTCTATGCAGTAAAGACGGCACATGTCCTTTTTCGTCTCGGAATAGACACGCTGCTTGGTGTAGTCCTTTATATAACCCGTATTGAAACTCGAGAATATATCGGCATCGAGCGACAGGACCCTCTCGGCCCGGTCGAACCTGTATACAGTATGTGCCGGCGAACCAAATGCCATCCTCGCACCGGCCATAGCATTATCATTGTTGACCGGTTCAAACTGGATCAGCTTCGAATTTGGCAATTCCCTCTTGATCTGTGCAAATTGATCTACCAGGGTGGGCGAGGTGATCGTCGTATTAAGGAATCGAATTCCCGCCCCACCATCGGCGCGATTTTGTTCTATAGCCGATCGGAACGTAGGCACAAATGACTCCCACGTCGAATAACCGCCGCGAAAGGTCACTTCCTGCGAGCGGTCCGGATCGTACATATCGAGGAGAGATGCCTGTGCAAGAACGTCCGTGGCGCCCTGGCTTCCTGGATGGAGCGGATTCCCCTCGATCTTTATAGGCCGGCCTTCGAATGATTCAGCCAGCAAGCCTGTGGCAATGCCGCCAAGGGACATGGCAGTCGCAAAAAAAGCCGGCTTGCCCGGCAGCATTCCCACCGGCGACGTAACATAGGGAACGATCTTCTCGGGTGGTTGGATCACGCATCCGCTCAACCCTGCCAGGGCGAGCGAGGCTCCCATTACTTTAACGAAGTTACGGCGGCTGAGGGTACTGTCCCACTGCTCGATCTCGTGCGGGTATTCCTCAGCGACAAATTCGCGGAACTCCGGCGTATCGGCATGTTCTTCGATGCTTCGCCAATACTCTTTTCCGTTTTGCGCCAGAATTTTCTCGCGTAGCGAGGCAAAGGTTTTTTTGGTTTCTGGAATTCCCATTATTCGTTCCGACTCCATCCTGTATCCCTTATCGGTGACAAGTTGAGCAGCTAGTTAATAGTTCCCTTGTGCGGATCTTATATTCAGATTTCAAGTTGACCCTCTCGGCCGCGGTCAGTTCGTTATCCTGCCACTGCATGTTGTAGATCTCTGTTTTCGGCCTTATGAAATTTCCAGGTTCACGGTGGCACGCGATACACCACTCCATCTGGAGCGTATTCTCCTGGTAAACGGCCGGCATATTATCGATCTCGCCGTGACAGGTCGAGCAGCCTACGCCCTTGGCAACGTGAATGCTGTGATTGAAATATGTGTATTCGGGAAGGTCGTGAACTCGTTCCCATTCGATCGGCTTGTTATCACGAAAGCTCGCCCTCACCGGCTCGAGATAAGGGCTGTCGGCCCAGATCTCGCTATGGCAATTCATGCAGGTCTGTGTTGGCGGCATTCCCGCGGATGCTGTCGTTTCTACAGTCGAATGGCAATAGCGGCAATCAATGCCGTCGTCACCTGTATGGTGTTTGTGGCTAAACTGGACCGGCTGCTGTTTTTCGAGATAACGCCCCGTCAGGTAAGACGACCGTGCAATCTGCGTATAAGCATAAAATGCGGTACCAGCAAGCACGGCAACCAGGACCATGCTGATCCGGGCGATATTATTTGCACTTTTGTTGAAAAATTGCGCCATCTTAAGATCAATTGCCGTTAAAAACTTACAACAATTTAGCCCCGGCTTTTCTCACATTAATATGCCAAGAAAAGGCCTCGAGCCAATTTCCACCCAAGTTCTTGCCTTATAACTGTTTAAGATTCTACTAAAACTGAAACAATCCGCAAATTGCACAAGACAAAAGTAAACCGAGCCAAAACCGTTGCGCAATTTCAACTTAATAAGTTCTGTTAATATGCCCGTTCCCCGAAACTCATTATTTGGGTGCCTCGTTAAGTCCCGCAATAAATGCCGCGCCCACCGCAGCAGCATTTGGGCCCAATTCGCCCTGAACTATCTCCGTGGACTCGAATGCCTTGGGGAACGAAAGATAGCGGGCCCTGGCTATAATCGCGTCAAGCACCAGATGTCTGGCCTCCATTATTTCTCCGCCAATAACTATCTTCTCTATATTGAGCAGATTGATGACGTTCGCAATAGCGGTGCCTATGTATATCCCGGTCCGTTCAAGCATCATCTGAGCGAAATCATCCTCTCGCTCGGCCGCCCCGATTATGTCATCGAGAGTGATCGATTCTTCCAAAAGCTTGTTCAACGAGGATGTGCTGTCCTGGTGAAATCGACTTTTTGTACGCCGAACAATGTTGCTCGTCGAGGCGACCTGCTCGAGTCTTCGCCCTTCAGAATTGATCGCGACATAACCGAATTCACCTGCAAACCCGGCGGATCCCCGCCAGATCTTCCCGTCGATTATAAACGCTCCGCCGACACCTTCACCCAGCGTCACATAAAAAATATCATTGCTTCCTCGTCCGGCCCCCAAAGAAAACTCGCCATATCCGGCCGCATTTGCATCATTCTCAAGTACAACCGACATGCCGGTCTTCGCCGTCACCTCCCTTACAAGGTCAACGTCTGAATGTCCCGGAAAACTTGCGGAAAAAGCCACGCGATTCGTCCTTTTATCGATCAACCCGGGAACGGCGACCCCGATAGTGTCAAAATTGTGATTTTCGGATCTTAGGCCTTCAACCAGTTTCACTACGCCGGCAATGGTGTCGTCGGCCGGATCTGCCGATCTGATCTCGGCGATCGCGTCGTTTTCGTCGATGAGAACGGCCTTCGACCCGGTCTCGGAGATGTCGATGCCGACGCGCTTTTTCGACTGGTTCGATATTTCAACCATAATAACGAGGACTTAGACCAGCGATAGACTAACCGCGATTTTAGACACAAGCCTTATAACAGTCAAACGGCAAAGAATATGACCAAACCGGCCAACAGGTGGTAGCCGCGAGCAGTCGGCGAATCGCACCTCGTGTCCCCCAAAGTCTCATTTGTTGACTGCGCGTGCGGCAGAAAGATACTCTTTGGAAAGCCCCGTCCGCTTTCATCAGTTTCCTTATGGAACAATACCCTTTCTACCAGTTCATAGAGCAGTACGGCATATATGCCGTTTTTGCACTCTGCACAGTGGAAGGGGACATAACGCTGCTGGTTGCCGGCGTCCTGGCTCACAGTTCGTTCTTCGGTCAATACAGCTTTTTGAAGGTGATCGTATTCGGCACCCTCGGCGGCATGGTCGGCGACAGTTTCGGCTATATGATCGGCCGCATCTTTCATGAGAACGCCAAGCACTATCGCTTTTATCAAGTTGCCCAACCGCGTGTCGAAAGGCTCATTGCCAAATTCGGGGCATCAGCGATCGTGATCTCGAAATACATATACGGCATCAGGCTCGCGATGTGCGTATTTTACGGCGTCGGCAAAATGCCGTACTTGCGTTTTCTGATCCTAAGCGGCATAAGCTGCCTGCTGTGGGTGATGCTGCTGTCGGGCGTCGGGTATTTTTTCAGCGGGGCGATCACCTCCATCATCGGCGACTTCAGCCGGATCGGGGTCGCACTTTTCTTTATTGTTTTAGTGGGGATCATCGTTTTTTATGTGATAGAGCGTTACTGGCTCTCCGAAAAGGTCGAGGATGCTGATCCCGAAACGATACATATGATCGAAGAAAAGCTGCTTGCTGTCGAGGAAGCTGGTTTAACGACCTTGCACGATCTAGGAGAAAGGCTCCATCTTACCCGCGAACCTAATGCTGTAGACCAAAGTTCAATGGAATCCTCTCCCAGAAAAAAGAAAGCGTCATTCCGAAAGAAAAAATAGTGCTCGCGGATATTGATTTCTTACCTTCTGCGTTAAAATTCCCATTCGCTTCAACGAGTCGAGGATAATCTTAAGTGTTAATCGAATCTTCAGCCCCGACGCGGGTCGATCTGGCCGGCGGCACAATTGATATACCGCCTCTTTTCCTGTTTCACGAGGGTGCGGCGACGGTGAATTTCGCACTGAGTTTGCTTGCATACTGCCGTATCGAAACGCGGGACGATGGGCGGATAATCCTTGAGTCTGTCGACCAGAAAGATCGCGTCGAGACGACTGTTGAGGACATAACGACCTTGAGGGATGAGAGCAGGCTTACGCTCTTGTCGAAACTGGTTTATTTTTTCCGCCCCGAAACAGGCTTTCACATGACCACGGAATCCCAGGCACCGGCCGGGGCCGGACTCGCGGGTTCTTCGACCCTGAATATTGCGTGTATCGGAGCTCTGAATAAGCTTGTGGGCGATCGCTACACACCCGACCGCTTCATTCCTATCGCAGCCAATATTGAATGTCAGGTGATACGTGTCCCGACAGGCTTTCAGGACTACTACCCGGCGGCGTATGGCGGTGTCGCCTGTCTTCACTTTCGACCGGACGGCATTTCGCGGGAAGAAATACCTGTAGACGCTGCCGAACTCGAACGGCGTATCGCGATCTGCTACACGGGCGAGCCGCGAAATTCCGGTGTCAACAATTGGAAGATCACGAAACGCCATATCGACGGCGACAGAGAGATATTTGCGATATTCGATTCTATTCGGGACACCGCCATACAAATGCGGTCGGCAGTCCTGACCTGTGATTTTGAAACTGTTGGTAAGCTGTTGGCCGATAGCCATCCACAGCGAAAGCGTTTGTCACCCAATATCACGACTCCTCAAATGGACCGAATTATCGACAGGGCCATGGCAAACGGGGCGATCGCACCGAAGGTCTGCGGAGCGGGCGGCGGGGGCTGTATCGCCTTTTTCTGCGAAGACGGCCGCCGTGCCGACGTCGAAAAAGCACTAACCGCAGAACCGGGCGCCGAGGTGCTCGACTGGCATGTTAATCACGCCGGGCTCGTGGTCTCGGTCTCGTAGTTGGCATCCGGCGAGAAATTTTTGTCACAAACGGACCGGCTCCGGTGTACTGCTAATGAGATCAAAATTCATTAGCAAATCATCAGGAGGCAATTCAAAAATGACATTCGTTTCTCGTAACTTGAAGTACATCGCGGTCCTGGCCGTCGCGATCGCGATCGGAATATCCGCGAATACAACCTTCGCACAGAAGGAAAGAAACAAATCCGGCAAGGAAAAATCCAAATCATTCTGCTCAAATAACAGTTGGTCAGGGGACGACAAGGTGTCGGCCTCGGATCTTCGTGAAATTTCCGTTGCCGCGTCGAGTTCCATCGCGGTCGACGCCGGCAAAAATGGCGGTGTATCGGTCAAGGGCGAGGACCGGTCCGATGTGCTTGTAATGGCATGTGTTCAGGCGTGGGGAACCACTGATGAGACAGCGAGGGCCGCTGCAAGCGCGATCCGCATCAATACGGGCGGGACCATTAAAGCGGAAAGCTCGGGCGAGGACAAGAACTGGTCCGTTTCGTATCAGTTACTGGTTCCCAGATCTACTAACCTGAACTTGAAGGCCCACAACGGCGGCATCTCGATCAGCGGCGTAGATGGCTCATCTGAATTCGAGACCGTCAACGGCGGGATCAACATTTCGAATGTTTCCGGTAGCGTCAAGGGCCGCACGACCAACGGTGGGATAAACGTATCTCTATCCGGCACATCATGGCGAGGCAGCGGCTTGGATGTGATAACCACTAATGGCGGCGTGAATATATCGATGCCGGAAAATTACGCGGCGAATGTCGAAACAGGCACCGTCAACGGCGGCTTCAAGAGCGATATCCCGAGCTTGAACGTCACTGAGGAAAACATCAAAGGGGATGAATGGTCCTCGAGGTCGCGTGCAAAGCGTATCCAGACAGCATTCAACGGCGGCGGTGCCCCGATCAAGGTCATCACCACCAACGGCGGCGTAAAAATCAGTTCATCTGACCGCTCCGCTTACTAATTCCCCCGTCCCGTTTCAATCAAAAGGCTGCCCAAAAGGCGGCCTTTTTTCTTGTATAGCCATATTCGCTTACGGTCTGATCGCACGGGGAACTAACGGAATGACGGATGTGTCACTTTGCGGCGAATCGGGTTTGCAAATTCATCAAAATTATTTCGTGACATTTACGCCAAATGGTACAAACCACGCCAAATGGACTACCCGAAATCCTAAAAAACACGCTAGCCTATTGGGTGCCTGGTCTTTCGAGCCGCGAGGATCTTTATAATTGTTCGCGTTCTTTGTGATGCTGCCCTGTTCAATATTCACTGCGCGTCCGCAGAGAACAGCGGAATTAAGCCCAGTTCGCCGTTGCTCCCGGTCCCGACAAATTTACCGTCATCCGCCGTTGTGTTACTTCGTATTAAACCGCACAAAATGCGTGGGACAGGACAAAAACCGGCAACTATCACATCACGCAGGGGGTTATGGCGATTTTTCTGTCCCGGAGTGGGACAAAAACAGTGCGTTTGAGGGAAGAAATGGAGAATTGAGTCTGGAAATTGGAAAGTTTTTTTGGGATTTGGCGTCTGGAATTAGGCTGGGTTTTGGGTCTTGTCTTTGAACCTTGGGCTTTGAACTTTGTACCTTCCAGTCATTGTCTTTTTCTTTCGCCGGGATTGATCTAAACTTGAAAGATACGTTTTTCCAAGCTTCCGCAAATGCACATCTCCAGGATCGAGATCGAAAATATCAAATCGCACGCGTCGTCAGTATTCGAGCTGGCACGGGGGACGACCGCTATCACCGGGCCAAACGGGGCGGGTAAATCTACGATCGTCGAGGCGATCGCATGGGTGCTTTTCGATCTGCTCGAATATAAAAAGGAGGACTTTGTAAGGCGTGGCGAGAAGAAAGGCTCGGTGACGATCACTTTCGAGAGCGGCCTGGACGAACGTGAATATGTCGTGTTTCGTGACACAGGCACGGCATACAACGTAACCGATCCAAGGCTCGGGATGAGGATCGCCGACAAGAAAGAGGAAGTATTTCGCTTTCTATGGCAGCACCTCGGACTCGAACCGGGAACCGATCTTAGGTCGCTGTTTCGCCAGGCGATCGGCGTCCCCCAGGGCACGCTCACGGCGATCTTTCTCGAAAGTGCAACAGACCGAAAGGTGGCTTTTGACCGCTTGCTTAAGGTGGAAGAGTACCGCCAGGCGGCCGAAAAGCTGAGAGAAACCTCCAGATTTCTCGATCAGAGCGTCGGCAGTGCCCGCGAATCGATAGCGCGATCTGAAGGCGAGCTTTCCCGGTTTGAGGAGGTCGAGGAGGAACATAAAACCTTCGTCGTCGAGGTAAAGGATCTGGAAGCCGCGCTTACTACAAACAAAACTGAACAGGCCACAGTTCAGGCCCGCGTTGCAGGACTCGACGAAACTGAAAAGAAGGTTAATGAGCTCAAGGGAAAACGCGATCAGCTGCGCGTTCAAGGCGAGCGATCGGAGATGACAACGGCGAAGCTGAGGCAGGAAGTTACACAGGCGGAGGACGCCGCTTCAAAAGTGGAGTCGTCGAGGTCTGCGGCCGAACGGCATCTAGAGGTCCAGGGCAAGTTCAAAGAGTTGGAACGTGAACGCGCCGAGCGCGACAGGGTACGAGCCGATGTCTCGAAGGTCGAATCGGCAATCACGAGCGTGGAAGGCGAAAGGAAGCGTTTGGAAGCCGATCTAGCCGCCATCCAGGCGGCCCACGCCGAGATCGAAGCCGTCCGGCCCGATATTTTGCGGCAGGAGGAACTGGAAAAGGCCCTCAATGAGCTTCGCGACAAGGCGGCAAATGCACGTTCTGCGGCGGCAGCCGGGGCACAGGTCGATCAAAAGCTCGCCCAGCTTCGTGACACATTCAAGGAATATGCCGAGAAAAAGCGGCAGGCTGAGGCAGAGGTCAACAGTGCAGGCGATCTCAACGAGCTTGAAAAACAAAATGCTGAATTGATGCAGCATCTGGCAGAGATGAGGGCGGCTCTTAACCGTGACGAGAAGTTCCAGAGTGAGATCAAGGGCGGTCTGTGCCCCGTTCTTTCACAGAAATGCCTTAATCTCGCCGAAGGTCAGACTCTCCAGGGATTTCTCTCCAGTCAATTTACCGAGGTGCGAGGCCACATTGCTGAGTTGGAAAACAAACGAACTACTCTCGAAACTTCGCTCGCAGGAGCCAGATCAGCCGAGCGGCATGTGCTCGCCATCGAAGGTTATACCCAGCGGCTAGCGGAAATGACGGCTGAAGGGAAAAAGCTGAATGCCGAGAAGACAGCTTATGAACTAACAGCGTCAGAATTGCTGCAGATTGAAAATGCTATATCTATCGCCGAGGGAGAACTCAAAGCGCTTCATGACCCGCGTGCCAGGCTTCGCTTTGCCGAAAAGGAGGTCGAACGCGAACCGATTATCCGGGAGGGACTTTCAACGGCAGAGAGTAATTTGGAGCGGCTGACCAGCGAGCGAAACATTTTGCTCGAGCAAATGGAGCCGTATTTGGGGCTAGACGAAAACTGGAAGTCTCTCACCGCCGAACGCGATGCGACCGCTGATGCATATCGCATTTTCCTGGCCAACGAAACCTTGGCCGGGTCCCTTGCTATACGTAGATCGGAGCTGATTTCTGCGGAGACTGAGCACAAGCGGATCGCTGAAGAACTGGCGGAAGCCGAGAACGCGCTTCCCAAGGCTGCGGCCGGGTATGACCGTGAAGAACACGAAGCCGAGCGGGCAGCCCTGAGGGCGTTGGAAAACGCGTTCCATTCCGCCGAGGCACGGCTAGACGCGGCCCGCACGCGCGAACAAAAACTGGCCGCGGAGATCGCGCGGTTTGCAGGAGTGCGAAAGACCCTGGCGGAGGATTTCCGCGAAAAGGAAAGGCTGGAGAATATCGCTGAGGCTACGGCATTTATTCGTGATACGCTCAAGGAAGCTGCTCCCCGAGTCGCTCGAAACTATGTTTATCATGTCTCGCTCGAAGCAAATCAGCTCTTTCGCGAGATCTCTGGAAACGCAGAACAATCGCTGAAATGGGGCGAAGATTATTCGGTTTCTCTTGAGGAAAGCGGCTATGAGAGGCCGTTCATGAGCCTGTCAGGCGGCGAACAGATGGCGGCGGCACTTGCAATACGCCTCGGCCTGCTTAAACAGCTAACGGATATCCGGATCGCGTTCTTCGACGAGCCGACCGCCAATATGGACGCCGCACGCCGCGATAACCTAGGACAGCAGATCAGCCGGATCACGCACTTTGACCAGCTTATCGTGATATCGCATGACGATACGTTCGACAGTTATGTGGATAACGTGATCTCACTCGGCTGACGAGTAGGAACCAACAAATGAAGCAAGTAACGATCGTATGTGATGGCTCAAGCCTCGGTAACGGCCGCGGGATCACGCGTGCCGCCGCTGTCGCCGTGCTAGGTTTCAAAGGATATTGGAAGGCGGTGGGCGAATACCTCGGAAATGCTACGAATCAGCAGGCTGAGATCGCGGCCGCGGCCATTGGCCTAGAGAACCTCAAAGAGCCATGTAACGTAACCGTCATGTCCGATTCCCGTTACGTGGTCGAAACGATGGGCGGCACTTGGAAGCGAAAGACGAATCATGACTGGTGGAGGCGTCTCGACGATGCATCTCGCATGCATCAAATAAAGTGGGAATGGACAAAAGGCCACGCGGGGCATGAGATCCAGGAGATCGCTGACAAAATGGCAAGAAAGATGGCCGAATTGGGAAGGGTCGATCTGACACTGCTTGAGGAGGCGGTTCTGGAGATCGGCATTGAAGAACTTTGATAGTAGGGACCAAAACATTTATCCGGGCTCACAACTTTGAAATCGGTCCGAAAGGCTCACGTAAACTGAACCGCTTCACGGTTCCGCTATTTCTTGCGGCCGCAATACTGCTCGCCGTGATCTCAACCACCGCCCAGCGAAACGGAAATGGATGGGTTTGGCAAAATCCGCTTCCTCAGGGTAATCCGCTATACGGCATCCACTTTGCACCCGATAATCTGACCGGTATTGCCGTCGGTTCGGATAATACTATTCTTCGCACACTTGACGGAGGCTTCACCTGGAAGACCCAGACGGCCCCGACGAGTGTCACTTTCTCGGGCGTGTTTTTGAGGAACGAAAAGAGCGCGTTTATCGTGGGTGCACGGGGAACGGTGCTTTCGACAGCGAATGGGGGCGAGTCGTGGAAGCTAGTCGACGTCATATCGCGCGACCATTTTTCATCGATCGTATTTGTGGGCGAACTGAAAAATACCGGGTGGATCACCGGGACGTACGGAATGATCCTGAAAACATCGGATGGCGGAGAAACGTGGAAAGCCCAAGCGTCAGGAACGTCGGAGCAGCTGCTAAGTATAAGCGCAAGGGATGAAGCTCATGCTGTCGGCGTCGGCCTCGGCGGCACCATAGTTACCACCGCCGACGGCGGCGAAACCTGGAAAAGGTCACTTGCCTGTAACGGTTCGATCGTATCAGATGCCCAATTCCTAAACGAATCCGTTATCATCGCCGCGGGTTTTGGCGGATGCGTTACGCGAAGCGACGACGGCGGCGAGACCTGGACCAGGGTAAACATTTACAGTCGGGCCGATCTGCTTTCTCTTTGTTTCTCCGACGGCCTGCATGGATCGATAACCGACGCGAACGGAATGGTTTGGCTAACAGGTGACGGAGGCGTCACCTGGCTCCCTTTTAATGTTCGAACGAACCCTAAGCTTGTCGGGATCTACATGGCCGACCGCTATACCGGATGGGCGATCGGCGAAAATGGGTTGATCGTACGGACAAACGACGGCGGATATACCTGGCAGAGGCTGTCCGAGGGCGGTCGCGAAGACGTGAATGATCTTCTCTTTATGAGCAACACGATCGGAGTTGCTGTGGGCTCGAACGGCAAGATCTGGCTAACCAACGACGCGGGCCGCGATTGGCTGCCAGTTTTTTCCGGCACCTCGGAACACCTTCGATCGGTCTTCTTCTTCGACGGACAAAAGGGCTGGGTTGTGGGCGACAAAGGCACCGTCCTCAGAACCATAAACGGCGGCGCAAGTTGGGGAAAAGGTATTTCGCTTGTTAACGATGACCTCTTGTCAGTCGTATTTGTCTCGGAAAAGATCGGTTTCGCCGTCGGTGCGAATGGCATGGTGCTCCGAACGGATTCAGCAGGTGCCTACTGGCAGCAGTTCGATTCCGGCACGAGAACGTGGCTCGAAGATGTGAAATTTTTTGATGATAAACGCGGTATAGCTGTCGGAGCCCGGGGAACGATCCTCACGACCGCAGATGGAGCAGCTACGTGGGAGCATTATCAGACCGGTATCACCGAGAATCTCTACGCACTCAGCTTTTTCGATGAGAAAAACGGATTCATAGTCGGTTCTGCCGGCATAACCCTTTACACAAGTGATGGAGGCAAAACGTGGCAGGATCAGGAATCTGTGACGAGATTTAATCTTTTTGCCGTTCAGGCGTTCGGACCGCGGTCGGCAGTGGCTGTAGGCGAGTTGGGCACCGTGCTTATCACAGATGATGGCGGCAAAACGTGGTCAGTTCAGCCGGGCATCACCAGCAAGGTGCTGCAGGCGATCGCTTATCGAGGCGGTGACCGCGTTTGGGTCGCGGGACGAGGAGGTACTATGTTAAAACGGACCGAACGCCTATCGGCCCGGGCAGTCGATCTGCCGAAGGGTCCGCCGGTCCTAAAAACCGCAGCCCCGCGGATATTTCCAAAGCCGCGTACACCTTTGCTCACGATCCCCGATGACGGAGATATTCCGGTCGCGATACCTAAGCCGAATTAGGCCGCTCCGCAATGATCGCGATCCATTCGCCCGCCCGTTCGATCCGAAGATCTTTGAAAACTGAAGCCTTCATCGCATTTACCGCGATCTGTTCCTGCTCGGCAAGTATTCCGGATAGTACGAGCGTTTTACGCGTTTTGCCGCCGAGGATCGGAAGGAGGGGGATGATGATGTCGAGCGTTAAATTCGCGTTCACAAAATCGTGTTCCGCCGTTTCACTGCTGATCGAGCCGTCGGTGAATTCGATCCTGTCCGCAACACCGTTTGCGATAGCATTCTCGCGGGCAATTGCCACGGCATCGCGGTCGACGTCACAAGCGATGATCGTGTCGCCGCCAAGTTTTGCAGCTGCGATGGCGAGGATACCGGTTCCGGTTCCAACGTCGAGAAACGACTGGTCCGGCAGATACAAATTGCTAATGGCTTTAAGACAAAGTTGCGTTGTTTCGTGCGTGCCCGTCCCAAACGCCATATTTGGCTCGATCCTGATGACTATTTGATCGGTAACCGCAACTTCTGCCCAGGGCGGTGCGATCGTGAAACGGCCCACTTGCTGAGGACTCCAGTGTTTTTTCCACTCGGCGAGCCAGTCGGTTTCCTCAACCCGTCGGGAGGAAATGGACACGAGGGCGTCCTGTGGAATGTCGTGGATCCTCAGCGACTCGTTCACAGCCGCTCTGACCAAGCTATCATCGCGCTGAATGTCAAAAAAACCGGTGACGCAGACCGGATCGCCCTATTTTTTTCTAACGCTGTCGATCTCCGTGCCCAAAGACTCGAGTTCATTAAAAGCGAATTCGACCGCTTCGGTTGCTTTCGCCTCAACCACAACGTCGAACGCGTACCATGAACGTGGAGTTTCGGACATTTACTCTCGCACTCCGATGTCGTCCAGATCTCGTTCACGATTTCGCCAGTCCTCGACGACCTTCACGAACAGCTTAAGAAACACATTTTTGCCCAATAGCTCTTCGATATCGGCACGGGCCCTCGTACCGATGTCTTTTATCCGAGCCCCCTGTTTTCCGATGATGATCTTCTTCTGCGACGGTCTTTCGACATAGATCGCACAGAATATCCTCGTGAGGAACGGATCCGTATCCTCGTATACTTCGGTAACAACCGCGGTTACATAAGGTATTTCTTCCCCTGTTGATTGGAGTATCTTTTCGCGTACCATCTCGGCGACTATGCTTCGCACAGGCTGGTCGGTCATCTCATCATTGCCAAAGATCGGCTCACCTTCGGGCAGGTGCTTCGTTACCTGGTCCAGAAATGTCTCGACACCTTCGCCCTTCGAAGCGGCAACCGGCACGATCTCGGCGAAATCATATTCGTTGGCGTAGGACTCTATCAATGGCAGAAGTTCGCCCTTTTCCTTTATCTTGTCGATCTTATTCAGTAGTAGGATCGTAGGCTTCTCCGACCGTTTGACGAGGTCAAGAACGAACCGATCGCCATTGCCCGTTGATACCGATGCGTCCCTTATCAGGACCAGCAGGTCGACCGACATAATTGCGTCGTGGACCGCCGACATCATCCTGCGATTTAGGAGGTGTCCGGGCTTGTGAACCCCCGGCGTATCGACAAAAACTATCTGAGCCTGATTACGGTTGATGATCCCCTGGATACGGTGTCGCGTGGTCTGGGGTTTGTTGGATACTGCGGCGATCTTTTGTCCGACAAGGTGGTTGAGCAATGTGGACTTGCCGGCATTCGGGCGGCCGATCAGCGCAACGTATCCACTCCTAAAGCCATTATCTGCCATTACTATGACGTTAGCAGACTTTGGTAAAAACAAGAACAGGCAGAATTATTGGCGTTTTATAAGGCGCTGCTTTCCCGCCATGGCATCGTTGAAAGCTCCGCCTGTCACGTCAGAGAGCTCGATGGCCTTGTCATACAGCTGGATCGCGTAGCCGTTATCGTCCATGTGCTCATAGATCCTTGCGAGTGACACATAGGTCAAAGAAAGAAGTGCCTTGTCGGTTCCGATGGTTGCCGAACGTAAAACGTTCGTGAAGGCGGTCTTTGCATCCAGGAGCCTCTTTGCTTGTAGTTCCGGATCTGTGATCGTTGCGGCATCGAGGCTGGCTACGCGCCCCAACGTGTAATGGACGCGAGGGTCGGCTGATCCTTCCGCAACTATCTGTTTCAGGTCGCCCTCGGCCTTTGCATAGTTCTTGGCGTCTATGACCTTCTGTATCTCAAGCAATCTTTGAGTGACCGGATTCTCGACTATGGCAAGGTTCTCGGGTGCCGTCTTGCGGGCCCCGCGGGCAGTGAGGGCCCTGGTGCGGGCCTCGGCCGTGGATGCCACACGTTCAGTTTCCTTTTGGGGATCGAACGAGGCGAGAATGTCGCGCAATGACGACGCTATATCAAAGCCCGATTCCTCGATACCCTTGAGTTGTTCAGCGAAATAGAACGCGAGCACTGCTCCCTTTTCATAATCCTCAAAAAGCCTCAAAACAGCTTCGTCTGCGAGGACCTGCTTTGTCCTTTCAAGTTCTGCGAAAACGGCTCTTTTTTCCGTGTCAACCTTCGCCTGGTCAACCTTGGTTTTTGACCGGTCTGCATTCGCCTGTATCTGATCCATTTTGAGGCGGGCGGACTGAGTGGCGGCTAATGTCTGGCTGTACTGGATCTGGCGAATGTCCGCAGCCGCAACAAGTGATCTTGAAACCGCCAGGAATAGGTCCGGCGAAATATTCTTGTCAGTCTTTCGTCGCTCGTCGAGGATCGGTTTTGCCCAGGTGCGGATCGCACCCATTTCCTTCGACTGGGAAAGCACTAGCGGATCGACAACATACTGCAGAAACGCCCGTCGCGCGTCGGAAAAATTCAATTCCGTATCAGGCGGAACGATCACATAATAATCGTCCCTGATATTCAGGAAAGTAACATTCCCCTTGGGAGCGAGCTTTTCAGGAACGATCACGAAGCTCCGATTCTGTTCGCGTGTTTCGACCTGTTGTATCGTTTTACCCTTGCCTCTTTTTGTCTCCGTTTTGATCTTTTCCGTTATGGATAATTGCGGTCTGGTATGGAGATAATCCAGCAGTTCGCTCACCATTTCACGGGCCGAACTCCGTAGCCGGCTATCCGCATCGGTCACATAGCCCCTGGCATATTCATCTAGTCGGGCAGCTATGCCCGACCGTCGGTAAAACTCTCTGGCAAGTGGGGCAAAATCTAGTACGTCAAGCAGCGGGCCTGGGAGGTCGGACACAACCGCCGGGTCGGCAAGTTCCGGCACGGGGGTCAACGCGTACGCCATTGAGATAAACGGCGCTATCACCTCAGCATCAGAGGACCTTGGATGCAGCCTCTTATGCTGCACGACAAAGGTCGAGATCTTTCGTTTTAGATCTTCAGGAAGGTCCGCGTGTTCACGACGCAGCAGTTCTCTAAAACTGTTTCCTTTATCGGAGAGCGGTGTGTTGAGTAACTTCTCCGTTTTGCCCGACGCACTCTGAAGTTCCGCCATCTCGAGCGCGGCCAGTACAACTATCAGCCGTTTGTCCGCTTCGATACGGATACCGTAATTAGAGAGATCCATTCCCGATGGCACGCCTTGGCCGGCAACGGGTATTGCCCAGAACAACAGGCAGATAACTACGAGAGTTCGCCGCATCATTTTCATTTTTGTCACTTTGAAAAGATGAGTGAAGGAACCAGAAAGATGTACTTAATCCAAGACAAAAAGAAGGATAAAGGACTAAAACATTCCTTTATCCCTATTCTTCTGTTTCCTGCCGCTCAGCTTAATTATAGCTGCTCAACGCCGACGCCTCGTCATCATAGGTATCGAAGACTGTCAGCAATTTCGTGATCGCAAGAAGGTCCTGGATCTTTTGAGTAAGGCTCAAGAGCTTTAGCACTCCGCCCTCTTTCTTAACAGCGGTAAAGCTGGAGACGAGTTCGCCGATGCCGCTGGAGTCGATGTAGCCGACCCCACCGAGGTTAAGCAGGATCTTGTTCTTCCCCTCTCCAAGCAGGCGGCGTATCGTGGTGCGAAGAGCAACACTGCCTTCGCCGATGGTCACCTTGCCCTGCAGATCCAGAATGGTTACGTCGCCCGCCTGGCGTTCAGTGATTGTAATATCAGCCATTTTTTTCTCCTCAATTTCAGTATGTTGATTGTGAATGCAGATTTTAGACCAACCAGCGTGCTAATGTCCACGCTGCTCAACGATTTATCGATGCTTCAGCATGGTAACTAACAGGCCGCCGCCGTCCGGATTTGACCATTCGACCTCATCCATAAAGGAGCGCATAAACAAAATTCCACGGCCATCGGTTTTCAGCAGGTTTTCGGGATTGGTCGGGTCCGGGATGTCCTCCACCTTGAATCCTGTTCCAAAGTCTCTTACTTTTATCTCCAAACCCTTGTCTATGTCCGAAAACGTTATTTGGACCGTCTTACTTTCATCAAATCGATTACCGTGTTTAACGGCATTCGCTACCGATTCCCGGATGGCAAGGTCAACCGCAAAAATGATCTCGTCTCCGAAACCACGGCTCTTAGCGAATTCGTCCGCAGAAATCGCGGCCTCCTCAACGGATTCGATCACGCTCGGAAGTTCAATGTAATGGGTTTTGGACACAATATGCGTTTTGTAAAGTTATAGGTTCAATACAGTTGCTGTCAAGACAAAGAGCGCAGGTTGAGTCTAATATTGTAATTATGAGGCTTCGCAAGGCGTTAACAATGAAAGGGGTTCCCCGGCTGCCGGGTGATAAATCAATTTCGCACCGGGCCGCACTGATATCCGCCATTGCGACCGGTGAAACGCGGATCAACAATTATTCGGCAAGCGCAGATTGCACTTCAACGTTGCAGTGTCTAAAGGATCTGGGTGTACCGGTCGAAGTTGACAGCGGCAGTGTGGTCGTTACCGGCGTCGGGCGTTCGGGCCTTAGTCGTCCTGAAGGACTATTGGATTGCGGCAATAGCGGAACGACTATCAGGCTGCTTGCGGGTATTTTGGCGGGCCAGAAATTCGATTCAACGCTTACCGGCGACAGCTCCCTTAGATCAAGGCCAATGGAACGTATAACGGCACCTCTCACAGAAATGGGAGCGTCGATCACATCGACAGAGGGAAAAGCTCCTCTAAAAATTCAGGGTCGAGATCCGTTACGGGCAATAGACTATCGGTTACCGATCGCCTCGGCTCAGATCAAATCAGCGGTGCTGCTCGCTGGTCTTAACGCGGATGGGGTCACGACAGTCGTCGAAAAGGCCCCGACAAGAGACCATACAGAACGAATGCTCGAATGGTTCGGCATGAGTGTCGGCCGTGAAGAACGCGATGGGATGCGCATTTCGGTAAGCAATGGCCAGCCCGTCTCTCCCGGTTTGCTCAAGGTCCCCGCTGACCTTTCTGCCGGATCGTTTTTCATGGTTGGAGCCGCTTGTTTACCCGGCGCCGATATAACTCTCGAGGGTGTCGGCATGAACACGACGAGATCCGCTATCGTCGACGTTCTAAAAAATTTGGGCGTTGCCGTTGAAATAATCGAATCCAGTGTGGAATGCAATGAACCGGTCGCGACCATCAGGGTCCGCGGCGGGTTGGGCAACCCTAGCAATGATCTGCCAAGCCAGATAAACGGGACCATAATCCCTAACCTTATAGATGAGATCCCGATATTAGCAGTCCTCGGAACCCAGCTGCCGAATGGGCTGGAAGTCCGGGATGCGTCGGAGTTGCGCCATAAAGAATCTGATCGTATCTCATCCATCGTTAGAAACCTGAAACTGATGGGGGCTGATGTGACCGAATATGCAGACGGTTTTCATATCAAACCTTCCCAGTTGATAGGGGCTCGGCTGGAATCGTACGGTGACCATCGGATCGCTATGGCTTTCGCCATTGCCGGACTCCTGGCGGATGGAGAAACTGAGATCGCGGGAGCTGAATGCTCCGAAGTTTCATTCCCCGGATTTTTTCAAACACTGCAAGGTGTCGTAAGGTGATTGTCTGGCATTGTAATGAAAAAGAAGATCAGGATCGCTCTCACTGGCTTTATGGGAGTCGGGAAATCTAGTGTTTCCCGCCACCTTTCTCAGATCCTGCGTTCTCAACGAGTGGACCTGGACCACTTTATCGAGACCCACGAAAAACGAAAGATCGCCGCAATTATCGACAATGACGGGATCGATCAATATAGAAAGCTCGAAACTCTGTATCTGGAAAGATTCCTGACCGAATCGGAAGCTGCGATCTTATCGCTCGGTGGCGGAACGTTTACATTCGCAGAAAATCGTGAACTCCTTGCCCGCCATGGCTTCACTTGTGTCTGGCTTGAATCGACGTTTGAGCACTGCTGGCTAAATATCTCATTCTCCCGAAAGGACCGCCCGCTTGCCCGAGATAAGCAAGGTGCCCGAAAACTGTTTGAAGAACGACAAAAGATCTATTGTCTCGCCGATTGGCATGTTATCGTGCGGCCCGATTTCACATCGTTTGACGTAGCAAAAAAGATCGCAGACGACATATTCTCCTGATCCTCTTGTTGCTAAACTCCTTAATTTCAATCACTATACAAATCATAGAATTTCGCGTGCAGTATTTGGTCATGGCGTCACGAGTCATGATCGTCTTAAATTGAACTCATCGTGTAAAACAATCGAGAATTATATTTGTTGGAGGAAACATGAAAGTTAAAGTATTTACCATTTTGACTCTTGCTTTTGTACTGCTGCTTAGCGGTTGCGGCAAGAGCGATGCCGACCTGCAAAAAGCTGCGTCGGACAAGTTAACCGCGGACAAGATCACAGGAGTCACAGTATCGGTCAAAGATGGTGTCGCAACACTCGCCGGCCAAGCTGATGACCTTACGGTAAAGAGCCGTGCCGAAGCATCGGTCAAATCGGTAGAGGGCATAAAGTCTGTCACGAGTACGGGAGTGACTCTGAAACCACTTCCTACACCGCCGCCGGTCTCGCCCGACAAGATGCTTGAAGGCACGATCAACGAGTCGCTTAAAAAGAAGGGCATTACCGGCGTGACCGTCACGGTCGCGAACGGTGAAGTCACTCTGAGCGGAACCGTTGACAAGGCAAAAGTTCCCGAGGTCATGATGGCCGCAAACGAAGCGAAACCATCAAAAGTGATCAACAATCTCAATAAATAAGCGAGAGAAAAGGAGAAATTATGTCAGTACAGGAAAAATATCAATCACTTCTCGAACTCGCTAATTCTAACGGCACATCCTACGAATTAAGCGAGGGCGACGGTGTTCTTCATGTCACAGGAACAGCCCCGAGCGACGAGGCCAAACAGCAGCTATGGGCTGAATACGAGCGTCTGGATCCCGATTTCCAATCGAGCGATCTGATCTTGAATATCTCAACTGGCTCCGGCGATGCCGGCGGCGGAGCTAATACATACACCGTTGTTTCCGGCGACAGTCTGAGCAAGATCGGCGGTAAGTATGGTATCCAGTGGAAGGCCATTTGGGATGCTAACCGGGACATTCTCAAGGATCCGGATAAGATCTATCCGGGCCAGGAATTGAAGATCCCGTAGTGGTTCTTAGTTATCGCCAAGGCACCCTGCCAGGTTACGCGCGTAATTCTGTCAGGGTGCCTAATTTTTGTTTGATCTATCCTTTTGAGACACGCGACCCGTCGACTGACCTATTTTTTCTTTTCAGTCGAACCGTGTTTTTCCCAAGCCCGTTGGACCGATACGTCCACTTCCGGTTCTGAACGGAGCCGCCTTTCAGCCGCCATCGACCAACGGTCAAACCACGAGACTCCCGCATCGCCGTAATAGGTTTCACTCGTTTGATACACCTTGTCGCTTTGTGCCTGGTCGACACTTATAAACGAATATCCACGGCTTTTTAACCCGCCGAAAAACTCGTCTGCGGTGTCCGTGATCAAGCGGCTCGGCGTCAGCACCATTGTTTGAGGTATTTCACGGCCGAATAGATCCTTCGAATAAGCTTCATAATGACTCAACATTTTTTCCATGTATGAAAGATAGGCCTCACGGATCTCTTTCATTGTATTAATGTCATTGTCAGTACGGGCCATGTCGTATGCCCACGAGTACATCCACTCCTGGTTGTCAAAAGTGTATTTCACGGATGTATAGCCTTTACTCGACAGCCACGACTCGACCTTCGCCCGGTCCGCGGCCGATCGTCCCGTGTTCAGGTAAGGATAACTAAAATATCTCGGCGGCAGCCCCATGTCGCCAATTAACCGCTTGGCCACACGCTCGTTTTTCTCGAGGTTGGCGATGTATTCAGCTACCGGAGTGTGATACAGACTAATATGCCGGAACCCTCCCAGGCCGACCTCGAAACCGGCGTCGATCCACATACTGGCAATGCTGGCCCTGGCCGGGAGCAGATTCTCGCCATCCGAGACCATCCCTCCCTGAAGAAAGCCCGTTGCCGGTACCTTATATTCTTTGAGCTTGTGTATAAGGAGCCTTGCCGTTGCATCGGCGTCTTTTGGAGCGTTTTTTGTTCTGTCGATCGGCGGGATCGAGACAAAACCGATAGCGATCTGTTTCGACGCAGGGCGCCCGTGGCTGTTGACAGGCGTGGGTGGATAAGCAGAAAATATACCTGTTAGAAGTGCCGAGGTAAATATAAGTACCAGACATGCCGTCCAAGCTGAACTGGTTCTGTTTACCTCGGTTTTTATTTTTAGTATTCTTTCGATCCTTTGCATTAATTGACCTCCATTTGCTGCGTTTGCGGTCCGCGGTATTGTTTGCGTGGGAAATGAACGAGACGCCTCGAGTTTTGCCAATGCTTTCGCATAAACGACGCTCGAATTCTCGAAGAACGACAGAACATCTGCATCGGTGAGAAACTCCCTTTCACGGCGGACTTGCGAGGATATCCACCAGACGCAGGGGTGATAAAAGAGAACCGATTCGGCGATGTTTTGAAGAATATTTACGACGCCGTCAAAGCGCCTGATATGGATCAGTTCGTGGACAAGTATGGTCTCGAGTTCTCTCGGCGTGATCTGCAGAAAGACGCTGGCGGGTACGATTATCAGCGGCCTCAGCAAGCCGATAGCGATAGGTGTTCCGACAAGGCCCGAACAGACAAGCCGCACCCGACGGCCGATCTTGAGCCGGTCGCATAATGCTTGCAGCCTTTCGTCCCAGCCGGGTGGTGCTGAATGGGTCAGCCTTAGTCTGAACTGCCGAAGCTGCCAGTATCCCGCTACGAAGCGAGCCAAAAATATGAGAACGCCAACGAACCATATTCCAACAAGTATCGGAAATGCGGACGGCACTTTAGCCGAGAGGATATCTACAATGCTGGAGGCTGAAGGAGCCGTCTGATCACCTTTACCCGACTCGGGGTCGCCCGGCGAGGGTTTCGTGAAACGCCATCCGTCATTTCTTTGTTCTATCGACCGTTCCGATGAACTATTTGTCGGGTTCGAGACGTTGATTCCGGAAGATCCTTTCACGCTGGCAAACTGCACAAAAGTGATGGCGGGCACCACAATCGCGAGAGTCAAGGCAAGAACCGAGGCTGTGTATCGAATGCCCGGCATAGCTCGCTCTACGGATCGTAAAAATACCCAGAGACAGGCTGCGATCAGGCTTATCTGCCATATCGCGTGGACGAGCGTCCAGCCAAGATTCATAACAATGCTTGATTGTAGTAGTGTTTCAGCGTCCATCCTCGGCTCCTTTTCTTTCAACCTCGTCGATCATTTGTCTGATCTTATCGAGTTCCTCGCGAGTTGTGGGCTTAGCCTCGAGGACGTGCTGCACAAGACCGAGGGCTGAACCCCTGAACGCCTTATCGATTAGCGATCTCACCAATTTCGACTGCGTCTGATCTTGTGTTTGCCTGGGCCGATAAATATGTGCCTTCGATGACTCGTCGCGGCGAACGAGCCCTTTTTCCTGCATGATCTGCATAAACTTTAGAACCGTCGTGTATGTCACATGTTTTCGTTTACTCATTTCTTCGAAAACGTCACGAACGGTCGCCTCCTTTCGGTCCCAGAGAATATCCAGGATCTCGAGTTCCGCTGGCGTTGGTTGTGCGAGTGTCATAGTAGCCTACGAAGCAATTCGTAGATAGCATATACGAAGCTCTTCGTAGGTGTCAAGCGATTTTTGAAAACCAAATGAGACGCCTTATTTAGAATTCCGTCCGGCTTTGGTAAAGTTCACTTAACAATGGCCCTTGAAACTGACTTTATCGTAATTGGCAGCGGGATCGCGGGCCTCCGTGCATCGATCGAGCTGGCTGCCTCGGGGGCTACAGTTAGTGTCCTCACAAAGGACAAAGCAAGTGAATCGAACACTGAATACGCCCAGGGCGGTGTAGCCGTTGTCCTGTCCGAGGACGATGATGCTGAACTACACGAGGGCGACACCCTCATTGCCGGTGCTGGGATCTGCGATCCTGCGGCTGTCGAGATCCTCGTCAAAGAAGGCACCCGTTATATAAAAGAACTCATTGAATGGGGCACCGAGTTTGACCGCGAGCGCGGCAAACTGGTCTTCACGCAAGAGGCTGCACATTCACGCCGGCGTATACTTCACGCACACGGCGACTCGACGGGCGCTGAGCTCGTTAGAGCCCTTATTGCACGAGCAGGCCGCGAGAGGACGATCAATCTCACGCCTTTTGCTAATACTGAGTCGCTCATTGTACGCGAAGGCCGCTGCATCGGTGTACGGTTCCTCGATCCCGTTTTGCGGGCTCCCCGCGAGATCGTTGGCAAAGCGGTGATCATGTGCACAGGCGGAGCAGGGCAACTATATTTACACACGACAAATCCTCCGGTTGCGACCGGCGACGGTATGGCCATGGCATATTTTGCCGGTGCCGAAATGGCGGATATGGAATTTATCCAGTTTCACCCCACTGCTCTCGATCTGAAGGGAGCGCCCCGCTTTCTTCTTTCCGAGGCTATGCGTGGAGAAGGCGGAGTACTTAAAAACAAATACGGCGAACGCTTTATGCCGAAATACGATGAGCGAGCCGAGTTGGCACCGAGGGACATCGTTTCGAGATCGATCGTTGCGGAAATGAGGCAGACTGGCACTCGAAACGTTTATCTCGACATGACCGGGCTGTCGGAGGCGTATCTTAGAGAACGATTTCCCAAGATCTATGAAACATGCAAGATCTACGGGCTGAATATCTCTACTGACCTCTTGCCTATCTCGCCGGCATCGCACTATTGTATGGGAGGCATAAGGACAGACCTGTGGGGCCGCAGCACTCTTAGCGGACTTTATGCTGCCGGCGAAGTAACTTGTACGGGTGTTCATGGAGCGAATCGCCTCGCTTCGAATTCCCTTCTCGAGGGCCTCGTGTTTGGAGCTCGAGCTGGGGCAGCAGCAGCGGCCGACAGTTCGAATTTCCAGGCTCCAAGATCCTTGTCATCGGACTCCAAACTTGGGACCCGGAACCCGGAACTCGGAACTTCCCTGGCAACGCCGGTCCGTAAGCGTATCAAACGCGCGATGTGGGAACGGGTCGGGATTCTTCGGACTCGCGAATCTCTCATTCGGGCCATCACAGAATTCGACCAGATCGCGAGCAGTAATTTAAGCCTTTCTTCTCGAAATTTTGTTACTTTGGCGCAACTTGTAGCCCGGGCAGCCTTGTGGCGCGAAGAGTCTCGAGGGGGCCACTATCGCACAGATTTCCCTGATCCGTCGGACAAGTTCCAGCTTCATTCGATCCAAAGCCTGGGAACCGAAATATCCTCCGCAAACGAGATTAATTTTACGGCCAAAGTTGGTGTATAATGGCGGCGTTCACAGAATAGATCAGTTCTAACTCCAGTATATTCAGGTATGGAAGGCACCGCCACAACGCTAAATTTGGCGTCGATGATCGCTCATCACGCACGGCTCGCGCCTCAGAAAGAGGCCGTCATCTGGGAAAATGTGCGTTTAACGTTCGGTGAGATCGATAAACTCTCAAACCGGGTCGCAAATGCATTGACCGAAATGGGGATCGGCCGCGGCGAAAAAGTAGCTCTCTCGTGCCCGAATCTGCCGTTCTTCCCGATCGTTTATTACGGCATTATGAAGGCCGGTGCTGCGGTGGTGCCGCTAAACGTTCTGTTCAAACCTCGTGAGATCGCCTATCACCTCACCGACTCTGACGCCAAGGCGGTATTTGTTTTCGAGGGCACGGACGAACTGCCGCTTGCCAAATGCGTTAAGGAGGCATTCGATCAGGTACCTACATGCGAGCACTTGATCGTGATGACCAAGGATCTGATGGGCGAGAGTCCCTTGGCAGATCACAAAACGTTGACGCAGATCACATTTGATAAACCCGAGACATTCGAAATATATCCGACCCGGCCCGATGACACCTGCGCGATCCTGTATACATCCGGCACCACAGGGCAACCGAAGGGCGCTGAACTGACGCACCTCAATCTCTGGTCTAACGTCGTCACCACGTATAGCATCCACCTCCCGATGCTGGACTTTACGGACGGCGAGCAGAAGACATGCCTGATCACCCTGCCTTTGTTTCACACCACCGGCCAGACGGTGCAAATGAACAGCAATCTGTACGGAGGCAATAAGGTCGTCCTACTGCCGCGATTTGATGCGAAGGCAACCCTGGATGCGATGGTCCGTGAAAAGGTGAATTTCTGGGTAGGCGTTCCGACGATGTATTGGGCACTGCTCAAATATGTCGACGAGAACGAATATGATATTGGCCCGATCACCCGGAATATGAAAGTTTGCACCTCGGGCGGGGCTCCTATGCCCGTTGAAGTAATGCGGCAATTTCAGGAGCGTTTCAACGTTCGCGTGCTCGAAGGATACGGCCTGTCGGAAACATCGCCTCTGGCGACTTTCAACCACTTTGAGAAGCCATCTAAACCGGGTAGAGTGGGCCAACCTATATTTGGGGTCGATGTTCGCTGTTTCGATGAAAATGACAGCGAAGTTGCCATCGGGGAACGGGGTGAGGTCGTGATACGCGGGACCAACGTGATGAAAGGCTACTACAAACGGCCTGAAGCTACGGT
Source organism: Pyrinomonadaceae bacterium (assembly GCA_041751735.1). Taxonomy (GTDB): domain Bacteria; phylum Acidobacteriota; class Blastocatellia; order Pyrinomonadales; family Pyrinomonadaceae; genus OLB17. Next base: position 55,962 of record JBGSWW010000156.1, on the reverse strand, counting down.
CGAGGCCTTTCGCAACGGATGGTTCCACACCGGTGACATCGGCGTTATGGACGATGAAGGCTATCTCGCGATCGTCGATCGCAAAAAGGATATGATCCTCCGCGGGGGCTATAATATTTACCCACGCGAGCTCGAGGAGGTCATCATGACCCATCCCGCCGTTTCCCTCTGCGCCGTCATCGGTGTGCCTTGCGAAAGACTTGGTGAAGAGGTCAAAGCCTTTCTTGTGGTGAAACAGGGCCACGAACTTACCAGCGACGAATTTACCGAATGGTGCCGGGGGCAGTTCGCCGCTAATAAGTATCCGCGGCATGTCGAATTCCGCGATGAACTGCCGATCGGCGGTACAGGAAAGATCTTCAAAAGGGCACTGCGCGAGGAAGTCCGGTCGGACGCTAGTTGAGCCGTTTGCAAATTGTGATTCGAATTGAGCCAGCTGAAGTCAAAAAAGTTTCGGGTAAAACTCTCGGTCCTCCTTGCTTTTATCTCGTTCGGGTTAGCCTGTACGATGACGAGTTCCGGCCGATATTCCATCACTGACAGTAAAACATACGAGGCGTCGTTATTCCGTCAAAACTGCGCTATCTGCCACGGTCCCGAAGGAGATGGCAAGACATTGTCTGATGGACGTCAGGTACCCGGCCTGCGTAATGCTCCCTTCAAATACTCGTCGGACGCCGAAATATATGACCACATCGCAAACGGCGGTAACGGAATGGTCCCCTTCCGCGGCATCCTTACGGAACGTGAGCTAAACATGATGGTCGACTTTGTCCAACGGGACCTTCGCGGCAATAATAGGTGATTATGAAAGTACTCATCACAGGAGCGACGGGATTGATCGGCAATGCGCTTCAACGATCATTGAGTGACAAAGGGTACGAAATGCTTCTGGCGTCCCGCTCGGAGCCGAAGGATGAACATTCGATCCAGTGGGACATTCAAAAAGGCTTTTCCGATCCCGAACGACTTGAAGGCATCGATGCCGTCGTCCACCTCGCCGGTGAAAGTATCAGCGGCCTCCGATGGACCGACGATAAGAAAAAGGCGATCCGCGACAGCCGCGTCCTTGGCACAAGAAGCGTTGTCGATGCTATCAGCCGGCTTAAGCAGCGTCCGCGGATTCTGGTGGCTGCCTCGGCCGTCGGTTTCTACGGAGAACGCGGTGACGAGGAACTCACCGAATCCAGTGCGGCCGGTGACGACTTTCTTTCAGCCGTCGCAAAGGAATGGGAATCAGAGGCGAGGCGGGCTGAGGATGCCGGAATTCGTACGGTCCTGTTGAGATCGGGTATCGTCCTGTCGAAAGACGGCGGGGCACTCGGCACAATGCTCACACCTTTCAAACTCGGTGTCGGCGGCGTCGTCGGCAGCGGCAAACAATGGATGAGCTGGATCTCGCTGGATGACGAGGTCGAGATTATCAACTTCGCGATCGAGAACGAAAATTTGCGAGGTGCCGTAAATGCGGTTTCGCCGAATCCGGCCACGAATTACGATTTCACGAAAACGCTCGGCGAAATTCTCTACCGCCCAACGATCATTCCGCTGCCGGAATTTGCCGTAAGCATGATCTTCGGTGAAATGGGCGATGCGCTATTATTGTCCAGCACAAAGGCCTTGCCGAAACGCCTGATCGATGCAGGGTTTGAGTTTAAATATCCGGATCTGAAAAAGGCTATCGAACACGCGGTCGAATAACTACTCTCGCTTTCCCTCCCTCCGTAGGCTAGTTAGGCCGATCCCGCCAAGGATCAACGTCCCCGCGATCGCCAATCTCAAGGTTGCCGCCTCGCCGAGCAATGCGATCCCCAAAACCGCAACCAGCACTGGAACCGCGAGCTGCAGGACAGCCGTCCGCGTTGGAGTGTGATATTTCAAAGCTGCGTACCAGACCGTATACCCAACTCCCGAGGCCGCGGCTCCCGAAAGAACAGCAAGCAAAAACCCTTTTCCTGTGATCTGCAGCCAGGGCAGCATGGCCGCGGCAACGAGCGCGATCATCGGGACCGTACGCAAAAAATTGCCGGCCGTGTCCGCCAGCGGGTCTTTGCTGCCTTTGCCCCGGATCGTATAAAAGCCCCACGCCATTCCCGCCACTGCCATTAGAAGCGAGGCAGCGAGCGGTGGTGAAGTAAGCCCGGGCAAGACAAGATAGATCAATCCACCGACCGCTGCACCGAGTCCCATCCATTCGAACGAACCCGGCCGTTCGCCTCGGATCAATGCCGCCGCGACCATCGTGATCTGTACAGAACCAAAGAGTATTAGGGCACCCGTACCCGCCGTCAGCCCCAGATACGCGAGCGAAAACGCGATCGCATAAACAAAAAGAAAAAATGCCACTGCCCAGTGTCCGCTTTTGACAGCCATTTTCGTCTTCCCTAATGAAGCCGCTATTATGGCGAGCATCATGGCACCGGAGGCGAGGCGGACGGCCGTAAAACTCACTGCGTCAGCCTCGCCGCTGCCCAGTGCCATCCGGCAAAGGATGGAATTGAGAGCAAACGCTATAAGGGCGAATCCGGTGTATAGGACGATCTTCATCAAAGAGAGGTCGTGAAATCTTAGCACGAAATAATCACCTTACCCGGCGTGAAATTAGACCGGAGAGAGCATAAATAAAGGAGTCATGATGAAAGACAGCAACTATAACCAGCAGAAAGCGGAGGCTTTTTCCGAAAGCCTCATAGACACCCTAAATAAAAGTGCGATCGCATTAGCTCTGAGTATCGGAGACCGGGTCGGCCTGTTTGCGACTATGGCGACAATGCCCGATGCGACCTCGAAGCAGATCGCCGAGGCCGCGGGCCTTAACGAACGATACGTTCGCGAATGGTTGGGAACGATGGTGACCGGAAGCGTCGTAAATTATTACCCCGAGTCGCGAACCTACCAGCTTCCGGCCGAGCACGCAGCCTATTTGACCAACGATGGTGAATACAACTTCGCCTCATCGATGCAGTTTATCCCCGTCCTCGGCAATGTCGAGGACAAACTTGTAGACTGCTTTCGCAAAGGTGGCGGCGTCCCGTATTCCGAGTATCCCCGGTTTCACGAGGTGATGGCCGCCGAAAGCGGTCAAACAACCGTCGCGGCGCTACACTCGCACATTATACCTCTCGCACCAGGGTTAAAAGAGAGATTGAAAGCCGGCATCGACGTTCTGGACGTCGGCTGCGGAGCTGGGCGGGCAATGATCGAGCTCGCAAAAGCGTATCCTAACAGCCGATTCGCCGGATATGATTTTTCGGTGGTCGGTACAGGGCGAGCGATCGTCGAGGCAGAAAAAGCCGGGCTTAAAAACATTCGCTTTGAGGTCCGTGACGCCGCCGCGATCGGCGAGACCGAAGCCTACGACCTGATCACGTCTTTCGATTCGATCCACGATCAGGCCAAACCGGCAGCTATGCTCGCAAGCATTTCACAAGCCCTGCGAGCGGACGGTGTCTATCTCGCGCAGGACATTGCGGGCTCAAGCCATCTCGAGAAAAACCTCGAGCACCCGGTATCACCGTTTCTTTATACGATCTCCCTGACCCACTGCATGACCGTCTCACTTGCGTACGACGGCGAAGGCCTTGGTGCAATGTGGGGCGAAGAAAAGGCCGTGGAAATGATGAAGGAGGCAGGTTTCAAGGACATCAAGCTAAATCAGCTCGAGCACGACTTCATGAACACGTATTACGTGGCGACTAAGTAGAGTCCCCCAGTGTTAAGGGGCGGGCTTGCCCGCCCACTCCCACTACCTCAACTACTAATCGATATTGGCACGTGACTTGAGCGGCAGCGAGTCATCCTGGACAGCCCCAACTCCATCACTTGGCTCCCTGCGACCCTCCACATCCGTGGAATGGTCATGACCGATCAGGCCGTCCCCTGCGCCGGATCCGATCGCGTTGACCTGCTCATCACCGACGTCGCCGTCACCCGAGGGCATATCGCGTCCGGTTGCCGACTCCATTGGCTTTCGCTTTTCCGTCCGCTCAGCCTCATTGCTGGTTTCTTTTTCCCAAAGATCTGTTTCCTGTCCCATATCTATACCTCCGACCGCAATAATGAGGGGTAAAGGCCTACATGTTAGTCAGGTGCAAAACAATCGACTGCTCTTTCCTATTCACTGCTCTCCGTGTCGCCTGTCGTGGACTTCTTTTCTGGGCGCATATGCGGGAAAAGAATCACGTCGCGGATCGAGTGTTTATTCGTCAGCAGCATCACCAAACGGTCGATGCCGATACCAATACCGGCCGCGGGCGGCATGCCGTAGCTGAGGGCCCGGATATAGTCTTCGTCGAGCACCATCGCTTCTTCATCGCCGCCTTCGCGTTGTTCCATCTGTTCGATAAATCGGTCGTACTGCTCTTTCGGATCGTTTAACTCGCTGAATCCGTTGGCTACTTCCATCCCGTTAATGAAAAGCTCGAATCGCTCCGCAATGTTCGGGTTTGAAGGATCGGCCTTAGAGAGCGGCGAGATGGACTTTGGATAATCGATGATGAATGTGGGCTGAACCAAATTCCCTTCAACAAAATCTTCAAATAAAGCCAAAATATCTTGGTCTATTTCGGATTTTTTCAGTTCAATGTCTTTATATAGTTTTCTAATTTCAAGGCTTCGAATATCATCGCTAGCCTTATCATCAAGATCATAGAAGTATTCACCTCTTTCATTCTTTGACCAATTTTCTTGAACTGATTTCATCGTTTCATGAAAAAATCTGGCATTCGATTTTTCTCTTAGCCATTGTGCAAATTCTTTGTTTTCGCCTTCCATTTTTGGATCGTATGCCCCAATAACTTTTGGCGACTTTGAAATAATAGCTTCAACCATCGTTAATCTTTCAAACTCTGAAAAATCTATCTCGTTATCGCCATATGTCACGACCAGGCTGCCGTTATTCGCCCGTGCAACGACGTTCTGGATCATCTTCTCCGCAAAATCCATCATCCCGTTCACATCCATGTAGGCGATGTAGAATTCGAGCATGGTGAATTCGGGGTTGTGACGCTGGGAGAGGCCTTCGTTGCGGAAGTTGCGGTTGAGTTCGTAGACCTTTTCAAAGCCGCCAACGACCAGACGTTTGAGATAGAGCTCGGGCGCAACGCGTGCATACAGCGGAATGTCGAGGGCATTGTGATGTGTCTCGAACGGTCTCGCCGCCGCACCGGTCGCCTTTGGCGTGAGCATCGGCGTTTCGACCTCGATAAAGCCCGCGTCATCGAGAAAGCGGCGCATTCCTGAGATCAACTTGGCACGACGCTCGAAGACTTCGCGCGTTGTCAGGCCCTCATGCTCGACCTGCAGCGTTGACGCGATCAGATCAGCATAACGAAAACGCCTCTGCAGCTCAGGATCGGCGATGCCATGCATCTTGTCAGGCATCGGCAGCATTGCCTTTGCTAGGAATTGCAATTTTTCGACGTGAACGCTGACCTCGCCCGTGTTCGTTACAAACAAATATCCCTCGACACCGATGAAATCGCCGTGGTCAAGCAATTGCCATAGCGCCCAGCCGTTCGCGTCGTCGAGAGTGTTTGCCCCATCGTTTTTTATGAGCGCGAGCGGCCCTTTTTTGTTGCAGTACACCTGCAGCTTGGACTTTCCATCCGTCAGATGGACAAAGTTGCCGCGGGTAGGCGTCGTTAGCCGGCCGGCGATGCGAACAGTTCCGACCGCTTTAAGTTCCTCATTGAGAGGTTCCTTGTCCTCGGGGGCCGGACGCTGTCCCTCGTCGAGTTTCGCCTTTATCTCCGCCATCTTCGCTTCGACATCGGCGATCTTTCCGAACTGTTTGAGAGCGGTGATCGTGTCTTCAGCGCCGCTAACATCTGAGCGGTCAAACTTATTCGGATACACATTCCCGACCAGTTCCTGCAGCTTTTCCAGATGCTCCCGCCGAGCCGCGGTCTGGTCGTTCTGTTCAACAATCTCCGTAAATTCCGGTACGTCCATAATTAACTCCTGGCAAGATACAGATTAGAACAAACCTCGTAGGAATAACGCAATTTGCCCCCATGAAACCGGGTTCCCGTCGTGGTCGAACCCTATCGGAAATGTGGGCCCACACCCGTCAGTCGTGTTTCTCCCTTTCACTATGGCAGAATAGAGATACCGCAAGAGTTCGCGATGGAAGTGGGATGCCCTGCCCACTCGCGTACTCGGCGGCTTGGTGTGTTTTATGGTGAGTGGATTTGCCGAGATCAAGGGCGAGGTCGAAAAGGGTTCTCGCATTATCAGCGTCGCAGGGCTAACCTCGCCCGCGGCTAAGGCCTGCGTCATTTCCCGGCTCCGGGCCGAGACCGGACGCAGCTTCGCGATCGTTGCCGAATCGAATACTGATCTCGAAACCTGGGAAAAAGACCTCGATTTCTTCAACTCCGAAGGGAAAGAGGGCCTCTCATCGATCGTCTCGCTGCCGTCATTCGAGGCCGACCCGTACTCGGGAGTCTCGCCGCATGCTGAGACCCAGGAGCTCCGCGCCCTTGCCTTATGGCAGCTCCGGCAGAAGGAAGCGGGCCTCGTCATACTCTCGACCAGATCCTTGATCCAGAGGACGGCTAAGCCCGATGAGGTCGCTGCGCTGGGCTGCACCCTTATTCGCGATGGCGAATTCCCGCCTGGATCGCTCGTAGCGACCCTGATCGCTGGAGGCTACGTTCGCGAAGACCCGCTTTACGCGCCGGGCCAATTTTCGGTCCGCGGCGGGATCGTCGACGTGTGGTCACCAGACGCCGATACGCCTGTCAGAGTCGAATTCTTTGGCGACACCGTCGATTCGATCCGGTCTTTCGACGCCGAGACACAGCTTTCGACGGGGCACATGGACACGATAGCCATTGCACCCATGCGCGAATTCTCGTTTTCACCGCAGGACCTAAAAGACTGGGCGTTTTTCGCCCGAGATCGATTCGCCGATGGGCGCTATGCGAGGAATCTCAAGGACAGGACGGATTTTGCCGAGAACGGCGAGACCTTCTCTGGCTGGGAATTCCTGATCCCCATCGTCAGGCCGCTATCGGCGACGATCTTCGATCACCTTCCCGAATGTATTTTTGTTATCGACGAGCCCTCGGCACTAGAACATTCGCTCACAGCACTTTACGAACATATCGACACAAGCTACCGGGCCCTCGACGAGCTTGGTGACATCGGCCTCGAACCCTCCGAGTTGTTTCTGACGGCAGACGAACTCAGGTCGAAGCTAGGTGCAAAACAGCATATGGAATTGCGATCGCTCGGGCGGACCGCATCGGCAACCGATGAGGAGTTTTCGCTTGCCGAAAACGCATCAACTTCCCCGCTTTACCTTTTTCCGACGACTGAAAAAGCCGTTGAGATCGAGCTGCTTTCCCGATCAACCAGAAAGTTCAACGGCGATTTCCCTGCGTTCGTAGCCGAGCTAAATGCGGAGAAATCGACCACCCCTGATACCCGCGTTGTCCTCGAAACGCCCGGTATGGCCGAGCGTCTTGACGAGATCCTTCGTGAATACGACATCGCCCTTCCCTCAGATTCGATCGAGATCGGCTTCCTCTCGGGCGGCTTTGAACTTCCGGCATTCGGCACGGTCTTCTATGCCGAGACCGATATTTTCGGTGAAACTTCGTCGGCGCAGTTCCGGCCGGCTCAACCCCGCGGCGCGCGCCCAAAAAGCCGTCTCGGTGCATTTATATCAGACTTTCGCGACCTAAAACCCGGCGATTATGTCGTCCACGTCGATCATGGAATCGGACGTTTTGACGGCCTCCAGACCATATCGTCACAGGGATCGGAACGCGAGTTCATGCTCCTCATCTACTCGGACGACGCAAAGCTCTTCGTGCCGGTAGAACGCATGGACCTCGTTTCCCGTTATTCGTCTGGCGAAGCCACGTCACCCACACTCGACCGGCTCGGCGGCATCGGCTGGCAAAAGACAAAAGCGAAGGCGAAACGCGCGATGCGTGACATGGCCGATGAGCTTTTGCGGCTATATGCCGAGCGAAAGTTGGTCCGCGGCTACGCATTTTCGCCGGACGCCCCGTGGCAGCACGAATTTGAGGATGCGTTTCCATACGACCTCACGGTGGACCAGGCCGCCGCAATCGAGGACGTCAAAACCGATATGGAAACCGCAATGCCGATGGACCGTCTGATCGTCGGCGATGTCGGTTACGGCAAAACCGAGGTCGCGATGCGGGCCGCGTTCAAGGCAGTCATGGACGGAAAGCAAACGGCAATCCTGACCCCGACCACCGTACTCGCGTATCAGCATTTCGAGACTTTTAAGAAACGCTTCGCGGCGTTTCCGATCAAGATCGATCTGCTGTCACGCTTCCGCACCAGCAAAGAGCAAAAGGCTGTGGCCGAGTCGGCTGGCAAGGGCGACGTAGACGTACTTATCGGGACGCATCGCATACTTTCCAACGACGTCAAGATGCCAAAGCTCGGCCTGGTCGTGGTCGACGAGGAGCAGCGTTTCGGTGTCGGGCATAAGGAAAAACTCAAGCAGCTCAAGAAAAAGGTCGATGTCCTTACGCTGTCGGCAACGCCGATACCGCGGACGCTCAACATGTCTCTCCTCGGAATGCGAGATATGTCGGTGATCGAGACCCCGCCGCGCGACCGTCTGGCGATCAATACGCAGGTGCTCCAGTTTTCCGAGGGTGTGATCCGTTCCGCTGTCGAACTCGAACTCGCACGCAACGGCCAGGTTTTTTTCATCCACAACCGCGTGGAAACAATCGAGGCGATCGCCGCGCTAGTTAAAAAGATCGTGCCAAATGCCCGCATGGCTATCGGCCACGGCCAGATGAACGAGGCCGAGATGGAACAGGTCATGCTCGATTTTATCGATTACAAGTACGACATCCTCGTCGCGACGACGATCATCGAGAACGGAATCGATATCCCGCGAGCAAACACTATTATCATCAATCGGGCCGACAATTACGGCCTCTCGCAGCTATACCAGCTTCGCGGACGCGTGGGACGCTCGAACCGGCGAGCCTATGCCTACCTGCTTATCCCGAGCGAATTGGAATTGACGCCGATCGCCCGCCGCCGCCTTTCCGCGATCCGCGAATTCTCGGACCTCGGCGCCGGATTTCGCCTCGCAGCACTCGACCTCGAACTCCGCGGTGCTGGCAACATCCTAGGCGGCCAGCAATCCGGCCATCTTGACGCCCTCGGCTTCGACCTTTACACAAAAATGCTCGAGCGTACCATCGCCGAGCTACGTGGCGACGAGATCGCGGACGAAACGAGCGTGTCCATTAATTTAGGGGTCGACGTCTCCATTCCAAAAGACTATATCGCCGAGGCCAGCCAACGTCTGCGTACCTACAAACGCATCTCATCCGCCGAGACCGAGGAAACGCTCATGCAGATCCACGCTGAGATCGAGGACCGCTACGGCCGCATTCCGCGTTCCGTCGAGAACCTCTTCGCTTACGGCCGCCTCCGCAAGCTCGCCGAACAAATGGGCCTCGTGTCGATAGACAAGGGTACGGAAGGCGTCGCCATAAAACTCGGCGAAACCGCTCTCGTCTCGCCGGAAAAACTAATGAAATTCCTCGACGAAGAAGAAGGCGCAGCTTTCTCCCCCAACGGCATCCTCCGCGTCCCCGTCAAAACCGCCGACCCGATCGCAACGGCACGCAAAACTATCTCACGCATACGTTCTTGACCATTTTCCTCGTTGGAGAGAATCGGCTCTTCAAACCTAACCCCAAACTAAATGAAAACGGGTAGCGATTCGCCGTATTTCCTTAACCGGATATTGCCGGATGCTGCTCCCGATTGGGGCCACTGCCCGGCGCCCGGCTTTTTCAGCCATTATAAAAATGAGTTTAATTCGCAAAATATTCAGAATCGTGGTCCCGGCGTCGTTAAGAGACTCTGCCCGGAAGGCATATCTCGGGTGGATCTTTCGCAGGGCGATGCGCAATTTCATGCGCGAACCCGAGGCGCACGCTTTGGCCGGCGATCCGGTGCTCCGCGATCTGATCAGGGGCTGGGGCAATGAGGACTGGAGCGCCCTCGATGAGTATCTGGCGGCATGCATTAGCGAAGTATCTGTTTCGCAGGGGCCGGTTCTCGAATGCGGCTCCGGCCTGTCGACGCTGCTTGCCGGGGCAGTAGCTAAAAAGCGCGGTTTGCGGTACACGGCGCTCGAGCACAATGCCGAATGGGCGGAACGTGTGCGACAGGCCCTGCAGCAATACGATATCAATGGCGTGGAGCTGCTTCTGAGGCCGCTGGCCGACCGTGGAGAATTCGACTGGTACGATGTGGACCCGAACGAACTCCTCGAGCCCGCCCTGGTCATTTGCGATGGCCCACCCGGAAGCACTCGAGGCGGCCGCTACGGACTCTGTCCAGTTCTGGGGGATCATATAAAGGATGGCTGTGTCATCCTTCTTGACGACGCCGGCCGAACCCAGGAGATCGAGATAGCCCGCCAGTGGCAGAAGGAACTCAATGCCTCGGTGGAAACTTCGGGCACTGAAAAGCCGTACATAAGAATTCTTATCGGCGACCGGCAAGCGGCGATCCCAGTTGCACTGCCAGCGGCTGCTCAACTTTGAACACACTGCGCAGCTCGGCACCCACCAATAACTGGGGCACCCGCCAATAGTGTTATTAAAAAGCTTCCAAGGCCTCCCCGCCGGAACGCGAGCGTCCCCGTCTACAAACGTCCATCCGGGCGTTGAAGACTGATGCGAATATCACATTGGTCAGCAGGCCCGATCGGAAACGGACAACCGCCGGCCATCAGTTGGGTTCTAAACGACTGAATGAAGAATACATTATTTCTGGGTTACTTGTTTTTGGCTTTATGCTGGCTGTCCCCGACGGTCGATGCACAGTCGGGCCGGCGTGCCCAACCGGTACCGACACCCGCTGCTCCCGCTGTCTCGCGCGATGACGCGGATTATTCCGAATCGAAGCCCACCTCAGGCCCCGTTTATTCTCGAAAGGTTAGAGCACAGCAGTCGGCCCAGCGTGACGCTCCGGTGCCGAAGCCGGATGAGACCGTAACGGATGGCGATGATTCGGTCATTCGTGTGGGTACTGATCTCGTGACCGTGCCAGTCTCTGTCTATGAGCGAAGCGGCGTGTATTTGTCGGGGCTTAGGCGAACGGATTTTCGTATCTACGAGAACGGGAGTGAGCAGGAGATAGCGTATTTTGGAACCACGGAGCTCCCATTCAGCGTGGTCCTTCTCGTTGATGTCAGCGGATCGACCGATCAAAAGATGCGGCAGATCCAGTCCGCCGCGTTGAGCTTTATCCAGAACCTCAAGCCGAACGATCGGGTGTCCATCGTCGAATTCTCTTCGGGGATAAATACACTGTGCGATTTCACAACCGACCGGATGGTGCTCGAGAAAGCCATCGGCAAACTTAGGTCCGGCGGGGGCACCGCCCTATATGACGCGGTCGACCGGGTGCTCAAGCGAAGTTTTAAAGATGTGCAAGGTCGTAAGGCGGTAGTGCTTTTCACCGATGGCGTGGACACGTCCGGCAACTCGAACGGATACGAGAAAACCCTGGCTCTCGCAGAAGAAGGCGACGCGGCCGTGTATGCGGTCTATTACAACACCTATCTTGAAATGCGCGGCATCAACACCGGCCAGGGGCCGATGAGCGGCATCCCGACGATCACCCGGGCACCGAATATTCCCGGTATGCGTCCCGAAGACTACGCACGCGGCCGCGCCTATCTCGAGGAACTCGCCCGCATTACCGCGGCGAAGATGTTCCGGTCCGATTCAACCACCGGCGGCCTGAATGCTGCATTTGCCGGGATTGCCGACGAACTCGGAAATCAATATTCCATCGGCTACTACCCTAAAGAACCCGGCGCCACAGGCGAGCGAAAGCAGATCAAAGTCCGCGTCGCCCGTCCCAGCGTCGGCGTCCGCGCCCGCGACAGCTACATCGTCGGCGAAGCTTTACAGACAAAGAAAACCGGGAGCTAACGTACGGATTATCGGTTCTTCCTTGCCGGGAACGCGGGTGTCCCCGTCTGCAAGCGTCCGGCCGAGACTGGCGACTGTTTCAGCCATTTATCAGAACAACATCCCAATGGAGAAGCATCGCGTCCTTTTCGATATCTTTTGTCGACGGCATTAGTTGGGCTGTAACGGCTCCTTTTTGAGATTTCGACTGCAGATCCAGGAATAGCGAGTCTTTTTCATTGAGCGGTTCATCCGGGAAGAACATTTGCGACACGAGCCGGTTGGCTTTGCCCTCGACGTCAAAGTGAATGTGCGGCGGACGCTGCCAGGTCGGGCTTGCAGGGTACGGTCCGGGTTTGATCGTTTTGAACCGGTAACGGCCCTGGTGGTCTGATCTCAAAACTGCATAACCCTGGAAATTCGGGTCGAGTGGTGCGGTATTCGGGTCTGTTGGATGCGAATATCGTCCGTGAGTATTCGCCTGCCAGATCTCGATCTTAGCTCCACTTACGGGTTTGCCGTCTTTATCAAGGACTCGCCCCGCAACGTGGATCATTGTCCCTAACGCGACCCCTTTCCGACCTTTGACCGAAGTCAGATCCGCATCTTTGTCCAGCGGTTTCAACATCGGATAAAATGGCCCCATCATGACTTCCGGTGTAACCACTCGTTCAGTCGTCTGCGCAAGACCGGCGCCCCCCAAAACTGCCAGACCAGCGAAACCTAGTCCCATCTGCAGCATATGGCGACGCGAAAATGCTTTTTCGTTTTCGTTCATTTTTGCCTCCTAAGATTTTTGAATGTTTCTGAGGATGCGGAAACTCGCGGGAGTGTCGTCGTGAATATATCACGGCTGCCACGCGAGTCCCCGCATTAGTTTATCGCCGCGGTTCTAAAACGATCTCACGTCCCGTTCGCCCTTCCAGGACTTCGCGGATCTGCAGACGATCTCGATAACCCTGCATCTGCTTTTCGTCTGTGCCGATCACAGTCTGCATAAGATTGTCCTCTTTAGCTTGATTGGCCTCCATCGTTGCCAAGTCCCTGTATTCGGTCATCAGCATAATGTTCCAATCATCCTTGCCGTGAGCTTCGGTGGTTATGACCTTATACGAAACGATCTGCCCGTCTTTTTTCAACGCTTCCTGACTGCGCTTCCATTCGTTCGCAATGTAGTTCAGATATGCGGTCTCCATTCCGGGTTTCATCTGGATAAAACCGATGTTCCAGACAGATCCGTTGCGATACGGGCGGTTGACCTGAGCGTAAACTACTACGCTCAAAGCGAGTATAAAAACGGCAATCAAGCCGGTTGCTATGCGATCGTGCTTCATCATGTTTTTCATATTATTTTCTCCTCTGGTATTTGGCCTTAGAACTAGGAAAATTACTTTCCTGAACGTTTAGGTAAAACTTCTGCTCCCAAAAATTGACTGGTTCACTTGACTAAACGGAGACGGTGGGCGGAAAGGGTCATTGAAAGAAATTTTTTTTAAAGGGAATGTTTTTGGGTCAACGAGGTGTTGAAAGATGAAGAGTAAGGTCAATCAAATGAAGAAATAAGGTATTTATGCAATCCTGCAGGCCGGAGCCCCCTCCTTGGCTTGGCGACGCACTGCCTGGTCCAATGGTCTGGAACAGGGGTGGCAGAACGACGTCTTTTGTCGGGCTGACGGGGTGGTTTGTTTAGATAAAGCTAGGTCTTCGATTGAGACGGGTCGGGGTGATTTGAACCAGGGCATCAACAAGCACCCCTCCTTGGCTAATTGGCTAAGGAGGGATGCCCGGGCCCAGATTCGTCCTACCACACGTTTGTGTGGCTAGAAACATGCCGCCGGCATGCCGGCTAAATGGGATCGCAGGGATGGACCGCAAGAATTTTCCTGGATCAATGCAGCAAACCTCTTATCGTCGTACGTCCTCGCCCACGATCAGGTTGTTCTGAACGCTGAACACGCCCGGTATCCCATGTGCATATATGTTCATGGAATGATAATCGCCGGTATTCGAAACATATCCCTCGAGTGTGACCCGGCCGCGGTCCACGATCAAGCGTACATCGGGCCTGATCGAGTGAAAATATCGCCCGAGACCGCTCGAAGCAAATGTCGTCAACAACTGCCGCCGGATCGTGTCATCAAACGACGATAGCGGCAGTTCTTCGATATTATTGACGACACTCACCACGCCGGGGATGCGCTTGACCACGTTTTCCGCACCCTTTCGCGTTCCGAGCGAAATGGTCTTTCCGTCGAGGATGACCGTGCCATTTTCAACCTTAAAATTAATAAAATCGAAGACACCGTATCGCGGCAGTTGGAGTATCTTCTTGAACACCTGTTGCTCGATCGATCTGTCGGCCCCGGACACATGCAGAATAAAATTCTGGGCGTTTACGTTAACGAACGAAAATGCAAATATTGCTGTTGCCAATGTAAAAAATTTCGTAATTCTATTCATATCTTTATGTCTCCTTGCAAGAGATCGCTGTATTTCTACACGGATTTGACGCGGCCCCCTCGGCCGAAGGTGCCATAAATAATGTAAAGTTTTGTAACTCAGCCCGAAGGCCGTATGTATGTTTTTTGTGCTACCGGTGAGTTCGCGTTACTTGCCTTATGGCCTCGTAAAGCACGATGCCGACACAGGTTGAAAGATTAAGGCTGCGGACATGGGGATTAGACATTGGGATCGTCTGGCAATTTTCCGGGTTAGCCGCAAGAATATCTTCCGGCAGCCCGCGGGTCTCGGGTCCAAAGACAAGGCAGTCGCCGCTGCGATACTCCTGACCCGTGTATGGTCGAGATGTCTTTGTGGTGAAGTAGAGCAGCCTGGAACCTGGCAGATCGGCGATCAGGTGCTGGATATCGATGTGCCGGTGAAGCCGGACGTGGTCCCAATAATCGAGTCCCGAACGCCGCAGCGTCCTATCATCCATTCTAAAACCGGTCACGCCGACGATATGGAGATCGGTATCGGTTGCGGCACATAGACGGGCGATGTTGCCGGTATTCGGCGGTATTTCAGGTTCGTAAAGTGCGACGTGGAACATATAACCCAGGCCCAGGAAACCTTATCATCAAAATGCCCCGCGCGCCCGTCATCGGAGCTGCGAGCACAACTTAAGCATCTTTTACGGATTATTAAACATCAATTCGATATGCCGACAACTGAAGCGGCCTTCGCCCATAGCCGATCTATGTTACAATCCGCATTTGCGTATTTTCGCCCTACGTTAGGAGAATCTCTGGTGTTTTTTTGTTTCCGATCGCTGTTCAGTCTTGTGCTTGTGTCGCTTTGCCTTGGCATTTCAGTATTTTCGCAGACTCCGGTTGCATCGCCTACGCCGGCAGCGACGCCTCAGACTTCTCAAACGCCAGTCGCTGCGCCGACACCTAAGAGCGGTGTGCTTACAGCCGAGCAGGTAGCTGAAGCTGCTATCTTTCTTTACGGCTATCCCGGTGGGCGAGTTACATTGAACCAGATCCGAAAGACTACACAGGAACGCGGCCGCGCCAAGGTCACAACCGCTGAGGGCAAAATCGAAGAGGTGCCATATCAACGGTTTGTCATCCGAGCTGACACCCTCGATAAGGAAAAAGTAAGACTCGACCAGGAATTTCCAAGTGCCCGTTTTTCTCTCGTGCGAAACGATGAAAAAGTTTTCGGTATCTACAACAACACAGTTTTTGCCCCGCGAGACGACGCTTCAAAATCCTTCGAGAACCAGATCGTCCATGGCCTTGAGGCTCTTCTGAGATATAAAGAGAACGGGTCTACACTGGAACTCGCAGGCCGGGAAAAATTATTGGGCGTTGAGTACTACTTGCTCGACGTCATCGACAAGCTCAACAGGAAAACGCGCTTTTATACGAGCGTAAAATCCTACCGCGTTATGATGCTGACCTACGAAGAAGATGGCATAAAGTATCGACGCAGATTCTACGATTATAACTACGCGCAGGGAACGCTCGTCCCCTTTCGCACCGTCCTCTGGGCCGACGACAAGATGATCGAGGAAACCGAGGTCGGCACCATAACCTTTGGCCAGAAGGTCGACGAAGAGCTTTTCAAAGCCGGGGTCTGACTTAAATTAGTGAACCGCAAAGATGGCGTGGGGGCCGGCCTCCACGCCATCTTTGCATCGCTATAACTCGGCTGCTTACTCCGAATCGATAGCGATCCCCCCACGCGCAAACTGGGCCTGGAATTCGACCTCACGTACAGAACCGTCACCTGGTTCGATCTCTATCCTGCCGATGAGGGTCGACGGCTGGACTGGATCAGGAGGTGTGGCAAGACGGGCATCCATGATCAAGTGGCCGTGTGTGGTCTTGTGGCCGATCGCGATTATCCGCCCTTCTTCATCAAATGTTCCGATCAATTGAAATGAATGGACAACACCGTCGATGACCACCTCCAGGTCGCCGCCCACGCTGGTTGGGCTGACAGGCTCGGGCGGGTTATTCAGCAGAATGGTTATCTCTTCGCCACCAGCCATTTCACCGACATACCGGCCTGTCGGAGCCAAGGCATCCTGAAACGGTGCGAATGCCCGGAGTACTCGAACGCAGGCAATTATTGACCTGTCGTTTGACGACGGGCTTGTGAATGTCCCGTCAAGAATGGCTGCACCGCCGCCAAAATCGTGAAGCTCTGCCTTTCCGATCAAGTGGCCTGCGGATGACTTGCTCTGATAATTGACCTTTCCGCTCGCCGACACCGTGCCCTCGATAACATGTGGGCCTCCAGCATCAATGATACCGCGGAATCGGCGATTTTCCTGTTGGGTGATCTCGGTTATTGCAGATCCGACCGGATCGTGTCCACCCTGGATGAATCCATACCATGTGCCTCGCATTTCCTGCACATGTGGACCTGCAGCGGCTGAATAAAACAGTGTAGAAGCGGCTAATACCGTTATTATCACGATAACCGCGCCAAAATGTCTTAAATTTTTAAGAGTTCTCATCGTTATCTCCTTTCACCTCTCAATTACCCACGGATCGTAATATTTCATCGTTAGATCACTTGAAGTAGAAATCAAGCGACTTGGTCGTGCCGTCATTCAAATGCAAGGTCAACCGCCGGCAGGTAAACTTCCAGGCAGATAGCGTGTGCCACGTAGTTTGATAAAAATCAAACGTCGCCGAGTAAGATGGGTCAGGCAAAGGCCTGCTGATGACCGTCGCCACTCCGATCGGCGCTCCTGTTGCACAGTTGATCTGCTGCGAGGTCGGAGGCTGGCTGTACGGATTGCCCTTGTTGCCATCGAGCGTAAACCTGATCGGTACATCGCTGCCCGCCGTCACCTGACTCAAGGCCTGTTGATTCAAGAGCAGTCCTGAATAGCTGAACCAGCTAAACGGATGCACGGAGACGGCCGCAACCGCTACATTGTCTATAGCGGGCCCAAAGAACCCCCCGACATGGCTCGTGAATGCCAATACGGTGTTGGTGTTCGTCGCAACGAAATGGTATTCGTTCGGCACCCACTGCATGTTGGTCTTCGTATTTTGCCCGATGGAATACGAATATTGCGTCACATTTGCACCGTTCGCGCTTACCGACATGATCTTTTCTGTCGGAAGGCCGTCAGGGTTACCCGACAGATCAAAGGTCACCCGATAAGTTAATCCGATGGCGGTTTCGATCGTTTGACTTATCTCTCCCGCCTGGTGGCCGTTGAGATCGATGCTTCGAACTCCTTCGGATGCCTGCCAGTAGCCACCGATGTAATCGACACTGTGAAGACCTACCGTCCAATCGAGAATATTATTTTGTCCGGCGAATATCGTCATAAAGCCGGAGCCGACATTTGGCCCATTCTCGAAGCTGCCATTGCTCTCGGTCCAGGGAGAAAGCGCCGCCGAGAATACCGCACACAACGCTATCAGCGAAAAAATAGTCAACATTCTGAATTTCATATCCTTACCTCCTTGTACTTGATTTAAATACCGTGCTCGATCCTCTTTTTGACAAGGCTCCCCTGTTTATTCATTTGCGTAGTACCCGGAGAGGATAAATCTGAAGGTCAATGGGGCCGCTGACCCAAGCCTGGCGACACGGGCGAAAGAGCCCGGCCCGGCATAGATGCGAACCTGCTGACTTGCGACAGTGTAGGCGTTTGATCCCGTGACGCTGGGCCGTGACGTGAAATCCAAATAGTGGGGTCGATACGTGTTATCGGGGGGCACCCGGGTTAGGATCGCGAATTGCTCGATCACCTCACTCGTAGGTGCGACTCCAAATGCAGATACCTGTTCGATGACGACGAGCTCACCCGGTACTATCCCAAGGTCGACGTTTTCCCCGCCGAATCCTGTCGGCACGTTCAACACTACCTCACGCATAAAAGGCCGCGCCGTAGGACGGTCAACATCGCGGATGTAAAGCGGAACGGTCTCCGAGTTTTCTACCGACACACCGCCTGAGACCCCCACATTCCACGGCCCGTTCTGTTGGGCTCTGACGATCGGATTGTTCATCACATTTACGTTCGGAGCACCCTGGATGTGTACCGGCACCGGCTCCGCAGCCGTGTTTACCACCCGAACATCCTTGTCGGGCGGCGCGGCAAATGAACTATGTCCTGTCTGCGGGAGAGAGAATGCCATTATTGCGGCTAACAGTACGAACCCCAGTGTTGCTGATACATAACGTTTTGTAGTTTTCATATTTCCTCCATACAGTTTTGCTGAATTAATTCCATGGCTGCTAAGCGATGGTTCCCGTCGTCGATCGCCTGTCGACTATCGAAATAACCGGACAGTGACTCGCCACATAGCTCCTCGTCGCTGGCATGATGGAGCCTTCCTGAATTTGTTAGATCCTCCAGGTCTCGCGCATTCAATCCGAAGATCGCCAGCGCACTTTTCTCCGACATTGTGGATACATTGCTTCCGCAATGCGGGCATCGTGTCAGTTCGCTTTTGCGAACGCTGGTGCGGACGATGGTCAATTTCCTGGTTTCGATCGTTATTTCCGTACGGCGTTTCCTCATATTGTTCGAAGCGAGATTTTCTTGTCTAGACCGAATTGCATCTGCTATGATTTGCCAACCCCCGGAAAAATCGAAACTCTTTGTGCAATGAACGGTATTGTTCGTCCCAACTCAGAAAAAGTCCTTAATTTGAACGCTAATTTTTCCTAATCTTTATTAACACGGTGAGTAACGGATCTAATAAAGGCTATGCTTTCGGGGATTTCGAGGTAGATATCGACCGTCGATTACTTTCGAGGGAAGGCGAAGCCGTGAATATTAGTCCCAAGGATTTTGACCTACTCGTCGCCCTCGTCGAGAATCACGGTCGGACGATCTCGAAAAACGATCTCCTCGACACGGTCTGGGAGGACCAGTTTGTAGAGGAAAACAACCTCACCGTACACATCGCCGCGCTTCGTCGTGCACTGGGCGAGATAAAAGGCCAGCATCGATACATTGTTACCGTTCCGGGCAAGGGCTATAGATTCGTTAGCGATGTGGAAGAACTGCATACCAACGAGATCGTTGTTGCCAGCAGCGAATATCAGAGATTCATCGTTGAAGAAGAGGTCGATGAAGATCGTTTGACATCTCACGCGAACAGCCATGCCGTCGATCGGAAAGCGATCACTGACGACGTGACTGCCAATCTCGCTACCAGACGTTTAGGAAGGATCGCCGTGGCTGCCGGGGTCCCGGCGGTCCTGCTCGCCGCCGGGCTTGCATTCTGGCTTTATTTAACCGTCCCTACGGGCACCGCGGCCCCGCCATTTCAGCGGCCGACGTTCACGCGGCTCACATCCATCGGGAGGGTAAATAGCGCGGCCATTTCACCCGATGGAAAGTACTTCGTTTACGCCCAGACAGAAGATCTGGGGCAAAGTCTGTGGATGAGGCAGGTCACCGAATCGAGCAGCATTCAGCTTCGCGGCGCTGATGCTGTGGAATACTGGGGGCTCACGTTCTCGCCCGACAGTACCCAGATCTACGGAACCGTTTTTACCGCAAAACAGGCCGATCCGTTACTGATCCGGCTTCCGGTACTTGGGGGAGTTGTTGAAGAACTGCCGAACGTTTCGTGCAGCGGGATCAGCTTTTCTCCTGACGGAAAGAGGTTTGCGTATGTGGTCAGCAGCAGCGGGGCGGGCGGCACAGTGCTCCGTACCGCAAACGCCGACGGTTCCGACGATAAGGTACTAACCATTTTAAAGAACCCGAGCTATTTTGTTTTTCCGGGAGCGACAGTCGCGTGGTCGCCTGACGGGGAGACAGTAGCGTGCGCAGCGAAGATCGTCGACGAAACGGGTGACTTTGGGGCTGTGATGGCGATAAAAGTCGCCGACGGCACCGTATCGCCCGTCAAGATGCGGCGTTTTCCACGTGTAGAAAGTGTTTTGTGGACACCCGGGGGCAAGGGGCTGGTCCTTACAGCCAATGACGATGCAAGTTCCCCGACTCAGGTCTGGTATCAGGGCCTCGACGGTGGAGAAGCTGTCAAACTTACAAACGATTCGAATTCATACTCGTCCATCGCAGCCGCTGCAAGCGGGGAGGAAATGGTTGCCGTTCAGCTAACTACTAATTCGGGGATATGGAGTTCTGAGCATAAATCCGAGGTCGGCCCACCGACACAACTTGTCAGCGAGACAATAGATTACGGTGAGATCGGATGGGCCGGCAGCGAAAACATTATCTACCGTTCAGGGGCGAGTGGGAAGCTGAATCTCTGGAGCATGTCCAGCAGCGGCCGTCAGCAGAAGCAGGTCACTACCGATGCGATGCCCGATAAGGGAATGTCAGTTTCACCGGACGGAAGCACTATACTTTTTTCCTCTTACCGCGGCGGCAAATATAATATCTGGCGGGCCAATACCCACGGAGGCAATATCACACGTTTGACTGACGGCAGTGGGGAGGTTTATCCGCGAATATCGCCCGACGGAAAACGTTTCTTCTATCAGTCAGGCGTCGGCGAAGTGACGAGTACAATATGGACAATGCCGATCGATGGCGGCGAGGCCAGCCAGGTCACAAAAACGCATTCGATCTACCCGTCCCTTTCACCTGATGGTGAGATGATCTCCTATTTTTACATGGACACTTCGATATCCGGCAAAGGTGAATGGAGGATCGCGATCGCACGGACCTCCGACGGTGAGCGTGTCCAAAGCTTCAGGATACCGGACAACATCATTGGCCGCGTGGCTCGGTGGAGTTCCGACGGCCGATCGATCGTTTACGCTAAATCCAACGGTAAAGTCGGTGATCTGTGGCGACAGCCGCTCGATGGCTCTACTCCCGTACAAATTACCAATTTCGGTTCATACACCATCGGCGATTTTGCCTGGTCGCTCGACGGTAAAAAGCTCGCCATGACCCGCAGCAGCGAGATCCGCGACGTCGTCCTGATCCGACAAGGGCGGTGACCCTTCCAAACCGGCTTCAGCCCAACAGGATCGGCTGAGTGAAGTTCCCAAGTTTTCGTCAAAAAAAAGCTCTCATAGTGGCCGGCCGCGGCCCTGGCGCAAATGCCGCGAAGGGAGGATAAAAAGTCGTGACAAATGATACAAGTCGTGACAAATGCTACAAAGGGTGTCAAATGCTACAAAGTGTGTCAAATACTACAAAGTGTGACAAATGCTACAAAGTGCGACAAGTGGACTACCCGAAAGCTCAAAAAATACGCTAGCCTGTTGCGGTGAGCGGTCCTTTCTAACAAATGGCACGACTGATGTCTGAAAATTTCAAGTTTCGATTGGGGGACTATCTCGAAAGTAACTCGGCGGGCGTGGAATTTCCCATGTCGCCTCCCAGGTATCCCGTATTTGGCCGATGTATTACATTGTAATACAGGACTTCGCCAATTTGCTGGGACACATGAGGTCGTCTGTAAGTTCTTCTAGTTACAAGTGATACGGGGAAATCGCCTGTACCAAGCTGGGACACTTTTTCGTGTTTTCGGGGCGAATTCGGTGAGTCTGCCGCGACTGAGCCAGCGTTTATTCCCTCGCTGACTCGCAGAGGAATCGACCTGCGCAACCCCACTACTAATTCAAGACCTTGGCCACACTCTCTATTATATTGCAACTTCGGGCAGGGTTGATGGTGCAAGGGGTTGCTACTCCCCATAAATTAGAAAGGAGAATACGGATGAAAGACAGTAAGTTTCTATTTAAGGCCCTTTTCGTTTTTTTGCTGGTCGGCGCCGCTTCGGTTGGCATATACGGTCAGGCTGAGGGTCGACCGGTTGAGCCGAGTTATGAGGTTTCCCTTCAGTTGATCGTTGGCTCCAACGATCCGGCGGCCAGACCGGAGATCCCGGCAAATCTCGGCAGCATTTCAAAGCAGCTAAAAAGTTCGTTCGCTTTTAGCAACTACCGGCTTGCCGGCACATTCCTTGGACGGGTTACTAATGCCGGGAATTTCGAATATAAAAGCACTACGAACATCTTCGGCCAGGAGTCGGAAAAGACGCGTCCGACCTTTTTGGACTGGTCATTGATCGATCTCCGAAGAGGCCCCACGGCCTCGGGCCAGCGGGGTTTTCAGGCCCAGGTGTTTCGGCTCGGTGCGAGAGTTCCGGTAACGGTTTCGATGATCGCGGAAAGCGGAAAGTCGAATTCGGTTGTCAATTACGAATCGATCGGCCTTACGCTGGCGAAGGTGGGCCTGGCCGAAAACTCGCCAACGCTGATCGGCACACTTAACCTTCCAGGGGCAGACGGCACCGTCTTCCTCGTGATGACGGTCCGCAACGCGGAACTATAAAAATCGCACTTCGCCGGCGAGATTTCGCAACAATCTCGCCGGCATTGCGTGTTTGAAGACATGGGGCGACTTTGTGTTTGCGCGAAGTTCTGTTGTAAATAGTATGAATGTATGGCTTTCGACAACGCGAATTCTATCGGGCTGGAGGTACTTCGAACCTCGATGCCTGAAGAAAAATTGTCCGATCATGCCCTGATCGAAGCCACGCGGAACGGCGACGAATCTGCATTCGAAGAGATAGTCAGCCGTTATAGGAATTCGATAACGAATTACCTGTATAGATTTTTGAACGATTACGAAGAAGCCGTAGACCTGGCACAGGAAACTTTTGTACGGGTCTACTTCGCACTCGATAGATATCACACGCAGTTCGCGTTTTCGACCTATATTTATCGGATCGCGACAAACCTCGCCATCAGCGAGATACGCCGACGAAAACGACGAAAGCTTCTATCGCTAACGGGGCTCTTTCAATCGGAGGAAGACAGTTCGGTGGAGTTTCAGCCGCCGGACCACAGGACCCTCCAGGATGAAGAACTGGTGGATTATGAACGAACCGAGGTGATCGCCAGGGCGATCGCGGCTCTGCCGGAGAAATATCGTATTCCGGTCGTGCTAAGGGATGTCGAGGGGAAATCGTACGATGAGATCGCCGAGATAATGGAGCTCGGCCTGGGGACAACAAAATCGCGGATCAGCCGCGGACGAGGGCTGCTGAAAGAAAAGCTGCAGCATTATTTATAAAGATGGGAAATTTAACCCCCCAAAAATTTGAGCCGGTTATTGATACCTCGGCGGACGATAAGATCAGTCAGTTACTTTCTGCGATGCCTCGCGTTGAGGCACCGGGCGATTTTGGATTTCGTGTAAAGGCCCGGATCGCTGAAGGCCGGCCGGTGAACAGCCAGCCCTTGTGGCTGCCGACCGCGATCAAAGCTGCGGTGCCGCTCGGCCTCGTGCTGGCGATCGGTGGATACGTGGGCGTAACATCATTTTATGTCACCGATAATAATCCTTCCGAACAGGCAGTCGGCGAACGGGTCCGTCCTGTGATCGTGCAGCAAGTTCCGGCGGCTCCGGCCCCGGAATCTATGGTGCCGCCAACCGTTGTGGCTACGGTTTCTAACGACAAAGCCGTGCCGACATCACCGAACCGTGAGATTGCCGCAAAACCAGCATCGGTCAAAAGGTCTTCCCCTAAAAAACACGTTACAAACGATCGCGATAGCGGTTCATATGTAATTAGCGCAACCGACGCAAAAAAACCATCATCGGCTGGCGACGACCCGATAGCTGATAAACCGGAGGAGATAAAAGGCACTCCGGCGGGTGAGGTCCTTACAAAGATCGGTGTCAATGCACTTTTTGGCGAGGGTGGATGGAAAGCCGACTCAGTTTCTCCAAATACCGCCGCGGCTAAGGCCGGAGTAAAGGCAGGCGATATCATCGAGTCCGTGGACGATCAGGATCTGACAGACCGCGCATCGGTAGGGAAACCCGCTAAGGGTAAAAAGCTGAAGGTGAAACGCGATGGCAAGAGTGTTGAGATCGTGATCGACTAAGGTTTAACGGTTTCGTTCACTTTTGCGTCAGTGACCTCGGTTTCGAACACGCGATAATTATAAGAGCGAATGACCTGATTGACGCTGATACCTTTCAGCAGAAGTACCCGAACCGATAGATTTATATCGGTTTGTGATGGAAGCCAGACCTCATCGTTTACCCTTTCTTTTTCAAGGGTAAACGATGCACCTTTGTTCAGCTTAGCCAGCAGGCCGCCGCCGACCTTGTAGCTTTCGTATAAGACGGCCTCCAGACGTGCTACCTGTTTGTCTTTTTCATCGATCCACATGACTCCCGCGGTTTTGCCGAAAAATTTGAGCATGCTCTTGGCATTACGCATGTCGAATTCCGGGTTCGGCTCGAAATCAAAAACGATCACATCACGCCCCCGAAAACGCTCGCGGCGAGGGTTTAAAAGGTTGGAAGCACGAAGGACCTCGGCGATCGAGACCCTTCTGGAATCGCTCGAAGGCGTGCCCGTGCGATCCTGCTTGAGCATTTGTGCATCTTCCTTTGCGATCTCTTTCTCGATCTCTTCGACGCGTTTGGCTGCGTCCTTATCAGCTTCCTCCTGTTCTTTGACATTAAGCGGACGTCCGTTCTTTTCTATTAGACGACTGATCCGGCGGCCCTTGTAGAATGAGAGCTGCACGGTTTCGGACTGGGTGTCGCGTAAAACGCCGTCCTTTCCGAGCTCGCGTTTAATACTTTTTTGTATGAATGAATACTTATCAATTAATGATTCGACGTTATCTTCGTTGGCTTGCAGCTCTTTGAGGAGCGCGGAGACATCCGGCAGCGGGTCGCCGGATGCGGTGGGGAAATTGAACTCTGAAACGGCTATGGATCGATTGATGCTGACCGTGTCATGTCGTGCCTCGTAAGCCTCGCCGTCAATCGTGATCCGTTCGAAAAAAGGCTGCTTGACGTTGGAAACGCTTCTGTAATCGCCGTAGTCGGTCACAACCAGCGAACCGCCGATGGGCACCTCGTCACGGATGAGCAAACCGGCACTTACATCAAAGAATAGACGGATGGACGAACCTCTTGGGCTCGATAAGGTCACAATATTCACGTTCCGGCCGTCGATCACGGATCGGCCGCCGGATGTGAGTTTTGCTTTCTCATCCTTGTACCTCAGCCAGAGGTTATTACGATATCCGGCAGCGGCCGCGAGTTGGACACTGGGATCGCCAGTGAGTGTACTAAGTCCATCGCGGGAATTTCGCGTCCAGCCTGAGCGGCCGTTGTATCCCGTTTCCGTTTCAAACCCGCTGAGGTCATAACTGACGTTCATAAGATTTGGCTGTGATGTTTGAAAAACGTAATCGCCCTCAGTTCCGTCGGCCAGTCGTTTTATGCGCCCGGAACGTCGAATCGAGCGTATAGCCTTGAGAGCTTTACTTCCGCCCATCGCTTTTTCAGCCTGGCTTAAGATCTTTGAGGGTGATTGGGCTGGGGCCGTAAGTCCGAGCAAAAACGCGAACAGGAGGGCAGATATGAACTTCATTTTTGGGTCGATTTTGGGGTCAGATAAAGACCGATCAAATATAAAACAAGAACAAAAAACTGTATATACCCTGTTCCCGGACCGTATCGCGGCAGGTCAAGAAGCCAGGTAAAGGCTTCGCGGCCAGGGTTCTCGATGATACGCTGGAGCCAACTCGTCCCCTCGGGAGCCGTGAGGTTTATCAGCACCAGGTATTTAACTACAAATGCCAGGCCGAAAAGGGCCCCGAGGCTTCGTAACAGCCGTTGGGTGTCGAAGCCGGCGAAAAGGTTGTTCCAAAGTGTCCAGAAAAAGCAGAATCCGACGATCCAAAACGGAAGTCCCTGCTCAGGTAAAAGGGCATTGAAAAGCTGCACGGTCGCCGTGAAAAGGGTAATTAGAATGGCCGCGTTTGCTGCGTTCCGCAGCATCGTGAAGCCGTCCGACAGCCAGCCATCGATCGAGATCAGGCCGGCCCGGAAAAAAAGGACCAGGGTAACTGCGGCGAAGACCAAACAAATGAGTGCCGGTTTGAGAAAGATGAAGGAGTTATCAGATGCCCCCAAACGCAACCCACCGAGCAGTGTCACGGAAAGGAAAAGGAGCGGAAGTACAATATAGGTTGGAGCAGCCGAGGGGGTCGGGTCCGCTGATCGCTTGTTCTGCAGAGTGTTCTCGCGTCGCGGAGCCACGGCTGTATCTATTTCTTCGACGTCGATCACGTCATTGATCTTCTCGTCCTGTTGGGTCATTTCCGTTCTCGGGTCAGCCTAAGTGGATTGAAGTCGGAAACCGTGAGTTTAAGCCCCTCGTCCAATTCGGCTTTTAGATCGTAGGCAGTTTTCATTTTCAATGCCTCATCGGCGATTCGGAAATTGGGCTCAAGCGCGATCACCCGATCAACCGCCTCGATGCCGGCGCGAAACAGAGCGTCATCATTCGTCACGCGGCCCCATCCCTGCCTGTAGTAACTGTAGGCGATATAGAACTGGGTGATAGCATCACGCCGTTGCGGATCGCCGCGGTCGAAGGCAGCACGGGCAGCAGCGTATTCTTCGCGTTGAAAATTCGCGAGGCCAAGGTCGAATTCTTTACGGTCGATTTCGTAGGTTCCTAAAACGACCTGGCCCTTTGAAGACACCTCTGATATAGAACGCGGTTCCGTCCAATACAGAAAGGTAATAAACGTAAACCCAGCGAGCGTAATGAGAACTGTCAAAATCTGGATATACTTTTGGTTCATTGCTATAATCGGCTGACATTCAAGAATACACTCTCTTCGAAAAATATCTCACTATGATCAAACTAGTTGCTGCCGTGGTCTTGTTGATTGCCATCTCGATATCGGCTGGCGTGACTAATGCTCAGACCGTACACGCAGATCTCGTGATTACCAATGCGAATATCCGCACAATGGACGCAAAGCGGACAGTCGCCCGTTCGATGGCGATGCTTAACGGAAGGATCGTCGCAATCGGTTCAGACGCTGACACCAAACCATTAATCGGCAGCAGCACCCGCGTGATCGATGCGGGAGGAAAAACTGTCATTCCGGGGTTTAATGACGCGCACGTCCATTTTATGGAAACGGGCTATCAACTGGCCTCTGTCGATCTGCGTGACGCAAAAACGCCACAGGAGTTTGTCGAGCGAATCAGAGCATTCGCATCGAAACTTCCGAAAGGCCGTTGGATCACCGGCGGACAATGGGATCACGAAAACTGGACCCCTAACAATCTTCCGACCGCCGCATTGATCGATGCCGCCACGCCCGATCATCCTGTATTTATTAATCGACTAGATGGCCACATGTCGCTTGCAAATAGTCTTGCTATGAAGCTCGCAAGTGTCGATAAGACCGTCAAGGATGTCGCTGGGGGCGAGATCGTTCGCGATGCGTCGGGCAATCCGACGGGAATTTTCAAGGATGCCGCAGCGGCGTATATTGAAAAAGCTATTCCTGCAGCGTCGTTTGAACAGAGGCTCGAGGCGGCCCAGGCTGCGAGTGATCATGCGGCATCGGTTGGCGTCACGAGCGTTCAGGATATGTCGGCCAACGGCACAGAGATCGGCGTTTATCAGGAACTGCTCCGACGCGGCACGTTGAAAACACGCGTTTACAATTGCTCGCCGCTTGGTGATTACAAGCGGTGGGCGAATACCGGAGCTCGCCATGCTTTCGGTGATCCGATGCTTCGTGTCGGATGCCTTAAGGGCTACGCGGACGGCAGTTTAGGCTCGACCACGGCCTGGTTCTTCGACCCGTATCTCGACGCGCCGAATTCGACCGGGCTGGCGATGGCGGACGTTACAACAACAATGCGCCAAGACATTGAGAATTCCGACAAAGTGGGATTGCAGGTTCGTATTCACGCGATCGGAGACCGGGCGAACGCTACCATCCTCGACCACTACCTGGCCGCGGAAAAAGCAAATGGAATGCACGATCGACGCTTTACGATCGAGCACGCACAGCATCTCCGTCAAGAAGACATTAAGCGTTTCGGCGGTCAGAAGGTTATCGCTTCGATGCAGCCGTATCATGTCATCGACGATGGCCGATGGGCGTGGAAGCGGCTCGACGAAAAGCGGATAAAAGGCACATATGCCTTCCGTACGATCCTCGATTCGGGCGGCATCCTTGCCTTCGGGTCGGATTCGCCGGTTGCTCCGCTCAATCCGCTTTTGGGCGTTTACGGTGCTGTCACACGCCGCACGTTGGACGACAAGAATCCGAACGGCTGGGTGCCCGAGCAGAAGATATCGGTCGACGAAACCGTGCGGGCTTTTACGTGGGGCTCGGCGTTCGCGGAGTTTCAGGACGGCATGAAAGGATCACTCGAAGTGGGCAAGTTTGCTGATCTTATTATTTTATCCGCAGATATTTTTACTATCGACCCAGTCAAGATCCGCGATGTAAATGTCATCTACACGGTAGTTGATGGGAAGGTGGTGTTTGAGAAGAAGTGATCATTATTGGTACTCGAGAGTCTCTGCCGATTTCTTCTCAGGCTTTGCGTTTCAACAAAACTAAAAGCGTATATTCACAGACGGTGTTGGGTAAGATTGTCTTGTTTACGTTCGGCTGGCTTTTAATTGTCTTGACCAGTACTCCGGCTGCAGCACAAACTGCGGCCGATCTTATTTTAGTCAATGCCAATATCCGAACACTTGATCCAAAAAAGCCGCGAGCAGAAGCGATGGCAGTGGCTAAGGGCAATATAATCGCGATTGGAACCAACGCTTCCATTCGACGATTTGCCAGGAATCAGACCCGAATTATCGACGCCCGCGGAAAGTTGGTTTTACCGGGATTTAACGATTCACACGTCCATTTCACTGCCATTGGAAATCAATTTTCCCATCTCGACATGCGGAGAATGGTCTCGCGCTCCGACGTATTGGCGGAGATCGCCCGGTATTCTGCTTTTTTGCCGAAGGGCCGCTGGATCGTTGCCGGTGGATTGAACAATGAAAAGCTAGCGCCCGCCGGTCCCATCCCGCTCGAGATGCTCGACAAAGCCAGCCCCGGCAATCCGCTGTTGATATTCGTCGAGGGTGGTAAGTCAATCGTTACTAATTCCGCCGCGCTTAAAAGGGCGGGCATCACGAACAAAACCAAAGACCCTTCCGACGGTGTCATTGTCCGCGACGAGAAGGGCCGGCCAGCCGGGATTTTCACCGGCAACGCGGCCGCCCTTATCAGACAACACGTACCGGCGGGTCACGCCCAAAACTGGCCCGAGATCGCCGAGGCCGCCAGCAACTATGCCGCGTCGCTCGGGGTGACCAGCGTGCAGGATGTGCATTCCGATGATCTTGTCGAGGTTTACTGTGAGCTAGACAAAACCGGCCGTCTGAAAACCCGTGTTTACGAATGCCTAAGCATCGATGCGTGGCAAAACGCTTCCCTTTCGGATATCGGCCTCGTTCGCGGCGGCTGCGTGAAGGGAACGACTTTCGGAATCGAGGAAGAGGTCGACGATCTCAAGAAGAAAGTCGCGTTAGCCGATAAAGCGGGCTTGCAAATCATGATCCATGCTATAGGCTCCAGGTCGAATCGCAACGCCCTCGACGTGTTCGAATATGCCGCCAAATTAAATGGCCGACGAGACCGGCGCTTTAGAATGGAACACGCGGCCCGGGCCGATGCATTCGACCTGCCTCGCTTCGTAACCTCTAATATCATTGCTTCGATGCAGCCGCACCTTTTCTATTCTGGCCCGGATCATGGCGAAGATTATCGGTCGATCTTTGATGCCGGCGTGACGATGGCCTTTGGGTCGGACGCATCGATGACCGACTTTAACCCTTTGTACGGCATTTACGCCGCTGTGAACTCGGGCAGCCGCTCGTTAACGGTCGAAGAGGCGGTCAGGGCATATACGCAAGCTGCTGCATACGCTGAGTTCCAGGAAAAGGTCAAGGGCACCCTTGAGGTCAGAAAAACCTCGGATTTTGTTATACTTTCAGAGGACATCTTTTCAATCGATGCTCGCCGTATTGCAGGTGCGAAGGTGCTGCTTACAGTCGTCAACGGAAAGGTCGTTTACAATCAATTATAAGATTGAGTTCAGTCATCGTTGGTCTAACTTTCGATATATTCCTTTGAATAGTGGAGTTAAATAAAATGTATAGATTTATATTTTTGGCAGTCATGATCATTGCGTCAGTTGCATTAGTTTCGGCTCAGGCGGAATTGAACAGTAAGGGCGAACCGGTCGCAAAGAATGAACAAAACGCGCCGGTTGAGCTTAAGACGGGGCAAACCATCACCCGAGGTTCCGCGATCTCGAAAACCGCGAAGAAGCTCACCGTAGAAAAAGCCTTTTCAGCGCCCGACCAATATGCCGGCAAGACTTTTGTCGTCGAGGGTGTCATCGTCCGTTCATGCAAGAAAGAAGGCTGCTGGATGGAGATGGCCGATAAGGAAGGCGGCAAATCAGTCAGGGTAACATTTGGCGACCATTTATTTTTTATTCCGTTGAATTCTGCGGGTATGAAAGTAAAGGCTGAAGGCAAGTTCGTTACAAAAGTACTGCCTAAGGAACACGTCGATCACCTCATTAATGACGATGGGGCAAAATTCGACAGACGAAATCCAGACGGCACGGTGACCGAAGTGTCTTTCGATGCTACCGGAGTCGTTCTTAAGAAAGCTTAACAAGAGTGGCAACAAAGAGTGTTGCCGGTACGTCCAAACGCTTTATATACGGCTTCTGAACGAACTCAGCGGCCGTATATTCGTTTAACCCCGGAAATGAAGCCCTTTAATATCCGAGATATCGCGATTGATCCCCCGCTCATATTGTCACCAATGGCGGGTGTGACTGACTACACCTTTCGCCGGTTGATCAAGCGGCGGGGCGGTGTCGGCCTGGTCGTGTCCGAATTTATCTCGGTCGAAGGGCTGACGCGACATAATCCGAAAGCCAAGCGCCAGATGCGTTTCGACGAGGAAGAACGGCCCTTCGCCGTGCAGATATTTGGCGGCCAGGCTCCGCGAATGGCGTTGGGTGCCGAGATGGCCCAGGAGATCGGTGCGGATATTCTCGATGTTAATTGCGGATGCCCGGCACCGAAGGTTGTAAAGAACGGCGGCGGCTCGGGCCTGCTTCGCGATCTACCACGGCTTGAAGAGATCCTGAAGGAAATAAAGAGATCGATCTCCATTCCGCTCACGCTGAAATTGAGGACAGGATATTCTGACGCCTCGATCAATGTTGTAGATGCTGCCAAAATGGCTGAGCAATGCGGTGTCGAGCATATTCAGGTGCATGGCCGGACTCGCGAACAGGGATATAAGGGCCTTGCAAACTGGGATTTGATAAAGCAGGTAAAAGACTCGGTCAGCATTCCTGTTTCGGGTAATGGCGACATCACGACCATTGAATACGGCCTTAGACGTTGGAGTGAATCGGGCACCGACGGAGTTTTGATAGGCAGGGGAGCAATGCAGAATCCCTGGATCTTTCGACAATTTCAGGATGTGCTGGCCGGACGAAAAGCTTACCAGCCTGACCTTCAGGAGAAGAAAGCGGTATTACTCGAATTTTTCTCAATGTGTCGCGAAGAGATGCCCGAGCTTCCTGCCCTTGGTAAGATGAAGCAGCTTGCCGGGCAGTTTACCAAGGGGTTAGTTGGCGGCGCACAATTTCGGCAAACTCTATATCATTCACACTCAGCGAACGAGATACTGGACAATATTACTACGTATTTCGAAACGCTAGAGCGGCGCGAGACTTTTGGCGACGGCGTGATCGAGGCCGATGCGGACGAGGATCTCCAGTTTACGTCCTGCGAGGCCCCCGCGGGATCAAGCCTCATCGCCTCTTCGGGAATTTGACCCGACAGTTTCAACATCCTATGAACAGGACTACTTCGATACGCCTAACAATGCTTTCTGCCTCTCTGGCTCTTTTTTCGCTGACTGCCTATGCGCAGGCAAAGCCGGGTCCGGCGGATGGCCATATACGGTCTTCGGCGGCGTACGCAGAGGTGGTGCTTCGGACGGCCGAGGTGCGAGCCGAACTCGAATCGATCATTGCTGACTATACCGAGGAAAGTGCCCGAATTATCGATCTACGGTACGAACTCGGGGCTCTGGTGAAGATCAATGAGACGCTTACAGCTGTCCGCCCCACTGACTCCGGGAAGCTTACGCTGGCCCTCGGCAAACTCCTGGTACGAAAGGCCGCTCTCGACACCGATCTCGCACGTCTGCTGCGGAGCTACAAACCCGAGCACCCCGATGTCCGACGGGCGAATAAGAAAGTTGAAATATTCGACAGGGCAATAAAGGAAGTGCTCCCGTAACCTCGGCGCCAAAAGTGCATCTTCCCCACAGACTATTTAGCTGTCAAAAATCAATTAGTTTGCGGCTTTCTGCTTTCGCTCGTCGGCAAATAGGATCGGCGAGACTATCGGGCGATAAGCCTCGCTGATCTTAATGTACGAATCCTCGCGGACCTTTGCCATAAACTTGGATTGTTCCAGCGGGAATCTCTCTTTCATTATCGCCAAACGGACCGCGTTCTCGTCGAAGACCGAATCGCTGCTGGCTTTTTCCCGTTTATCGACTCGCAGGATAACTACGCCAAGATCGTTAGCATCAAAAGGTTCGGTAAATCCACCCACGTTCACGTTCTTAAGCGGTTTTGAGAGCACCTCAACCAGATCTGCGACCTTTAAGTTTTCCGCCTTACCGGTTCCCTGAGTCACGACTCCAGGGTCCGCATTCTCCTTAACAAGCTTATCAAACTCACCACCGGCCTTGAGCTGAGCGTGTATCTGTTTTGCCTTTGCCCGTACATCGGCCTCGTTGCGGCCGGCGAACCCGAGAAACAGCTCGCTGAACGAAACAGTTTCCGGTTTGGTAAACGCAGTCTTGTTCTTTTCGAAATAGTCCTTGAGTTCTTTTCCGCTTACGCCCCAATAGATCTTCGACTGCACTTCTCGCTGTATAACGAGGTCACGGGTCACCTGTTTTCGCCAGTTCTCCCTGATCTCTTTCGGGTCCACGCCGGTTTTCTCCATTTCAGCGTAGAGAGCATCGATCGTCTTAAGATTGTACTGCTTCATAATTTCTACGAAGCGTTCGTTCAGGGCCTGCTCTATCTCCTTTTCAAGTCCAAGTTCCTTTGCCCGCTGAATCAAAAGCTCTTCATTGATAAGATTGGCGATCAGTTCACCCTGCTTTTCATCCACCGTTTTTTGGGCTTCTTCCGGGGTTTTACCCTGCTGCGTCAGGGAATCGACTACTTCCTTCATTTCGCGTTTGATCCGCGATAGGGTTATCACGCCGTCATTTACCTGGGCGACGACTTCGTCAACCACTTTTACCTGCGTTTCCTGTGCAAATGCCGGGACGGCAAACACAGCCGCAAGGGCAAAAAGGGAAAAAATATGCCTGAAATGTCTCATTCAATACTCCTGTTCGGGGGTTGAAAAACTAATATTATTGCGTGTGCTCCTGAATTTACAAAGTGTTGGATGCAGAAACGTGTTGCGGCGTTTGTCTTTACCCCCGCTCATAATCGGAAATGGCATTGATTCGCAGTTTATAATAATAGCGGCGTTCTGCCGCCTTCCATTCCTCCAATGAACAAGAAGTGCTCGAATTGCGATCTCGTTAATTTTGCATCCGCAAATGCATGTGCCCGATGCCATTCGAGCCTCAGCCGCGTCGTCGAGGCTTCGGCCTCGAAAAGGCCTCTCGCCGGATGGCTTTTGCTCCGAACCGGAGCTGTTCTAATGACCTGTCTGGTCATAACCGTTGGATTTTACGTATCGCTCGTCGCCTCGGCAGATCGGCTGCCGCCCCAGCGAAAGGATACGGTCAGGCGTGCCGTCGCGATATTACGGGACAAGCGATTTGATACCGAAGCGATGATGCTATCGACATTCACAGCGTTTCGCGGAACGGATAACTGGCTAAACGCTTCCGTCGTAAAAGAGAATGCTTACGCATCGACCAATTTCCCGTTCGAGATAATCACTTTATACGAAGACTTCTTTACGTACCCGGCAGACGACGTGGAAAAGGCCGCGATCCTGCTGCACGAAGCCCGTCACCTCTTGGGCGATGGAGAAAAGGAAGCTTACGAATTCGTCTGGAAAAACCGCGATAAACTGGGTTGGACCGAGGAACGTTACGCCCGGTCGCCCGTCTGGATCAACGTCCGCCAACAAACGATCGAACAAGTTCCCGAGCTATTCAACTGCCCGCAAAACGAAGCATCTGACTGCAGTCAGCAGGGACAGTGAGCCGTGGCGGTGTGCAGCGGGCGGGGACCAGCGGTATGCGTAAGCCTGCGAGTGAATAAGAGCGTTGCCTGGTTACAAGAGAACTCGACGAGAAGGCTAAGGCAACGGTTCCAAGACCCACGGCAACCCATTTCTGAACCCCATTTTTGACGTCCGTCCGGCCTTTACTTTCTCTCTGGTTGCCTTCGAAGGGCATTTCAGCCATTATACTCGTTTGCCTTCAAGCGGGGATTTATATCTATGATGACCAAAGACAATATCAGAAACATCGCCATCATCGCCCACGTCGATCACGGAAAGACGACTCTGGTAGACGCCATGCTGGCTCAATCCGGCACGCATAGGGACAACGAAACTGTTGTCGACCGGGTGATGGATTCCATGGATCTCGAGCGAGAACGCGGGATCACCATCATGGCCAAGAATACCTCGGTCCGATATGGCGATTTCAAGATCAACATTTTAGACACACCGGGCCACGCCGACTTCGGCGGCGAGGTCGAACGCGTGCTCAAAATGGTCGATGGCATCGTACTTCTCGTGGATGCGGCCGAAGGCTGCCTGCCGCAGACGCGTTTTGTGCTGCGAAAGGCTCTCGAACTCAAACTTCCCTGCATCGCGCTAGTGAACAAAATGGATCGGCAAGATGAGCGTCACCAGGAAGTTGTTGACGAGATCTATGACCTATTCATCGATCTGGGTGCCAATGACCAACAGATCGAATTTCCTATTCTTTATGCGATCGCCCGCGACGGCATCGCCATGGCAGAACCGGGGGACGGCTCCAAAACACTCAAACCGTTGTTTGATCAGATCATCGAAACCATCCCTGCTCCTCACGCCATTCGCGATGACAGCCTTCAGCTTCTAGTGGCGAATATCGACTACAATCCATTCGTCGGACGCCTCGCGATCGGACGGATCTTTTCGGGAGCGATCTCCAAAAACCAGGAGGTGGTCGTCGCAAAACGTGACGGTTCCACGGTAAAGACACGTGTGAAGGAGCTTTTCGTGTTTGAAGGGCTCGAACGCGAAACCGTCACGGAGGCGGGCACTGGTGAAATAGTCGCTCTCGCAGGATTTGATGACATTGAGATCGGCGAAACGATTACTTCAGTCGACAATCCTAAGCCTTTGCCGACGATCGCCGTCGATGAGCCCACTATCGCAATGGTGTTTGGCGTCAACACTTCCCCATTCTCCGGGATCGACGGCAAATTTGTGACATCACGTCAGATCAAGGACCGACTCGACCGCGAATTGCTCGGAAACGTTGCGTTACGTGTGGAGCAGACCGAGGCTGCCGAGCAGTTCAAGGTCTCGGGCCGCGGTGAATTGCAGCTTGCCATACTGATCGAAATGATGCGGCGCGAGGGTTACGAGCTGCAGGTCTCGAAACCCGAGGTCATTACCAAGAAGGACGAGAAAACAGGCGAGACCCTGGAGCCGATCGAGCAGGTCGTTATCGATGTTCCGGACGAGTTCATCGGCGTAGTCACCGAGGCGCTCGGCCGCAGGAAAGGCCAGATGACGAAAATGGTCAATAATGGTTCGGGCCGAGTCAGATTAGAGTTCGAAGTGCCTTCACGCGGCCTGATTGGTTTTCGCGGCGAGTTTTTGACCGAGACCAAAGGCACTGGGCTACTGAACACTCTCTTTCTAAAATTCGATAAATGGCAGGGCGATATGAGATCGCGGCAAACGGGCTCGCTGGTATCTGACCGAATGGGCGAAACGAATACATACGCTCTCTACAACCTGCAGGAACGGGGAGTTCTTTTCGTTAAGCCGCAGATCAAGGTCTACGAAGGAATGATCGTCGGCGAGAACGCCCGTGCCGTTGACCTCGATGTAAATCCCATCAAAGAGAAGAAGCTCTCCAACATGCGAACGACCAGTGCCGATGAAGCTATGCGGCTCGTACCCCAACGTGAGATGTCCCTGGAGCGTGCGCTCGAATTCATCGCTGACGATGAATTGATCGAGGTAACACCCAAAGCCATAAGGCTCAGAAAACGTGTCCTAAAGGCCAATGAAAGGCCAAAGAAATAAATTGTGTTTAACCTAAATTCTTAGGTTTATTCATTTTTTCCTATTTTTACATATTTTTCTGTATAATAGCCTCCCAGTTCAGGGCTGGAGCCCTTATTTTATTGAGGGTTCAGCCGTGGAATACTTATTGCTTTTTCAGACAGTGACAGAATAACCCTTGAGTCATCTGACTCAGACAATTTTCAAATTTCAAAGGAAGGAGAATCTCATGATCTATAATTCAAACTTTCGAAGCTTGATCGGATCAGTTGTACTCGTAATCTCGATGGCCGCTACGGCCGTCGCCCAGGTTACGACTGCGGGTATAACGGGCACGGTCGAAGATTCGACCGGACGGGTCGTACCGGGCGCAACGGTGACGGCAACCAACAACGCAACAAATCAGGCCCGAAGCGTAACAAGTGGTGATAACGGGTCGTTTTCGATCACAAATCTTCAGCCGGGAAGATACACTGTTTCGGTCGAAGCATCGAGTTTTAGCCGATCCGTCATAAAGGATGTCGATCTAAATGTCGGCACAAGCCGAACAATGCTCGTGGAGCTTAAAGCGGGCGAGATATCGGCAGTTGTCGAGATCGTCGCTGACGACACGCTAGTCGAAACGACGCGATCGAACATTGACACCACGATCAGTCCAAAAGAGATCGCAAACTTGCCGCTTCTTAACCGCACGTTCGCTGGGCTGACCATAATAGCACCGGAAGCCAGGCAGATCGGCAACTTTGACCCGACGAAGACCCGACTTGGAACGATCGCGTTCAATGGCGGCGACGGACGTGGCGTTAATGTCAATGTCGACGGCGGCGATAACAAAGACAATGTGGTCGGCAGCCTGCTGCAGAACTTTGCTTATGAATCTATACAGGAATTTCAGGTACAGCAGCATCGCTGGGGTGCCGATCAGGGACGTGCTGTCGGCGGGGTGGTGAATGTCATCACCAAGAGCGGCGGTAATGATATACACGGCTCGGCTTTTGCAAATTTTCGCCACCACAACCTTCAGGCAAGGGATTTTTTTGATAAACAAAGCAATCGAGACAATCCGCCATTCCAGCGACAGGAATTCGGCGGCAGCGTGGGCGGGCCGATAAAAAGGGACAAGCTTTTTTATTTCTTTGCCCTAGAAAGGTTCCGAGAGCGCCAAGAAACGCCTATCGCTGGCGATGCTGTAGCGCAGCTCCAGGCTATTCCTGGTGTAAATTTTGTTCCGGTGATCCCGACGCCATATGACGATACCCTGCTGACCGCTAAGGTAGATCATAAGGCGACTTCCAAACAGTCACTGTTTTATAGGTTTCTTTCCAGGACAACAAATCACCGAACGACCAGGTCTCGAACCCTGCCAGAACAGATCTAAGCGGCGGAAACGTGACGTCGAACAGGCTATACAGTTTCCTCGGAAACCACACTTATCAGGTAAGTACCAACGTATTGAATCAGTTCGCGTTTCATTTTCAGGACTTCAAGAACGAGATCCTCCCAAATGCAGAAGGGTTGACCCTCAATTTCCCAGGCAGCGTTACGATCGGGCAGAACGCCAACACCCCTCAAGCGACGCTCGAACGCAAATATCAATTCCGTGATGATGTCTCAGTGGTCTCAGGAGATCACACGATGAAGTTCGGCGTGAACTACATTCACGCGATCTTAGATGGGTACTTCTATTTCGGTACCCGCGGGTACAGCCTCACCTTTAGGCAATCGCCCGCGACTATCATCGCGGAAGGCGGTTTCAACAGACCGGACCTTCTCCAGTCCCTGCAATATTCTGATGGAGCCAGCTCGCACTTTCAGAAGCTCGACCAACTCGCCTTTTACTTTCAGGACGATTGGAAAGTTACGCGGAAGCTGACCCTGAATCTCGGTCTTCGTTGGGACGCCAATATTGGCAACCTGCCTCCACAGAACGAGAATCGGACAATGCTTCTTCTTAAACAGCTTAACCATCCCACGGCTCAGGCTTTGGCGGGCGATGATAGCCAGCTTAGGCGTACAACCCCGAGCTGGACCGAATTCCAGCCGCGGTTCGGTTTTGCGTACGATCCGTGGGGTGACGGCAAGACGGTCATTCGCGGGGGATATGGAATATTCTACGACCAGATCTTCCAGAACCTGTCGCTCTTTTCGTCCGTACAGTCGCAGCCAGAGGTTTTCCAAACAGCTATAAATCTGCAAAGGCCAGCAGGTAACCCGGATCCGTCTTCACCGCTTTATTCATTTAGGTATGGCACGGATCCGCTTCCGGCGCTCCCCGCAAATGCAAATTTCTCAAGCCTGATCAATGGATCGGTTGGCCGGATCAATCACCCGGACGCGAGAGAGCCGTACATCCAGAAGTTTTCGATCGGATTTCAACGAGAAGTTTCGCGTAATATGTCGATCTCGAGCGATTATGTGCATACACTCGGGCTTCATGAGCCCAGGTTCTTAAACATGAATCCTCTGATCTCGAAAACCTGTAACGCAGCCTTTGGGGGAAATTCCACTGTCAGGCCTGAGTGCCCGCTCGGAACTTCGACCCGCCTACTTAGCCAGGCATTTGTCGCAGCTGGAATGCCAGGCAACCGGTTAGCTCAAATATTGTCTTTCGCAACGACGAACAGGTCTCTATTCGATAGCTGGACTACTACTTTAAAGTACAGGTCGAATAAACTTCTGTTCAACGCGGCGTATGTGCTGGCAAGTTCCCGATCATGGGGCGGCTGGCCTACCGCCTCGTATTCGGGTACAGGCGTTGCGGCGGTTCCCGAGAAACAGTTCGGTACCAATGAATTTGGCCCGACCAAGTTGGATGAGCGTCACCGAATCGTTCTAAGCGGCGTTATCAATCTACCCTGGGACTTCCAAGTGGCTCCGATAATGCAATTTGGATCTGCGAGGCCTTACTCACCATTGGCGGGGTTCGACAGTGACGGGGATGGCCTGCAAGCGGTAGACCGCCTTTGTAGCGGTGTCGACCCGGCAGCCGTTTTTGCAGTCCGGGGAAACCTTGCTGCTGTCCAAGCGCTAAACCCATTCGGCTGTCAGCAAGCCCCCGTCAATAGCATGAGGGACGGATTTGTTGTGAACGGCACATCGGTGGAAAGGCGAAGCGGACGTTTCTTTAACACGGATGTAAAGGTCAGCAAGAACTTCCAGTTTGGGGAACGTTATCGATTATCGACTTATATCGATCTCTTTAATGTCTTCAACACCGAGAACCTGGCATTTGGGAATCGTTTGGGCCTCAGCTCCGGTGCGAATACCTCGTCATTCTTGACACCGCTCTCGCTGTTTGGGCCTGGATTCGGACCGCCGGTCGGACGTCCGTTTACAGCTCAGCTGGGAGCACGATTTACCTTCTAGGATTGTTCTTCGTGAGCATTCACACCGGGTCTAGAATCATGGCCCGGTGTTTTTTTTATTTCGTCTACGGGATCGTCGTCATCTTCGGCGTCGTAAGTTTGGTATCCGTGAGCATCATCGTAGTAATACCCACGCTTTTTCTGGTCTTCCTCCCAGGTCTTGTGCCGTTGATTCGGAGCTTTCGGCTCTGAGCTTTCGGATTCGTTGGGTTCTTTGGGCATAAGTCCTTTATAATCGATTACAGACTCCCCCTCCAAACAACACCATGAATTACATTCGAAAAAGCTCAATTGTCCTGATCCTATTTTCGTCTTTACTCTTCACAGGTTCGCACTACTTGCGCGGCCAGCAGGCAGTGCCCGCTCCGAAAGCGGATCTGGATTACCAGACGGGAGCTACTCTCTACATGCAGAAGGCCGCCGAGTTTCGGGCCGTCGCATATCAGGCTTTTAACCTGGCACGATGGCAGCTCGATGCGGACCTCGATAAAAAGAATGTGAGGAGACTTCCCAAGTCCGAGCGTAAAATGCCGCGTGCGATCATAGTAGATATTGACGAGACAGTCCTGGATAATTCGCCTGCTCAAGCGGCTGGAATAAGAAGTGGCATTGCGTTTAACCTCCCGGAGTGGTACTCGTGGAGCAAGATGCAAAAAGCCAAGGCAATTCCAGGGGCTGTCGAATTTCTTAACTATGCGGTCTCTAAGGGAGTAAAGGTTTTTTACATATCTAACCGCGACGAAGTGCAGAAGCCGGATACCATCGAAAATCTGAAAAAGGCCGGGTTCAAGGATATCTCTGCGGAGAACGTGTTATTGCGGCAAAAGGACGCGAGCGGCAATAATATCTCGACCAAAACTCCGCGGCGTGAGTTCGTCGGTCAAAAATATCGAATCGTTCTGGTAATGGGCGATAACCTGGATGACTTTTCCGACGTATTTGAACGCAAGTCGGTCGTTGACCGATTTGCTGAAGTAGATAGGATCAAGAACGAATGGGGCAAACGATGGATCGTTCTGCCAAACGCCATGTATGGTACATGGGAAAATGCGATCTACGAATATCAGCGGCTGACGGAAGAGCAGAAGGCGGAAAAGCGTGCGGCGGCGCTAGAATTGCCGTAAAATATGCTCATGAAGAAAACGCCCAGAGAAAAGCTTCTTAACCCGGCGCCCGGGAGCAAGATCGCTGAGGCACGGGATTTTGGGATCGACCTGACACAGCTCGCAGAGAATCTTCGTTATACACCCGCGGAGAGGATCAAACGTAACGACGCCGCGGCAAATTCGATGATTAAGTTCGAGGAAGCGATGCGGAGGGCAAAAGCCCGAGATAAGACCAAATCGCGATGATCGATCTTTTTGAAATAGCTCGACGGCTTAGCGAGATCGGAGTAGATTTCGTAATCGTTGGGGGAATTGCCATTAGGAGCCATGGCGGCAACTACATAACCGAAGATTTGGACATTGCTATTCCCGAACGAATGAGAATCTAAAAAAGATCGCTGAAGTTTTGTCTCCGCTAAATCCACGACCGAGAAACTTTCCCGAGAATCTGCCATATATCTTCGACTGGACTACGCTCCAGCATGGTACCAATTTCACTTTCGAAACTTCGATGGGAGACGTGGATCTGCTGGGTGAAGTGAAAGCTGTCGGGAACTACGAGGATTTGGTCAGTCAATCGATCAGCGTTGATCTCGAAGGATATCCAACATACATTCTTTCGATACCGGCTTTGATAGTTGCGAAGCGAGCCGCCGGACGTCCAAAAGACAAGGCTGGACTAAAGGTACTCGAAGCACTCAACGAAGCGCATGACAATTAAGCAATCATCCCTCCTCTGCCATGAGTCTCGCGGCATTGGGTGCAATATATGACGAAATAATCAAACACGATTATACTTGTGTTCATCTGAGCAAAGCTCTGCAAATCTAAAGTTAAACAGGAAACCCCTAATGAGATCGATCCTATCGTTCATTTTAATAGTCGCTTTTTGTCTTGAGCCGCTGGTTGCTTCGGCCCAGCAGGCCGCCGCTCCTAAGCAGTTCGACCTGACCATCGACAATATTATGCGCGGGCCCGAGTTGGTAGGTTATGAGCCTGGCGCGGTTCGCTGGTCGGCGGACAGTAAGAAGATCTACTTCAGCTGGAAGCGGGCCAACGAACCGCGAACCGGCGAGACATCGACGTATGTTGTCAATGTCGACGGCAGCGGACTGCAAAAGCTCTCGGAAGAAGAAGCAAGGCAGGCTCCTCCGTCGGGCGGCGACGTGTCGGACGATAAGAAATGGGTCGTTTATGCCGACACCGGCGATATCTTTCTTTACAACGTCCAGTCGGGCGCCCGGCGTCAGTTGACGAAGACCACGGACGTCGAAGCGAATCCGCGATTCATCGGTGATCAGCTCCATATTTCTTTCACCAGGCAAAATAATCTTTATTCGTTCGCTCTCGACGGCGGCTGGCTGGAGCAGCTTACCGATATCCGTCCTGCGGGCGGTGCGGGCGGCTCAGCCGGAGGCGGTGGAGGGGGTGGTGCTCAGAGTCAAAATCAGGATGCGACCCGCAGAGGAACTGACAGCCAGGAAGCCCTTAAAAAGGAAGAACGTGCATTGCTCGACGTCATTCGTGAGCGAGCCGAAAAGCGCGAGGCTGACGAAGCGAAGCGTAAAGAGCGTGAAAAAGATCGACGTAAGCCGTTCCAGTTAACAACGGGCCAAACCGCCGGGAACATGTCGCTTGCGCCTGATGGAAAGTCGGTGATCGTAGTTATCAACGAAGTGGCAACGGGTGCTAAAAATACAATCGTTCCGAACTACATCACCGAGGCAGGCTATACCGAAGACATTCCAAGCCGCACTAAAGTCGGCGATTTGCAGGGACGTAATCGGATCGCGATCATCAGCGTCGAAACCGGTGACTCGAAATGGGTTGACCACGGTCAACGCTTAACGGTCGCTCCGCCGGTTCAGAGAACGGAACAAAATACGACGGGGCAGCCCCCTACCGAACGAGCAGCGGAGCAAACCCAAGGTACGGGAAGGGGCCAGACGGGCACCCAGCTGCCGCGTGATCGCGAGATCGCGTTGGCACCGCCGCAATGGTCGGAAGATGGCAAGAACGCAGTCATGCAGGGGCGATCGGTCGATAACAAAGATCGCTGGATAATGCACCTCGACCCCGCGACCGGAAAGACAAAGATACTCGCAACGATCCGCGATGATGCTTGGGTTGGTGGCCCGGGCTCGTTTACGCTGGGCTG
The DNA here is from genome assembly GCA_041751735.1 of Pyrinomonadaceae bacterium. Lineage (GTDB taxonomy): Bacteria > Acidobacteriota > Blastocatellia > Pyrinomonadales > Pyrinomonadaceae > OLB17. The sequence continues at coordinate 12,786 of JBGSWW010000156.1, read as the reverse complement.
GCTGCCGGACAACAAACGCGTGTATTTCCAATCGGAGCGTGACGGGTTCGCTCACCTTTACGCGGTCTCGATCGACGGCGGCTCACCGGCCCAGTTAACATCAGGCCCATTCGAAGTCTCCGACGTACGTTTATCGGAAGATAAGACAAAGTTCTATTTCACCTCCAGCGAGGGCAGCTTTTTCGAACGCAATCTTTACTCGATGTCGTTCGACGGCGGAGCACGTACCCGTCTGACCTCGATGACTGGTAATAATCAGGCGTTCGTTTCCCCGGACCAGACGAAGCTGGCCATTCTGAGATCTTACGCCAACATACCGACCGAACTTTACATCGCTCCGAACAAAACGGGTGTCACAGAGGCCGAGATCAGGCAGGTAACCAATTCCCCCGCCGATGAGTGGAGATCGCATAAGTGGATCGTTCCGCCCATCGTTCCGATCAAAGCCCGAGATGGAGCTACCGTTTACGGACGGCTTTACAAACCGGCGAATTACAGGAAAGGCGGGCCGGCGGTCGTATTCGTTCACGGCGCCGGCTATCTGCAGAACGTTCATAATTGGTGGAGCAGCTACTACCGCGAATATATGTTCCATCATTTCCTGATGGAGAAAGGCTACGCGGTTCTGGATATCGATTATCGGGGTTCGGCCGGCTACGGACGCGATTGGCGAACAGGTATATACCGGTTTATGGGCGGAAAAGATCTGAACGACCATGTCGATGCTGCTCAGTATTTGGTCACTGAACATGGTGTAGATGCAAAACGAATTGGAATTTACGGCGGGTCTTACGGGGGATTTATCACTTTGATGGCGATGTTTACGACCCCCGACGTTTTCGCTGCCGGAGCGGCCCTGCGTCCTGTAACCGATTGGGCGCATTACAATAACGGCTATACGTCAAACATACTGAACCTACCCCAAAGCGACCAGGAAGCTTACCGCCAGAGTTCGCCGATCTATCATGCCGCAGGTTTGAAGGGGGCTCTTTTGATCTGCCATGGAATGGTCGACGTGAATGTACATTACCAAGACAGCGTCCGGCTGGCGCAAAGATTGATCGAGTTGCGGAAGGAAAATTGGGAGCTCGCCGGCTATCCGGTAGAAGATCACGCTTTTGTGCAGCCTACGAGTTGGGCGGACGAATACAAGCGTATCTTTAAGCTATTTGAAACGAATTTAAAGGATTCGGCCCAAATGAAAAACCAATCGCAGAAAAAGAAATAGTGAAAACGCCGGGTGTTTGAATCTTTACTGTTCGAAGTGGTTAATTATGGGAAGAAAAGAGTTTATGCGAATACTTGTGACCGGCGGCGCCGGCTTTATTGGATCGCACCTTTGCGAGCGGCTTCTAAATGACGGGCACGAGGTCATATGCCTCGATAACTTTTTCACCGGCCGCAAGGCGAATATTGCTCATTTGCTGCACAACGACTCGTTCGAGTTGGTGCGTCACGACGTTACCGAGCCGATACTGCTTGAAGTTGATCAGATCTATAATCTCGCGTGTCCGGCATCGCCCATCCATTACCAATACAATCCGGTAAAGACCGTGAAAACCAACGTGATGGGAACCATAAACATGCTTGGGATGGCAAAACGCGTGAATGCCCGAATTTTGCAGGCGTCGACCTCTGAAGTTTACGGCGATCCTATCGAGCATCCGCAGACCGAGCAATATTGGGGAAACGTTAATCCTATCGGTTTAAGAAGCTGTTATGACGAGGGGAAGCGAGTGGCCGAGACCCTTATGATGGACTATCACCGCCAAAATGGCGTCGATACCCGTATCGTTAGGATATTCAACACCTACGGCGAGCGAATGCTTGAAAACGATGGACGTGTCGTTTCAAATTTTATCGTGCAGGCACTTCGAGGGCAAGATCTCACGATCTACGGCGATGGATCGCAAACCCGTTCTTTTTGCTATGTGAGCGACCTGGTTGATGGGCTCATCAAGCTGATGAACGCTGAGGCCGATGACATTCATATGCCTGTGAACCTCGGGAACCCAAGCGAGTTCACAATGAAGGAACTCGCTGAAAAGGTCGCCGAAGTGACGGGCAACCACACTAATGTGAAGTATCTACCGCTGCCGGAGGACGACCCCCGACAACGCCAGCCGAATATCGAAAGGGCCCGGAGACTCTTAAACTGGGAGCCTAAAGTCCCGCTTATAGAAGGCCTTACGAAAACGGTTGCCTTTTTCGCTAAAGTCGTTGAAAAGGGCCAGGCGGCCTAGCTTGCGCTGAACAGCTTTTTACTGCCAAAAAGGTATAATTCGGGATATGAAAATACTTATCACGGGTGGTGCCGGTTTTATCGGCAGCCATTTGGCCGACAAACTGTTGGGTGAGGGCCATGAGATCACGGTCATCGACGACCTTTCGACGGGCCGCTATTCAAACATAGCCCATCTCGAAGACCAGGCGAGTTTTAGCCTCATTATTGACACCGTCCTCAACTCTTCCCTGATGGAGGACCTCATCCGCGAAACCGACAGGGTGTACCACATGGCGAGCGCCGTCGGTGTCAGGCTGATAATGGAACAGCCGGTGAAAACCATCGAAACGATCTTTCACGGAACCGACACGGTTCTCAAATTTTGCTCGCGTTACCGCAAACGGGTCCTGATCCCAAGTACGTCTGAAGTCTACGGTAAAGGGATCTCAGTACCCTTTAGCGAAGATGACGATCTTCTAACCGGCGGCACAGACAAGCATCGCTGGGCGTATGCCTGTGCAAAGACGCTTGACGAATTTCTCGCCCTTGCCCATTGGAAAGAGACGCAGTTACAGGTGGCTGTCACCCGTCTATTCAATACAGTCGGTCCCAGACAAACCGGACAGTACGGCATGGTGGTCCCTAGATTTGTCCAGGCGGCCTTGAAGAACGAGCCTATTTCCGTTCATGGAGACGGGACCCAGTCACGGTGTTTCGGGCACGTCGCCGACGTCGTAGAAGGATTAGTTCGTCTCCTGGAAACTCCTGCTTGTTTCGGCAAGGTCGTTAACCTGGGAAATGATGACGAGGTATCGATCAATGACCTGGCAAAGCGCGCCATAAACCTCACCGGCAGCTCGAGTGAGATCCGATATGTTCCCTATGCAGACGTCTATGGTGACGGGTTTGAGGATATGCAGCGTCGTGTGCCGAGCCTTCGAAAAGCTGCCGAACTTATCGGTTACAAGCCAACCCGAAGCCTCGACGATATCATCAATGATGTAGCGGCAGAGCTTCGTGGTGCTCTGCCGGAATCAAATTCGCTGCATGCATAAATCTCAGCTTCTCCAAAAGGCCTTTTCATCGGCCGTATTCTTTTTCCTTCTTACTTCTATTGCATTAGTAGTTTCGGCTCAGTCTGCCGGAGGAGTTAAAGGCAGATTGCGAAGCATGGCCGGTGACTGGATCGCAGGGGCCACGATCACTGCGCGACAGGAGTCGAAAGACGTCCGCTCAGTTCGGTCCGATAACAAGGGCCAGTTCCTGCTGACCGGTCTCGATGCCGGGAGGTATAACATCGTCTTTGATGCGAAAGGCTATTCCTCAGGTATAAAATATAGCATTGAGGTTAAAGGAAATAAGGTAGTTGATCTTGGAGACCGCCTGATAATGCAGGTGGACCAAGGCACGCAGGTTATCGTCCGGGGAAGCGTTTTCTTCAAAGACGGCACTAGCGTGACAGCAGCAAAGGTCGTGGTTGAACGGGTAAATGCCAACGGTTCGACCGAAAAAATAGCCACTCTGATGACCAACATCTACGGCGAATTTGCTTTTCGCCGGCCCGAGGAAACGGCGAAATATCGGATGACAGCGTTCTATAAAGACACTAAGGCCAGCAAAGAGATCGAGGTCGATTCCGCCGCCATCTACCGACTTGCCATCTCATTGGACGTATCCCGTCAACAAAAATAAAACAAGATATCGATCGTATTCAATTGTCCGCATCTATCTAGAGTCGTTTAGAAAATTACCGGTCTCTATCCCCGTCGCCCGCATAAATCTTTTCTTATCAACTATGTGCGGTTTCGCACACTAGCCCGCGCCTTCGTTTCATACACTGGTTAATTGTTGCTACTGTGTTAGGGTCGGAAGCTTCTTTCCGAAAAGCTAATGTTTTATCGACATCGTCGTGACAGATTACCAGGGAGTAGTCCTGTAAGTTCTTCGGTCCGAACGGGGCAATGTCCTTTATTGATTTTTCCGCAGGAGTTTTTATTCAAACGCAAACACCTCCGTCGGCAGTTGGTAATCGACTTCTCGCCTCCCTGCCCGACAACGAACTGGACGTTTTATTTCCGTATTTGGAGCCTCACGATCTTGAATTCGAATCTACCCTGTTCGAAACTGGACAGCCGTTGGAGTATGTTTATTTTCCGTCGAGTGGTTTGATCTCTCTTCTTGCTACGGTAGACGGGGGCTCCTCCCTTGAGGTCGGGATCATCGGCAAAGAGGGAATGGCCAACGCGTCAGCCGCATTGGGGGCCTTGACGTCTCCGTCGCGAGCGATCATTCAAGGGGCCGGAACGGCGTTTAGGCTGAAAACCGACGACCTGGCTGCTTATGGAGGCTCGCTCAACCGTTATGTTCTGCTTTACATCCATTACCTGATGGTGCAGATAACCCAGTCGGCGGCGTGTTATCGCTTTCATCCTATCGAACAGCGGCTTGCCCGTTGGCTGCTTATGACCGGGGATCGAATGGAGTCGAATGAATACCGTATAACTCAGGACTTCCTTTCTCACATGCTCGGTGTCCGACGGGAGGGCGTAAACCGGGCCGCAGGAGAATTGCAGCGGAAAAATCTGATCAGCTTTAGCCGCCGTAATATTCTAACGATCGACCGCGCTGGGCTCGAAGCGACCGCATGCTCATGCTATGCGGTGATCCGCCGGGAAGAAGAAAGTTTTCAAGATTTAGTCAGTACCTTCAGTTAATTGTCTCTGTTATCTCGTCCGCGGGCCGCATAGATTCCATATTAGCGGTATCGGTCACGATCAGTGGGAACTCGTCCAACACAACTGTGTTTGCGATCGTTTGGATCCAATACGTGCCGGCGTTGGGAAATACAACATTCACAAAAAAGCTCACGTTATCGGTAAATCCTCCCTCCGCGAGCTCGATCGTCGTCGGCTGCGAAGTGACGACCAGGTTCGACTTGTCCGGCGATAATATACGCACCTCTGTCTGGTGATTTCCCTGACCGCGCCAGTGATTGATCACCGCAAACTTTATTAGCGAAACAGGAAGCTTTTCGACCATGATGTTCTGAAAAATGCCCATCAATGAGATTTTGTTGCCCATTTCTATTCGGACATCGTCGCACAACAGAGTGTAGATCAGTCTTAGATTTGGAGTGTTCATCTAGTTATATTCTCACCGCGCCGGATAGATGCATCAAAAGCGGCTTCGTTTCCCGGCTGAGCTTAGATTTTACTTTTCCTGCGCCTATGGTCAAGGTTATAATCTAAAGCTACGTAACTTTTTTCGGTCCAAGGGCAATGTTAATGTACGCTCTCATCGGTCTCTCTCTCGTCCTTCTCGGAGTTGCGGGTCTGCAGTTCACCTATATGTTCTACATCGATCGCGTTTATCGTGAGCGAAAGAAGTACCTTCAGGAACTCGAGCATAAATGCACCGGCCTATCTGTCAAACTTGAAAAAGCCGAACGTCGGATCGCCCAACAGGACCGTATTCTCGCAACTCTGGAAATTGCACCAGGCAAAGATGACGAGGTCTGGGCCGACGTTATTGGTGATTCTTAATTTTCGAATTCGACAATGGTCGAGCCCCAGCTGCCGGAAAACTCAGGGGCATTCTTAAAAACTTTGACAAAATCCGACTCCGACAACACTTTTCTTACGATCTCCCGCTGAACGCCTACGCCTTTTCCGTGGATGATCCTGACGAGCTTAAACCCCTTCTTATGAGCTTCGGCCAGGTACTCCTCGGTCACCGCACGAACGTCGCCGGGGTGGAATGAATGCAGGTCGAGAGAATCGGTTATCTCGATCTCGACCGTTTCAGGAAACGGATTGTCATTTGGAAGTTCCACTTCTATTTTGATTTCGTCTGGTATTGCCCGATATCTTCGGGCGGAGTCACTCGCAACCGGTTCTTGTCCCTGAATACTACAAATCTTTTTTCCTCCATCTGCCCTGAGGGGCCACGCAGCATGAGCTTAAAGGTTTTATTATCGCCTTTGCCTTCAACAATAAGGGGAAGGCTACCCCAAACATCAGTATTAGGGGCACTTCGCCATGCCGTGTAATAACTCTGCTCGTATTTGTCGAAAGCCAGTACGACAATGCCGTCGAAATCCGGTTCGACGCCATCAACGGGTTTTGAATAATTGGTGCGGGACAACACGACCCAGTTGCCCGGTGCGAGGGATTTATCGCCAACGCCGACCCGGTTTGCCGAATCTGCATCCAAGCGTTGCCACGTCACGAATTTCCGATTGTTCGCCTGGAAGAACACAATGTCGGTAGGGACCTGCAATTCGACCTGACGGCCAAAAAGCCATCCGGCCGGAGCAGGCGAGACAGAGGGATCGAGTCTTACCTGATACCAGATATCATATTTTTCGTCTATGCGCTCCGGTTCTCCCACTTCACGGGCAGCTTCAATCTCTTCGTTCTTCGTCCTCTTTTTCCGAGGCTGTTCACCCTTGGCCGCGTCATCAACGTCGGGAAGTTCCTCCTTTGGAACAAACCGCCATGACATGATCTCAAACGTCGAGCCATTAGACAGTTTGAATAAAATATTCTCGGGGGCCATATCAGGAGCCGCCCGCAGATTAGACGCTGAGCGGATCATTCCGGCAGCTTGAGGAGGCTGGTCCTTGAATTCTTCCGCGATCTTCTTGGACCTTTCGAGGGTGTCGCTGGTGATTATATTTTGCGCCTCGATCCATCCCTCGGTCTGCGCTTCATCCCGCGCCCGGACACGATACCACCGAACCTTTTCAAAATCGGTCTCGTCAAGCACATCGAGCCGCTCGCCGCGCTTCACTTCCAGCAGGTCAGCCGCCACGACGGAATAGGATGTGCGTATCCAGGCGCTCTTCGCTATGACCGTTGCGGTGTCGTTCTCTCCCAAAACACCCGCGTCTAATAGGCCGCAGCCCGTCTGGGACAGCAGGATCACAACCACAAAAAACACTAAGGCAAACTGTTTCGTCATCTATCAATTTCTCGGCAACTTACGCCAATTATTATAACCTAACCGCTCGAGGACTTCTCTCTGACCGCCGGACGGAGCGTCTATCACTTTTATCCTCGCCAGTTGATCGCGCTCGTACAGCTCGAGGCCCGCTGATTTCAATAACTCCGGCCAATCGATCGGGGCGGAACTTGTTATGCTGGCATCGGCGATCTGACGGAGTTCGGGATAGGAACGCAGCAAATCAAGGATCGCCTCGTTTGCCTTCCTCGGCGGAGTGTCGGCCCGATAGCGGGTGTATATGCTTCTTAAAATGTGTGCGATCGAACGCTTTCCCTTAGATGCGCGCAGCATCACAAGATCACAGGCAAATGCCACCAGCATTCCCTGGGCGTATACCTGTGTATTTGATCCACGCCACCGGCTTTCGGAGGCCTCTATCAGGGATACCTTATTTCCTCTCGAATATCCGATATCGTAAGCGCGGGACAAAGTGTCGAGAAGATCGTCAAAACGGATCCGGTTGACCGCAACACCCGATTTCAGAGACTGGTACAGCCCAAATCCTTCATAGAACCAATCGTAGTTGCCGGTCAGGTTTACGGAATTCGGGATCCATAAATGAAAGATCTCATGACGCAGCTGCTCGTGCAGCCGCTGAAGCGACTGGCTTTTGAACGGCATATCCGACGAAACGATGGTGATACTCGAGCCACGCGAGTTCCCTTCCCATTGGCCAAGCGGAACCGGGTTTGGAAACGGCCTTAGGGTTATATGCATACGTCTGGAGGGAGCTTCCCCGAAGAGATCAACATACGTTTCGAGGATCGAAACCGCCATTTTGGCGGCCTCGTCGTCGCTGAACCGCCACTCGCCCAGAAGGCTTAACTCGACAACCGAGTTCCCCGACCTCGCGGTTGTCGAGCGCAATCCGCGGCCCGCGTGAAAGACCGCTTTCCCGGGATCCGCGATCTCAAAAATATTTGTGTTCGAAGAACGTCCGCCTCCTGAAACGTTCCATCCTTCAGGAAGTTCGAACGTTATCTTTGCGGTCCTCTGATCCTGAGGAAGCAGGTCGTCAGGCGTTATCATCGCCGCCTCGAGCGTGCCCCACGTCAAATGTGCGGCCGCGAACCGGTCTTTGAATGGTGTTATGTCGACTCGATAGGTCCAGGCGTTGAAGTCGCTCTCACCTATATATCTGCCCGGGCCGGCTAAATGCGAAGCAACGGTCTTACCGTTCTCAGCAAAAAGCTGCACGCCCGATATACGATCCGCCAGCTTTGAGAGGTGTGCATAATCAGTCAAAAATCTAAGCTCCCGATGCCCACCGGGCTTTTGAGATCTTCCTTCGATCAACGCGATCGAAGGCGGACCAGGTTGGATCTTTATCGAAACAGCCATGTCTTGGGCATAGGCCGAAATGGCAAACAACAGTCCGATCGCCAATGCGAGTAGATACAACCTATGTGGAGAGCAGGATTTTGACATCAGCCAAGATTGGGGAATACAATTACTGTTTGCTCAGATGCACCGATTGGCAAGTTAGTAGAATAGAAAATTGAATGAGTTTTATCAAAATTATCATTTTTCATGATGCTTTTGTGCTAGGCCTTTTGTTTTAGGACGGTTATTCGTTTAGTACGAGGCCACAGACTCAGTAGAATTGAGATCGTCTATCGCCACTATTAACTTTGTCAACAAAATTTATTCGCGAGCGGCCTCACAGGGCCGCTTTGTTGTTTCCTATTTTTGATAAGAACATATGTCCGAAGTTAAAAAGATCCGACGCGCGTTGATCAGCGTTTCCGATAAGGACGGCATTGCCGCCTTTGCAAATAGCCTCGTCGCCCTGAATGTTGAAATAATCTCGACCGGCGGCACCGCTAACTTCCTAAGAGAGAATGGCATAAAGGTCACAGACGTTGCGGACGTCACGGGTTTTCCCGAAATGATGGGCGGGCGTGTGAAAACGCTCCATCCGAAGATCCACGGAGCATTGCTCGGGCTTCGGGACGACACAAGCCACCTCGACGCAATGAGGGAGCACTCGATCGTGCCGATCGACCTCTTGGTGGTCAACCTCTACCCGTTTGAGGCAACTGTAGCCGAACAAGGCGTTTCGCTTAATGAAGTTGTGGAGAACATCGACATCGGCGGCCCCGCTATGATCCGGTCTGCCTCGAAGAATTGGCGAGACGTTGCCGTGGTAACAGACCCGCGACTCTATTCTGAGATTACCGAAGAGATGGATTCGAGCGGGGGCACAATATCTCTAGAAACGAGGCAGCGTTTGGCGACCCTCGCATTTACACGGACGGCATCATACGATCTTGCCATTTCGTCCTATCTGGCCAAGCAGCTTTCCAATGACGATCTCGAACGGCTCGAGCCGCTAAACCCTCTGTGCGGACTCGTATTTATCGAGTCCGACGAAGAGGCAGAGGATCAGGTGGTGGATACATCCGGGCCGGAAGATATGTCGGAGTTTAAGATAGTTGAACTTACTAAGGTGTTGGACCTGAGGTACGGTGAGAATCCTCATCAAAAGGCTGCCCTTTACTGCACCGAGGGTGGCGGGATAACTGACGCCGAGCAGCTTCACGGAAAGGAGATGTCGTTTAATAATTACGTTGACGCCCAGGCCGCATGGGACCTGGTCAACGACATCCCCGATCGGGCAGTCGCGATCATCAAGCATACCAATCCGTCCGGTGTCGGGACCGGCTCGACGAACGAAGAAGCTTATCGCCGCGCCCTCGCAACAGACCCAGTCTCCGCTTTTGGAGGTATCGTCGCCTTCAATAGGAAGGTTGATGCAAGGGTGGCCGCGTCAGTAAACGAGGTCTTCACCGAGGTAGTGATCGCCCCGGAATTTGATGACGATGCACTTGAAGTCTTCCGATCGAAAAAGAATCTACGGGTACTGCGTACGGCTTCAAAAAATGTCCGGGACCTCGAGTACAAGCAAATCTCAGGCGGGATGCTCATCCAGGGACGTGATAACGTGCGGCTCTCTGCCGCTGATCTGAAGTTCGTTACCAGTGCCGTTCCGTCGGATGAACTGATCTCGTCGATGCTTTTCGCTTGGACCGTTTGCAAGCACGTCAAATCTAACGCAATCGTCCTTGCTATCTCGGGCCAAACGATCGGCGTCGGAGCCGGCCAGATGAACAGGGTGGATTCGATCCGGATCGCCGCTACACGAGCGGAGCGATTCGGCTTGCCGATCCGGGGTTCCGTGCTGGCGTCAGACGCATTTTTTCCGTTTCGAGATAATGTTGATGAGGCAGCATCGCTCGGTGTGTCCGCCATCATTCAGCCGGGAGGCTCGATCAAGGATGAAGAATCGATCGCCGCGGCCAATGAACATGGCATTGCAATGGCCTTTACCGGGATCCGCCATTTCAAACACTGAACAGTGTTATTCCTGCAGTCTGTTAAGATGAATTTTCGGTCATATGAATCACTGGCTGCTGGAAAAACTCGCTTGTCCGAGGCACAAGCTGAACTTAAGATTGGAAGGCGACCATCTCATTTGCCGTGAGAATGACAGGTTCCTGGTCGTTGAAGGCATCCCGGTGCTTCTCTTCGATGACGGACGCCCTGCGCACGGACATCTAAAACGCACGCTGCAGCAAGTTGATCGGATACAAAAGGGGGAAGCTGTGGACAGGGTTGTAACCCAGTACTCTCTTAATGATTTTGAGGTCGACGAGTTTGTTCAGGAGCAGCTTCATTTTACCTGCGGGAATTTATATTTTGCCGTACGGAAAAACCTTACACGGTATCCGTTTCCCGAAATGAGGCTTTCACCCGGTAACGGTCGGGCGCTGCTTGACGTAGGCTGCAGTTGGGGACGATGGACGATACCGGCGGTCAGAAACGGATTCCGGGCCGTGGGACTTGACCCTCACCTGGACGGTGCTCTTGCGGCAAAACGTATTGCAGCTCAGCTGGGCGTCGAGGCAGATTTTGTTGTCGGGGATGCTAGTCATTTGCCTTTCCTGAACGTCACATTCGACGTGGTGTTCTCGTTCAGCGTGCTGCAGCATCTTGCCAAGGCCACAGTCGCCCGGTCTCTCGCCGATATGGCGAGAGTCACTGTGCCGGGCGGACAGGTTCTGATACAGATGCCGAATCGCTTCGGGCTCCGATCGATGTACTTGCAGGCGAAAAGGCTTTTTCGACCGCCAAATGAATCGCGCGCCGATGTTTTCTATTGGAAACCGGACGAGCTCAAACGGGAGTTCAATTGCCATTTCGGCCCCACGGACCTTTCAGTGGACTGTTTTTTCGGCTTGAACCTTCAGCCGTCAGATGCCGACCTAATGCCGCTGCCGCACAAAATGGCGATCTTTGCTTCGGAGATCTCAAGAAAGGCGAGCCGCTTTCTGCCGCCGTTGAAATACATCGCGGATAGCTTATACGTAAGCTCGATCAACAAAAAGGCATCGTTGCGCGACTAGCTCATGAGTGTAATTCTGGGAATAAACACATTTCACGCCGGTTCGTCAGCAGCCCTTATCATTGATGGCCAGCCGGTCATAGCGATCGCCGAAGAGCGGCTAAATCGAATCAAATATTTTGCCGGATTCCCAACGCTTTCCATCCTACGGTGCATGGAAGTCACGGGATTAAAATTCTCCGACATCGATCATGTCGCGGTCGGTCGCGACTCTTCGGCAAACCTGCATAAGAAACTCGAATTTGCGCTTAGAAATCCGACAAGACTCTTAAATCTCGCGCGGATCCGCAGCAAGGGTAAAACGTTCGACGACCTGGCATCTCTGATCGCGGCGAATTGTCACGTAGATCCAGAAATCCTCAAATTCAAGACGCATAATATCGAGCATCACCTGGCACACACCGCGAGCGCGTATTTTGCATCTCCCTGGGAACACTCCGCCGGTATCACGATCGACGGATCAGGCGATTTTGTATCCTGCATGATGAGCGAATGCGATGGCCGGGAAATAAGGGTTTTGAAACGGGTGTTTGTCCCGCATTCCCTGGGCACGCTGTACACGGCCGTTTGCCAATTCATCGGCTATCCAAAATACGGTGACGAGGGCAAGGTCATGGGGCTGGCTCCCCTCGGTGCGGACACCTACGCCGATTTTTTCGAAGGGATGCTTCGGAGAAAGCGAAATGGCTTTGAGCTTATTTCGGATTATTTTCTGCCTTTCGGTGCAAACCAGGGAATGGAGATTAACGACGCGGGCGAAATGGTCGTCCATCGCCTCTTTTCCGATAAGTTCATTAATGTACTCGGCCCGCCTCGTGAGCCATACGCTGAGATCACGCAGCGTGATAAGGATGTTGCATTTGGGCTCCAAAAAGTGTTCGAGAAATATTACATTTACCTGCTCAACGAACTTCACCGGCAGGTTCCCGAACATCGGATCTCAATGGCCGGGGGATGTGCACTTAACAGTGTCGCGAACGGAAGGGCGCTTTTAGAGACGCCATTTACCGATATGTCGATTCATCCGGCGGCCGGAGATGACGGACTCGCTGTCGGAGCGGCCCTGTATGCAAGCAATGTACGTCTGATGGAAGGTCGCAGATGGACCATGACCGACACTTACCTCGGAGACGAATATACCGACAACGAGGTC
>JBGSWW010000155.1:0-3692 GCA_041751735.1 Pyrinomonadaceae bacterium | reverse complement strand
GCTTCGTGAATACCGTGGTTTGGGTAAGAAACCCCGGCCCGACGGCCGATGTGGCCATAAGAAATGCGGCCCCAAATATGACCGACTTCAGCGAGGGCTTTTTTACCGTATCAGGCATCTATTGCTTTTATCTCAATGCCGCTTTGCGCTAAGGCTCGGTTGATCGCCCGTGCAAAATTGGCGGCATTATCGCCATCACCGTGTATACAAACGGTCTGGGCAATGATAGGAATCATGATCGCGTCCACCGAACGCACGCGGCCATACTTGATCATGTCGAGGACCTGGGTTGAGGCAGTTTCCTGATCTTGGATAAGAGCTTTCAGATCTGTACGGGGCGTGAGGCTGCCATCGCTCTGGTAAGTGCGGTCCGCAAAAACCTCTGATGCTGTTCGTAGGCCGATCTTCTCAGCCTCGCTGATCGAATGGCTGCCCGACAGGCCGAACAGTATGAGCCGATCGTCGAGATCGGCAATCGCCCTCGCGATCACACTGGCAAGCTCAGGATCGCGGGCCGACTGGTTATAAAGAGCTCCGTGCGGTTTAACGTGCGTGACTTTGCCTCCGGCGGTTTTCGCGATCTCGGCAAGAGCGTTGATCTGATCCGTGACGATACGGACGATCTCTGAGGCAGAAAGATCCATCACGTCGCGGCCGAAGTTTTCGCGGTCGGGATAGCCGGGATGGGCACCGATCGTAACGCCATTCTCGACCGCGAGATCGACGGTCTTTCGCATCGTTTCCTCATCGCCCGCGTGATAACCGCAGGCGATATTGGCTGACGAAACGAGGCCCATAAGTTCGGCATCGTAGCCGCAACCTTCACCGACGTCACAGTTAAGGTCGACAGTTAGCATAAGGTGGAATCGATCAGTTTGGAGCAGATTCAAATTTACTCCCGGCACCGAGAAATTTCAAATTCCTTTCGAACTCAAGGTAGAGTTTCTCGGCTGTATCAAGCGTTACTAGCTGGAAGGCCACCTTATCGCCGGGGCCAAGCTGCCCGATCAGTGGCAAGTCGCGAGAAATGACGTGGGCCAGCCGAGGGTATCCACCGGTAGTCTGATGGTCAGCCATCAAGATGATCAACTGGTTGTCGGGCAAAGCCTGTATGGTGCCGAAGCTGACGGCGGATGAGATCATTTCTGAACGGTCAGACAGCTCGACCGCCTGGCCAATGAGCCGAAAGCCCATGCGATCCGACTTGCTGGAAACTTCAAATTGTCTGTTCAAAAAAATCTCGCGTGACTGGTCGCTTAAATTTTGAAATTCAGCTCCGGGAATCACTCGTACTGTAGGCGAACTGTTATATGGCGGGATGATCCACGGGGAAATCCGGGTGGCGGTCGAATCGAGATTATCGAGAGCGAAAGATATGAAATCGATCCGATCATTGGCCTCCAGGCGTCGCCCGGAAAATCCTCCTCGACCCGCGATCAGATTTGTGCTCGAACTGCCCAGCCATCGTTCGATCTCAACGCCGCCTTTGACCGCGAGATAGGCACGGTTTCCCGATCCTTTCCCGGCAAAGGTGAGGATGGCGCCGGGATTTGCCCGGAATACTTGCCACGTTTGCAGTGGTTCTCCGTCGAGATGTGGAAGAAAGTCGGCCCCGCCTATTGCGGCCACGCCCTCTTTTTCAAAAATGATCTGCGGGGCAGGAAAGTGGATTTCAAGAACCGCTTCGCTATCGATGTTTCCAAGCACAATGTTGATCAGGCGAGCAGCGGCCGGGTCCATGACGCCGCCGGGATTGATGCCGAATCGCCGAGATCCAAGCCGGCCAAGGTCTTGGACGGTGGTCAAGATCCCGGGTCTTTGGATGAGTATGCTCATTGTTCCACACACATAAATCGCACGTTGTCGCCCGGCCTCAAAAGGCACGGCGATTCATCGTCGGGCGTAAACATATCGACATCCGTACGGCCAATTATTTGCCATCCGCCCGGCGAGGCGAGAGAATAAATACCAGTCTGTTTACCAGCAATGCCGACGCTTCCTTTAGGAACGACGGCTTGCGGAGTGCTCTTCCGTGGTGTTGCTATTCGTTCGTCCACTTCGCCCATATATGAAAAACCCGGCAGAAAGCCGAGCATGAAAACCCTGTAAACGGTCCCCGTAAATATCTCGATCACGGCTTCCGGAGACAAGCCTGACCTTTCAGCAACGATCTTAAGGTCAGGCCCGGAATCGGGATCAAATCTGACCGGTATGTCGACGAGCCTCGAAGGCGACGATGCCGTGGTATCGAGATCCCCCAATGCCCGATCTGCAATGCTGCTGACCGCTTGGAAGGCGTCGGGAAATTCGGGAAAATTTCGCCTGACCTCGGAGATGTCATAAAAGATCGAGGTGGAAGCGTAGGCCGGCACAGATTCGATAAATCCGGGAAATGGATCTTGTGCAAGGCGGTTCGAAAGTGCGATAGCGGTTACGTTGAGTTCGACCGAGATCACATTTCCGAATTCCACTGTCAAAGCTGAATCACCCAGTGAAGTGAATCTGACGTCGCCCATCTTTTATCTTGCTCGTTGTTTGGGATCCAAATATTCGCGTAGGCCGTCACCTATGAAATTAAATGCAAGCACAGTTAAAGCGATTGCGGCGCCGGGGAAAAACAAAACGTGGGGCGAATTGCTGAAGTACTGTCGGGCCTCTTCGATCATCGTGCCCCAACTCGGTGCCGGCGGCGGTATCCCAAGGCCTAGAAACGAAAGCGTCGCCTCGGAAAGCACAGCTCCGGCCATTCCAAGCGAAGCCTGGACGATCAAAGGTTGTATTGCGTTAGGTAATATGTGTGTGAAGAGGATCCGGAAGTTGCTCGCGCCGAGCGCTCGGGCGGCCAGTACATAATCATACTCACGGACCTTTAGAACCTGGCCTCTCATTACGCGAGCGTATCCGACCCAGCCGATCACGCAAAGTGCAGCTATTAGCTTGCCTTGCCCGGCGCCTAGAAATGCCACGAGTGCGATCGCCAGCAGAAGGCCCGGGAATGCGAGGAAGACATTGAAAACATAACCGGAAAGAAACTTGTCGATCAGGCCGCCATAGAATCCGGCGATCGCTCCGATCAGGACGCCTATGATCGACGATACGACAACGACCGTTATACCAACCTCAAGCGAGATCCTCGCTCCGTAAACAACCCTGGAAAAGATGTCGCGCCCTAGGCCGTCAGTGCCGAACCAATAGTCGGCATTCGGCGGTAGATATCGGATGTCCAGGTTTGGTGCGACAGCGTCGTGTGTGGCTATCCACGGCGCGAAAATGGCGGCAAGGATAAAGACTCCCGCGATGGCCAAACCTATGTAGCCTAGTCGATTCATGAGAGACGGATCCTCGGATCCAGCTTTCTGTAAACAAGATCCGTAAGGGAATTTGCAATTATGAATGTTATGCTAATTACGAGTACACAGCCTTGCACCAACCGGTAATCGCGTTTACCGATTCCGTCGTCGAGCAGTAAAAGTCCCAAACCGGGCCAGTTAAAGATCTTTTCCGTAATAATTGCTCCGGCCAACAACACGCCAAGCTGAAGTCCGAGAATTGTGACGACCGGTATCAGGCCGTTTTTCAATACGTGCTTATAAAGGACCTTTCGCTCGCTGACGCCCTTTGCCCGGGCGGTACGGACATAATCCTCGCCCAGCTCCTCGATAACGCTCGAGCGGACCATTCTGGTGAGGATG
>JBGSWW010000154.1:0-15992 GCA_041751735.1 Pyrinomonadaceae bacterium | reverse complement strand
ATAGCTCGGCGGCAGCAGCATCGGTTGGCTCTGGTCGTATCTCTTGAATACCACCTTCTTCTTCATATGCAATATTTTAAAGCCACTTACCCCTTTTTGCGCCAAAAAAAAGAGGCCGCCTTTTCAGACAGCCTCTTTTTTAATTAGAAATCAAAGTCCTATCAGACCCGCTGCTCAATGCTCTTATTCGGATCCTTGGCGGCCTCTGGCCCGGATGTGTCTCCGCCAAGCCGTTCATCCGCAAGCCGGCTGATCTTAAAGGCTGCATCCTCATCGATCGACTCGGAACCATTCATCCAGGCCTCTACCTCCTCAACCGGACGGCCGAGTCCGAGAGCGAGTTCTTCTGTGTTGTCATGATACACCTGGGATCGCAGGCTTTTTAATAATTCGATTGGGTTATCGCTGATCGCTTCTTTTGATGTTGCTGACTGTTCCATGATTTCTCCTATTTTGATCTATGTAAGTCGAACATAACCTTTTGGAGTCCGTGTATCGGTATGCCCGGAGACAATGATCTTTGACCCCGATCCGGCGTTTGAAACTATTCGGAGAAAAACTGCGTTATAGTCTGAAATCAGGAGTGTGACCAATGAAGATCCTTTCCATTACGACTGTAATGCTTATAGCTGTGTTAGCCGGGCTCGCACAGGATGATCCGATACGCGTAGAGACCAATCTCGTGACTTTGAATGTTTCCGTTTCGGATAACCGAGGGAAGGCGATCAAAGGATTGTCAAAGAACGACTTTGTGATCCTGGATAACGGGATCGCTCAAGGCCTCGATTCGTTCTCGAGGGACGATGCTCCGGTTTCGCTGGGCGTTATTTATGATCTGCATAAAGCATCCGAGGAAAATAGCAGTAATATACTAGCCGCGCTTCGGACATTTTCGTCATCACTCGGAAAGGACGAAGATCTCTTTGTGAACGTAATTGGCGAACGCGGCAGCTTGACGACCGATTTTGTTCCTAACGAGAAACAGATCCGTGACAACGTGGTCAACGGCGACAAGGCGGTAAATAATTCTCTATATGACGCGATCTTTGAGGCATCGAAAAAGCTGTCCGGCAGCCGAAATCAGAAGCGTGTTCTAGTTTTGCTGACGGATGGTGCGGATCGATCTTCGCATCATAGTCTGAAGGAGTTAAAACTGCACCTTCGCGGGATCAACATGCCGGTTTATTCGATCACTTTTGGCGGCAGCGATAAACGGCAGTTTGGCTATTCAGACATTTTTCGCGATAGTCCCCGGCAGAGTTTCCTCATCAATGAAGCTACCGAACTCGATCGGGCCGTTGTCGACGAACTTAGCAGGTCGAGCGGAGGACAAGCCATCGAAGGTGATGTAAGGAATCGAGTTTATCTGACAGCACTCCTTTCCAGTGTTTTCGGCGAAGTCAGGGAACAATATGTACTCGGTTTTTACCCGGAGAAGCTTGATGGTAAGTATCACAAGCTAAAGGTAACCGTGACGGGACAAAAAGACCGAAAACTACGTGTGTCTAACCGCGAAGGCTATCAGAGTCCCAAGAAAAGCTAACCGTACATTTTAGCTAAAGGACGGCCCCCGAAATCTGCCTGAATTTCGGGGGCCGATCTTTGTTAACGAATCACTTCACTGGCTACCATGCCGTTTATGATCGTACCAGTGCAGTGAGTTGTCCATTCAAAGGGATCACCATCAAACATAGCCAGATCCGCGTCTTTGCCGACCGCTATCGAACCGACGCGGGCGTCGATACTGAGGATGCGAGCGGCGTCGATCGTGATCGAAGCAAGAGCATCACGCTGTGCAAGCCCATTCGCGGCGGCCATTGCGGCCTCGAAGAGGACGATACGCGTCTTTGGCACATAACCCTCATAGCCGCTTTGAAGAGCGAAAGGGATTCCCGCCCCTCGCAACTTAGCGGCATTCTCCAGTGAGAGATTCGCACGCTCGCCCCCGGGCCTTGCCATCGATGCATGGACGATCACAGGAAACCCTGACGCCTTGATCTCGTTTAGGACCAGATGTCCATCCGATACGCCATCCAGGACGATCCTGACGTTAAATTCCTTCGCGATCCGCAAAGCAGTCATTATGTCCTGAGCGGCCTCCGCAGTGACCAGCAGCGGGATCTCGCGTTTTATGACCCGTGCCATGATTTGCGAACGCAGGTCCTTTGCGGGTTCAGCCTTCGCCGAATTCTCCTGAGCTTTTATTAGCTCTGCACGCAGCATTGACGCCTGTTTTGAGCGGGTTCCCGGAGAACGTCCCTGAGCATTAGCTCCCGGACCAAGGGTCACAGCTATCATCGCTGTTGGAACGAACGTCGCTTCATCCACATTCTTGCCCCAGGTTTTTGCGATCATCGTCTGACCTGAGGCGAGTGCTCCGGGCTGGTGGCCTGTATGGATCGTGGTAATGCCATAACCACGGACCCATTCCACTAGTTTCTCGTCAGCATTGTATGCATCCGTTGCCCGCAGCTCCGGCTGAAAGGAAGCCCCCGCGTCAAGTCCCATCTGATCGTGAGGTTGGTTCAGATAACCGTTAAGTCCGATCACCGTGTGTGCATCAATAAGGCCCGGCGTGACCACTTTTGCTGAAATGACCCGATAATCGGCAGGTATTCGCACTTGCGCGGCCGGGCCGACGGCCTCGATCTTGCCTGCCTTGATCAACACAACACCGTTTGAGATCGGCTCGCCGGCCATCGTCCATACCGTTTCACCTTTAACGGCGATCTGGCCCGATATGGCCATTGGCCATAGTTGGCAAGCGAGGAGAATAAGACCGACTATAAGAAACGACTTGAAGGACGTAATATCTTCGAATTTCCAAATTTCCTTATTCATTGTTCCCTCCGTCCCCGTCAAAGCAATGTATATGCATATTGGCGTCACCGTCATCCGTCGCGCCCTTGCCGCCGACAGCAAAAATACGGTCCTTAGGATCAGATCGGTCGAACACTTTCCTGCCTTCGACCCAGGTTTGTTCCACATGGGTATAGACGCTCACGGGATCTCCCGAAAGGACGATGAAGTCAGCATCCTTGCCAACATCGAGGGTGCCAACGCGGTCCTGGAGGTCCAGCATGATCGCGTTAGCCATCGTCATTCCGTAAAGGGCTTTATCGCGGCTCATGCCCGCACGCATGGCCAGGCCTGCAGACCGAAGAAACCAGCGGGAGTCAGTGATGCCGTCATCAGTATGAAATCCTACCAGTCCGCCTGCACGTTCCAGGGCTACTCCGTTTTTGTAATCCACATCGACAGTTTCCAGCTTTCCCCCGGGAGCATCGATCATGATGATCGACGAAGGAGCATTAGCTTTCGCGATCTCATCTGCGACTTTCCATGCTTCCGAAACGTGTTGGAGGACGATTCGAAAGCCAAATTCTTTTGACAGCCGAAGCGCGGTCATTATGTCGTCGTGCCGATGCGTGTGAAAATGCACAACACGCTTTCGGTCCAGGACCTCTACGAGTGCTTCCATAGCCAGATCGCGGGGAGGCAGCTTTGACTTGTCGGAACCGGCCTTTATTACTTTGTCACGATATTCCTGAGCTTTAATGAATTGTTCTCGAACCAGTGCCGCAGATTTTGCTCGGGTACCGGGAAAAGTTCCTCCGGCTGACCGTATCGAATTCGTTCCATTGGCAAACTTAATGCCGCCCATATACTTGCCCGTCTTATCCAGGATCAACAGATCGTCGATCTTAACGGCCTCATCGCGGAGCTTAAGATAAAGTGTTTGCCCGCTGTCGAGATGGCCTGAGCCGGGCATTACATTAACCGTCGTGATGCCGCCGGCTTGCGCACGCTGAATGCTTAGGGCTCGAGGATTAACGCTGTCGAGGATCCTGACGTCCGGCTGTATGGGCCCGGTCGAATCGGCCCCGGCTGGCCCGCCGATATGGCTATGCGTATCAATCAGGCCTGGCATTATGACTTTACCGCCAGCATCAATGGTTACGACATCGGCAGCGAGGCGAACGGTCCTCGCATCGCCGACGGCGACGATTTTTCCACGTTGGATCAGCAAAATCCCCTGCTCAATAACAGGGCCCGAGATCAGGATTATCCGGGCGTTAACAAAAGCAGTAGGCTTCTCCTGGCTGATCGCTCCGCATACGAATAGAGCGGTAAGAAGGAGGGCCTGACAAAGTTTCTTCATTTTTTGATCCTCTTTAATAAGTGAAATTAGTGGATGTACACATAAAGTGCTACGAATTGACGACACTGTCAATAAGAACGCAATGTGTCTTGGAAATTGTCCGGAAATTGATCTTTATAAATACTCGTCCTATGCGCGCCATCGAACATTACTTTAGACACCGTCGTGTCACTATGAAATTGCGGAAATTAAAGATTTCGGGAACAACTTTCTCCCCATTGTCGTAATCATAGTGTTTGCATTCCGCAAATTGCTTTTTTATTCAGTCGCAAAATTAAATATCGGCCATATTGGCTAAGTTCAAGGGGGACAAAATGGACAGATCAAAAATCAAAGTAGTGAAACGCTCTGAAGTGAAAACCGAGGTAAAAGCTAAGAAAATTGCCAAGGTCAGCCCACGCGTAGCCGCTCGAGAGATGGTTTCCACCGTGACGGAGTGGGTTGCCGACCTTAAGGAGCGTAAGACGGAAGAGACCAAGTATGCGATCGAGACGCTGTTGTCGGCCAATAGACGACCGCGAGAATCGTAAATAGTCTTGAGGGTATTGATAACCTAACTAGGTGAAATGCTGGCGGCTTTTCGGGCCGCTTTTTTGTTTTAAATATTTTGGAATGTTTCCACGATCCATTTGCTAGATATCCGCTGGCACTGCTATCCTTTACTGCAAAATCGAACAATCCGTCGAGATTTTATGCAGGACAAGGTCGTTATCGTAACCGGAGCTAGCAGTGGGATCGGTCGCGCAACCGCGCTCCTCTTCGCTGGTAATGGATCTAAAGTTATCGCCGTAGGAAGAAACGAGAAGGAACTCAGGTCCCTTAGCCGTAGGGCCGCTGCATTGAAAGGGTCGATCAAAGCCCACCTCGCTGATGTGGCAGAAAACACCCAGATCGACCGTCTGGTCTCGGATACTCTAGATTCATGCGGTCATATCGATGTTCTGGTGAATTCCGCCGGCGTGATCAAAAACGGGTCGATCGAAACGACGTCCCTTGACGACTGGGACAAAATGCTGAATATAAACCTGCGTTCGGTATTTGCCCTCTCGCAGAAATGTGTGCCACATCTTGCTAAGACAAAGGGAAACATCGTCAATGTGTCGAGTGTGGCGGGAACCAGGTCGTTTCCCAACGTCCTTGCCTATTGCGTTTCAAAGGCCGGCATTGATCAATTCACGAGATGTACGGCTCTCGAACTTGCTTCTAAAGGGATCAGGGTCAATGCGGTAAATCCGGGCGTTGTGATCACAAATCTTCATAAACGCGGCGGGATGGACGAAAAGGCGTACAAGAATTTTCTCGAGCATTCCAAGGAGACCCACCCGATCGGCCGCCCGGGAACCGCCGATGAAGTGGCCGATCTCATTTATTATCTCGCTTCGGACAAAGCGTCCTGGATCACTGGCGTAACTTATGCACTTGACGGAGGACGGGCCTTAACCTGTGCCAGGTAGATTGAACCATCAAAAACGATGAAGATCCAACTGCTTCCAAGCACGATCGACGAGAACGGTATGGCGTCCGAAGGTCAGCACCTTTTGACGATGGTCGTGGACGATCTTGTCGCGGTCGACGCTGGATGCCTCGCCCTTTCGTGCAGCAAGGCTCAGAGGGAGTCCATTCGGGACATACTCCTGACGCATACCCATCTTGACCACATTGCGGGACTCCCGTTGTTTATTGACGACCTTTTCGCATCATTAACTGAACCGATACGGATCCATGTAACACGAGAGATAAGAGATATTCTTGAGCGTGATGTTTTCAACTGGGCCATCTACCCGCGATTCTCTGAGCTGTCAAATGAACATGGACCGGTGATCGAATACCGTGAATTCGAAAGCGGCACGAGCTTCGAGGTAAAGCATCTCTCGATTCAGAGCGTTTACGTAAATCATAAGGTTTCAGCTGTCGGCTATTTTATTTCCGACGATCAATGCACCGTTGCAATAACAGGCGATACCGCGGAAACGGACGACTTTTGGCGAATGTGCAACCATGCGGGGTCTCTTAAAGCCGTCCTCGTTGAATGTGCCTTCCCTGACGAGCTCGAAGCTCTCGCGGTCGCATCCCAACACCTGACACCGCGGCGCCTTCGATCCGAACTCGAAAAGCTCGACAGTGAAAACCTTCCCGTTTATCTGATCAATCTAAAGCCAATGTATCGGGAAAGAGTGGTCGAACAGATCCGCGCTGCTGCGATCCCACGCGTCGAGATAATGAAGGTCGGAAGGGTTTACGAGATCTAGGGCTTGTCGCGAAGAAAGTTTATCGCCTCGAACGCACTTTCCCGGTACTCACCCGCGAAATTATGTAAGGTCACCCGTCCGTTAGTGAGCACTTTCTCGATCCTGAAGGTGCGATCTT
This sequence comes from Pyrinomonadaceae bacterium, assembly GCA_041751735.1. Taxonomy (GTDB): domain Bacteria; phylum Acidobacteriota; class Blastocatellia; order Pyrinomonadales; family Pyrinomonadaceae; genus OLB17. The sequence goes on along the minus strand of JBGSWW010000154.1, from coordinate 9,463 downwards.
CGCGCAGCGTTCCCGGCATGATCTCGGCACGGAACGTTACATTCATCTTAGGACGGGCCCATATATGTTGGACGGGATTGTCCTCGACCGGCGATTTCCTTTTCGCCATAGTTATTCCTCGACCTCGGGTGCCTTTTTGTGTTTCGATTTTCTCAATGAAGGCCTGCGCTTAACCTCAGGGTCGTTCTCGAATTTTCGTGTCGGCGGTGCCGTCGGCTTTCGAATCGCCTCGAAGATAGGGCGGTCTTTTGATTTTTTCTTCTTCGACGCTTTCACGACGCCATTATATCAGACCACAATCTACTCGAAATCCGAACCGTATAGCGCTCAAGGTGATTGACAATCCAGCGAAAAACTTCCAACATTATTCCGGCTTCGAACCCTCAGATAAGCGGATGGTTCTCTAGTACACCTCACGAATGAAGACAGCGACGGGTAACGGCCGGCGACCGTTCTGGCTACCGGCTTCAAATTACTATGTGCTTGCGTTTGCCATCTCGACCGCATTCTTTTTTCTAGTTTGGGGCATTTTACATGATGGCGGGGAAGAGATGCCATGGGCTACCGCCGGCGTTAGTGCAAGTTTTATTTTGATCGCTTCTGTCGTGCTTCGCGAACTTATCCTGCGACGTGCAAATCGAAATATACGACTCCAGCAGCGCCCACTGATCCCAGGCGTTCATCGGCAATCATCTGACCATCAGAACCCCGAAAAACTCACTCTGGAGCGGAATGCCGCCATACTCACCGAAATCCAAAAAAAATCTGATGCGGCGAATGTCTTGAACCGGCTTTCAGCAGGTCACCGAGAAGTCTTCGAACTCTGCGGCGAATACATGTGCCGTAACGAGGCCGAATTGAAAACGATCACTCCGGGCTCGCCCCGTCTAGCCGCACTTCTGCGAGGCCGGTCAGCGGTGGCCGAGTTTCACCGCTATCATTTGCTAAAGTGGGCCCAACTCGAGGTTCAGGTCTTGACGAATCAAGCACGTGAGCTCGAAGACCCTGAAGATCAGAAGAAGTCCGCGAAAGCGGCCCTGGGAGTTATTGATACTGCGCTCAGGTCTTATCCTACCGAAGAGAGTCTCATCGAATCTCAGGAACTTCTGAGGGACATGGTCGTGTCAATAAGTGTTTCCCATTGGGTTGGACAAGCGGAGCGCGCAGCCTACGAAGGCAATTATGCGGTCGCCCGAGAACTGTACCGCGATGCCCTTTTCCATCTGGGGCGGGACAATGTGCAAAGTGAAGCCCGCGAGTTGGCCGCAAATAGGATCAAAGCCGAACTAGAGCGCATCCGCGGGGGAGAAAATAACCGGTAACGGTTTGAGCAAATCGCTGGGCCCTGCTACGCTTTCTAATTCCCCATATGATTTCCCAACGATGTCCAAAATGTAACAGCAGCCGGATTAGACGAGGCTACAGACCCACTCCGATCCTATCAAAGATATTTTTCCGATATAATCTTTTGTGTGACAGTTGCAACTGGGAGTTCACAGGCTTCGCTGTTCCCGGAACCGTTGATACCCGTCCGAGTTCGAAAAAGAAGCGTCGGTTGCCTCATGAAGGTTGACTTGCCGGCTAGTATCGTTAATGGTGAGCTTCGACCGACAACGCTAAAACGCATTCGGATTATCCTCCAATATTCGGTAATCTTCATAATCTCGCTTTTTGGGCAGGCAGTCGCAATGTCGACTTTGGGGTCGATTTCCGTTCAGCAGAATGACCGAGTGCATTACGGCGACCTTATAGACGTAGATGTTCTCGGTGGGTTTGAATTCGACTGGCGCGGCACGATCTCACCTGAAGGAAACCTTGATGGACTGGAAACCTTCGAAAGCCCTGTCTTTGCACTTTGTCGAACTGAGAGAGAGATCGCTGCAGACATTGCAAAGGCGTATTCCAAGATCCTTCGTGATCCCAAGGTAACTGTCAGGATAATCGACCGTTCGAACCGTGCTTTGGTTCAGGTTGACGGTGCCGTTAGGACTCCGACACGCTTCAGCATTCGCCGCCAGGTTAGGCTGGGAGAACTCCTCGTTCTCGCCGGAGGTATCGTGAGCGGCGCGAGCGGCGAGATCACAGTTTTCCGGCCCGCAAATCTCAGCTGTGACCAAGCCGTCGATCCGCCATCTTCCGGCTCAGACAACCGTTCTCAAACGGTGAACATCCATATTAGCGATCTGCTTAGCGGAAAAGCTCTTTCGAATCCGGTTGTTTTGAGCGGCGATATTGTCACTGTTTCGAAGGCGTTTCCTGTTTACGTCCTCGGTGCTGTCAATAGCCCCGGGACCCTATATCTTACGCCCGGCATGACTTTAAGCAGGGCGATCGCAGCTGCTGGAGGGATGGCTAAGGAAGCAGACGGCAGCACCGTCACGATTTTCAGACGGTCATCGGCCGGAACATCTGCGTTAGAGTTCGACCTGGCCAAAATAAAACGTGCCGAATTGGAAGATGAAGTTCTTCGATCATTTGATATAATAGATGTCCCGGCCAAGGGCCGAGCAAAACGCAAATATCCTCCTGCTTCACCGGGGACGACTGGTCAAAGGTCGGCATTGGGGCAAATGCCTTTGAAAATTGTAGATTAACTGCAATAATTGTTGCTAAACTGTCAGTAATTGAGTGTTCAATAAATGGTTAAAGAGAAAAGGAAATTAAGCCCGCGTAAGATGGCGCTGTTATGGATGCTGCTTACATCCATCTTGATCGGCGTCTTGATCGCTTACGAGCAGATCTCGGTTCTTTATGTGCTCGCGACGTTGGCTATCGTTATTTTATTACTGATCGTGGGATTTTCGGATCTCGAGGAGATCAGCCGCCGTTCCGACGAGAGGGAAGCCGCCAAATAAACAGGTATGAAGGGTCTTCGGACATTCATAGGTTCGTTATTAATAACTGCGCTGGCGGCGGGCTCTGGATTCGCGAGCTACATGTCCGCGGCACCTCAGCGTCCGGATCAGCAAAATCTAAGATGGAAGACTCGGCAGATCCGTGTGTCTCTCTCTAATTCGCTGACACAGCCGAGCTTCAATATAAAATTTGATAGTGACGTGATCGGGGCGGTAATGCGAAGTTTCCGAGCTTGGGAAGCGGTTGCAAATGTCGAATTTGTTACCGAAGTTTCTGAAAAACAGGGAATCAGTCCGTCGGGAACCGGAGATGGGATCAGCCTAATAACGATCGCCCAAACACCGGAAAACGTTCTTTTGTTCTCTAAGGAACCTGATAGGGAATCCGCGAAAACGCGGGTATTTTATAATAAAGGCTCTATCATCGAAGCCGACATTGTTCTAAATCCGTTCCAGCAGTTTTCAACCGACGGCACTTACGGCACTTTTGATCTTCAGGCCACACTGACACATGAGATCGGACACATGCTTGGGCTGCGGCATTCAGCGGTGCTCGGGGCTACTATGTCCGAAAGTCTTCCAAAGAACGGAACATTCGGCACGGCCGACCTAAGTGCTCGGACGCTGTCGCGCAATGACATCGCATCGATCCGCGACCTTTACGATTTTCAAGATTCGGACCAGGCTTGCTGCGGGGTGATCACGGGTCGTTTAGCCGGGCCCATCGGGCGATCGTTCAAGGGTTCGGTACGGGTTTGGGCTGAAGAATCGGAAACCGGCCGCTTGATCGCCCAATCTGAGGCCTCGGCCGACGGCACGTTTCGCCTGGGTGGTTTACCTGATTCGGCATACACGGTGTTTTGGCAGGTCGGCGATGATGAGAATTCATCGATCGGAGAGCTTGGTTTGGCCTCTATTCAGGAAGGGAATACAGTCACTCTCAATGGGAAGATCGCCCCACTTAGTAATGGTTCTCCAGTCGTGGAGTTTATCGGTATAAATAGCTTTCTAGCCAATACTGCTGTTCCTATCAAATCAGGCCGGGACTACTTTATCTACCTGGGCGGGAAAGATCTTGACCCCAGAGGCGTTGGGATACAGTTTAACTCACCCTTTATTCGGGTTGTTCCGAGTACCTATTCTCGCCCTAGGACTGGCGACAGCACTTCCGTTTTGAGTTTAATAGTAAGCGTGGACCCCGAAGCTCCAGCCGGGCTGTACACGGTTTACGCGACTGGTACTAACGGCAGTAGAGCATCCCTCCTTGGCGCTCTGAAGGTAGACTGACTTCAGTCCGCGCCGGTCCAAAAATCGTAAAAAATACATTTGCGTTTTAGCAAGGCCTGTGCATAATTAGGGGTGTTCACCTCCCGGTGAACATTTGGTCACTTTCGCAAGATCGTGACCGTGGGGCGACGGTGTGGGAGACGTCGCCCCTTACATTTTTAAACGCCTGGTTACTTGACCTTGTAATTGAACGGCGTAGAATCTAAATGTTCGGCCGAGCCGTTTGGAATGTATTTTTCCGGTCTGACACAAATCCTTTTTCGGAGTTAAAGCCGCGAGTGTTAGAGCACGGCGGTCTTTTTGATTTTAGGCATGAAAAAAGCCGAAGTAAGCTGGTTCCGCAAATGGCTCTACCACGGCGTCGCCGAGATCGAGGGCCCGCACGAACCTGAAGGCAGGCACAAGAAGCATCCCTGGTGGAAAGTCATGTGCTTGACCGGCGTCGATTACTTTTCGACGCTAGGATATCAGCCGGGTATCGCTTTCCTTGCCGCCGGAGCCCTCTCCCCGTTTGCGACTTTTGTTCTTGTTCTGCTTACGCTGTTTGGAGCCTTGCCGATGTACCGGCGAGTAGCCGAGGAAAGCCCTCACGGCGACGGGTCGATCTCGATGCTTGAAAAGCTTCTTTCCCGCTGGAAGGGAAAGATGTTCGTTCTCATCCTTCTCGGATTCGTCGCAACTAGCTTCATAATCACCATTACTCTTTCGGCTGCCGACGCCACTGCTCACATCGTCGAGAACCCGTTTGTTCACGAGCACCTCAAATTTCTAAATCATCAGATCATTGTCACTATCGTTTTGATCGCGCTTCTTGGAGCCGTTTTTCTAAAGGGATTTAATGAAGCTATCGGCCTGGCTGTAGGCATCGTAGCCGTTTACCTGGTGATGAACGTTACCATCATAGGCTTCGGGCTTTACGAGATATTCTGGGTCCGCCCCCAAACGTTCGTCAACTGGCAAAACCTCGTCTGGGCGGACGGTAACGTAAACGGCAGCGTATTCTGGCTGGTGGCGATGTCGTTATGGTTCTTCCCGAAGCTCGCTCTCGGCCTTTCCGGATTTGAAACCGGTGTCGTGGTGATGCCGCTGGTGAAGAGCGACGTGGAAATGCCGGATGACGAAACCCCGTTGCTGCACACATCGGGGATGACCGAACCCGACCCCTCGGAACGTGAGGCAGCATATTTACAGGGCCGGATCAGAAACGGCAAGAAACTGCTGAGCGGAGCGGCTATCATAATGAGCTTCCTGCTGGTTGGAAGCAGCATCATCACATCCATGCTGATCCCGGCTGAAAAATTCCAACCGGGCGGCGAGGCATATGGACGTGCTATCTCATATCTTTCGCATACGCTTTTGGGGGATGTATTTGGCACGTTCTACGACATAAGCACGATCCTTATCCTATGGTTTGCCGGAGCGTCAGCGATGGCAGGATTGCTGAATATCGTTCCCCGTTACCTGCCGCGATATGGAATGGCCCCCGATTGGGCCCGTGCCACGCGCCCAATGGTGATGGTATTTACTTTGATCTGCTTCGTGGTTACCGTCCTGTTTGAAGCGGACGTTACTTCGCAGGGCGGTGCCTATGCAACGGGCGTACTGATGTTGATGACCTCGGCGGCGGTTGCAGTATCGATCTCAGCGTGGCGGCGTCGCGAGAAAGTCTGGACAGCGTTCGCTGTGATCACGCTGGTTTTTGTGTACACCACGGTCGTCGGCATCATTGAGCAGCCTAGTGGCCTTAAAATCGCATCGTTCTTCATATTTGCGATCATCGCGACGTCGTTCATTTCAAGGGCGATGCGTTCTACCGAGATCAGGATAGATAAGATCGAGCTCGATGAGGCTGCAAAGGCGTTCATCAACGATCTCGATGACGCCGGTGAGATACGTATAGTGACCAACCGGCGTGAAACCGGTGACATAACCGAATACCGTTTCAAGGAGCACGAAAAGCGGGTCGATAATCACATTCCATCGACGGACCCCGTGGTTTTTTACGAGATCGAGACTGGAGATGCTTCCGAATTCAAGGGGCGATTGTTTATTCGCGGCGTAGACGTGAACGGCTACAAGATACTCCGTACACAAGCCCCTGCCGTTCCAAATGCGATAGCAGCATTTTTGCTCTATTTAAGAGATCGGACCGGAAAGATCCCTCACGTCTATTTTGGCTGGAGCGAGGGCAATCCGATCATTTACCTGGCCCGCTATATCTTATTCGGCGAAGGCGACACAGCTCCGGTAACGCGCGAGATACTACGACAGGCGGAGGATGACCCCGAGATGCGTCCTAACGTTCACGTTGGTGGTTAATTGAAGGTTCCGTTGCTGCCGTTTCCGTTACCCGTACCTATAACCAGGAAACAGGCACGGCAATAGACGGGCCGGCCCTGGCAAGGGTAAAAGGGAACCGTCGTCGTAGTTTCACAGCGGGCGCAGTTGGCTCTAACCTCGATCCGGTGACGCTTACCGGTTGTCCGTGCAAGTTCGATCGCCTCGAGCCGAATATTCTTTGCCTTTTTACATTCTTTGCAGCGTTTTGGCGGGTTCTTGAGATCTTTGTCGCGATAGAAAGCCTGCTCGCCTGAGGTCCAGATGAAGTCATCCCTGCAGTCGATGCAGGGGATCGCCATGTCGGAGAATTCGCTGCCGGGGTCTGGCCGCTCTTCGATTGCCTCCCGGGCGGCTCCAAATTCAATTTCTGACATAACCATGAACTCCCAATCTCTGCGCTACTTCGGGAATATATGCTTAATGTAGTAGATTTTACAGGGGAAGCCGGCGCGAGTGCTTCCACCCTTTCGCCTGGGGGGCGATGATTCTGACATTACAACTATCGCATATGTGTGTCAAGACCCTATCCTGAAGCTGTAGCAACTGACCCTTTATGAAACTACTTGTTATTGGATCGGGCGGACGTGAACACGCAATATGTAGTGGATTTTCAAAGAGTGGCCGCGTTACAAAGATTCTGTGCGCTAACGGCAATGCGGGCATAGCGTCGGTCGCGGAATGCATTGACGTCAGTCCCACAGATATTTCCGCACTTGCCGAACTTGCCGCGGCTCAAAACGTCGATCTCACCTTTGTTGGCGGCGAAACATCGCTTGCCCTCGGCATTGTCGATGAATTCGAGAAACGCGGGCTGAGAATAATCGGGCCGGGCCGCGCGGCGGCGCGGCTGGAATCAAGCAAAGCGTTTGCGAAGGATTTCATGTCGCGCCACGGGGTTCCGACCGCCCGGCACATAACCGCGGATTCGCCGGCGCGAGCTATTGAAGCACTAGAGAACGGCGTTTTGGGTGACGAGGAAACACCTGTCGTCGTGAAGGCCGACGGGCTTGCTGCCGGCAAAGGGGTAGTCGTGGCTCGCGACCGTTCCGAGGCGATCGAAGCCATAAAGGGAATGGCCGCTCTGGTCGGCGAGACCGCCGCCGAAACGATCGTCCTTGAAGAATGCCTCACCGGCAACGAAGTTTCACTTCTCATGTTTGCGGACGGCGAGGATTTCGCCTTAATGCCGCCTACGCGCGATCACAAGCGTATCGGGGACGGCGATACCGGGCCCAACACGGGCGGGATGGGTACTGTTACCGATGCATCGCTGCTTTCTCCGGCCGAGATCGATGACATAACCGAAACCATGATACGGCCAACGCTTCGCGGCTGCGTGAGCGAAGGCATGCCGTTTCGCGGGGTTCTCTTTCTTGGCCTGATGATGACGCCGGCAGGGCCGAAGCTCCTCGAATACAATGTCCGATTTGGCGACCCGGAAACGCAGGCGATACTGGTCCGGCTGGAGACCGACCTGCTCGATATCTGCGAGGCGATGCTTACCGGGAACCTCGGTGGTATCAAGATCAGATGGCGGGAAGCGGGCTCCGCATGCGTCGTACTCGCCTCAGAGGGCTATCCATCGAAACCGAGAACAGACGACATTATTAGCGGCCTCGACCAAACTCGGACGTCCACGGATATCGAAGTCTTTCATGCGGGGACAGCCTTTTCGCCGGACGGGCAGATAATGACCGCCGGCGGCCGCGTGCTTGGTGTAACGGCGGTCGCGGACAGCCTCGATCAGGCGATCGATCGGGCATACCAGACCGTTTCACGAATAAGCTGGCCCGGAATGCAGTTCCGAAGCGATATCGGCAGAAAGATCGTCGCCTGAACTGCAAACGAATGTCTGAAAAAAGTATCGTTTGACCGGTAACAAGCGCAAAAAGAAAGAGGAGGGCCTATGCTTCCCTCCTCACAACTTGTTTTCCCCCTTGAACCGTTGAACGAACCCCCCTTGATTTTCGTTCGCCCCATCACAAGCGAACGTTTTTGTTCATTCAACAATATGAATTATGCCCTGTTGGCAAGGGTGCAGGAATCGGGGAAACCAGAAACTTTCTTAGGAAAATTCAGATGTAGCATGAGGAGAATCCCTAAGCCTATTAGGGAAAGTCCCTATGAGATGCGGATTGAAGCTGTAGTCGGGGTCATGCAAATGATTCTCAACCGAATTCCGCAATGTAACCCGCTCGCTCCACTCCTCCTCGAAAACCCTTGTTCTATCGAAGGATCGAACTAGCTTAACGATAGCGAACTCCACTCAGGAAAAACTTGTGCCCTGTGCCGGTTTATCCAAAAGGTGTGGCTGAATATTTGGGTAACTGCTCATCAGTCTGATACCCTAGAGTCCTTCCGCAAGGGGTTAATTTTGGCAAAGGTTACTATAAGGGCGCCGGAAAGCCCGCACGGTACTTCCACGCCGAGCAAGGTAATACTACCAGTTAAATATCGCGGCGCTTCGTCTGCGTATGCCACCTATAGTAATGGCGAATACGTCTTCGAAGCCAGTGAGGAGATCTGTAAGGCGATCGAAGAAGGAAGGCTGATCGTAACCTTCGAGTCTTATCAAGGCGTTCCGGTTATGATCCGCTTGACCGACAACGCCCTTTACCAAGAGCAAGTCCCCGAGAGTCCAGATTGAACTTTTCCTAATAAGACCGGGAGCAGCTTTTCCACGCCATCCTATACGAAGTGTGCCAAGTGCGACATTTGAGACATTTGTGCCAAGTGATACATTTTGTGACATTTGATTCAAAGTGTGCCAAGTTGTACAAAGTGTGCCATCTGGTATAGCATCTGTGATACTTCTTTTCATAGTCTGGATATGAGGCCCCCGGCCTTTGTATCCTGCTATGAAGCAAACACCCGAATACCTCCAACAACGCCTCGACACCTGCCAGAGACTCTTCTTTCAGTACAAGGGCCGCGAGCACTCACGAATAGAACGCGAGATGCGAAGTCTCGGGTTCACTGAT
>JBGSWW010000153.1:0-2264 GCA_041751735.1 Pyrinomonadaceae bacterium | reverse complement strand
AAAATGCGAGGCCGGGTGATGAGTATGTTTATCCTTTCGTTCATCGGAACGATGCCGATCGGAAATCTGCTGGCCGGTGCAGTCTCTCACTGGTATGGCGCACCGTTGACACTCGCCGGCGGCGGCGTTTGTATCGTTATCTACGTCGGTGTCATGGCTATTCGAAACCGCGCCTTGCGGCAGCTTCACTAGTTCTATACTCAAAACCGCGAATACGGTGCAGTAGCCCGACCGTCAGGGAGGGCGTTCGATGCCGTGATCGCCAATAGATATTCAACTCGCGATACGCCCTCCCTAACGGTCGGGCTACTGGCCCCATCGCCGCAAGAAAGCACATCTCGGCCGTTCTTTAACTCGGAACGGGGAACAACCGGTCAAATTTTGCGATTGTTAGCGAGGGGATCATGAGAATATTGAAACTTCGAGTGTTGCTTATCTGCTTTGCTGTTTTGGTGTTAAGTGCCGTGACGGGTGCGGCGCAGGGGGTGATTGTGCCCGGCCCGTGCAGACGTTGTCCCGACGGACCGCGTCCAGCCCCTCTGCCCCGCTCACTCCCTATTAAATCCATCAAAATAGACACAAAGATTTCCTCGCAGGTAGCCACGACACACGTCGAACAGATCTTTAGAAACGACACGGATGCCGTTCTGGAAGGCACGTATTTTTTCCCGATCCCCGATGAGGCGTCAATCACGGAGTTCGCTATCTGGGATGGCGATCGACGTTTGGTCGGAGAGGTGCGTTCGCGTGAAGAGGCCAGGCGAATCTACGACGAGATCGTGAGGCGACAGCGCGATCCGGGCCTGCTTGAATATGCAGGCAAGAATCTTTTCCAGGCTAGTATATTTCCTATCCCAGCTCGCTCCGACAAGAAACTCGAACTTACATATAGCCAGGTACTTCAAGCCGAATCAGGAACTGTTGCCTATCGCTACCCGCTCGGCACGGGCCGGCAGATGGCGGAGATCGGCGTCGTGTCGGGACGCATTGAGCTGGATAGCAAAGAACCGCTTCGCAATGTGTATTCCCCCACTCATGCCATCGACATTAAGCGAAACGGCGAGCGACGTTCGATGATTTCCTTTGAGAGCGAAGCAGGCAAAGAGAAACAGGACTTTCAACTTTTCTACACACGCTCGAATGAAGACTTTGGAGTCACACTTCTGGCTCATCGCGACGCGGGGAAAGATGGTTATTTCCTGCTGATGGTTTCGCCGAAGGAAGACTGGTCGGAACAGGAGTATGCCGCCAAGGACATTGTTTTCGTGCTTGATACCTCGGGCTCGATGTCCGACGCGGGAAAGATGGAGAAGGCACGATCAGCGTTGTTGTATGGGATCAGAATTCTGCGACCGCAGGATCGTTTCAATGTTGTTTCGTTCGCCGGCGAAGAACGGGTAATGGAAACCAGAATGATTGATGCCGACGATCGTGGACGACGTCGTGGAGAAGCCTTTGTCCAATCATTGCGACCAGCCGGCGGCACAAACATTAATCAGGCATTGTTGGTAGCGATGCGCCAGTTTGAGGCGAGTAATCGTCCAAAGATTCTCATCTTCATGACTGACGGGCTGCCAACAGTTGGTGAAACTAATCCCACCCGGATTGTCGAGAACTCGCGAACCGCGAAAACACCCGGTCTTCGCATGTTCACCTTCGGTGTTGGGTACGACGTGAACACAACACTGCTCGATAAGCTAGCTAGCGAGAATGGTGGCGTGGCGGACTACGTTGAACCAAAAGAAGACCTCGAGGTGAAGGTCTCAAACTTCTTTGCGAAGATAAATCATCCGGTACTGACGGACCTTCAACTTGATCTGGCGGGCGTGGAAACCGATCTCATGTACCCGCGCTCGTTGCCCGATCTTTTTAAAGGCTCACAGCTCACGCTGATTGGTCGCTACCGTAATCCGATCGATATGGAATTGGTGCGTTTAAAGTTAAACGGCATTAGCCGCGGCGCAAACCGTACATTCCTCTATAACAATTTGAGCTTTCCTCTACGCGAGGAGTCGAACGATTTCCTGCCTCGTTTGTGGGCCACGCGACGCGTGGGTTGGTTGATGGAGCAGATCCGAACCAACGGTGAGCAGCGTGAGCTCCGAGACGAGATTGTTGACCTCGGGACGCGCTATGGAATTGTCACGCCCTATACATCGTATCTGGCACTTGAGCCCGGTGCCGGTCCACAGGCCGTGACCAATGCGCCACGCAATAACCGTGGCTTCATGAGCGGCGGAGTTAGACCTAATGCCCCACCACCA
>JBGSWW010000152.1:0-4260 GCA_041751735.1 Pyrinomonadaceae bacterium | reverse complement strand
TCATGGATCTGCTTTTGCATATCTCCAACATCAAAAATTAAATGCAGCCTCGTCTTCTGAGGAATTGCAGATAAAGAGTGGACAAATTGTTGAGAAGCCGAAATTCCGGAATACGCAATATGGATTTACAGTTGGCGGTCCCATCGTAAGAGATAAACTGTTCTTCTTCGGCGCTCTTGAGCGCGTGCAGAATACGTCAGAAAGCGCAGGCCGGAGCTTTTCGTCACCAACTTCAGCGGGCCTCGGTCTGCTTAGTACTGTTCCGGGAGCGAGCCCCTTTATTCTGAATTTGCTGCGTCAGAATCTGGCGTTGGCGCCGGTTTGCGATGCGGTTGTGGACCCGATCAACGGTAATTGCAGAACGATTAATACACTCGGAATAGCAATTCCGATCGGTACTACGTCGGTTAATGTTCCGGCGGGGTTTATTAATACCGCTTACCAGATCAATGTTGACCACCTGCGCGGAACGAAAGATCAGTTTCGTTACCGATTCAGTTATGCTGATAATGCCGGAGAGCAGGCTGGTTTAGGCAGTCTAAATTTCAACAATCTAAATGTTTATGAAACCCGTTTCTTCTCAGCCACCTGGGTGCGGGCAATAAGTTCCAGTCTCGTAAATGATCTTCGCGTGTCGTGGCGGCGGGTTATTTCAGAAGTCCCCTTGAAAGATCCGGCCAATCTTAGTTTCCCGAATATTACCGTGGTACCGCTTAACCTTTTCCTAGGACCGAATGGTAATCTTCCTCAAAGCGCCGGCTCGAACGTCTATCAAATCTTTGATACGATGAGCTATATTCGCGGGCGGCACAGCTTCAAGTTTGGCGGCGAGTTCAAGCGGATTTTAACCACGAGCAACTTTCTTGCTCGTCAGCGAGGCGATTACATATACAGAAATCTTGAGGACCTTGTCAGGGATATCACCCCTCTCATCCCCCAGGACAATCTGCGCGGCGTCGGCAACGGCACTTTTACGGGCAATACCTCACGGTACTACGCATTCTTTCAAGACGACTGGAAGGTGACGCAGAATCTGACATTGAATCTGGGATTGCGATACGAATTGGCGACGGTGCCCCGAGCTGTCAAGGATTTTCTTCCGTTCTTTGCAGGAGTAAGCGTTCCCGGGCTGGATTTTGAAAACGCAAATCCAGACAGAAACAATTTCCAGCCTCGCGTTGGCTTTGCATATGCACCTAATTTTGAACGCGGATTTTTAGGTCGAATCTTTGGCGAGCGCGGCAAGAGCTCGATTCGCGGCAATTTCACCGTCGCCCATTCGGATGTTTTTCAAAACCTCCTTCTTTTCGCCAAACCCCCTCAGCTCGAACAGCTGCTGGATATTAACTCGGTGCTTGGGGCTAATCCTGGTTTCAACACCTCTCCTGGATTTCTCGAGCGCGGCGGTCTTCCGGCAACGCAGCTCCCATTCACGGGGGGGCCGACAAGAGTCCGTAACACTATCGGAGGAATTACGAATAGTGACACCTTTATTTTCCCTGATACGTATTCTTTTACGCTGGGTTTTCAGCGTGAATTAACACGGACGATGGGAATAGAAGTCCGTTATTTGGGCACGCGGTCTCGCCATCTACCGATTCAGCTGCCGCTGAATTTTAGCTATACTCCCGTAAGTGCTCTAACGGTTCCGACCTTCTTCAGCCAGCCGACGGCGGCACAGCTAACCGGGTTGCCCACACTCAGCGTGGTCCGTGCGCGTCCCGGAGTTTTGACGCAGCCATTTGTACCGCAGGGGTTTTTCGGCGGAATAACCTCATTCGCTCCTATTGGCAACTCTCAGTATGATTCGGCGTCGGTCAGCGTTACGCGCCGCTTTAGCCGGGGCCTGGCTTTCACCACGGCTTATACGTGGAGCAAAACAATTGACGATTCTACCAACGAATTATTCAGCAGCGTAGTTAATGCACGACGCCCGCAAGATTTTGGCAACGTTCGAGATGAGCGTGGCCTGTCGGCCCTGGACATTCCCCATCGGTTTGTCTTTGCAGCAAACTACGAAGTGCCTTTCTTCAAAAATAGCAGAAGCGGCGCATTACGAGGACTTCTCGGCGGCTGGGAGATCGCTCCGGTTTTCCAAACTCAATCCGGACAGCCGTTCACGCCGCTTTCGGGGGTTGACTCGAATCTAAACTTCGACGCGGCAGCTGATCGCACTATCCTTAATCCAAACGGTGTGGCGGGAACCGGCAGTCGTGTTGTTGCACTCAACTCGGCGGGCCAATTTCTGACAAGCACCGGTGTGGTTACGACAGACATTAATGCCGCCGGAGTCGGATCGAGCGCTGCGTTCAATAGTCAGGCAGTTGCATATTTTGTTGTAAACCCCAATGCGCAGTATATCCAGGCCGGGCCCGGAGCGCGTGCCACAGCCGGCCGCAATACGATCCGTTCAAACGGATTCCATCGTACTGACTTAACTGCTCTGAAGAACTTCCGCTTTGGTGACGATAACAATACCTATAATCTTCAGGTTGGGGCGGAGTTTTTCAATTTGTTCAATCAGCGGATTCGTACAATTTCCACTGTTGGTGCGACAAACACCAGCTTTGTAAATGTGAACAGCGTGGCTTTTAACAGCTATGGCCTTGGCGTTGTTCCTGGGCGGGTAATTCAGGCGCGGTTGAGGTTTATTTTCTAGTAAGAACTTTAGCAGTTTGCTAGATTGGGAGAGGCCGTCGCCAATGTCGGCCTCTCGTTTTTGTTTTAGATCGTTTCATTTAGTGTCAAATTTGCTTCCCTAGGCGTGAATCAACAATGGACGCGTTGAAACACTCTGATTACAGATGTTGCAGACGGAGAATCGTTAACTCAAAATATGTCCCATCTTTTCTTTTTTAGTTCGAAGGTAATGGGCTGCGGGCGGAGTCGTCTGTATCTCGATAGGAATTCGCTCGACAACTTTGAGGCCAGCTCGTTCCAGGGCGGCAAGTTTATCAGGGTTGTTGGAGATGACTTTGACCTTGCAGAGTCCCAGGTCGAACAGGATCTCGGCGCACTGCTGGTAGTCGCGCGAGTCGACGGCGAAACCCAGGGCTTCGTTGGCTTCGACGGTGTCGGCGCCTTCGTCCTGGAGGGCATAAGCACGGATCTTATTAATTATGCCGATACCTCGGCCTTCCTGCTGTTGGTAGACGATCGCTCCTCGGCCCTCGGCCTCGATCATCTCCATAGCCTTGTTCAGCTGTGGCCCGCAGTCGCATTTTATCGAGCCGAATACGTCACCTGTCAGGCATTGTGAGTGTATTCGAACGAGAGTTGGCGTTTCGCCATCCATCAGGCCTTTATAGAGAACAACAAATTCTTCCGTACTGATCAGCGAGCGATAGCCGGCGATAAGAAAATCACCGGCCTCGGTAGGAAGCTTAGCGGTCGCAACCTTTTCGACGGTAAGTACACGCTTCGCCCAGCGGCAATCATTGCCGTTTTCGGCGCGGTTCGATTCGTCTAACATCTGGTCTCCTATAGCGAAATTATACTCTCAAAACTGTGGATTTTGTAGCATTAAGTTCGGGTGCAATCGCATTCCGGATGCAGTGAAAAATTGAAACGAGAGATGTGCCGCATAGGTTTCTACTTCTAAGAATGGATCAGCTTGTCGATTCGTATTCGATCAAGGATCCATCAGAAAGCGAGTCGGCCGTCGTGTGAAGCTTTTCATCGGAATATTGGAGTTGGTAGAGCCGCCAGTATAATCCTCTTTCCAGAAGCAGCTGATTATGGGTACCCGATTCCCGCAGCTCACCATGATGCAGGACGATGATCCGGTCGCATTTTTGTATCGTTGAAAGGCGGTGAGCCACGACGAGTGAGGTTCTTGCCTCCATTACACGCTCGACCGCCTGCTGTATCAGCTGCTCGGTTTCAGTATCGATCGAGCTGGTCGCCTCATCCAGGATCAGGATCTTCGGGTCGAACGCAAGTGCCCGGGCAAATGAGATAAGCTGTTTCTGCCCGACAGAAAGGCCGGCACCACGCTCCCGCACCTTTGCCGTGTAATCCCCGTCGATCTTCTGAATGAATTCATCTGCGTGGACTTCGCGGGCGGACCATTCGACACGATCGCGGCTGATCTCGGTGTTGCCGAGCCTGATATTGTTTTCGATCGAGCCGCTGAATAAGAAAACATCCTGCAGGACGACCGCAAAATTCGAGCGCAGATCGTGAAGATCCCATTCGCAAACGTCGACGCCATCCAGCAGGATCGACCCCTTCTGAACATCATAAAACCGCATTATCAGA
>JBGSWW010000151.1:0-11374 GCA_041751735.1 Pyrinomonadaceae bacterium | reverse complement strand
CAGGAAATCGGCCGCGACAGAGATATCGAGGCGTTTCATAAGCCGAATGTATTCGAGGTATTTCTCGGTGATGCGGGCAATGGGTATGTCAAAAATATCGGCGCGTTCCTGTCGGATGAGGAACAATAGCAGGTCGAGTGGGCCGGCAAAATCACCGATCTTAACCTTCAGGTCATCCGACGCACCGCCCAGGATTTGGGCGGTTTCCTTGTGAAAATCGAAGGTATATTGTTCGGGTTCCTGTTCCAATGCGTAGACTATTCCTCAACCGCTGCGTGCTGCTGAAGGTCTTCTAAACGAACCACCTGAAGCGCGGATTCGTGAGTAGCCTCGAGATCGACTTGCGGGGCCATTCCGTCCTCCAACGCCTGCTGCCATCGTGTCACACAAAGGCACCACCGATCGCCATCTTTCACGCCCGGGAACGAATACTGCGGCATCGGCGTCGAAAGGTCGTTCCCGACGCTTTTTGAATACGCCAGGAATTCATCCGTCGCGAGAATGCAGACGGTGTGTCTGCCCGTATCGTCCGCACCCGTTCGGCAATAGCCGTCTCGATAGAATCCCGTCATCGGGTCTGTGCAGCAGTTTTTAAGCTCGCCCCCGAGAACGTTCTTTGGTTTAGGATAATGACCGTTTCCGTTTGTAATGCTCATTTTACGATCTTACGTTTCGGATCCTGATTTGTCATCGTGCCGAGCGGCACCTTCTTAACGACATTTCCGGGCCGGTTTTCGACCACGATAGGCTGCTTGCCATTTGGATACCGTGAATAATTTAGCTCATTGTCAGAGCCATTGAATTCAAATTCCGCGGCTGCATCAATATTCAACTTATTAACATCGCCGTTGATCATAACCTGACGGCAAACGCCTTTCACAGTGACCTCGTTCCGGTTGCCATTCACAAATACACGGTCGAATTTTGTGCACGTCACCGATGTGCGTTTCTCATTACCAGCTATCGAGATCCTTTCCCCTTCCAGGCTGGTATCGACCTCGACCACGTCCCCGGGATCGACCGGCGTAGGAGTTGGTGAAGGGGCGACACGCGGAGTTGGTGAGGAAACAAACTTCTCTACCCCCTTTTTAGCGGTTTCGCTTCGCGGGTCGCATGATGAAAAAAGTGTGGCCGTTAAAATGCAAGTAACCAATATGATCGTCTTATTCATTGTCCCGCTAAACCGTTTCATATTTCGCAAGTTACGTTTTTCGTTCAAAGAAATTATCACGCTCTACCAGTGCAACTCGCGTGGCGAAGGCCCGGTACCATTGGCTATAGCCCTTCTCCTGGGCCATTCGATGCTCCGAGTGCGCCTTCCATGCAGCGATGTCTTCGAGCGACTTCCAATATGTCACCGAAACGCCAAGTTCGCCGCGTCCTGATTCTATGCCAAGATAGCCCTGCTGCTGCTGCTGCTGAGCAAGCTCAAACATTCGGGCATTCATCTCCTCATAGCCGTCGAGGTCATCAGACTTTATCGTCGTAAATATTACCGCATAATACGGCGGCTCAGGCGTCTTAGCTATCATTTTATCAGTTCGAGGGCCTTTTCGATCGGCCTCGCGAACACCGCTCTGTCGCCTACTTCGACGATCGGCCGCTGAAGAAGGCCCGGATTCCGAACGATCGCCTCGATTATCTCAGCGTCAGGAGCATCAGGCGAGATCCCAAGTTCCTTAAAAGCCGGATCTCCCCGCCGAAGCACGTCAAAAGGCCGCATCCCCGTCTTTTTTATTAGCCCGGAGAGCTTTGCCTCGGTCAGCGGAGTATTGAAATAATTTACCCTCTCAAAATCGATGCCGTTTTCACGAAACAGCGTAGCCAAATTACGGCAAGTCGTTCAGGTGGGTTTTTCGTAGACTGTGATTTTCATTATTAGATGCCTGTTTCAAGTCAAAAAAACGTTAGGCAGCCATAGCACGTTTACTTCAGGAATGGCCCGACCTCCCTATAGCGAACCTCGCTCGACGTTTTAAGATTTTCGCGCAGCCAATAAGCATGCTCGACCCCAACCAAAACGAGGATCCTTTTACCGCGATGCTGTTTTGCGGCTGTCAGGATCTGTTTTAGAAAAAACGAGTTCCAGCTATTCCACGCGATTTCTTCCTTCGGGCCGAAAAGCGCGTTTTGAAACTTATGTTTTACTTCGAACAAAGCATCGGTCTCCGCCGAATTTACCTCCTTTGCAGATGTCCATTTGGCGAAGAGATATTCATAAAGTTGGTTCGAATATAATGAAAAGGCTTCGAGTTTTTGTGGAGATTTTTCGCTGACTTCTCTGTTCGATTCTTTAAGCAAGCCGACCAATCTCGAATATTCCGGTTCGGGCGGTTCCATCGGGACAGCCAAATAACGATGCTTCGCCATAAGTGGAAAAATGCTGCGCTGATACTCCTGTTTCGTCTTTTGTTCGGTCTTGTCCTTAAGGGCTGCGGGCGTTAGTTCAACTGCCAAAATACCAGGCTTGATCCGTTCGATGATCCTTGAAAGGTCAGCGAATGAAAAACCACTATTTGTCTCGTGGAACTGATGCAGCGTGCCAAGGACGATCACTTCCGATCTTGGCTGAGCTCCCAACAAAGTCGGGCCTAAGAGGATCAGCGCAGCAAAAAAGATCAGTCTGGACGAAAATCTTACCGTCAGCATAACATGAAGTTTATCCGCATTTAACCCCAGACCCAAACACGCGTTCCGAGGCTGGATAATGGGCGAGAATTGCCAGCATGTTGAGGAGTTTTTTGACCTCGACGCATATTTCATAGGGTTTTACTACATCTGGAAATCAAGTTCGCTGCGAAGTTCGTCGGTCAGGTAGGTTTCTCGTAAACGATGATCTTGTTTTTTTGTCATATGGGTCATTAACTAACCACTTGAAACTATCAACTATTCACTGAATTCTCCAGTTGATAGTTGGTAGTTTCAAGTGGTTAGTTTAGGTAGTCGCCCACACGGCTACCTTACCGCTTCGGATGAGCTGCCTAAATGCGTGGGTGTCAGGTCTTGCGACTCTTCATAGGTGAAGACTCGCGATTTTGTCACGAAGCGCAGGCCCAGCGGGATCTCGAGAGAGAAGCTTGCACCGCGTCCCTCGGTGACGTCGATAGTCAGTTCGGTGTGCTGCCAAAATTCGAACTGGTCCTTCGCCATAAAGAAATCGCACCCCGCAACTTCACCAAGCCAGACGTCACTTGATCCCACTATGAACTCACCCTTCGGATAACACATCGGCGACGACCCGTCGCAGCAACCGCCGGATTGGTGGAACATCAGTTCGCCATTCTTGGCGCGGAGTTGATCGACGACGGCCGCGGCTTTGGGGGTGATTTTTACCCGAGGAGTATCGTTCATAAAGAGACCGTCCTTCTAGGCAAAGGGAAAAATCTCCACTAGCAAACAGCCGTTATCGTCGCGCCACCTTAGCCAACCTGAAACAGACTGTTTCGGTGCGTCGGTACAATGATTCTGTATATTGACTTGTATCCAATCACCTCTCATTTCTACGACTGCAAAGCAATCGTTACCCAGAAAGCTCACTTCTTCACTTTTAGAATCTGGTTGCATTCGAAGCGGATTACTATCCTTCGTTCTCCGTCCAACAGCAAAAGAGCTTTTCAACTTTTGAAGCCAGTCTTGAAATTTCACCGTTTTACTTTCCTGCAACCAAAGCGTCTCCTTCGTTTCGTCGTCCACCTGGATCTCCAACCAACCGGTATTTCGTCTCTTCACAGCTAAATCAAAAAGATAGTAATCCAACTTGTGAACCTCCGGGCGAAGTAAGCTATAGGTCCTCTTGCCTTCAGCTTTAAAGCTGTCCATTTTTAATGCTTCGTCCCGATAAAATCCAAGGGTTTGTGCGGGCGCCGTTGGAGCCTCGGGTTTGTCGTAGAAACGGAGCACCGTCGTTGCGTCAAAACTAATATCGGCGAAACCGACGACGCCAACTGTGTTCTCGCACTCAAGGGTATTTGAAACCGGCCCTTCTAGTTCGGTCGATTTCTCATTTTTAGGAGATTGGGGCACATCAGTAATAGCCTGATCCCGTCCGGCCGGACTTGCAGAACAACCGAAGATCAAAAAACTAAGGACAAAGGTCAATACGAAACGCATACAAGTTCATTTGAACAGATGAGCGCAGCCTACGGTCTGCGCTCATCCATGTCGAGCAAGTATTAAAAGAATCCCATCGCCTTCTTGTCGTAAGAGATGAGCATGTTCTTTGTCTGGCGATAATGGTCGAGCATCATCAGATGATTCTCGCGGCCGAAGCCGGATTTCTTGTAGCCGCCGAACGGGGCGTGGGCCGGGTAGTTGTGATAGTTGTTAACCCACACGCGGCCGGCCTGGATCGCACGCGGTACTCGGTAAAGCTCGTGGGCATCACGCGTCCACACGCCGGCACCAAGACCGTAGAGTGTGTCGTTGGCGATCTCGATCGCCTCGGCTTCGTCCTTGAATGTTGTCAAAGCCGTGACCGGGCCGAAGATCTCTTCCTGAAAGACGCGCATCTTGTTATGGCCCTTTACGATCGTCGGCTCGATGTAATAGCCGTCTTCGAGATCGGGATTCTTGTACGCGTTACCGCCGGTGAGAACTTCCGCCCCCTCGTCTCTGGCGATCTGCAGGTAGTTGAGGATCTTTTCGTACTGGTCCTTGCTCGCCTGTGCACCCATCATCGTTGTCGGATCGAGTGGGTGTCCCATCTTGATCTGCTTGGTGCGTTCGACGAACCGCGGGATGAATTTCTCCGCGATCGATTCCTGAACCAGCACACGCGACGGGCAAGTGCAGACCTCGCCCTGGTTCAGAGCAAATAATGTCGCACCTTCGAGACATTTGTCGAAGAACTCATCGTCGGCGTCCATCACGCTCTTGAAGAAGATGTTCGGCGACTTGCCGCCGAGCTCGAGCGTGACGGGGATCAGGTTTTGCGATGCGTACTGCATGATCAAACGACCAGTGGTCGTTTCGCCCGTGAAAGCGACCTTTGCGATCCGCGAACTGGTTGCGAGCGGCTTGCCGGCCTCGACACCGAATCCGTTGACGATGTTCAGCACGCCTTTCGGCAGCAGATCGCTTACCAGCTCCGCCCAGATCAAAATGCTCGCCGGCGTCTGCTCGGCAGGTTTAAGGACAACGCAATTGCCCGCCGCAAGTGCCGGTGCGAGTTTCCATGTCGCCATCAGAATCGGGAAGTTCCAGGGGATGATCTGACCCACAACACCGAGCGGCTCCTTGATGATCACCGACAGGGTGTTCTGATCCAGCTCCGACGCACTGCCTTCTTCGGCGCGTATCACGCCTGCGAAATATCGAAAGTGATCGATCGCAAGTGGAAGATCGGCGGCGGTCGTTTCGCGGATGGGTTTTCCGTTGTCCCACGTCTCGGCTCGCGCAAGCAGATCGAGATTCTCTTCCATGCGGTCGGCGATCTTGAGAAGGATGTTGCTGCGTTCGGTAGCCGAGGTCTTGCCCCAGGTTTCGAATGCCTTATGCGCCGCATCGAGCGCGAGTTCGACGTCGGCTTCGTTTGAACGTGCGACCTTTGTAAATGATTTGCCGTCTACGGGCGAAATACATTCGAAGTACTCGCCGCTCTTCGGTGCGACCCACTCGCCGCCGATGAAATTTTCGTATTGTTCTTTGAACTTAGGAATGTCGAAAGATTTTTTTACTGCGTCCATGATGATCTCCTTAATGATGGTCGGGCCCACGTATGAACAAGGGCCGTGGCATGTTTGAGTAGTATATTTTGATTGTAGCACCGGCGGCCGAACTTGGGCGCAAAAACCGACGGCAGTTTGCCGGATTCCTTTCGAATAAGCAGCATTAAGCTGCCGCTAGCAGTGGGATGTCGGCCTCAATGGAGGTCAAAATGTCATCTGGAGCGATCTCATCCGTCTCCTTTATGTACGAACTAAGTGTTCTTGGGACCGGGAGCTTTTCTCCGTTCTCGATCATCCCCTCGAGATGAAACTCGATAGCATTTCGCATTTCGGCCAGCGTTTGGTCAACCGATGAACCGGTCGCGATACAACCGGGAAGATCGGGCGAGTATGCAGAAAAATTATCGCCGCCTTTTTCCAGTATGACAAGAAACTTAGCCTTCATATCCCTATTTTAGACCAGCTTGCCGCAAAATACTACGTTCTGTTTTCGGGTGTACCTCATCCGATGCATGCCCGGCAATGGTTACGGTCCCTTCTTTGACCGGATGCCGATATTGACGATGACTGCCTCTCGTCCGAGTGAGGATCCAACCATCTTGTTCGATCAATCTAATAACATGGCGAACCTTCATTTACGGTTAAGCGATCCCCATCTTCTCATAAACAACCTTCAACGTATTTGTTGCTAGTTCACGAGCCTTCTCAGCCCCGATCTTCAAGATAGCGGCTAGTTCCTGATCATCGTATCGGTGGACGCGTTCCTGGAAAGGGCGGAGGAATTCAATTACGGTTTCAGCAAGTTCACCTTTGAACTGCCCGTAGCCTTTGCCCTCAAAATGGGCGACACATTCGTCAGCGGTCTTGCCGCTGAGGAGTTGATATATCGTCAGGAGATTCGAAATGGCTGGTCGTTCGGCGTCGAAGTTGATCTCGGTGCCCGAATCGGTCACCGCACGCTTTATCTTTTTGGTAATGGTATCCGCGTCATCGAGTAGGAAGATCGCTCCGTTGGCATTATCGTCCGATTTTGACATCTTCTTCGCCGGGTCCTGGATCGACATTATCTTTGCCCCGACCGGCGGAATATAGGCTTCGGGCACCACAAAAGTCTCGCCAAAATCGCGATTAAAACGCTCAGCGAGGTCGCGGGTAAGTTCGAGGTGCTGCTTCTGGTCCTGGCCGATCGGCACGAGATCCGTTCGATAAAGCAAAATGTCCGCTGCCATCAGAACAGGGTATGTGAAAAGCCCGACGCCTGCCCTTTCAGCGTTTCCTTTGCCCTTGTCCTTGAACTGCGTCATCCGCTCCAACTCGCCCATTCTGGAAACGCACGACAATATCCATGTCAACTCGGCATGCGCCGGCACGTCCGACTGGATAAAGATCGTCGAGCGCTCGGGATCAATGCCGGCTGCTAAATATATACGAGCGAGATCGAGGGTTTTTTGCCTTAGCACCGCAGGATCCTGTGGCAGCGTGATCGCATGCAGATTTACTATGCAATAAAGAGCATCGTATTCGACCTGCAGCGCGACCCAATTCTTCAGCGCACCGAGATAGTTGCCGATATGAAGCTGACCGGTTGGCTGTGCGCCGCTGAATATGCGTTTTTTCATTGATATCAGGAGATCGCGAACAGTAAATATGCGAGGCCAAGCCGGAATGGATAAATGATCATACTGAACACTCCGATATAGATAAGGAACATCAGGATCAGAAAGCCATATTGCTCAAACATATTCAGCACCGGCTGAGCACTGTCCGGAAGGAAAGTACTGAGTATCCTGCTGCCGTCGAGAGGTGGAAATGGGAGCAGGTTAAAGACAAACAGTGAGATATTCAGGAACATCAGGTTCCCGACAAATATCGCGATCGGGTTAGTAGATCGGCCCAGAAAATCCGCCGGCATAAAGCCCTGTATCATTAGTAACTTAGCGATCACGATGCCGATAATGACGAGGATCAGATTGGCCAGCACTCCCGCAATCGAAACCATCACATTCGCCAGCTTAAACCGGTCCCACTTCCGCGGATTTACGGGCGTCGGCTTGCCCCAACCGATAAGTGGAATACTTCCGAGAGCCCCGCCCATCGTGCCCAGGGTAAAAGCAACTATCGGGATCAACAGCGTGCCGATCGGGTCGGTATGCGAAACGGGGTTAAGCGTCACACGGCCCAGCAAATAGGCCGTATCATCACCAAATTTCAACGACATCCATGCGTGGCCGGCCTCGTGGGCCGAGATTGCCAAAAGCAGCACCACCATAAAGATCACAAGGTGGCTAACTAAATTGATCAGATCGATGTCGCCCATAAAATCCTGAAAACTGGAGCCGGAGGCCCTATCAAACAAAGCGGATTCGTTGTCTTAACCGTTAAATTGTGCCATTCTTTTACTTCAAAATAAAATCCGGCGTCTTTAGACGCGTGAATGCCCGGAGCCATATGTTTTGGGTTGATGGATTTTACTGTACCTGATAGGTGAATTTTACGACAAAGTTGCGTTTATGAGCGGACATATTGTATGTATTGCCAGCGAGTTTAAGGGCAACGAGTTTCTGGAGGAGGCTCATAACGCCGGCTGGCACGTCACGCTCGTGACCCGGAAAAAACTCCTCGATGAGCACTGGTCCTGGACCGCGATCAACGAGTCAAAGACTGTCGACGATGATGCAGGCGTGCTCGATTATGTGCGGGCGGTTACAAACCTATTCGGAAGTCAGACGATCGATCGCGTCGTGGGGCTCGACGAGTTTGACGTTCTCACCGCGGCAATGACCCGTGAGCATCTTGGCTTGCCGGGGATGAGCCGTTCTCAAGCCCTTCGATTCCGCGATAAGCTGACAATGCGGAACATCGCTTCCGAGGCCGGCATTCGCTGTCCGGAATACGTTCCCGCGTTCAATCTCGAGAGGATCGGGCGTTTTTTGGATGAGGTACCCGGCCCATGGATCGTCAAGCCGCGGCAAGAGGTATCGGCATTCGGGATCAGAAAGTGCGAAACTCGGCAGCAGGTGTGGGATGTGCTCTCCGACCTCGACAGCCGGAACAACTGGCGAGATCACCCTTCACAGTTCCTGATCGAGCGGTTCATCGAGGGCCGCGTTTTTCACATCGATTCGGTTGTCCATAAGGGAAAAGTAGCAGCCTGCGGCGTCAGCGAGTACGGCACGACGCCATTCAAGGTTTCGCATTATGGCGGCGTGTTCACGTCATCCACGATTGCTTACCGGTCCAGCGAGAGAAAGCAGCTTGAGACGCTTAATCGATTATTGTTGATGGCGTTCCAGTACGAACAAGGTGTAACGCATGCAGAATTTCTGCAGGGCGAAGAGGACGGTGAATTTTACCTGCTTGAGGTCGCATGCCGCGTCGGCGGAGCATATATTGCCAACGTGCTGGAGCACGCCTGCAACTTTAACCTCTGGCGCGAGTGGGCCAAACTCGAGACCGCCTCTCCGGAACATCCCTACAAACTACCCAAACTGCGGCACGACTATGCCGGAATCGCACTCGCCCTTGCCAAGGTCGACGAGCCCGACACTTCGCGTTATATCGACGAGTCCATTGTTTATAAAGTAAATAAGCCCAAACACGTCGGACTGATCTTTCATGCGACCAAACACAAGCAAATCCTGGAGCTGTTGAGCAGTTATACCGAGCGGATCACCGAAGATTTCCTGGCCGTTGCCCCTGTTAAGGAGCGTTATGATGATTGAGTTTGAATCGGATATTTGGCAATATTGAAACATGAATCGTGTGATCACAATCTCGCCCGAAATCCAGAGTGGCGAACCTGTCTTTACCGACACTCGTGTGCCCATTAAGAACCTTTTCGACTACCTAAATGGCGGTGAATCTATCAACGAATTTTTGACGGACTTTCCATCTGTCAAGAAGGGGCAGGTGATCGAATTATTAGGCATGGGCGAGCATACTTCGCCCAGAAAATCCAACTAAGCAGTTAGTACTCCTCTGCTGACTCCCGCCGGTATTTATGCCAGATCTCTTGTCACGATCCTATTCTCCATCGGTCCTGGATCACAATCTAGTACCGTATTTCCCCGAATTGCTAAAATTCGAATCGACCTCCGAAATGGAGGCTTCGGATCTGTATAAGGAGATCCGCCTCAAGATCGAGCGGGTAATGAACGCTGTTGTTGTCGAAAACCTCTCAGAAACAACTGCAGAACCAATCGGGTCGGATCGCCCCGCTCAACCAGCAGACAATCTGATCCGGGCCCTCGCCTGGAATATCGAGCGAGGCATCTGCTTTGACGGGATCGTCAATTCGCTGGCAAATCATCCTCAGTTAAAGAGTAAGGATGTATTGCTGCTGACCGAGCTCGATCATGGAATGGCACGCAGCGGGAACCGGTTTGTTGCACAGGAAATCGCTCGCGCATTGAATCTGAATTACGCGTTCGCCCCCGTCTACATTCCGCTGCAAAAGGGTAGCGGTGTTGAATCTGAAATGAAAGGCGAGAACACAACCTCGATTCATGGCCTCGCGTTGTTCTCGCCGCACCCACTTACGAATGTTGAGGCAGTACCGCTGCCGAATGGGAAGGACAAAATGTGGGGCAAGGAAAAGCGGCTCGGTTGGCTGCGTGCTCTTATTGCCGATATTGGGCATCCCGCCGGCAAATTCAGGGCCGTTTCAATCCATCTCGATGCACACTGCTCGCGGGCACACCGTCATCTACAAATGAAGATAATTCTCGACCACCTCGACACCTTGCTCCCGTTGCCTACCATTATCGGCGGCGACTGGAACACAACGACCTACAACGCACAAAATGCGACCCGCGCGATCCTGGGCTACTGGCGGCGTGTGATGATGGGCGTAAAAAACGTGGTTAAGAATCATCTTCCGCATCCTGACAGGCACTTCGAACGCAAATTATTTGGCGAGTTGGAATCGCGCGGCTATGAGTACAAAAGCCTTAACGAGCTCGGGGTCGGCACGCTTCACTACGACGTTGAGAGCATCGAGAAAAATACCAACCTCCGCGATTGGGTCCCCGAATGGTGCTTTCCATTCATCTTCTGGGCCGCCCGACGCGTGGGTGGTCGCGTTTCAGCCCGGCTCGACTGGTTTGCGGGCCATGGACTGGATCTGGCGCCCGATACCGCGCCGCTGACCATCGCGGGTCTCGTCGACGATGAAGGCCAACCGCTCTCAGACCACGATGCCATCGCTGTTGATCTCAGTTTCCAAAGCCCATCTTCGGATTAAGTGATAATTCCGAAGTGCTAAATGATAAGTTAAGAGTCTGACTTATCACCTTTCACTTATCACTTATCACCTATTCCGGGTCCTCTGCCTCTTTCGACGATCATTGTCTTCTTATTTCCCGTGTGTTCTAATTTTTTCAGGAGAAATAATGGAAGTATCATTTTGTCAGACACTCAGCTTTAGCGCTGATACATTCGAATACGAAGCGGTTGCGTCAGAGAACGGCAACGCGACGATTATAAAATTCCCGATAGATGAAAAGCTCAATAGCCCGGGCGACGTCGTTGTTGTGGTGGCCTCTGAAGGCGAAGTCACTTTTCACGGTCTGATCGGCAAGATCGAGGATGGCTATGCATATGCATCAGATCCGAAAGGCTCACTATTGCCGGCGGGTGTGCAGTAAACCAATTTTCGTCTTTTAACTTGAAACTTTGAACGCTGGACCTTAAACTTTCTTCGGCACGGG
>JBGSWW010000150.1:0-1766 GCA_041751735.1 Pyrinomonadaceae bacterium | reverse complement strand
CTGATATCTTTGCTCCCAGGTAAGTTGTCGATAGCTCATCTGATGCTCCTTTTGATTGCAGTTAGAAGATGCGTCAAATCTACTTCAACTTACCCCTTTCTGCATTTTTCAAAAGTTGCACTTATTGTATGAATTCAAGCTACACAGGGTTGCATCAACAGGCAAGAGTTTTATGAGTGCAACGTCAGTCCAATTCCCACCGTTCCACATGTGTAAGGGACTCGCCGCTTTTAAGGACCCGTAGGGGCGAAAGGGTCTCGATCTCGACGAAACCGCCGTCGGTGTAGAACTCGAAATTGGAATTCATATCGGGGTAAACCGCTCCGTCGATATACTCCGACCTTTTGGTGAATCTCAGATCGTTCCATTCATAGGCGGCCCAGCCTTGTTTGTTGAGGACGCCGAACTTTTGTGCGCCCGCGGCTTTCTCATCAACGGCCAGGCGGATACTGTCTTTTTCAAAGCTCCAGCGAGGGTCAGTAAAGTCAGTATACGGCCAGACGGCCATCGAACGGACCGGCAGCAGATTGTCGGCGTTGTAGCCGGCAAGAGGTTCGTTAGGGACAATGACAACACCGCCGGGGCGCATAATGGTTAGTGCCCAGGCGGCGATCTCGATCTCATCGTCACCGCGGTTGATCAAGCGGTGGGCAATGGTCGCTGTGGATCCGGCCTCGGCAAGCGAAACCGTCATCTCTTTATCGACCGGATAGCCTTTACGAGCCCGCGATCGGAACAAGGCAGAAAGCTCGTCCGAAAGCTCGTATTCGATCGGATCATTATCGGGCTCATACGATAGAGGCATGTTCTCGGGCGCCACCCACAGACGATGCCCGCCGTGTGGCCGCCAAGTGCCGTTCGCCGTCTCGACGGCCGCGTGCGGATGCCAACCCAGGATGTTCTCGCCTTCATCAAAGCCGTAGAAAAGGATGCGCGGGCCGATCTCTATGGAAATGTTAAGCTTCGCGTTGCCGTTCGAGATCTGGACACAATCAGATAGACCTTCATATTCAACGGTTGCGATCATAGCCTTAATTATAGCCTTTCGGATTCAAGGTGTTTCTTAGGAGCTAAATAGAAAGAGGCCAGAAGAGCGGGTATTCTGCTAATAAAGCGGCAAAGCCGCTGATTTTTATGTAGAATTGTGACAACTTTCTGATGGGCGCTATCGCTGAAAAACACAAGAATACGGTCCGGGAAGCGATAGAGCATTTGATCTCTCGCGCCGATGACGCTCGGGGTCTTTCGGGTGCGGACATCGCTGAACGCGTAGAGGCGACCGTTAACAAGTATTTGCTTAGCGACAATCCGAATGCTGCCCATGTTGAGATCGAAGATTTTGTACATGAGATCCGGGCCGATGACCTGTGCCTGATAATCGCTTGCGAAAGGGGTGATGAAAAAGCGTGGGAGGACCTGGTTGCTAATTTTGACGCGACCGTGAGATCGGCGGCCCGCAAGATCTCGTCAAACAGCGAAGATGCCGAGGACCTTGCAAGTTCGATATGGGCCGAACTTTACGGGCTAAGGCTGGATGCTGACGGCAAAAAGAAGAGCAAGCTCGCCTATTATTCCGGCCGCGGATCGCTTGCCGGCTGGCTTCGGGCGGTAGTTTCACAGCTTGCGATCGACGAATTCAGGAAGCAGTCTAAGTTCGTCCAGGTCGAGGAAGATCGCGAATTTGAGAATCTCGCGAACGAAGCGGGGAATAACGACAACAACCATTTTATCGCGCATTCCGACACGCCGGAGGAGATATTCAGCAG
>JBGSWW010000149.1:0-40338 GCA_041751735.1 Pyrinomonadaceae bacterium | reverse complement strand
ATGTCGATTCATCCGGCGGCCGGAGATGACGGACTCGCTGTCGGAGCGGCCCTGTATGCAAGCAATGTACGTCTGATGGAAGGTCGCAGATGGACCATGACCGACACTTACCTCGGAGACGAATATACCGACAACGAGGTCAAAGCAGAACTGGATAATAAGGGTATAAAGTATCACCAACTCACGCGCGACGAAATACTGGAAATGACGTCGGACGAGATCATGCGTGGAAATGTCGTCGGGTGGTTCCAGGGCCGGATGGAGTGGGGCCCTCGTGCGCTCGGTAACCGTTCTATACTTGCCCATCCCGGATTTCCGGGCATGAAGGACATTCTTAATGCCAGGATCAAGCATCGTGAGGCATTCCGTCCTTTCGCACCGTCCGTGTTGATCGAGCGGCGATCCGAGATATTTGAACAGGACCACCCGTCACCCTTCATGCTCCATGTTTACAAGATCAGGCACGAATGGCGCGAGCGGCTTTCCGCGGTGAATCACGTGGACGACACAGGACGGCTCCAAACCGTCGCCCGGGACGAAAACCCCTTGTTTTACGACCTCATCGCAAAGTTCGAAACGAAAACCGGCATTCCCGTCATACTCAACACCAGTTTTAATGAGAACGAGCCGATCGTTCACACGCCCGCTGAGGCTATCGACTGCTATTCGCGGACGAAAATGGACGCTCTCGTTATCGGTTCATTCTATTGTCAAAAACAAGACTGATGGCGTGGAACATAGAAAACATTCCCCATCTGACCGGCTACACAGTCGAATGGGCGGAGCCCGGCAACTACTACCTTTCTAAGAGGGATCGGGTTTTTCATTCCGATGACCTCGGTCAGCCGCTCAAAGAGATAGCACGGATCGACGCCCCGCTATGGCAACGGGCAGCAGGCACTTTTCGCCTCGGCCAGCGGCTCCTGCGATTCATGGTGTACAACATCGTCCCACTGGCCAATGGCGATCTATTCGTTACATTCGGAAAGACGGTCGGGATAATACGAAACGGCAGGTATTTTGAACTTCCCGGTCTTTTGCGGCCATGCCGAGTGCTACGAGGTGGCTGCGCGATGGACCAAAATGGCGATCTTTATTTCGGAGAGTATCTCGCGAATACTGATCGGGGCCCAATACGCATATACCGATATCCCGCGAACGGTGATCGGATCGAGGTCGCATATACATTTCAGGCGGGCTCTGTCAGGCACATTCACGGGCTGTATCTCGATAAATACACAAATTCGATCTATTGCCTTACCGGAGATGCGGAACGCGAATGCCGGATCGTCAAGAGCTCGGACGGATTCGCATCGATCGAAACGGTCGGCGAAGGTGATGAGTCCTGGCGAGCGGTCAGTGTTTTGTTTGACGCCGGCCATATCTACTACGGCACGGATGCCGAGTATGAAGCGAACCAGATATTCCGTTTCGACCGAAGAACGTTCCAGAGAGAGAAACTCGGCGAGGTTTCGGGCACTGTTTTTTATTCGAAGCTGATCGGTGCCGACCTATTCTTTACAACGACGGCTGAAAACGCTCCAAGTCAGAAGGAGAATGTGGCAGGAATTTGGACTGTCGGCCGCGACGCGACTGTGCGGAATATCGCCGAGTTCGAAAAGGACATTTGGCACGGCGGGCTGTTTATGTTTGGGACCATCCATTTCCCGTTTGAGAACCGGTTCGACGACCGGCTTTATTTTAGTCTGGTAGGTGTGAAAGGCGATGATGAGACATTCTGCCTTCGCCGGATCTAATGTCGTTGCCGGAAAGTCATCCTTGACAATGTTTTTATGCGGTGTTACCTATATACCCACTTGTATTTACTGAGGGGTTTGTTCACGATCGGTTTTTTTCGATAAGCCGCCTGCCCCTTTGTTTCCTGACTACCATCTAGAATTAAGGAGAATAAGAATGAAAAAGACCCAGCTCTTTATAATGTTGGCGATCAACGCCCTCTTCATGGCAGCGTGCGAAACTCCCCCAGCCGCTAATACCAATGCTAATGCAAATACCAACGCTAATGCTGCTAAACCAGCTGCCGCAGCCCCGACCACCGACGCCCTTTTCGCTTTGGATAAGCAAGCCAACGAAGCTTGGATAAAAGGCGATGCGAAGTACTTCGAAACGTTTCTTCACGACAAGTTCGTCGTACACGAAATGGGCCAGCGGATGGGTAAAGCGGACCTTTTGAAAATGATCGGTACGAATAAATGCGACGTCAAAACGTGGAACCTCGAAGACCCGCAAATGGCGAAGATCGACAATGATACATACGTGATGAGCTACAAGGGGACTTTTGACGGCAGCTGTACCGGCGAGGACGGCAAGGCTATGAAGCTTCCGAGCCCCGTCCGGGCAGCCAGCGTTTATGTGCGCAGCGGTGACAAATGGATGGGAGCTTATCATGGCGAGACCATGATCATCGACCCCAAGAACCCGCCACCGCCGCCCCCGCCGGCAGCCGCCGACAAGAAAGAAGCACCCAAAGCCGGAGCGAGCACTGCTTCGAACAGCAACACAGCCTCAAACAGCACTACAGCGTCGAACAGCAATACGGCCGCTCCGGCTCAGCCGGCGAGCAGCTCGAACACGGATGCTCTTGTAAAGCTTCACACGTCGGGCTGGGAAGCATGGAAGGCAAAGGACGCCAAGAAACTTAGTGACATGACGACCACGGGCTTGGCGATCGTTGACCCCATCGGCACTTGGATCAGTGGGCGTGATGCCGTCGTAAAACATTGGACAGAAACCATGAAGTGCCAGGGTGTGAATAACGTTAGCGTCAGCGATGGATTCTCAACAGCACTTTCGCCGACGGTCGAGTTGCTTACTCTGAAGGGAACGGCAGACGGAACCTGTGACGGCCAAAAGAACGGCCCGCTTTACCAAACGGCGGTTTACGTTAAAGAGGGCGATGCCTGGAAGTTGGCGTTTATGTTTGAAACGCCCGCGATGTAGGATTTTTAATTAGCTTCTTGAGCCGCGATCGATTCAAGATCGTGGCTCTTTTTTTGGCGAATAATCTTGACAACATGTTGTAGTAGTGTTAAAACTATACACAATCAGGACTACTTAGGAACGCTCGGATGGGTTTGTGTCATAACCTCGGCGGGGCTTTTTTTGTTTTCGATTACCTGTATTTTCGTATAATGGCGTCGAGCTTCTTCGCCGTTTCGGCGGGCCAGATATCAGAAGCCGTAAATATCGCGTTTCTTGTAACATCGCGATATTGGTTGGGCGTCTGTTTCTCGGACACTCTTTTCACAGCGTCTTTCAAAACAAGCTGCGCATTCCTAACATTTTTGTTGAGATACTCGATGACCATATCGACCGTGACGTCGTCGTGACCCTCATACCAACAGTCGTAGTCTGTGACCAAGGCCAGCGTGGCGTAGGCGATCTCGGCTTCTCGGGCGAGTTTCGCTTCCTGAAGGTTGGTCATGCCGATGATGTCCATGCCCCACTGGCGATAGACATTCGATTCGGCTTTGGTCGAGAACGCCGGCCCCTCCATGCAGAGATATGTGCCGCCGCGGTGGGTCACGACGCCCGCCTCGCGGCAGGAGGCCTCAAGAATATCCCCAAGCTCATCGCAAACCGGATGAGCAAAAGTGATATGACCAACGATCCCCTCGCCAAAAAATGTCGATTCGTGGCCACGCGCCCGGGTGCGGTCAAAGAATTGGTCGGGGATCACAAAATCTGTCGGAGCGTATTTCTCCTGCAGCGAACCAACTGCCGACACCGATAGAATGTACTCGACTCCGAGCAGCTTCATTGCATAAATGTTCGCTCTGAACGGCAGTTCGCTCGGCGTCAACTTATGCCCGCGCCCGTGCCGCGGCAGGAACGCGACCGTGACGCCGGCGAGTTCACCAACTATGAATGCATCCGACGGCGGCCCGAATGGCGTCTCAACGGGCACTTCCCGCACATTTTCGAGCTCCGGCATCTGGTAAAGACCGCTGCCGCCGATTATTCCAATATTTATTTTTTCCATTAATTGTTCTTGAGCTCGTTCAGAGTTCAATAGGTCTTATTTTCCCATCGGCTTCTATCAGTCTGCAAAGCGGCATCTCTACATCGTGGTAAAAATGGCAGATCCAGTTTTCTTCGAGAGCCTTTGGAAGAATCGCCTTCTTAAATTCGAGTGTCTCGGTCGGGAAAAGATCGTATGCCATTATCCACGGCAGCGGCAGGTGATGGCGTGTCGGAATCATGTCGAAGAACCCGAAGAGTGTCTCGCCGCCGCGTGTGAGGCTTATGGTCTGCATCGTTTCGCTGTGTCCGCGGACCTGCTCCACGACGAGGCCCGGAACGGGCTCGTATACACTGGGCATTAGGTCGAGCTGGCCCGAATCGATGAGCGGCTGCCAGTTGTCGCTCACGTAGCTTCCGCGATCACGTTCATGAGGCACTTCGGCATGCTGAAATTCTTTTTCCGAAACAAGATAGCGAGCGTTCTTAAACTGCGCAACGGCATTCTCGTTTCTACCCTCAGCTGGCGATCCGCCGCTTTCCAATTCGAAATTCGTAATTCGAAATTCGTTATTCCTGATAGTATTTCCGCCGGCATGATCAAAATGGAGATGCGTGTTAATCACGACGTCGATCTCGTCAGGCCCACAACCGGCAGCCGCTTTCAACGTTTCTGAAAATGGCTGTTGTCGTTCGATCCCGTACATCGCCGTTTCTTTCGCGGACCATTTCTCACCCATGCCGGTCTCGATAAGGATCTTCTTCTTGCCCGTGTCAATGAACAGGCAGTTACAGGTCAATTTGACCCGGTTAAGTTCGTCCGGCGGGCAGACCCGTTCCCAGAGCACGCGGGGGACCACGCCGAACATAGCACCTCCGTCGAGATGAAATTCCGTGTCAGGAATGACCTCGATGCGATAGTCTCCGATCTCCATTCTGTAGTTACTCTGAAAGAAAAAGGCGGCTCGGGATATCCGAACCGCCTACAACTTCTTACTTCTTCTTTTTCGCCGGCGGCTCTGCGGCATCATCCTCGTCAGGTGGTGCACCTTCCCCGGGTTGCGGCTGGGGCATCTGCATCGGGGGCTGCTGCATCTGCTTCATTTGCTCTTCCGATACTTCCGGCACCGTAAAGTCATCCGGCACCTGAATGTTATTTCGAGCAACGATATCGTCAAGCAGCTTCTTTTCCTTCTCGTCCTCTATCTTGCTCCTCACATAATCCTTGACAGGCACTTCACGAGCCATCGGACTAGGATTCTTTTCGTCTTTTACTCCCGTTGAGATAAGTATGTGCCGGACATCATACGTTTCTTCCTCGCCTTTCTTCTCGAGCTTTCGTTCCAGCTTGACGATGTGAAACCCAAAATCCGTTTCGACCAGCTCGTTGGCGACCTCGCCAGGCTGAAGTGCCAGTGCCGCTGCCTCAAAAGCAGCGATCATACGCCCCTTCGGAACGTCTTTATAGATTCCGCCTTGTGGTGCGCCGTCTGGTCCCTTATTCCCCGGGTCTTCGCTGAATTCATTTGCAAGTGCGACAAAATCCTCGCCTGATTTAGCCCGATCAAGTAGTCCCTGGGCCTTCACACGCTTCTGGGCGGGATCGATCTCGGGGTGATCGGCAATATATTTCTCGATCTCTTCGTCGGTGGCCTTAAGCTGTTCAGCTACCTTTTCCGAATAAAGTCGGGCCAGAAACTGTGCCTGCTGGAGTTTGACCTGAAGATTCGCCTTTTCGACGAATGCTTTGTCCAGTTCACCGGCGGCCAGCTTTTGATCGTATTCTTTTTTATAGATCCGGATCTTGGCAAAAACGTCACGAGCCTGCGTTCTCTCTTCTTCGGTGATTTCCCGGTCCTTCATTTCCGGATTGGTAGCTTTCAGAACTTCGAGCTTGGAACTAAGAAAATTATTGAATTCATTTTCGTGCTCAGGATTCTCGGTCCAGAAACTGTTTACCTGCTCTTCGCTGATAAATCCGAACGGAGGCATCGGTCCCTTGTCCTTGTTGATCTCGCGGTCATAATTTACCGCTATGATCTCGGCCCGAATGTTCTCCATCTCCTGCTTGTTGCCAGGTTCGTCCGCAAGGCCATCCTTCTGAGCCTGAGAGGCAAATGCGAGAAGCTGTTTGAGATTCTCGATCTGCTGCTTCTTCATTTCGGGGTCCTCAGCCAGGCGTTTAAGCACCATCGGATTGGTCTTGGCAACATCGGCCAGGAGCATTTCGATCTCGCCGCGGCTGATGGAGCTGAATGACGTGCCCTGTACTGCGCTCTTCTTCCAAAACACAAGGCCGATACCGATCGCCACGATCACGGCGACTAAAATTAGTCCTTTTATTAAATTGCTCAATTTATAAGTTCCTCACTTACGAAAATAGTTCTCGATTATTGCCAATCGGACATAATAACCCAACGAGCGGATTTTCGCCACTCGCATGGCACAATAGACAAGATATTTTGGATGGGACTTCCTAGCTTTTGGTTTGCACTAATTCGAGAAGAACGCCATTTGCAGAAGCTGGATGAACAAAAGCGACGAGACAACCCTCTGCGCCGATTCGCGGCGATTCATCGATCAACCGCATTCCCTGTTCCTTCAATTTAGCCAGCGAGGCCGCAATGTCATCAACCTCGACGGCAATGTGATGGATGCCGCCCCCCCGTTTTTCGAGGAATTTACTTATCGGCGAATCATCAGAGGTCGGCTCAAGCAGTTCGATCCGGCTTTCACCAAGCGGCAGCATCGCGACACGGACCTTCTGGTCCTCGACCGTTTCGGTATGAACGTTCTCGAGCCCTAATGCGTCCTGCCAAAATTTGAGGGCTTCGTCGATTCCGTTTGTGGCTATGCCGAGATGGTTTATCTTCATCATTAATGTCAAGGGTCAGGCGTCGACGCGACGTTCAATAGCTCCTCAACTGCTGAGTATGGATCTGTTGTTTTTGCCGCGATCTCACCAGCAAGGCGGTCCAGCTTCTCGCTAGTCCCATTTCGGCCTATCAGGTCGGACAGCAGGCGTTCCCGCAGCAGCTCGAGCAGCCGCCAGCGGGCGATCGATCTGCGCCGGACGCTGCTTCCCTCGCCGTTTCGCTGAAATGTGTAATAGGATTCGATGGCTGCTGAAAGGTCCTCGATGCCTTTGTTTTCGATTGCGACGGTCGGGACGATCGGCGGGTTCCACATGTCCGGCCGGTGTGCCAGCGATAAAAGAGACTCAAGCTCCTTTCGCGTCCGAAGAACGCCTTCACGGTCGGCTTTGTTGATCACAAAAACGTCGCCGATCTCCATTATTCCGGCCTTGATCGCTTGAATGTCGTCGCCCATGCCGGGTACGAGGACGACCACAGAGACGTCCGCCGTCTTTACGATCTCGACCTCATCTTGTCCGACGCCGACCGTTTCCACAATTACCTTGTTATAGCCGGCAGCATCGAGTATAGCGACCGCATCGACAGTCGCACGCGAAAGCCCGCCAAGATTGCCACGCGTCGCCATCGAACGTATAAAAACGTTCTTATCAAGTCCGATAGTCGCCATTCGGATGCGGTCACCAAGAATAGCACCCCCCGAAAACGGGCTCGACGGGTCGACACAAATGATCCCGACTTTGTCGCCTCGGTCCTTGTAAAACAAAGCCAGCTTATCGACAAGGGAAGACTTCCCCGCCCCGGGAGAACCGGTGATCCCGATGACCACTGCACGTCCGGTCTTCGGAAAAACCGCCCGCATAAGATCGGCCGCGTCCGCAGATCCGCCTTCGACCTTTGTAATGGCCCGGGCGATCGTTCTCGGGTCGCCGCCAAATAGCTTATTCAGATCGTCGCTGTCTACCATGAAATGGCCATCTTCCTTGCCGAATTCTCGCATTTTTTCGGCCGAAACGAAAAAGGCGAGCTATTGTGCCCGCCCTTTCCGATGTCAAATTCGCCGATACGTTACATCTGCCCTTCATCCGCCGATGGTCCATAGATCGATGGCACCGGAATGTCGTTGAGGCGCAGGTAAACCGAGAGTTGGCCGCGGTGATGGATGATGTGGTTCATCACAAATGAACGCATCACGGCTATTTTGGGCATGGTGAAATAGACTTGTTCGCCATTTCGCATTGTCCAGGTTTCCATGAACCTCTCGTCCACGGTATTTCGCAGCGTGACAAGTGCGTCGGAGACGTTCTTGTCGAGAAACTCGACCATCTCATCGGTGGTCTTCGGTTCGAAAGGTGTATAGTCCATCTTTGAAAAATGGAGTTCAGGGTGTTCGAGGGTCGACGGCGTCCAGCCGAACATCTCGGCGACATGGCTTGCGAGCCTGCCAAAGCTCATCGATTTTTCATGTGGTTTCCAGTCAAATTTCTCCGCGGGTATACGTTCAATGCATTTGCGGGCCGTGGCGGCTTCATGCTCCAATTCGGCGATGAATGCCGACGCGATGTTATTAGAACCAGTTGCAGTACTCATGTATTTCTCTCCTTAAATTTAGTTGGGAGAAAAATTATATCAAAACGTTTCATAAATGCAACATGAAACATCGTTATCCGGCGCGCCAAAAATCTTCGACTTCTTCGCCCTCGAGCCAAGACTTCTGGGCAAGCCGGCATTCGGGGCAAAACGTCACTCGATCGTCCTGATCGATGCCATCTTCGTCGGTGATCACGCACCCACCCGTTTTCCAGGAATTCGCATAGGGAAACAGCGTTTCTTCAGCTTCGAAATATCCGATCGGCGGAGCCGGGGGCAGGCCATACCTTACCTTGATAATGTCGCTTTCCAAACGAACCCCATGTGTGACACAGATCTCCGTCACAAAGATCTAAGAAGATTTTTCGCGATCACGAGCCGTTGTATTTCGCTTGTGCCCTCGCCTATGGTGCAGAGTTTCGAGTCTCGCCAGTATTTTTCGGCCGGATAATCTTTTGTGTATCCGTAACCGCCGTGGATCTGGACGGATTCCTCAGAGACCCGCACCGCGGCCTCTGAGGCGTAGAGCTTTGCCATGGCCGACTTCTGGGTGACCGGCTTACCGGCGTCTTTGGTCGCGGCGGCCTGCAGCGTGAGAAGCCGCGCGCATTCGATCTGCGTTGCCATATCGGCGAGCTTGAACTGGATAGCCTGAAAATCTGATATTGGCCGGCCGAACTGGTGCCGCTCCTTGGCGTATTTCACCGCAGCTTCATACGCTCCCTGGGCAATGCCTACCGACAGT
Source organism: Pyrinomonadaceae bacterium (assembly GCA_041751735.1). Lineage (GTDB taxonomy): Bacteria > Acidobacteriota > Blastocatellia > Pyrinomonadales > Pyrinomonadaceae > OLB17. The sequence continues at coordinate 31,149 of JBGSWW010000149.1, read as the reverse complement.
GCCGCGATCGAAATACGGCCGCCATCGAGGACCTGCATTGCCTGCAAGAAGCCTTCGCCTTCGTTCCCAAGCATGTTCTCGTCCGGCACGTAGCAGTCTTCGAATACAACCGAGGCGGTTTCAGAAGCCCGCATTCCGAGCTTGTTCTCCTTATGATCGCTGCGAAAGCCTTCCATCGACTTGTCGAAAACAAACGCCGTTATACCGCGATTTCCTTTCTCTTTGTCCGTAACCGCCACGGCGACTAGCGTATTACATGCGATCGCGTGAGTTATGAAATTCTTTGAGCCATTGACCTTCCACCCGCCATTCGACCGAACAGCGTGGGTCCGTGTGCCGGACGCGTCCGAACCTGCTTGAGCCTCGGTCAATCCCCACGCCCCAAAACTCTCTCCGCTCGCAAGCGGGGTCAGATATTTCTGCTTTTGCTCTTCACTGCCGTAGCTGAATATGTGGTTCGAACATAGCGAATTATGGGCTGCAACTGACAAGCCGACCGACCCGCATACGCGGCCCAACTCCTCGATGATCGTGGCATACTCGATATAGCCCATGCCGGCTCCGCCATATTCTTCGGGAAAAAGGACACCCATCAATCCCAGTTCAGCGAGCTTTGGCCGCAATTCTTCCGGAAAATGCTGCGACTCGTCCCATTCCATCACGTGCGGTTTTATTTCGCTCTCGGCGAATTCGCGAACGCTGTATTTGATCTGCTGCTGCTCTTCGGAAAGTTCAAAATTCATAATGATCACTGATTATGTTCACACAACTGAGTGATGACGGCAACTAGAGTTGGGCACCGGAAAGCTTGCTGTTCGGCTGCGCGAATTCATACACTCAAACCATGAGTACGCACGAAAATATCCTCACCACCGACACAGAGATCGCCGAGCTGCTGAAAAACACCAAAACGATCGCGGTCCTCGGCATTAAACCCGAATCCCACGGTTACGCTCCCGCACATTACGTTCCGAAATACATGGCGAATGCGGGATACGAGATCATTCCGGTTCCGGTTTATTACCCTGAGATCACGACGATCCTTGGAAAACAGGTGTACCGCGACCTAAATTCAGTGCCGGGGGAAATCGATCTCCTAAACGTTTTTCGCCGCTCTGAGGATGTATCAAAGCATACTGACGAGATCCTGGCGGCTAAGCCAAAAGCCGTTTGGTTTCAGCTTGGAATAAGGAATGACGAGGTCGCGGAAACGCTGGCGGCGGCCGGGATCAAGGTCGTCCAGGACCTCTGCCTGATGGTCGAGCACCGTGCGTTGGTTTAGGTCCGCGGTTCGATGGTTTGGCACTTCGGGTGGCTGCATTTGGCAAAGGTGAATTTGCGCTTCTCGGCGGTTTTACGAGTGGTGCTTTCCGCTTGACGGGGAGTGATTTGCCAACATCCGCCACCTCCTGTTGCGTGAGCGTTCGGCTCTCGCCAACCTTTAGGTATGGATCCGATATCGAGCCTATGGCGATTCGTTTTAGTTTCACGACCGAGTGGCCGATCGCGTCGAACATTTTTCGGATCTGCTGGTTGTGCCCTTCATGAAGCGTTACTTCGTACCAGCCGTTCTTGTCGGTATGGTTTAATTCTCGTATGTCAGCAGGAGCCGTTTTAAATCCGTCCTCAAGCAGTACACCCCGCCGCAGCTTATTGATCGCGACCGGCGTCGGCATTCCTTTCACCTTTACTTCGTAAACCTTCGGGATCGCCTTTGAGGAAGCGACATAATTCGTAAAATCGCCGTCATTCGTCAGGATGATCAGTCCCTCGGTATTGTAGTCGAGCCGCCCCACCGGATGCAGACGGCCGCGTCCCTTAACCAGATCCGTTACAAGCTTCCGGCCCTCGGGGTCGGCCGCGCTCGAAAGGTATCCTTTGGGTTTATTAAGAAGTATATAAACGTTCGACCGATTGGCAAGGGCCACGTTGATCAGCTTGCCCTTTACCTTGATATGGTCTTTTTCGGGATCGGCCTTTGTGCCAAGTTCGGTAACGATCTCGCCGTTGACGGTAACTTCGCCCGCTCTTATCAGCTCTTCCGCGGCACGGCGCGAGGCGATCCCCGCTTGTGCAATAAGTTTTTGAAGACGTTCCATAAGTGAGCAGTGAGTAGTGAGCAGTGAGCAGGCCAACTACTTGGCGAGAATTTTTCTTTTCAGGCCATAAGTCACCGCCAAACACTCGTCCACAGCTGAACGAGCGGTATCACATTCACTTTGTTTAATATAGCCAATTCGTAAAGCTGCTTCTAGTTGAGTGTCAATTTCATTCAGTGAGCCGATCGAGACGGAGAGGAAATTCGCAAACTGCTGTGGAGTTCGATCCGCGGCTCCTTCCGCAATATTTGAGGGGACGGAGATGGCGGCTCGACGAAGCTGAGAAATTAATCCGTAAGTTTCCTCTCGCGGAAACGTCTTAGTTAATTCATATATAAGCACTACCAATTCCATACCCTTCTGCCATGCAATTAGTCGCTTATGAGGCTTTTCCATCAATCTGATGTCCTGCTATTGTCAATTCCTGCTTACCGCTCACCGCTCACTGCTCACGTAACAAGGTCTTCAAAGTCTTCAATGGACGGCAGCTCGGAGAGGTCCTTAAGCCCGAATTGGATCAAAAAATCCTTCGAAGTCCCGTACTGCATAGGCCGGCCGACCGTTTCTTTTCGGCCTTTAGCAACGATCAGGCGCTTGTCGAGGAGCGTCTTGATCGCCGATGCCGACTGGACGCCGCGTATCTCGAGGATCTCGGGTACGGTTACGGGCTGTTTGTAAGCGATGACGGCTAAGGTTTCCAGTGATGCCAGCGAAAGCTTTGCCGAAGGGCGCGTTTTTAGGAATTTTCGTACTTCTTCGTGCAGTTCAGTCCGAGTAGCAATCTGCCATCCGCCGGCTATCTCACGGATCTGGAGACCGCCTTCGCGCGACTCGTATTCGCGGGCGAGTTCCTCGATAGCGGCTTGCACGCTGTCTTTTTCCTCTTCGAGGACTTCGGCGAGGATCTTAGTGCCGATAGGCTCATCGGCTACAAAAATAAGAGCCTCAACGAGCGCCACTAGCTCATTCAGCGGCCGCGAACGTTTTTCTTCAGCTTCCAGGTCCATCTCTTGATTTTACCGCAGTGTCGCAGGGACGCAGACATGCAGAGAGGAATAGATCTCAGATGATCGCGTTTCTCAGCGTCTGCGAGCGTTATACTTTCTTCAAAATAATGTCCCCGAAAGTTTTGCTCTGGACCATCCGAATGCTCTCGGTACGGACGATCTCGAGTACGGCGATAAATGCGGTGACAAGCTCACGTTTAGAGTGCATTTCTTCGAAGAAGGTCGTCAGGCTCAGCTCCTTTTGTTCGAAGATCCTTCGTTTCAGATTCTTGATCATATCGGCGAGAGAGATCTCTTCGCGATGGATCTCCATCTTTATCTCTTCGATATGACGGGCCGCGATCTTCTGAAAAACTGTCAGGAGGTCAAAAACCGATGCGTCGATCTCGGCATTGTTATCGTCGGACTCGATCGGACCGCGGGTAAATACGGCCTGTTCGATCGTCGAGCGTTCATAGAGCATACCGGCCGCCGTCTTGAACTTTTCATACTCCAGCAACCGGTCAACCAGCTCCTGACGCGGATCGTCGAACTCCTCGTCCTCGGCCGCCGAGGGGTCTCGCGGCAGGAGCATCCTTGACTTGATCTCGATCAGGGTTGCGGCCATTACGAGGAAATCTGCTGCAACCGCTATGTCGAGCCGTTTCATCAGGCGAATGTACTCGAGGTATTTCTCGGTGATGCGGGCGATCGGGATGTCAAAAATGTCCGCGCGTTCCTGTCTGATCAGGAACAAAAGCAGGTCCAGCGGGCCGGCAAAGTCGCCGATCTTGACCTTCAGGTCTTCGGACGCACCGCCAAGTATCTGGGCCGTTTCCTTATGAAAGTCGAACGTATATTGTTCGGGTTCCTGTTCCAACGTTAGGCCTAATCCTCGACCGAGGCATATTGCTGAAGGTCTTCTAAACGCACTTCCTGAAGGGCCGACTCGTGCGTCGCTTCAAGATCCACCTTCGGAGCCATACCGTCTTCCAATGCCTGCTGCCAGCGGGTGACACACAGGCACCAACGGTCGCCGTCCTTCACGCCCGGAAACTCGAATTGAGGCATCGGCGTCGATAGGTCATTACCGACAGATTTCGAATAAGCCAAAAACTCTTCTGTCGCAAGGATGCATACGGTGTGACGGCCGGTGTCGTCCGCGCCAGTGCGGCAATAGCCATCGCGATAAAAACCCGTCATCGGGTCGGTGCAGCAGCTTTTCAGCTCGCTGCCAAGCACATTTTTGGGTTTGGGATAATGGCCGTTGCCGTTTGTGATGCTCATTCTACGATCTTACGTTTCGAATCTTTGTTTGTCATCGTCACCGCCGAGACCTTCTCAACAACATTGCCGGGCCGGTTTTCGACCACTATGGGCTCTTTGCCATTGGGGTAGCGGGAAAACTGCACAATGTTATCACTCCCGTTGAAAACGAACTCTGCGGACGCATCGACGTTTATCTTGTTCTGGTCGCCGTTGATCATAAGCTGGCTGCAGACGCCCCGAACTGTGATCTCATTTTCGTCGCCATTCACAAGCACGCGGTTGAATTTCGAGCAGACCGCCGACGTTTTCTTCTTAATACCGTTGATAGAGATCCTCTCGCCTTCCGTTCCGGTATCAACCTTGACGATGTCAGCTGGATCAACAGGCGTGGCAGTAGGCAGCGGTGAGATCGGAGGCGTAGGCGAAGACTCGAACTTCTCCATATCCCTTTTTGCAGTCTCGCTTCGCAGGTCGCAAGACGCCATTAGCATCGCCGTCAATATACAAATAATTATTAAGCTGGTCCTTTTCATGTATTAGTTTTGCGGTAAACGTTTTCGCTTTTAGGCTTCGCGTTCGAAGAAGTTATCTCGCTCAACGAGAGCCACGCGAGTCGCGAATGCCTTGTACCATTGGCTATAGCCTTTTTCCTGTGCCAGTCGGTGTTCGGCGTGGGCTTTCCATGCGGCAATGTCCTCGAGCGATCGCCAATACGTCACGGAAACACCTAGTTCGCCGCGTCCCGATTCGATGCCCAGATAGCCCTGCTGCTGCTGGGCCAGCTCGAACATCCGCGTATTCATCTCGTCATAGCCGGTCAGGTCGTCCGACTTTATCGTCGTAAAGATGACCGCATAATAAGGCGGTTCCGGCGTGCTGGCTATCATTTTATTAGGTCAAGTGCCTTTTCTATCGGTCTCGCGACGACCGCTTTATCGCCAACCTCAACGATCGGCCGATGGATCAGATTTGGGTCCGCGGCCATTGCTGCGATCACATCGCCATCCGGCGTGTCATCGGTAAGTCCGGCGGAAGCCGCCCCTCGCATCAGCTTGATGGGCCTAGCGCCGGCCTTTTTTGCCAGATCACTCAACTTCTTGGCAGTAAAAGGCTCATTGAAATAATTTACCCTATCGAAATCGATGCCATTTTCACGAAACAGCGTGGCCAGATTCCGGCACGTCGTTCAGGTAGGTTTTTCGTAAACTGTGATCCTTGCTTCTGTCATAAATTTCCGATCATTGTTAATTCTCAATTGGAAAACTGTCAATTAGGCAACCATTAAACGATCCCCGAAGGGCAAATTAAATCACGCTTCCGCCGAGACAGCGTCGCCGACACGCGTTGCGGTCAGGTTTTGTGATTCTTCGTAAGAAAAAATGCGCGACTTCGTAACGAAGCGGACGCCGAGCGGGATCTCGAGCGAGAAACTTGCTCCGCGTCCCTCAGTGACGTCGATCGTTAGTTCAGTATGCTGCCAGAATTCGAACTGGTCCTTCGCCATAAAGAAATCGCAACCCGCGACCTCACCAAGCCAGACGTCACTTGATCCGACTATGAACTCGCCCTTCGGATAACACATCGGCGACGACCCGTCACAGCACCCGCCCGATTGGTGGAACATCAGTTCGCCGTTTTTCGCGCGAAGCTGTTCGACGACAGCGGCGGCTGCGGAGGTGATCTTGACTCTTGGGATTTCTGGCATAAATAAGTTCGCCCGCGCATAACGCGAAAGGACGCGAAAAACAGATACCTTTTTTCGTATTTTTCGCGTATTTCGCGGGAAATAGTTCTTAGAAGAATCCCATCGCCTTCTTATCGTAAGAGATGAGCATGTTCTTCGTCTGGCGATAGTGATCGAGCATCATCAGGTGATTCTCGCGGCCGAAGCCTGATTTCTTGTAGCCGCCGAACGGGGCGTGGGCCGGGTAGTTGTGATAGTTGTTTACCCAGACGCGGCCTGCCTGGATCGCACGCGGTACTCGATAAAGCTCGTGCGCATCGCGTGTCCAGACGCCTGCACCAAGACCATAGAGCGTGTCGTTTGCGATCTCGATCGCCTCGGCTTCGTCTTTGAAGGTCGTCAATGCGGTGACCGGTCCGAAGATCTCTTCCTGGAAGACGCGCATCTTGTTGTGACCTTTCACGATCGTCGGCTCGATGTAATAACCGTCTTCGAGATCGGGATTCTTGTACGCGTTGCCGCCGGTGAGAACTTCCGCGCCTTCGTCCCTGGCGATCTGCAGGTAGTTGAGGATTTTCTCGTACTGGTCCTTGCTCGCCTGCGCACCCATCATCGTGGTCGGATCGAGCGGGTGGCCCATCTTGATCTGTTTTGTGCGTTCGATGAACCGCGGGATGAACTTCTCCGCGATCGATTCCTGCACGAGCACGCGTGACGGGCATGTGCAGACCTCACCTTGATTCAGAGCAAAGAGCGTGGCGCCTTCGAGACACTTGTCGAAGAACTCATCGTCGGCATCCATCACGCTCTCAAAGAAAATGTTAGGCGACTTGCCGCCAAGCTCGAGCGTCACCGGGATCAGATTCTGCGACGCGTACTGCATGATCAGGCGTCCGGTTGTCGTCTCGCCCGTGAATGCGACCTTGGCGATCCGAGGGCTAGTTGCCAGCGGCTTGCCGGCCTCGACGCCGAAACCGTTAACGATATTCAATACGCCATTCGGTAGCAGATCGCCGACCAGTTCCGCCCAGATCAAAATGCTCGCGGGCGTCTGCTCAGCCGGTTTAAGGACAATGCAGTTGCCGGCCGCCAGCGCAGGTGCGAGTTTCCACGTCGCCATCAGGATCGGGAAGTTCCACGGGATGATTTGGCCGACAACGCCGAGCGGCTCCTTGATGATCACCGACAGCGTGTTCTGATCGAGCTCCGATGCGCTGCCTTCTTCGGCGCGGATCACGCTCGCGAAGTATCTAAAGTGATCGATCGCGAGCGGAATATCGGCGGCCATGGTTTCGCGGATCGGTTTGCCATTGTCCCAAGTCTCGGCACGCGCGAGCAGATCGAGATTCTGCTCCATGCGGTCGGCGATCTTGAGAAGGATGTTGCTCCGCTCAGTGACCGAGGTTTTACCCCACGTTTCAAATGCAGCGTGGGCGGCATCGAGCGCGGCTTCTATGTCGGCTTCATTCGAACGAGCGACCTTAGTAAACGATCTGCCGTCAACGGGCGAGATGCAGTCGAAGTACTCGCCGCTTTTGGGTGCGGCCCATTCTCCGCCGATGTAGTTTTCGTATTGTTCTTTGAATTTAGGAATGTCAAATGACTTTTTTACTGCGTCCATGATGATCTCCTTAATGATGGTCGGGCCCTTCTAAATAAGGGCCTTGGGCTATCTGAGTGGAATACCTCGATTGTAGCACCTGACACGAAACTTGGCGCAAAAATAACCACCGTTGATCAGAGAAAAATAGACAATTAGCGTACTAATGCCCCGTCGCTCAATTGAGATTGTCGCGTCTTTATTAAGAGTTGAGTAGAGGACAGAGTTGCGAATATAAGACAATCCTTTCAAAGCAGAGGGCTCAGGCTGCGGCCAAGAGCGGAATTTCTGCCTCGATGGTGGTCAGGATATCGTCCGGTGCAATTTCGTCCGTTTCCCTTATATACGTACTAAGCGTTCTGGGCACAGGAAGCTCTTCACCGTTTTCGATCATTCCATCAAGATGAAATTCGATAGCCACACGCATTTCGGCCAAGGTCCCGTCGACTGATGTTCCGGTCGCTATACAACCTGGAAGGTCTGGCGAGTACGCGGAAAAATTCTTGTCCCCTTTTTCGACTATGACAAGAAACTTTGCCTTCATAGGTTTATTTTAGTCCAGCTTGGCGCAAAATACTACGCTCTGTTTTTGGATGGACATCATCCGTCGCGTGTCCTGCGATCGTAACCGTACCGGATTTTACCGGATGCCGGTACTGACGATGGCTGCCCTTGGTTCGAGTAAGCACCCAGCCGTTTTTCTCTATCAACCTGATAACCTCTCGAACTTTCATCGACGGTTAGACGATTCCCATTTTTTCGTAAACGCTTTTCAGCGTTACCGCCCCGAGATCCCTAGCCTTTTCCGCCCCGATCTTCAATATGGCGGCAAGTTCCTGGTCGTCGTAACGATGAACACGCTCCTGAAAAGGGCGAAGAAATTCGATAACGATTTCGGCCAGCTCGCCCTTGAATTGGCCATAGCCTTTCCCTTCAAAATGGGCGATGCACTCATCGGCGGTTTTGACGCTAAGGAGTTGATATATCGTCAGGAGATTTGTAATGGCCGGCCGTTCGGGGTCGAAATTGATCTCCGTGCCCGAGTCGGTCACTGCCCGCTTGACCTTTTTAGTAATGGTGTCGGCGTCATCAAGTAGGAAGATGGAGCCGTTCGCATTCTCATCCGATTTGGACATCTTCTTCGCCGGTTCCTGCAGCGACATGATTTTCGCCCCGATCGGCGGGATATAGGCGTCTGGGACCACAAAAGTCTCGCCAAAATCGCGGTTAAAGCGCTCGGCGAGATCGCGAGTCAGCTCGAGATGCTGTTTCTGGTCCTGGCCTATTGGCACGAGGTCGGTCTGGTACAGCAAAATATCGGCCGCCATCAGGATGGGATATGTAAACAGGCCGACACCCGCCCGCTCGGCATTGCCCTTGCCCTTGTCTTTGAACTGCGTCATCCGCTCGAGTTCGCCCATTCTCGAGACACACGATAGGATCCAGGTAAGCTCCGCGTGAGCCGGAACGTCTGATTGGACAAAAATGGTTGAACGTTCCGGATCTACACCGGCGGCAAGATATATTTTCGCAAGATCCAGGGTTTTTCGCCTGTATGTCGCGGCGTCTTGCGGCAGCGTGATGCCGTGCAGGTTAACGATGCAGTAAAGGGCGTCGTAATCGTCTTGGAGTGCGACCCAGTTTTTCAGCGCACCAAGATAGTTGCCGATATGAAGCTGACCGGTGGGCTGAGCGCCGCTGAATATTCGTTTTTTCATTGATCAATAGATCGCGAACAGGAGGTAAGCGAGGCCGAGCCGAAACGGATAAATGATCATGCTGAACACACCGATGTAGATAAGGAACATCAGGATCAAAAACCCGTATTGTTCGAACATATTCAAAACCGGTTGGGCACTATCGGGCAGGAAAGTGCCAAGTATCTTACTCCCATCCAGTGGCGGAAACGGCAGCAGGTTGAACACGAAAAGCGAGATGTTTAGAAATAAAAGATTCCCGACAAATATTGCGATTGGATTCGTCGATCGGCCGAGAAAGTCAGCCGGCACAAAACCCTGTGTCATCAATATTTTTGCTATAACAATGCCGATAACGACCAGGATCAAGTTAGCCAGAACTCCGGCGATCGAGACCATCACATTGGCCAGCTTATACCGGTCCCACTTCCGCGGATTCACCGGCGTCGGTTTGCCCCAACCTATCAACGGTATACTGCCCAGCGCACCGCCCACGGTGCCAAGCACAAAGGCAATTATCGGTATCAGCAGCGTTCCGATCGGGTCCGTATGAGATACAGGATTGAGTGTGACTCGCCCCAACATATACGCCGTGTCATCGCCAAATTTATACGACATCCATGCGTGGCCGGCCTCATGTGCCGATATGGCGAGCAGCAGCACCACCATAAATATGACCAGGTGGCTGACTAAATTGATCAGATCGATGTCGCCCATAAATCTTGGAAGCCGAGTGCGTGCGGCTCTCTCAAACAAGCAGTTTTATTGTCTTAGCCGTTAAATTGTGCCATTCTTTTACTTCAAAATAAAATACGGCCGCATGGAAGCTATTTCACCCGCGACCCCTATCGTGCGATTTCAAGGCATTTTTATGTTCCGACCCGCTGTGGCTGAGAAGCCGCGATTATATGAGCAAACATATTGTATGTATCGCCAGTGAGTTTAAGGGCAACGAGTTTCTCGATGAGGCCCACGCTGCCGGCTGGCACGTCACGCTCGTAACCCGAAGAAAATTGCTGGACGAACCCTGGTTATGGACCGCGATAGATGAATCGAAAACGGTCGATGACGATGCCGGGGTGCTGGATTATGTTCGTGCGGTCACCAACCTTTTCGGATCTCAGGCGATCGATCGCGTAGTTGGTCTCGACGAGTTCGATGTCCTGACGGCCGCAATGACACGTGAGCATCTCGGCCTTCCAGGCATGAGCCGCTCTCAGGCTCTGCGGTTTCGCGACAAGCTGACGATGCGAAACTTTGCCTCGGACGCAGGCATTCCGTGTCCTGAATATGTTCCTGCATTCAACGTCGTACGGATCGGCCGTTTTTTAGAGGAAGTTCCCGGCCCATGGATCGTTAAGCCGCGTCACGAGGTTTCTGCTTTTGGCATCAGAAAATGTGAAACCGCACAAGAGGTGTGGGATGTCCTCTCAGATCTCGACAACCGCAACAGCTGGCGCGATCATCCATCTCAGTTCCTGATCGAAAGGTTTATCGAAGGCCGCGTTTTTCACGTAGATTCGGTTGTTCACAAAGGTAAGGTCGCAGCGTGCGGTGTCAGCGAATATGGCACTACGCCATTTAACGTCTCTCATTATGGAGGCGTTTTTACCTCATCGACCATCGCGTACCGATCGAGCGAGAGAAAACAGCTTGAAACGCTTAACCGATTGCTGCTAATGGCATTCGAATATGAAAGCGGTGTGTCGCATGCGGAGTTTCTTCAAAGCGAAGCCGACGGCCAGTTTTACTTGCTCGAGGTTGCCTGTCGGGTCGGCGGGGCATATATCGCTAACGTCCTGGAACACGCTTGCAATTTCAATCTCTGGCGCGAATGGGCCAAGCTCGAGACCGCGACGCCCGAACGTCTATACAAACTGCCTAAGCTGCGTCACGATTACGCCGGCATCGCCCTCGCCCTGGCAAAGGTCGACGAGCCGGACACCTCGCATTATTCGGACGAAGCGATCGTATACAAGGTTAAGAAGCCGAAGCATGTCGGCCTAATATTTCACGCCCCCAAACATAGACGGATCATCGAACTATTGAACGAATATAGCGAGCGCATCAAGGAGGACTTTCTTGCGGTCGCCCCGGTCAAGGAACGATATGATGATTGAGTTGTGGTCGGAATTCGCGATCTCCGAATACGAAGGGTCCGAATTCGAGAGCGTGAGCGAGTTTTTCCAGCGCACTTATTCCCACACCTATCCCCGGCTCGACCCCTCATTTCTTGTGGCTGCCCGCTTTCGAAAGATACTCCACAATACGATCGATTCGGCGGAGTTGTTGCAGATAGCAAAACACAACGGGGAAGTTGTGGGGTTCGTGGCACTCTGCCCCAACTTCATTGACCAGTTGTACATCGGACCAGAACACCAAGGAAAGGGGTTGGGCAGCCATTGGCTGGCCGATGCCAAGTCCAGAAACCCCGACCTTCTCGAACTTTTCACTTTGGCCTCTAACGATAGGGCGGTTTCGTTCTACGGATCTCATGGGTTTAGAATCGTCGAGCGCGGGACAGCTCCGGACGAGCGCGTTCCCGACGTTCGCATGCGCTGGGAACCGATGCATTTGATAGATCACCGGCCATAAATTAACCTTACACGTTCTATGACTGCAACAGATGCCGTGGTCGGGCCGCCGTCGATCCTGGAGCACGACCTCAATCAGTACTTTCCCGAATTATTGAAGTTCTATTCGACTCCTGAACTGGAGGCGTCAGATGTATATAAAGTGATACGGCCCGAGGTCGAGAGGATACTCAACTCGATAGTGGTCGAGGAACTGGTTGGCATGCTGGCAGGCGAGGACCGCTCGGCAAAAACGGCGACTGACGAGGTCATAAGGGCGTTGGCCTGGAACATCGAGCGGGGCATTTGTTTTACCGGGATCGTCGATGCATTGGCAAATCATCCTCAGTTGAAAAGTAAAGATGTACTGCTGCTTACCGAGCTTGATCACGGCATGGCACGAAGCGGCAATCGTTTTGTGGCACAGGAGATCGCACGAAAACTAAAACTGAACTATGCGTTTGCCCCGGTGTACATACCGCTTCAGAAAGGCAGCGGCGTCGAATCGGATATGGAGGGTGACAACACTACTTCGATCCACGGGCTTGCTTTGTTCTCACCGCATCCGCTTTCGAATATCCACGCGGTGCCGCTGCCGAATGGCAAAGACAAGATGTGGGGGAAAGAGAAAAGGCTCGGCTGGCTGCGGGCCCTGATCGCCGATGTGGAGCACCCGGCCGGAATGTTTCGCGCCGTGACTGTCCACCTCGATGCCCATTGTTCGCGGGTCCATAGACACCTGCAGATGAAGATCATTCTCGACCATCTCGACACACTGCCCCCGCTGCCGACACTTATAGGCGGCGACTGGAATACCACAACTTATAACGCGCAGAATGCGACGCGTGCGATCATGGGTTACTGGCGGCGAGTTATGATGGGCGTGAAAAATGTCGTTAAAAATCATTTGCCGCACCCGGACCGGCACTTTGAACGCAAATTGTTCGGGGAACTGGAATCGAGGGGATACGATTATAAAAGCTTGAACGAGCTTGGCGTCGGTACTCTTCATTATGACGTCGAGAGTATCGAAAAAAACACCAATCTTCGAGACTGGGTGCCGGAGTGGTGCTTTCCATTCATTTTCTGGGCTGCCCGCCGTGTTGGCGGACGCGTATCGGCCCGCCTGGACTGGTTCGCAGCCCGAGGCTTCTCCCTCGCCCGAGGTACCGAGCCGAAAACCGTCGCTGATCTGGTTGATGACCAAGGATCTCCGCTTTCTGATCACGATGCCATTACGGTAGATCTCATAGAAATCCGCAAACAAGTGATAAGTGCTAGGTTATAAGTCAAAAGTTATGGCTGACTTATCACCTTTCACTCTCACTTCTAACCTATTCCGGGGCTGTATCTCTAACTAACAGTCATTGTCATCTCATTTCCGGTGTGGTCTAATTTTTTCAGGAGAAATAATGGAAGTATCATTTTGTCAGACCCTCAGCTTTAGTGCTGATACATTCGAATACGAAGCGGTGGCGTCAGAAAACGGCAACGCGACGATAATAAAATTCCCGATAGATGAGAAGCTGAACAGCCCCGGCGATGTCGTGGTGGTTGTGGCAGCAGAGGGCGAGATCAGCTTTCACGGGCTTATTGGTAAGATAGAGGATGGCTATGCATTTGCCTCAGACCCGAAAGGCTCGCTGCTGCCGGCGGGCGTCCAGTAGAGCAATTTCTTTCTTTTGACTTGAAACTTTGAAAGTTCGACCTTAAACTTCTTTCGGCACGGGGATGTAGCTCAGCTGGGAGAGCGCGGCGTTCGCAATGCCGAGGCCAGGAGTTCGATCCTCCTCATCTCCACCAGATCTTTACGGCCATTAGGCCCGTTTTCTAATGTTAGGTCACGATTGAGTCAGTACCACCTGCGGTAGCGGGTGGTTTAACACAACACACTTCGCATCTCACACAGACCTACAGCTTGACGCATTTGGGGAATGAACGACGACGTGAGCGTGATTAGTTCGCACATCCAGGGCAAACATACTCCAGTTTCTTAGTTTACACGTCTCTTCGATAGCGGCCCGCACACATCGTCTTTGACCTCCTGTAAGGGTGACGGGCGGCCGGATCATTCGACCGCGGTTGGTTTTTAACCATTTTGGCTCATGCTTTAGCTTGGCGGTTCCATACGTATTTCTGTGCCGACTCACAGACCCACTTCGTCGCCGTGTAGCCAAGTGCCAAACGTCCGAAAAGTTATTAGATATGCCAGCGGGATGTCGGTATCGTTCCACATTGCTTTGAAAATCTATCTTAAACCACCCGCTACCGCAGGTGGTACTTACTTGCCTCTAACTGGCGTATTGGGCAACGGCTTTAGGATTCTCCCCACAGGATATACTCCCACCTTCTGATTCAGATAATACGGCGACCTCTCGTAGAAAAACCTCAGCCGAGCCTGCGGACTTCGATTGAACGTGGGTTCCAGAAGTCGGCGGTCAAATTCTTCCTGAAGTTTTGGGTCTTTTTCGAGCATTTCCTTTGCGAGTTTTTCGAGGATGTAGGCCTCGCCATATTCCTTTTGCTCGAAGATCGAGTTAAAGAATCCCCAGTATAAAAATGAATCGGGACCATTCGGCTCAAGCAGATGGATCGCGACATTCGCGGCTCCCTGTTCGAGAGGTATGAGGATAGAGCCGGCCGGATATTGCCTGGTTTCCTTCACGGGGGTCTGTTTAGCCGTCAGCGTGACGCGATTTTCGAACGAGGTCGCGGACCATCGTGGCTCACTCAATTGATAACTTTCAACTTCGATCGAAATCGGTGTTTTCAGAGTGTCGAACTTTATCCCGTGTACTTTTATGACGTCGATAACCTCTTTCCACTGGGGCGGAATGATGTAATAGAGCGGCGGCACCACCGAGCGGTCAACCCGCGCGTCATCGAAGCGGGGTATCGTGATATTCATCGGAGCGGTGCCGTAAACGATTCGTTTCCCGCCCGATATCGGACTGTCTTCCATCTTGTATTCGACGCCCTTAAACGCAAACGGAGTGGACTTGTCGGTTATCGCGAGACTTAGTGGAAACTGACGACCCGAATCGTATGTCTTACCCCTATCGACTGTCACGGTGTCGGCCGTTAAATTGGCTACAAAGAGGCTCGCTTTGGACCGGCCGACCTCCTCGACCGTGTGACGCAAAACGTCATAAGTGCCCCGCACACGCGACTTGTAGGGTTTATATACGTGCGTCTCGATCAGCAGTCCGGCTCGATTGCGGAGCGGCGTATAACCGGTTGCGTACCTCGGCGTCGCGATAAATGTCGCGACGCCGCCGGTCACCTCGCGCCCTGAGAACTGGATATAATGCGTGAGCAGGTTGCCCTCCTTCTCAACGTTCGGCACGACGACTCCATCAAAATGTTCGTCCATCCAGTTCTTGATCGCCGGTGAAACTTCCTGGAAGTGAGCATATTCGTACGTAACGTTGTATTGAAAATCGGCCCCGTTTGTTACGTGACAGTCGATGAAAATGTCGGGCTTCCACTTATTCCAAAGCTCGAGCCACGCCCGCGTCTCGGGAGCATCGGCCTTCATATAATCCCGATTCAAGTTGAGATTTGTGGCGTTCGCCCGATAGCCCATCTCATCCGGCCCGTTCTGGTTGATCCGCATATAAGCGTTCGAGTTTTCGTGGCCGTCGACGTTATAAATTGGCAGGAAAAGGATCACGGCATCCTTGAGCAGGTCGATCCTCGATTTCGAGACGCCGATGTCACGCAGGAGTGCTAGCCCCGCGTCCTTTCCGTCGATCTCGCCCGCATGTATCCCGGCCTGGATCAATACGATCGCCTTCCCTTGGCGTCGGGCCATTTCGGGAGTAAACGCATTGCCCGATGCGGCGATAAGCAGCGGCATATCACGCTCCTCACCGCTTTTACCGTAGGTTTGGTATGCAATGAACTGCGTCGCTCTGTCCAGGCGTTTGCTGTAAGCGATCGCCTCGTCGTACGTCGAAGTCTTTTTATAATCACTCGCTTCCGCCGCCGTTTGCCATTGGGCCGGGACGTCGGGCGATTCACTTTGGGAATGAGCGGTAACTGTGCTGAGCATAGCAAAAATAGCAGCGAGCATCGTTTGCCACATTCGAGATCTATTGAGGTGCATATCTTCCATTATAAGCCCGCGACAGAACGAGTACACCGAGCGTTGCCGCGAATGCGAGGCCTGCCGCTATCGTGACTCCGTAAAAAGCGTACGTGTAGTCACCGGCGGCTTGGTCGGCAAGATAACCTGTTATGCGCCCGCCGATCGCGGCCCCGGCCACCTCGATGAGCGTGATCAGGCCCAGGATCTTTCCGGCCTCTCGCCGCCCGAAGAGGTCGGCCACAAGCCGCTGCAGCAGTACAAAGGTACCGCCGTATCCCAAAGCGAAAGGCAGAAGGAAAAGCAGTGCGGTCGACGCCGACAGATCAAACAAGACGAGTGACGAGAGAAACATGAGCAGTGAGCAAAAGACCATTACTCGTACCGCGCTGAACCTATCGCTCAAGGCTCCCGCTATGAATTTCCCGCCGAGGCTGATCCCAAATAACGCACTTTGGGCAAACGCGGCCGTTTCGGGCGATACGCCGATCTTAGCCGATTGCAGGTAGAGAATGAACTGCTGGCTTGTAACAAAGATCGGATAAAACACGAGGGCCGCACACAAACCGAGGGCCCAGAATACCGGTGTTTTGAGCGCCTGGCCCAGGGTCAGGCCTTCGCTGCCGATATCGTGGGCAAGCACCGCATCGGCGTCCGCTGTCGGCTTTTCGCGTACAAAGATCAAAACAGCAGGCAGCAGTACGATCCAGACAAGGGAGCTTATTGCCAGCATTGCATTGCGCCATCCGTAGTTGGATATAAGCGGCGCCGCGGCTAAAGGAATAAAAAATCCCCCGAGGCTTGTGCCGGTCAGCAGAATGCCGATAGCGGTGCCGCGGCGCTTGTCGAACCAGCCTGAAACCAAGACGACACACGGCGCAACACCGATAAATCCCAGGGATGCCCCCATAAGGAACCTAGCGACGTAGACCATTTCAGCCGACAACGCCCGCGAATGTATGATCAATCCTGCGCCTAGGAGCAAACAGCCGATCACCATCAGCACCTTGATCCGGATGCGGGTAAGCAGCCAGCCGCCAAGAAGCGAAAAGACGCCCGACATTAAGAACGTGATATTGGCCGAATTGGCAATAAAGGTTTCGGCGCGCGAAGGATCGATCGCACCCAAAAGCACAAACTCTTCACGTACGGGCTTGTAAAACGGCGGAAGCCCTCCGATAGCCAGGCCGTTGCTGATGACGAGGGCAAAAGTCGCAACAATAAGGATCGTCCAATGAGCCGGTTTATTTTGCCGCATCTGGCTTTTTTTGAAGATGTTGGCTATGAGTTTGTTTCACTCGGCGTGCTCTGCTTAAAGTGACGCAAAGACGCCACAGCTGGTTCAGATCTTCCAACCTTCGGCCTATAGCGGTCGGCGACATGTCCACATTGCAATTGGTCATCATCAGTCGCTTCCAAGTTCTTAATATCCACCAAATCCTGGTCGCGGCCGGCACTAAGCTTCATCTTGATCAGCCCCCGGCGCGACACGACCCATGCTCTCCTGCTTTCCCATTCGACCAGCTCCCGGTCTTGCCAGACATCGTTAAGGTGATCTGTGACAAGGATAAAATCGACAGTGATCGAAACCTTGGTTTCTTGATCGATCTTCGACAAGCGCCGAAGTTTGAATCGCCCGCCGGCGAATTCCAGAGGCAACACTTCTATGTCGTATCCTAGGCTTTTGGCGATTGAAAAAGCCTTTTCCAGATCCACTTCTCTCACGAGTAGATCAATGTCTTTTGTAGCTCTCACATATCCATGAACCGCCATCGCGAGTCCGCCGCAGGTTGCGTAGTCTACCCCTCTGTCTTCCAGCGAAGCTACTAACTGCGTGAATTCGTTCAGCAGGTCCATCGAGCCTTGATTATAATCGTTATTCTGACGGTTCAGTAACAGTGGTTCTAGAGAAATCGAGAATATAGGATGGCGCTCGCACGCCGGGTTTGGAGCGTTGGTCGGAGATCACGGGATCGGCCGTTATCCGAAGCGGCAAAACACCCGCCCAGACATCCATCGAGTAATCTTCTTCGTCGTCGACCGGATCTCCGGTGCGGATCTTTGCCGAGGCTTCATCGATCGGCAGACGCAGTACAGTGGTCGCCTTCAGCTCAAGCGCGTTTGGCCACCGCACATCGGCCCACCGGCCCGGTACGATATGTTCGGTCAACGCCTCGAGGGCCGCGTTCTTTTCTTCCGGATCGGTAACTAGTCCAGCCTTCCCTAACACGACAACCGACCGGTAATTGATCGAATGGTGGAAAGCCGATCGTGCCAGCACAAGTCCATCGACCAGCGTCACGGTCAGACAGACATCCACGCCTTCAGACAAGGTGCGCATCATCCTGCTTGCCGATGAGCCGTGAATATAGAGATCATCGCCGGCGCGGGCATATCCGGTGGGGATGACATACGGCTGCCCGTCGACGACGAAGCCCACATGGCAGATGAAAGCCTCGTCGAGGATCGCGTTGATGATTTCCCGATCAAAATTCCCCCGTTTGGGAAGCCGGCCGAGCTTGGTCCGCTTCGTTTTTGTAATTTCGACAGTCATTTTAAGGAAACCGAGAAATAATGTGCCTCAATATTCATTCTTTTTCGTAGATAGAACCGGTGTGCGTCGAATCTCTGTACACCCGAAAGCAGCCTTAAGTGGTCACAGTATTCACTCTTCGCCAACTCGACAGCCCAATCAAAAAGTTGGCCGCCGTAGCCGTTTGATCGGTCACCCTCCTTTGCTACCAGATCATCTATCTCTAAATACTTTCCGCCGTGCAGCCATTCGCTGATGCGTATCCCAGCCACGGCCTTGATCTCGACCTCGTCTCGCAAATACCCGAGTCGATAGTCGAATGCATTCATCTGCCCTCGAACCCTCGCGACGAAATCCTCGCGCGCAATGTGAGGCCTTAGCTGCGACATGACGTCGTAACAACTTTCTACCTCCTCGTCAGTGTTCGCCAGAGCGATCATTTAGCATCCTTCCAATTATCACCGCTGCCGATCTCGACCAGGAGCGGAACGTCGAGCGTCGCCGCTTCTTCCATTTCGCGCTTGATTACTGCGGTAGCACGCTCCACTTCGGCCTCCGGCCCCTCGAATAATAATTCGTCATGGACCTGCATAATCATCTTTGTTTGCAGCTTTTCGGAGTCCAACGCGTTGGCTACCCGTATCATCGCTATCTTCACGATGTCGCTGGCGGTGCCCTGGATCGGCATATTGATAGCCTCGCGTTCTGCTCGCGAACGCACCGCGAAATTGCGGTCGTTGATCCCCGGAAAATATCGCCGCCTGCCAAATAGCGTTGAGATATAACCCTGCTCCCGCGATTGCTGCGGGGTGCGATCCATATAAGCACGGATGCCCTTATAGGTCGCGAAATAGTCGTCGATCACCTTGCGGGCTTCTTGCTTGCTTATGCCGACCCGTTGGGAGAGCCCAAATGCTTCCACTGCGTAAGCTATCCCAAAATTCACGATTTTTGCCAGCCGCCGCTTTTCCTTAAGGTCTTTTTCATCTGTTGCCCCGAAAACCAGCCGTGCGGTCTGTGCATGTATGTCCTCGTTGTTCTTGTACGCCTCGAGCATGACCGGGTCCTGCGTGATATGGGCGAGAATGCGAAGTTCGAGCTGCGAATAATCCGCCGAGATCAGCTTGTTTCCTTTTTCGGGAATAAACGCCTTCCTGATCTCGCGGCCAAGCTCGGTGCGAATTGGAATGTTCTGCAGGTTCGGCTCAGTCGAGCTTAGCCGGCCCGTCGCCGCGACCGTTTGATTCAGGCAGCCATGAATACGGCCGTCCTCGCGTATCATCTTCGGAAGAGCGTCAGCGTACGTGGCCTTGAGCTTGTCCAATTCACGATAATCGATGATCAGCTGCGCGATGTCATAGGTTTCCGCGAGTTCGACGAGCACATCGTGGCTCGTTGAGATCTGGCCGGTGGCGGTTTTTCGCCCCGTGGCGATGTTTAGCTCACCCAAAACCTCTCCGACCTGTTTCGGCGAACCGATATTAAACTCGCGGCCCGCGATCTCATAAAGACGGACCCGAAGTTTCTCAAGATCTTTGCTGATATGCGCGGAAAATTTATTCAAACTCTCGCCGTCGACCTTCATACCCGCTAACTCTATATCGATCAGCACATCGACAATGGGCAGCTCAATGTCGTCGTAGATCTTGAACTGGTCATTGTCTGCCAGCTTTTGCCTCAATACGGGAGCGAGCCTCGCGGCAATGTCAGCAGTTTCGACGGTCTGATAAGCTTTCTCGTCCCAACCGCCGGGTACCGAGCGAGCGAGATCGACGTCCAGATAAACTTGCGCCAGGTGGTCCAGCGCGTAATTTGCTCGCGAAGGATCGAGCAGATAGGCCGCGATCATCACATCGTCCTTGATAGGCTCCGGCTTGATACCGAGCTTGAGCAGGACGCCTGAATTCCGTTTCGCGTCGTGGGCGGCCTTATAGAGAAACGGATTAGTGAGAATGTCGCGAACGTGCGTCAAGGCAATCTCTTTGCCCTCACCGAAGCTATCAAGATCTATGTAGAACGCCTCGCCGTTACCAAACCCTAGCGCGAGTCCTTGAGGGACGAGCTTTTCGTAGCAGCTCGATTTCTCATTCGAGTTTGCGTCGTTCACGTGAAAGCTGAATGTCTGCACCTCGAACAGACGCCGAATCAGCTTGTCCAATTCTTCGCCGCTCTTGATCGTCTCGTACTTTGCTTCGACTGGCGGCGGAACGTCACCGCCGGAATGCGAAGGCAGATCGTCAAACAGTCCCCCGCTCGTACTTTGACGCGGTGCAGTAAAGCTCCCGCCGCCCTCCGCGAACTCATTCGTCAGCGATTTGAACTCCAATTCGCGAAATAGCTCGTACGCCTTTTTCCGGTCGGGTTCGCAATGCTTGAGGTCATCGAGGTCGAGAGTGACGGGCACCTCGCAGTGGATCGTTGCAAGCTCGAGGGACTGTTTGATGATGTCCTGATTGTTTTGCAAGCTCTCTCGCTGCGTTTTGTGCTTGACCTCATCCGCGTGTTCCAGCGCATTAAGAGCCGAGCCCCATTCCTGCACAAGTTTTAAGGCTCCAACGGCTCCTATCCCTGGCGCACCCGGAATGTTATCGACCGAGTCGCCCATGAGCCCTAGCAGGTCGATGATCTTGTTGGGCGGCACGCCGAATTTCTTTAATACCCAAGCCTCGTCACACCACTCGACGGCCGGAACAGGCACTTTGCGCTTCACATTCGTCGAGTTGCTGCGCATCGCGATGACATAGGGGTCCTCGACGAGCTGACATAGGTCCTTATCGTTCGAGACGATCACGCACTGCATTTCTTTTGCTTTGATCTGCTGGGCAAAAGTGCCGATTATATCGTCAGCCTCAAACCCGTCGGCCTTAACGATGGGGATGCAAAATGCCTCGCAAACCTTCTCGATGTACGGAATTTGCGATGAAAGATCGTCGGGCATCGCCTCGCGATTCGCTTTGTATTCGACGTAAGAATCGTGCCGGAACGTGGGCACAGCCGTGTCCCAGATCGCGGCAATATACTCCGGCTTCTCGTCGTTGAGCAGCTTGCGAAGCATGTTCGTGAAGATAAAGACCGCCTGCGTGACCTGCCCTTTCGAGTTGCGCAGCGGGTCCTGCTTCATGCCCATCGGGGCAAAAAAGGCCCTGTAGATATGCGACATCGCATCGATCAGGAAAACTCTTTTCATTCCTTTCAACCTTGAAATGAATGATAGTTAAAGGCTGGTTGAGAAACAAGTTGTAGAGCTTCGGGGCTCATGGCGATAGCCCGGCAGCACGGTTTGACAGCAAAAGAGGCGTATTATATTCTAATCGTTCGCCTTTTTGAGGCGGCCCTGTGTCCGGTTCGTCTAGGGGTTAGGACACCGCCCTTTCACGGCGGCAACACGGGTTCAAATCCCGTACCGGATACCATCCCTTCTCAGAGATCCTATAATAAGAAGTCAACTCGCCGGCCTCCGAACTCGACGGTGCCGCAAATGGCATGACAACGTCTCGTTCCATAGGGTCAATTCGGCAGTAAAGCCTGCCAGACGGAACCGTCGGCAAATTCCACTCTGCGGATAACGATCTGTTCGATAAACATCTCGGACGTTTTTTTCCCAAGCAAACGCACATCAACCGCGCCGGTAGGCGGGGAAACGAGCTTGTGGGTCATGGTTTCCGCTCGCCCGGGCTTGATGCTCGCCTTGCTTTCTATCCGACGCCGGCCGACCTCCTGCCTTGTTTCCGGGTCAAGAAAGACATAGTCCCAGAGAACGTATCTTACGGTTTTGTCATTATCATTCCGTAACCGCAGTTGATAAACATATGACGCGGTCGCCTTTAGTTCCCTCTCCTTGCGTGACGCCTCTGTAGTTTCCGGCTTGCCTGAGACCTGCCGAAATGGGCCAATGTTTGCCTTCGGCGGAATTGCGAGCCGGCGTTCAAGCCGATCGCTCTCGTCGGTCGCCTCAAATGGGTCTGCGGCCCGAACCGAGATCTTCGGCGTAATATAAGTCACCCTCCATTCCTTCTTAACGACTGCAAGGCCGGATGCCTCCGGAACGCTCTGCGCCAAAGTCGCGGTTGGTAAAACGGCCGCAAAAGCAAGGAAATATAAATATTTCACACTTATCCTCCGTCCCTGATCTTCGAAAACTGATTTTGAAAAAGGTTACGGCGATAATATTCCTGAACGAAATTTTTAGCAAGCAATTTCTTGCAGAAAAAGACAAGATTTTGGATTACGAGGTGGTGCGGCAGAACGAGGGTTCGCACCTCATTGGACCGGGTGCATCCCCAATATTCTCTTCGGGAATCTCGGTGGAAGGGACAAGTAACTCTACACGAGTCGCGGGCGGCGTTCTTAGCCTCGACTCCGGGCAAAGTTCAAAACTATATCTTTGAACCCGTTCTATTCTATTCCCGTGATATCAACGATAGTCATCGCATCGGTTACCTGGATTTCACGGGTCTCAAAGCGGTATCGTCTTGACGAAACCCCAATGCCGTATGTTTGGCCAGGTGTGACGTTATCGAATTGGAAATAGCCGAGCGTGCTGGAGGTGACCGAACGCCTGGAGCCAAGCGAATTGATAAGCGTAACCACCGCGTTTCTTAAACCTTGACCGCCTGATGTCATAACCCGGCCCGAGATCGAGACATCGGGAGCAAGGAGGAAACGGGCGATCGCAAATCTGTTGTTCGAACTTCCGACAACAATAGCTCTTCCCTGTTTGTCGAGAACCATTGCATTAGCGACGTCCTCAGAATTGTCAAAGTCGGTGAATGCCATGCCATCGCTGCCGAAATTTGTATCGCTCGAACCGTCCGGATTCCATCGAAGAAGAGTAAAGTCACTGTCAATTCCCGTCGAACGATGCCCGAAGCCTGCGCTCACGATCTTGCCATCGGGCTGAACGACGACGGCTCGGGCCTCATCATTCCCCGGGCCTATTGAAGTCACCACTCTGCCGTCGGAATCGAATGAAGTATCGACCACGCCGTCTGACGTATACCGTATGAGCGTTACATCATAATTCGAGCCGTTGTAGCTAAAGCCTGCTGTTACTATCTTTCCGTCCGATTGGATCGCAAATGAATGTGGAACGTCCTCTCGGGGCCCCGCATCGGTGAAAACCACGCCGAGCCCCGAGCCGAACGCGCCGTCAAGCGAGCCGTTCGAATTCAGACGAACCAATGCCGCAAAATCCCACCAACCATAGCTGTAGCCCGCGGCGAGGATCTTTCCGTCAGGCAGAATAGCAACTGAAGTGACATTCTCAACTTGCGGAGCCATCCCCCCAAAGGGGCCGTTTCCCCAGTCGATTGTGGCTCTACCGTCGCCGCCGCCAAACGTCGCATCGATCGAGCCATCCGGGTTGTAGCGAATGATTATCATTTCCGGAAAGTCCGAGAGGAAGTAATCATATTTACCCGCGGTAACTATCTTGCCGTCGGCCTGAATAGCTACTGCGTTAGCTCCAACCCAGCCAGTTCCCAGATTATCAGTCACGATGATTCCATCGCCACCAAATGTTGGATCCAGTGAACCGTCGGCGTTATGACGAACAAGTGCAAAGTGGCCCCATTGGTTTCCTGGGGTGCTATCCCAGGTCGTGCCAACAACGACGATCTTTCCGTCGGATTGGAGTGCGACCGCATTGGCACCCTCGTCGGAAAAACCAATGTCAGTGGTCACCTTTCCGTCCCCGCCCCCGAAGTCAGTATCCGGCGAACCGTCTGGGTTATATCGGGCGACCGCGAAAGCGCCACCGTCTGCGTCGCTGCCTATGACAACGATCTTTCCGTTCGGCTGGATCACGACATCATTCGCGTAGCCAGCCCAATCGGCGAGCTTTCCGTCACCGGAGAATGTAGGATCTAACTTGCCCGGCCCCGCATTGATCGTAACTGTGGCCAGAAAACAAAATGAAATCACAATCTGGGTCAATATCAAATACTTGTTTCTCATGATCTGCTGTCTCCTTCACCCACCTAGATCAGCCCAATACTCGTGATTCCGTCAATTAGAATCTTTGTATCCGAGCAGCCGATTATTCAATTCCGACGATGTCGACATCCGCTAGGGTTTCATACACTGTGCGTGTGATTGGCTCAAATCGATACCGCCGTGATGACACGGCAATAGTTACCGTTTGACCGTTAGGTATATCCGCAAATGAGTAGAATCCTAATGTGCCCGTTGAAAAGGCCCGTCTGTTTCCAGTTGCATCGGTGAGCGTCACCATCGCATTGCGCAAGCCCGACCCGCCTGGCGTCTTGACGCGGCCGGACACCGCACTGGCGGGATCTCCATGAAACCGGGCCAACACAACATCGCCGCCTGTCCATGTATAACCCATGAAAAGAATTTTGCCGTCGGACTGGATCGCGCCCGCCAGGCCGTACGAAGTGCCGAAATGTGTGTGTGCTATGCCGTTTGAACCGAACCCTGTGTCGAGCGAGCCGTTCTGGTTTAGCCGAAGAACAGCGGAGACCGCAAAAGGAACTCTGCCAAAAGAAACTATCTTCCTGTCCGGCTGGACTGCGAGGCCGTCGCCCATAAAGTGTGTATACGGAGTGGTGAAAATACCGTTCGCGGCAAAGCTCGCATCTTTTGATCCGTCAGTGTTGTATCGAAGGATAGCGAGCGCGGGCGGATTTGGCGAAATTAAATTTCCAGAGAGGACAATTTTGCCATCCGAATCTAATACGGCATCTGTTAAATAAGCTTCTGCGCCCGGGAAGCTTGAACTATTTTGCCATTAGAGCCAAAATCAGTATCGAGCGAGCCGTCGCGATTGTAACGTGCAAGGGCGAAATTTCCGGTGCCATGACCGGCAACAACAATCTTTCCGTCCGGCCGATACATGATCGAGAGTGGGGATGCACCATCGACAAAATCAGTTATTACCTTCCCGCCCTCACCGAAACCATTATCAAGCGAGCCGTTAGGATTGTAACGAACGAGGCCTAAACCGCCGTTGAACGGGTCCGAAGCGGCAGATCCTACGACGAGGATTTTGCCGTCCTGTTGAATTGAAACGCCAATGGCTTGAGAGTTGATGGTTCCAACATTAGTAACTATTCTGCCGCCGGTTCCGAACGAAGGATCAAGCGTACCGTCGGAATTATAACGATTGACTGCAATATCGTAACCAGTGCCACTCACTCCGACGGCGAGTATCTTACCATCCGGTTGGAGAGCGATTTCATTACCAACGAATTCATCGCCGGAATTAATGGGAGCGATGACCTTGCCGTTTGTTCCAAACGACGTATCGAGCCCTCCGTTAGGGTTGTAGCGAGCAATGAAAAATGACATCGTTGCGACATTTCCGTCAAATGGGTCTCCGACGGACGCACGGATCTCACCGCACACTACGATCTTCCCGTCCGGCTGAACCTGAATCGAACGGGGATAATCCCAAGTCGGCAGTTCAGTAAATGACGTTACCATAATGCCGCCTTGACCAAATGTAGGATCAAGATCACCTGGCGCGGCAAAGGCTGATATGACCCCGGCTAGAACGGCTGCAGCCATAAACACGCCTCGAGTTTGTTTACAACCAAGAAAACTACGAATCAACGAATTCATATTGGTCATTATCATTTTTCTATTTCCTCCACGAGAAAGTCTCGACAGCGCGATTTTTCTTTGCGACTATGTGAATTGACGCTTATAATCGCGTCTGACGAGACATTCCCGTGTCCTTGGTCACACCCATAATAGGGTTAGGGTATTGGCGATGTCTTTAGAATTAGAATCAAATAATCATCAAAATAACCTCCGAGCGGAAAACGAGGGGGCAGCTTACGAATTTGAAGGGTTCCGCCTAGACCCCCGGCATTTAATGCTATGTCGTGGTACGGAAGAAGTGTCTCTGACGCCTAAACAGGCAGAGACTCTGCTTGCTCTTGTCGAAAAACACGGTGAGATATTGAGCAAGGAAGCGCTGATGACCCGCTTGTGGGGCGAAACGGCCGTGGAAGAGTCGAACCTGATTCAGAATATCTATGTTCTGAGGAAGGCCCTGGGCGAAACGGCGGACGGTAAACCGATGATCGAGACGCTGCGCCGTCGGGGTTATCGTTTTACAGCTGATGTGAACCGTCCCGGCAAGAATACGGAGCTCACGGGAGCGGCAGGTATCCAATCAGGGCTTAATTTGCGTCCGTATAACCATAAGCCGTTCGTAGCAGCGGCTGGCATACTTTTCCTGCTCGGACTCGCTATAACTGCCGCTTATTTTTTGACCAGGCCTCAACCTTCGGCCGCGGGAGAGCGCAAACAGTTTGCGGTTCTGCCGCTAACCCCGATCGACCCTGGAAATCGGAGCAACCTTTTTGAGATTGGAGTAGCGGATGCTCTCATAAATAGGCTTAACTCAATCCAAAACTTTGTCTCTCGGCCTTTAAACGCGACTCGTAAGTACGAAGGGCTTGACCAGGATCCGATAGCGGCCGGACGTGAGCAAAGGGTCGATCATGTACTCGCCTCAAACTACCAATTCGCCGACGGAAAGTTCAGGATAACAATCCAGCTGATCAATGTGGCAAGTGGGCAGATCGATGAATCCTACAAGGTCGAAACGGCCGCCGGAGATGTGTTCGCAATTCAGGATGCCGTCGCAACAGAGATCGGAAACAAGCTTATCGCACGATTTGGCGCGTCCAACGGGCCGGCCTACAAGCGCGGCACTACCAATGAGGAAGCCTATCGCCATTACGTGCAGGGAATGTTTCTATATGACCAGCGAAATGGCCTAAAGGCCATAGAAAGTCTTGATCGAGCAGTTACGATCGACCCTAACTACGCTCGCGCGTGGGCCGGGTTGGCTTTGGCCTATCGAGGACCGACACCGCTTCCTGATGGTTCAAACTGGCGCGAGCATCATGAGCGGTCAATGTATGCGATAAATCGAGCATTAGTTCTTGACGCGGACCTCGCTGACGCCCACAGTGCTCTGTGCTGGATCAGAATCTCGGATGATTTTGATTTTGACGGTGCCGAGCGTGCCTGCAGGCATGCGCTGGACCTCGATCCGAACTCACCGATCGCGTTTCAAACCTATGCGATCTTCCTGAATGGACAGGGTCGGCATGACGAAGCTATCGCCGCCGTCAAGACGGCCATAGATCTCGAACCGTCGTCGTTTTTCAGTCAACGGTTGTATGCAAACACGCTATACCTTGCACGACGGTATGACGAGGCACGGGCTCAATACCAACGGGTTTGGGAGTTGAACCCCAATCAAAGGCATACGTATGAATGGATGATCCGCACCCTCGAGGCAAGCGGGAAATATAACGAAGCATTCGAATGGTTCCTAAGATCTTTGGCCGTGGAAAAAGCTGGTAACGACGTCGTCGAGCGTTACACCAACATTTTTAAGGAAGCCGGGTGGCCGGGTGTCCTACGCGAACGGGAGCAGTCAGATAAGGAGGGCCTGAACGTGTTTCGTCTCGCGGGAATAAACGCCCAGCTTGGCAATAAGGACCGAGCTTTTGAGCTCCTCAATCAGGCGTACGAACAGCGTTTTGTCAACTTCGCAATCGTGCGGGTAGATCCACAGTTTGATCCGGTACGCGACGACCCTCGGTACAGTGAACTGTTGAGAAGGATGGGATCCGAGTAACCTTGCCGGCTAGTAAGAGCTTTGATCCGTTGAAAAATGTGCGTGTTTCTACGAAATCTCATCGCGATCGCGGTCTGCGTCATTTTATCCATTGTCGGAACGCCGCCCGGATATACACAGTCTCAGGCTCTCGATGCTCAGATAGAGGGATCCGTTCTCGATCAGAACGGTTCGGCCGTCGTGGGAGCGAATGTCATTGCTACGAATCTGGGAACCGGTTTGGTCCGAACTGCGGTCACAGGGGTAACGGGTTTTTATCGGATGCCGCTTCTCCCGCTTGGGACATATAGGATGGTTGTCGAAGCTCCTGATTTCATGCGGGCAGTCCGTGAGGGTGTCACCCTCGTAGCTGGTCAGACCGCGACTATCGACATTACATTGCAGCCAGGGAGGCTGGTCGACACGGTGACCGTCACTGCTGACAGCCCAATCGTCGATCCCGGAAAAACCGATCTTGGACGGGTAATGACGACTAATGAGACAGCGAATCTGCCGCTCGTCGCGCGCAACCCTTACAACTTTGTTCTTCAGCAAGCTAACGTAAATGGCAGGCCAAGTCGTGGTTTCCAGTTCCCTAATATTTCGGCTAACGGTTATCTTCGAAGGGTAAATTATCAACTCGACGGAAATACTGCCACACAGGCAGATCGGGCAGGTGTAAGGCTGATGCAGGTCTCGGAGACCTTTGTTAAAGAAGTACAGCTCCTCTCCAACGGATTTGCTCCGGAATTTGGAAATACACCGGGGATAATTATGAATGTCGTGACACCGTCTGGCACTAACAATATTGAGGGCTCGGCGGCTTACATGTTCCGTCTTCCGTCTTTCTATTCGCGGCCATTCAACTACACATCGTCGAAACGACTGCCTGACAATCTTGTCCACAATGTAGCTTTAAAACTCGGTTTCCCATTGATGAAAGACCGCTGGCATTTTTACAGCGGTTACGAACAAATACTGCGCGACGATACGGCGCTTCCTAATCGACTTATTACGATCACCGAAGCGAATCGAGCCCAGCTGATCGCAGCCGGTCTACCTTCTACGATCTTTCCGCCGGCGATACCAACGCGGGAACGGGGTCGTTTCATGCTATTTAGGTCCGATACTCAACTCAACCATGTTCACCGATTGTCCTTGCGCTTCAACACGTCGGATATCTTTGTCGAAAACTTCATACAGGGAGGCATCAACACTCTTGAGCGAAGTGTAGACTCGTCTAGTTCTGACCACTCGGTGGCTGCCCAGCTTGTTTCTTATACAGATCGTCTGATCAATGAATTTCGATTTCAATTCGTAAGGCGTAAGGTTAGCTCGCTCGCTAATGAATTGTCTGGTTTTGGGCCGACGATCGTTATCTCAAACGTGGCTAATTTTGGAACTCCCGAAAACGCGGGAACTATAGGACCTCTTGAGCGGCCTACGCAGTTTCAAAACAACATCACAAGTATACGCGGCGGCCACGTTAGCAA
Organism: Pyrinomonadaceae bacterium; assembly: GCA_041751735.1. GTDB lineage: Bacteria > Acidobacteriota > Blastocatellia > Pyrinomonadales > Pyrinomonadaceae > OLB17. Next base: position 1,527 of record JBGSWW010000149.1, on the reverse strand, counting down.
ATTCGGCGGCGGCTTTGTGCACATCAACGATCTCACGCGGGCCGAAGTCTTTGCGAGATACACCTTTCCTTCGATCGCTGCGTACGTGTCAGCGTTGGATGGGACGAATCCTCGTGCATATTCAAGCTATACCGAGTCTTCAGGAGACTCGGAATCGCGGTTCAACTCGACTTTTGGGAATGTGTTCGTACAGGACGACTGGAAGCTGACTCATCGGCTCAAGCTGACCTCTGGCATTCGATACGATCTGTATAAGGTACCGGACGCTGATATCAACGCGGCCCTTGAAATGTCGCGAAAATTCCGCATCGGTAAGAACAACCTGGCTCCGCGTATTGCCGTAGTTTACTTGCTGCGCGAAGGCAGACGTCCGGGCGTTCTTCGCGGCGGCGCCGGTTTGTACTATGAGGCGCCCTGGTTAAGTATGTACGAAAGGGCCTTGCGCAAGAACGGGAATCCCTCTTACTTCTCGTTCTCCGTGAATCCCGATTCCCCTTTGGCCCCGTCCTTCCCCGTCATCTACCCCGCCGGCCTCCAATCGCCTACGCAAGATATCGATGCGGTCGCGCCTGATCACAAGAATCTGTATGCGATCCATGTTAATGCCCAATTCGAACAGACAATTACCGCGGACACGTCATTTGCTGTCGGTTACGTTCATTCCGGTGGCAGACACATCCCCGTCTATCGCAGCGTGAACTCTATTCCCATTCGCCATCTGTCGGACGCCCGACCAGTATACAGCCGGCTCGTCAATCCGATAACTCGCCATGACGCGCGGTTCAACAACATTTCAGTCGCGGAGCCGGCAGGCACATCGAAGTACGACGCGTTGACGTTTCAATTCAATGCCCGCTCGTCGAAGTTCATATATATCAGTGCGCACTATACACTTTCGAGAGCGATCGACGATGCCCCTGAATAGAACCTGGCAAACCCGGGCGGGACGAATCTCACGCTTTCGAATCCTCAGGATCGCAGCTACGACCTTGGTCGATCATTGTCACACCAACGTCACACTTTCGTGGCGAGTATAGTGGCACGGCCGACGATCAATATCAGTAATGACTTAATGAGGAACGTTTTCAATAACAATCAGTTCGCAGTGATCGCAAATGCCAATAGTGGGCAGGTGTTCAACATCGTTTCAAACTTCGATCTTAACAACGACACACTATTTCAGGACAGGCCGGTGGGCGTCACACGAAATTCCGGTACCACTCCGCCTCTTTTCAACCTCGATTTTCGTTACTCGCGTTTTGTGTCGATTCGCGATCGAACCGCCCTGGAAATATTCGCCGAATTCACTAACCTGCTTAACAACTGCAGCATCGTGCAATTCAACAACGTTTCCATAGTGTTACCAACGGTAACGGCGAACTCCTCGGGGAATTACCCGACTTCCGATCCCGCAACCAGTCCGTCGGCCAGGAAAGCCGGCAGTTACAGTTTGGAATCAAGCTCGTTTTCTAGAATCTATCCTGCAAGCTCCCCGTCCTAAGATTCAAGTAATAAGTGCAACAAAAC
>JBGSWW010000148.1:0-17953 GCA_041751735.1 Pyrinomonadaceae bacterium | reverse complement strand
CCTCGATCTCAACGCAGCGGGGCTCGACGGCAAGGTCCGCAAGGTATTGACCGAAACGACGCCGGCATGGGTCGAGGTATATGACGATCCTGATTTTATCGAGAATATAGGTTCAAACGCGCAGTTTGTCTGGCAATCGGCTCGTAACGGGTGGCGGCACCTTTTTCTCTACGATACTTCCGGACAAATGGTCAGGCAGCTTACCAGCGGCAAATGGGAGGTGCGGGATCTTTACGGCGTTGATAAAGCGAATGGATGGGTGTACTTCGCCGCAACTAAAGATAGTCATATTGAGGAAAATATCTATCGCGTGCGCCTCTCAGGCGGTGAGGTCGAACGGGTCTCACGCGGCGCCGGTTGGCACTCGGCAAATTTCAATAAAACCTTTTCGCATTTTGTCGGGACGTGGAGTGATGTAAACACACCGCCTCAAGTTAGGTTGTTTGCGGCCGACGGCTCAACGGTACGGCCGATAAATGAAAATAAGGTCGAAGCGCTCAGCACTTACAAGCAAAGCCGGCCCGAATTCCTGAACGTAAAGACGCGAGACGGATTCGTCATGGAGGCGATGATGATCAAACCGCCCGATTTTGATCCGTCGACGAAATACCCCGTGATCATTTATACCTACGCAGGCCCTCACGCTCCTTCGGTTTTCAACCGCTGGGGCGGCAATCGCGGCATGTGGTTTCAGATGCTCGCTCAAAAGGGCTACATCGTCTGGGTTTGTGACAACCGCGCCGCGAGTGGGAAGGGCGAGGAATCTGTCTGGCCGTCATATAAGAATTTTATGGTGCTCGAGCTGCGTGATATCGAGGACGGCGTTAACTATCTGAAATCGCAGCCGTACGTCGACGGTTCCCGTATAGGCATGTACGGCTGGAGCTTTGGCGGTATGATGACCGGCTATGCGCTCACCCACAGCAAGTCATTCAAGATGGGCATCGCAGGCGGAATGGTCTCGGACTGGCGTTTGTACGACTCGATATATACGGAACGTTATATGGCTCTGCCGCAAAACAATCCGCAAGGTTACGACCGCACCTCGGTTCTGAAGGCAGCGAAAGATCTTCACGGCAAAATGCTACTGATCCACGGCGGAATAGACGACAACGTCCATTCGCAGAACACGATCCAGTTCGCTTACGAATTGCAAAAGGCCGATAAGCGGTTCGAAATGATGCTCTATCCAACCCAACGCCACGGCATAACCGATGCGAACCAGGTAAAGCATTGGTACACGATGATGACGGAGTTTATAGAGCGGAATTTGTAGCTTACAAACTAAGACACGACCCTTTGAACGTTCTCAAGAATGCTGCATTTGTCTTCGCGCAGAACGCATGCGGCTTTCGAATCTGCACCCTAAACTTTTTCAAGCCGCTCAGCGATCCACATCTTGACCAATGATTGGCGGGAGACACCAAGCCGTCGGGATTCACGGTCGAGGCGCATGACAACCCACCTCGGGAAATCTATATTTACCCGTTGGGGCGATTCATGTATGCTCCGTGCCTTAGAAAAGTCAACGTATTCAGATATGTCCTCGTCATTGTCAAACTTTTCATCGAATTCTTTTGTTGTGATCATATACGTCTATTTCAGTCCCACGCGATCGTCTAACCGAGATGATCCTTACATTCTCCCCGCGGAAAGTTACAACAGCAGTCCATGAAACCCCGTCTATTTCGCCAACAACGAGAAATCTTTCTTCTCCCGTGGTTTTTGCGGGGGCGATATAAGAATACGGATCATTCCAAAGTGCCTTGGCCTCTTCGAAGTTGATCCCATGCTTTGATTTGTTCGATTCGCTTTTTTCGGAATCGTATTCAAAATCCACGAATATTATACCTAAAATATACCATTTCAAGGCATATTTTCGTTAAACGGCCTTGCTGATCTTTTCTTTCGCTTCTTCGTGCTGTTCAGGATCGGCTTGCAGCTCTTCCTGTTTGATGATCGCATCGGGTTCGAGGCTGAGCTTTATATACACGGGAAAGTGGTCCGATCCGAAATAACCTAGGCGTTGAAAGGCGATAAGCCGGAAATGATTTGTGTGAAAATAATGGTCGAGCGGAAAACGCAGAAAGGGATATTTTGCGTGAAAGGTATGATAAAACCCGCGGCCCACGCGAGGGTCGAGCAGCCCGCTCACGTCCTGAAATAGGTAGTTGGTACGCGACCAGGCCACATCATTGAGATCGCCAAAAACGATGACCGGCTCGTCGAGGTCTTTTACTTCCTTCCCAACTATCAACAGCTCGGCATCACGATTCGTGGCCGACTCCTCGACCGTTGGAAACGGCGGCGGAGGATGCATGCAGCGGAGGACGACGATCTCACCAGACGGCAATTTGACCCGCGTGTGAATCGAGGGCACATGATCTTCGACCAAAAAACAAACCTCGGGATCTACCAGCTCCAGCCGGGAATAAAGAAGCATTCCATACGTGTTGTCCATGGGCTGCTGCACGATATGCGGGTGAGATCTCTCATATCCCTTCAACTGCTCGAGCCACCACTGGTCGGTTTCGACAGTCAGGATAATGTCGGGGTCGACTTTGTCGATGATCTCACGCAGCCGCGGGGCGTCCCTGTTGTCTTGTAGAACATTCGCGAACAGCAAAGTGATAGTCGAACCCTCTCTCACTCGCTGGCTCTGCTGGACCTGTTTTGATGCAAGCCGCGTGTACGGAAACATCATGTAGCACTGATAAGCCATGCACATAGTCAGGACGGCCAGAAAGGAGCCTTCGGCCAGGGTCGGTTCCCACATCAACGCAACATAGGCCGCGAATGTGACGATCAACAGAATGGTGATCTGAAGGCGCGGGAAGTCAAAAATGCGCACCCACCACGCATCCTTTTTCAACATCGGCAGTACTGTAAACAGGATCAGGACGGCCCCGAATATAATGATCGCAGTTTTCACGGACCAGTCTCCCCAACTGACACTAAGTCGGCGGGAGAGTCGACGTCAAAAGCGGCCTCAGGGACGCTGAACCTAATTACATTGTCGCCCGCGGCCTCAATTAGGGCACGCGCACCGCGGTCACCTTTCAATTTTAGTATCCGGTCGAACATTTCTCGGGAAAACAAAGCCGGCACTCCGGTAATGCCATTATATTCGGAAGCGATCATAGTCGGACGTATTCTGCGATACTCAGCGACGAATTTGCCGATGATCGCGGCGGTGACGTAGGGTTGGTCAGCAAGTGTGATCATCACGGCCGACAGATCAGGCTCGGCCTCAAGCAGCCGCATAAGGCCCGCTTTTATTGAGGAGCTCATTCCTGACGCCCAGGCCTCGTTGATGCAGATATCTATGCCGATCCCGGACAATTCCGTTACGCAGTCGTTGGCGTTAGAGCCAAGGACGACTATACACGGATCGCAGCCAGAGCCTTTCAGAGATTCCGCTGTTCGCTGGATCAGGGTTGCTCCTTCGAATTCAATAAGCTGTTTTGGCCGGCCCATGCGGTTCGACCCGCCCGCCGCTAGCAGAATGCCGCCAACTCGCGGCAGATCAGCTTCGATCATAAATCGACCCATTCCTTTCTCGTAAATGGCCGCCGTTCCGCGACCTGAGCACGCTTTGTATCTCGGCAACGATCGCGAGAGCAATGCCCTCCGGCGTGTCGGCGCCGATATCGAGCCCGACGGGTGCGAAAAGTCGGGCGAGCTGTTCATTGGAGAACTTCCGGCCCTCGGCAGCGAGCTCCGCGAGCAGATCTTCGGTTCGCCGTTTCGGGCCTAACGCTCCGATATAAAAAACGTCCGAGTTAAGCAGAGCGGGCAAAACAAGACGGTCGCGGGCGTAATTGTGGGTCATTATCACGCCGGCAGTACGTGAGTCGGCAATGATCGGATCTGGCGTTTCATCGGCCTTTTGCGGGACTAGGGTTTTTGCGCCAGGGAACCGCTCTCGCGTCAAAAATGCCGGACGATGATCGTGGACCGTGACCTGCCAACCGAGTTCCGACGCGATCCGCACCAGAGGTACGGCGTCGGCGCCGGCCCCGAATAGCATTATCGCAATCGGTATCTCAAACTCGTCCGAAGCCGTCCTATCTTCGTATGCGGCCCGCATAGCCGCGATCACCGAACTATCTTTTCCAACCGGTTCAAGCCTGATCTGAATTACACCGCGGCAGCCCATATTCATGCTGAAAACAGAGTTTTCATCGCCGGTCGTGTCGTAGGTAAAAACGTCCGCTTGGCCCGACTCCAGCACTTGTTTTGCGCGTTCGAGAACGTCGGCCTCAAGGCAGCCGCCTGAAACGGTGCCAAAGGTATCGCCATTCGCATGCATCAGCATTCGGGCTCCCGGCAGACGATACCCTGAGCCGCGCACGTCGATGACCGTGGCGAGTATTGCCTTTTCGCCGTCAGCGAGCCTGGCGACGCTGGTCAAGATCTCTTTGATCTCTTTCATAAAAATCGCGACTCGATCGCGCGAGCCGCGTTGACCTGGTTTCGAGAGATTCTTGTGCTTATTCCGGACACGCCGCCCCGTTGGCGGCCCATTCATTCATTTTCTTCAGGAAATCCGCATGACTCATCGGCGGAATCCTCCGTCCATTCCCGGGTGCCCATGCCCACAGGACTTTGGGGTCCGTCTCAATATGTTTTATGGCGTCCCCGGCCGTTTTGCGTCCACCGTTCTGCAATGGATCTTTCAGATTACGGCAGAGTTGGCCCGCCGAGATGCCCTGAAAGGGCATTTTCTGTTCGGCGGACGGCATATGCCAATCGGGAGCTCCTGGCGGCATTTCGTCGCCATCAAGGTTGATCTCCTGGTGGCATGTCGAGCAGCTAAGCTCACCAACGCCGCGGCCGTTCGGCCCCCGCTTTACTTCCATCGTATGGACGGTCATCGCATCACCCTGAGTGGGTGCGTCGCCGCCGGGGTGGCAATTGGCGCAGCGGGCTGAAAAGAACACCTTTACTGCCTCGTTGAATGCGGCACGCGACTTCACCGGATCTGGGGAGGCCGCAATCGATGCTTCGCTGAACGTTGAGGCCGCAACTATCTCCGACGCTCCTTTTTGATCCAAGGACAAAAAAATCAAAAGGACCAAAAAAGCAGCCGTTATAAACGTCAGCTTTATCCAGCTCTTTCTCATCGATGAAGCAAAGATCATCTTTACGCCTTACCCACAAGTTCCTGAGGTTTTATCGGCAGGCTGCGAATCCGTTTGCCGGTGGCTGCGAAGATCGCGTTGACCACGGCCGGAGCGATGGGGGGTGTGCCGGGCTCGCCTACGCCGCCATGGTTTTCAGTGCTGGGAACGATATAAACCTCTACCTTCGGCATCTCATTCATCCTGAGAACCTTATGGTCGGTGAAGTTTTTCTGCTGCACCTTACCGTCCTTTATAGTGATCTCACCGTATAGAGCGGCTGAGAGACCATAAGCGATCGAGCTCTCCATTTGGGCCGCAACTGTGTCGGGGTTTACAACCTGGCCGCAATCGATCGCGCAGACGACCCGGTGAACTTTCACTTTACCTGCCTTGTCCACCGAAACCTCCGCGACCTGCGCCACGAAGCTGCCAAAACTTTCGTGAACCGCAACGCCGCGTCCGATGCCGGGGGCGGGTTTTGTGTTCCAGCTAGCCTTTTCCGACGCGAGCCTCAGGACTCCGGCATGCCGCGGATGTTTTTCGAGCAGCGAGAGGCGAAAGGCTAACGGGTCCTTTCCCGCGGCCGCAGCGAGTTCATCCATAAAACACTCGGTCGAAAACGCCGTGTGTGAGCTTCCGACGGAACGCCAAAATCCGACCGGAACCCCAGTCTCCTTCCGGATCCAGTCGCACTGAAAATTAGCGATGTTGTACGGCAGGTCATGGGCACCCTCGACCGAGGTCGCATCCAGCTGATCGTCCTTGAGCGTAAATCCCAGGGCGGGCCCGACCCGTGCCATGATCGCGTCATTCACGATACGATGGTGCCAAAAGACCGGGCCGCCGTTCGCATCGATGCCGGCGGACATCTTGTTATATGTCGCCGCTCGGTAAAAATCATTCTGCATGTCGTCTTCGCGGGTCCAAATAACTTTTACTGGTTTACCGATCGCCTTTGCCACCAGCGTGCCCTCGATAACATAGTCCACTTCAAATCGCCGGCCAAAGCCTCCGCCGAGAAGCGTTGTATTCACTTTGACGTTGTCAGGCGTAGTGCCCGCCACTTGTGCGACAGTCTGTTGTACAGCCATCTGGGCCTGAATACCGCCCCAAACCTCCACACCATCCTTTCGAACATCGACCGTGAAATTCATCGGTTCCATCGTTGCGTGCGCGAGGAACGGCGCCCAGTAGACAGATTCGATCGTCTTTGCGGCACTCGGCCTCGCGGCCGCGACGTCGCCTGTTTTTTTGGCTACCAGGCCTTTATCCTTTTCGGCCGCGGCGGCGAATGTTTGATAAATGCTGTCCGTGGAGACCTTCGCCATGGGGCCCTCATCCCAAACAACTACCAAGGCCGTCCGCCCTTTCCGGGCAGCACTATAATTGGTTGCAACCACAGCCACGCCGTATCCCAGCGGTACGATGTTGGTTACGCCTTTCACAGCTTTTGCTGCCGCATCGTCCACGCTTTTCACCTTGCCGCCGATCACCGGCGAACGCAGAACCGTTGCGTAGAGCATCCCCGGGACACGAACGTCCATGCCGAAGATCGCCTTGCCGTTGACCTTATCCGGCGAATCCAGCCGCTTGACGGCTTTGCCGATAAATTTGAAATCCTTTGGATCTTTGAGTTTCGGATCCGCCGGTGGCGTGATCTTTGCCGCCGCCTCGAGCAGGTCTCCATAAGCGGCCGAACGGTTTGATGCGGCGTGAATCACTTTACCGGATTGAGCTTTACAAGTAGCGGGCTCAACGGACCAGCTTTGAGCCGCCGCCGCGATCAGCATTTCTCGTACCGTCGCAGCTGCCTTTCTTAAAGGGCCGTAAAAGCTTTTTACACTGGAGCTACCGCCTGTCGCCTGCATTCCCATCATGGGGTTAATGAATGCTTTGTCTGGCTGGGCCGATTCATAAGATACGTTTGCCCACTCGACCTCGAGTTCGTCAGCTACGATCATCGGGAGGGATGTTAGGACGCCCTGGCCCATCTCAACCTGGCCGACGATAACAGTGACCTTTCCGTCTTTCGCGATCCTGATAAATGCGTTTGGCTGAAAGTCTGCCACCGGTTCGGGGATCAGGCCGAGCCGCTCTTCGGCCCGCGTCCGGACCGGCAGGTTAATACCGAAAACTACAGCACCACCGGCAACAATCGTTGCTTTAAGGAATGAGCGTCGATTGAGTTCTGTTTTTTCCACCATCTCATTTACCTCCGTTGATCGCGGCCATTTTGATCGCTTCTCTTATGCGGTTATATGTGCCGCACCGGCAAATAATGCCAGTCATCGCCTGGTCTATCTCGGCATCGGTGGGTGTCTTTTTGGATTTGAGTAAAGTGGCCGCGGCCATGATCTGGCCGGATTGGCAATAGCCGCATTGGGGGACATCCTTCTCGATCCAGGCCTGCTGCAAAGGATGGCTAATGTCAGGCGATATGCCCTCGATCGTAGTCACTTCTTTCCCGGCCACAGAGCTCAGCGGCGTAACGCATGAACGCTTTGCTTCGCCGTCCACATGCACCGTGCAAGATCCGCACTGCGCGATCCCGCAGCCAAATTTGGTCCCCGTCAGTCCAAGCTCGTCCCTCAAAACCCATAGAAGTAACGTGCCTGGATCCGCATCCACATCGTATTGCTTACGATTTACGCTCAGCTTTGCCATGTTTTAGACCTCAACTTATCAGCAAAATGTTGCGGGAGGGGATTCAGGACCTTCTGAATTATGCGCTGAGTATAGCACCGTCTTTAATTTCGATAAACGCAAGTTGACGGCGGAAAAGATAACTTGGAGTGTTCCCGGGAGGGGCGGCAAGCTATAGAAGCTTATCCGGAGTTATCGGCAGGTCGCGGACGCGCTTTCCCGTCGCATTAAAAACGGCATTCGCAATAGACGCGGCGACGCCGACGATGCCGACCTCGCCGATGCCTTTGATGCCCATTTTGTTTACGACGAAGTCTTCCTCTGGAATGAACGCAACGTCGATCTGGCCGATATCGAGATTGACGGGAATGTGGTAATCCGCAAACGAACGGGTGACGAAATTGCCCCATCTCGGATCGAGTATCGATTCCTCAGTCAGGGCCATGCCGATGCCCCATATACAGCCGCCATAGATCTGCGAGCGTGCTGTTTTGACGTTCATTATCCTGCCGGCCCCGGTAACAGCCACGTGCCGCGGCACCTTGATCATTCCGGTCGATTCATTTACCCAGACCTCCGAGAAGTTTGCATTGAACGAATGGCTGGAATACTGCGAAGCGTTAGCCGGCGGTTTGGCATCGACCCGGGTCTCATATTCGCTCACCTTCGCGGCGTCCATTAGCTCGCTGATCTTCGGAGCTTTTACCCATTTGACGTCGGTTTTTGCCTGCAGCTCATTTTTAGCCTGGATGCACGCTTCACTGACGGCATTGCAGAAGCTGGCTGCTCCGATCGATCCAACAGATCCGGCAGCCGGCGGCAGCGTCGAATCTCCGATCTTTACGTCGATGGCCGATATAGGAAGTCCGAGAGTTTCCCCTGCTGTCTGGGCAATGATCGTGTAGGTCCCGGTGCCGAGGTCGCTGGCCGCGAGCTCGATGATCGCATTAACTTCGCCGCTTTTACCTGAAAGCTTCACGCGTGCCGACGTGGGCGATTGACGGGCGGGGTAGGCACCGATCGCGGTACCGTAACCAATGAGATAATCGCCGTTTCGGTTCTGCCGCGGTTCTATCTTTCGCTTACTCCAGCCGATAATTTCCGCTCCCTTGCGCAGCGCAGCGGTCGTTGCTCTTGACGAAAAAGGCCTGCCATTCGACGGATCTTTCGCGGGTTCGTTCTTTATTCGAAACTCGACAGGGTCCATTTTCAGCTTATAGGCCAACTCGTCGATCGCGGATTCAAGCGCAAAGCTGCCCGTCGATTCTCCGGGTGCGCGGCAAAACGTGGGTATGATGACGTTCATCGGCGCCACTCGATACGTGATCCGAGCGTTCGGAGATTCGTACATAAAACTCGACAGGAATCCGCACGGCTCGATGAATTCGCCGGTCGTTGCCGTGTGCGTTATCGTGTCGTGTGCTAGTGCGGTGATCTTGCCGTCCGACGTTGTTGCGATCTGCAGGCGCTGTTTGTTTTGCTGACGCAAGCCAACCGAATCGAACATGTTCTGCCGCGTAAGTGCCAATTTTACGGGCCGGTCCAGCATCTTCGCAGCCATTGCCGCCAGGACGACATTGCCCCACGCACCGCCCTTCGAACCGAAACCGCCGCCGACGTGAGGCGTGACAACGCGGACATTCTCCGGCTTTAGGCCGAAGGTCCCGGCAAGTGCATTCTGCACTGCGCCGACGATCTGTGAGGCGTTATAAAGAGTGAGGTTTGTGCCTTCCCAAACGGCGATCGTCGAGTGGGGTTCCATCGGCTGATGATGTTCGATGGGCGTTGTATAGTGAACGTCGATCTTGTGTTCGGCACTTTGAAAAGCCGCGGCTACATCCCCGCGAACGGCATCAGCCCGGCCCTGTGCCCTTGGAACCGCGGCTTCAGCAGAGCTTTTTTGAAAGTCCGTTTTCGCCGCGGCTTTATCGTAGGTGACCTTGATCAACCGGGCCGCGTGTCGAGCCTGTTCATAGGTTTCCGCCACAACGACGGCGATATGCTGGCCGTAAAAATCAACCGTCGGTTCCTGAAGTATGCCGCCTCCGCGCAAGTTACCGCTGCCGGTTAGCTTGAAGGCATTCTTATAAGTTATGACCCCGATCACGCCCGGGCTCTTCGACGCTGCGTCTGTATCGATCTCAGATATTTTTCCCGCCGCGATCGTGCTTTTGAGAATATAGGCATGGGCTACGTTCTTGATCGGGAAGTCGGTCGAATAGTTGGCCGTTCCTGTAACCTTCAGATAACCGTCGATCCGGTTGATCGCTTCGCCAATGAACTTTGTTGTCATAAATACCTCAGTTACGCTGAGCGGCTTTTCATTGCCCGTTGAAGTGCGTGAACCATGGCCCGCCTGGCAAGCTCGGGCTTGAATTCATTGTGTTTCAGAGTCCTCGCCGCTTTCATCTCAGCTTCCGCGGCTGCCTTAAAATTCGCCTCAGTGGCTGCCTTACCTGCGAGATATTTTTCGGCTTCATATGCCCGCCACGGTTTGTGGGCAACGCCGCCAAGGGCGATCCTCGCCTGCTTGATATTCCCGCCGCTCAGGTCCAAGGCGGCCGCCACAGACACCAATGCAAACGCATAGCTCGCACGGTCGCGGACCTTCAAATAATAGGAGTTAGCCCCGAAATTATTCTTCGGAATATCGATCGAGGTGATCAATTCACCATGCTCCAGAAGATTGTCCCTTTCAGGCGTTTCGCCAGGCAGCCGGATAAAATCGGTGATCCGCACGGTCCTGGTTTTCCTCCCTGCCCCCTCAATATTCACGACGGCATCGAGGGCGGCCAGTGCAACGCACATGTCCGACGGATGGACAGCTACACATTTATCCGACCAGCCAAAAATTGCGTGCATACGGTTTACGCCTTCCATTGCCCCGCAGCCGGAACCGGGTGAGCGTTTGTTGCACGGCATCGAGATATCGTAAAAATACGAGCATCGTGTTCGCTGCAGCAGATTCCCGCCGTTTGTCGCCATGTTGCGGATCTGTGCCGATGCACCCACCCGCTAGGATCGCCTTCGTCAGCAGCGGATAATCACGGCGGACCAGCGGATGATTGGCGGTAACGGTATTTCTTGCCATCGAGCCGACCGAGAGGCCGGATGAGGTCGAACGGATCTGGGTCAACGCAAGACGGGAAATATCGACCAGCTCGGTCGGGTTTTCAACGCCCTCCTTCATAAGGTCCACAAGATTTGTCCCGCCGGCAACAAATCGGGCACCCGAGTTGGCCGACACACTGCTTATCGCTTCAGCGGGCTGCACGGCCCGGGTAAACTTAAACGGCCGCATTTGATCCCTCCATATCGTTCATTCCCATATGGTCGGTCGCTCTTCCCGTATGGACCTCCCGGATCGCTGCGACGATATTCGGATATGCACCACAGCGGCAGAGATTACCGCTCATACGTTCCCTGATCTCGTCGTCGGAAAGAGCTAATGGCTTAGCCAATGGCCTGATATTCTCCGACACATAGCTTAGCTCGCCGCTCTTCGCTTCCTGCATCATCGCGACCGCGGAACAAATTTGCCCAGGCGTACAAAATCCGCACTGGAAGCCATCGTGTTTTACGAAAGACGCCTGCATCGGATGAAGCTCGCCGCCTTTCGCCAATCCCTCGATCGTTGTCACATCGCGGCCCTCGCATTGGGCCGCGAGAGTCAGGCACGACAGAACACGCTGCCCGTCGACCATCACAGTGCATGCACCGCATTGGCCGTGGTCGCAGCCTTTCTTGGAACCAGTGAGGCCAAGCTTTTCACGCAATGTGTCGAGCAGGGTCATTCGCGAATCGATCTCAACGGATTTTGCGGCACCGTTGACCTTGAACCCCACCTTAAGCGAATTCTCGAGCAAACCAGCCGGCTGCAGGGCATCGAACTCACTGAATGCCAGAGCCTTCTGTTCCGCCAGAACCTGGAAGGCAACGGCCGTCAGACCGGCTGCGGCCACCTGGCCGAGAAATTTTCTGCGGGATTCGCCGAAAATGCCCAGCTCGTCGAGGAGCTTTTCCTCATCGGCCGTCATTTGCAGCTCGGGATCCACGTTGGGATCGGCAACTTCAGAGTCTTTCGTCATAAGCTATTTACCGGCGCGAAAATGCCCGATCCTTGCGCTGACACGGATCGGGCATTATGAAAATAATGGGCGTATGGTTGGCCGGGCTATCAGGATCGTGACCGAATGATCGGCAATCGCTCGTCCTAAATTCTGGCTCGCTCCGTCTCAACTGATCGGCCCCCAAATGATAGTGATATTCGTCCACTATACGCGAATCTCAACCGATTCCCAAGACGTCCTTCCTCGTCCGAAAGCCCGTGTTCCGCTGCAGCGTGGCCTAATTGGCGGCTTCGTCCAGGACCACATCGGGGTTATCGGCCCGAAGCTGGTCTCTCGGCTTAGAATCGATCTCGCTTCGGAGCGGCCGGCTGCCCACGTTTGGTTTGAAACTGCCGTCTTCCGCATACAGCCGGCGATATTGGGCCCAATTCCGGATGATGCCCTGTACGTACCCTTTGGTTTCTTTGAACGGGATCGCCTCTACAAATTCGTCCATTTCGGCGGGTAATTGAGATCGCCATGGAGTCACACGGCCCGGGCCGGCATTGTAAGCGATCCCGACAAATTCAAAGCGTCCAAACTTGTCGAACTGGTCTTTCATGTACGCCGTCCCAAGCTCGATATTTAGTGCCGGATCAAAGAGGTCCGACGGGGCGTTCGGCACGGTTGCTGAACCGTATTTTCTTGCCATCGACTTGGCCGTCGGCAGCAGCAGCTGCATAAGTCCGTAAGCGTTGGCGTGCGAACTGGCCCTCGGGTCGAAGATCGTTTCCTGACGAATGACACCCGCGACCTGGAATGGATCGAGACCGCGAGCCTTTGCCCATTGGCGTATTTCGCCCCAGTTGGTAAGTGGATAGAAAATGTCCCATTCCTCACGGCCCATCTCCTCGGGGAACATCTGCGCATAGTCGGGATAGCTCTTCGCCAGCGAAAGTAGGGCATTTACCTGATCGCCTTTCAGCCGGTAATGCTTCGCGAGGGCAAGACTGATCTTTGGGCTGTTGGCGGCTGTTTTCTTTGCCTCTTGCAGTTCATCGATCGCCCAGTCAAAAAGCCCGACCGTGCTGAGCTCCTCACTCTTTTCAGCGCGTGCAAGTTCCTTCTCAGTGGATGTTTCGGCAGCAACGGTAACTGTTCTCAGATTCGCAACAGCGTTGGCAAGCGGTGAGTGCGAGGTCGGTAATTGACGGACCTGCCCGCATGCCCCAGCCGCCTTCATTGTGGCTAGACGCTGCTGGGCGAGATACCCATACCAATTTGCCGAGTATCGATAAATAACGGCATCGTAAAGACTGCAGGCGTCGTCGATCTTTCCGGCCCGCTCCGAATCGCGTGCGGCCCAATAGCCGGCCTTGCCGCGGTTCGTATTGTCTTTATCTGCATATCGTGCGAGATGCTCGACGAGCATTTGCGAGGAAAGAGCAAAGTTCCCGCTCTCATGCTGCGACCACGCCATCTCGAACTGAGCTCCGGCGGCCTCTACGGCTTTTGGATACGCTACGACCAGGCCGCTAAAATAATACGCATCGTCCGCACGGTATTTCGCATTTCTAGCCGCCTGGCCGATGTCCATCATCGTTTTGGGAACAAGGGGGCTGGCCCCGTGCTTTTGGCGAAATTCGTCTACGGTACTTCGAGCCATCGACCAATTGCGGGCCTTTGCATAACCCAGCGCGATCTGGCGATAAGCTTCGGCGCGATCATCGTTGGCCGCCGCCTGTAGCGAATTGAGAATGCCGAGGGCCTCGGCCATTTTTCCCGACTGCGAAAGAGCGGTGATCCGCGTCAACTGCGCCTTGCCGGAGTTCGACGCCGGGAACCGCGACACCAGATCGTTGTAGGCGGCCGCAGCATCCGCATATTTCTTTGCTTCAAATAACTTTTCCGCACGGGCGAGCTGCTCCTCACCGTTCTGAGGCAGCAGGCTCTCGCTCATCGAAGTCAACTTCGCCTCTGCCTCCTTGGCCGCGTCGGACCCCGCGGCGTAGAAGTATGTCAGACGGTAATACCGTAACGCTTCGGGCCTCGAGCCTTGGGCTTCGAAAGCTTTTGCGGTCATCAGCAGAGCGGCCGGGTCGTGTGCCTCGCTCAGTTCGACGAGAAAGCCCGGCACGTCGACCGCCCGGCCCGCGCTCATTGCGGACTCGGCCCAGGCATTCCGGGCCCATCGGGAATGAACAAAATCGGGGTATTTTTTGACAAGTTCGTCGAAAACGGCCAGCGCCTCGGTGTGCCGGCCCGCCGATTGTAACGATCGCCCTCTGAGCCACAGAGCATGGTCAGCAAGCTTCGTTTTGCTTTCAAAAACCGTCGAATCCAGTATTGCTGCTGCGCCGACAAAGTCTTTGTTATCGAATTTGATCCTCGCCCGCAGCAGTTTTGCCAGAGCACCCGTTTTCCGATTTGCAAAACGCGACTCGATGCTGGACACCACCGATTCCGCCGGGAGCTGACCGTTTCGAGTCATCTCCCGCAGCGACTGAAGCGCCTGTTCCTCGCCCTGCTGTGCAGAACACCCGAGAGCGAAGAGTACCGAGATCAGTAGAGAGGCAGTGAAGACCTTAATAAGCATATAAAGATACCGCCGGAGAAACCGGGTAGATTGGATGCCCGCCGAACAGATCGATTTGTCTCAAGAAAAAAGGCTTTTTTGCGGGCCATAACCGTAATATGATATCAGACGACTATCCGTCTTGCCGTCGCAAAGATTTATGAAGATCCTCCTGCTCGCCCTCTCAGCCGTAGCCTTATTTGTCACCTCTGCGTTCTCGCAAAGCGTGCCCGTTCCGAGCCCTTCACCTCCCGACGAGCAAAGCGTCGTGAGGATCGCGACCAATCTGATCCAGGTCGATGTAACGGTTACAGACAAAAGCGGAAAGATCATCACCGATCTGAGGCCGGATGAGATCTCCATCTTCGAGAACGGGAAACGGCAAAACATCTCGAATTTCTCTTTTGTTTCGAATATTCGCGAGAGCGTCCAAACCGCTAAAAAGGTCGCACCGTCAATGCCCGTGCCCGCACCCCTTGCCCCGCCGAGGCCCGAAAATACTCGCAGAACGATCGCCCTGATTGTTGACGACCTCACCCTCTCGTTCGAGAGTACATATTATGTCCGCCGGGCGCTGAAGAAGTTTGTCGACGAGCAAATGGCCGAGGGCGACCTCGTTGCCATCATCAGGACCGCCGGAGGCATCGGTGCGCTCCAGCAATTTACGACGGACCGCCGGCAGCTTTATGCCGCTATAGAAAAGGTACGTTGGAATCCGGCCGGCTCCGGCAACGTGGGTGCATTTGCCCCGCTCCGGGGTCTGCCGCCGGGTGCCGAGGAAGACGAAGCTCCCGCCGGCGGCCGAACGATCGATGAGATGGAACGCGATCTCAACGAATTTCGCAGCGGTGTTTTTGCGACCGGAACGATGGGTGCGGTCAATTATGTCGTCCGCGGAATGGAGAACCTGCCCGGACGTAAGTCGGTCGTCTTGATGTCCGACGGTTTCAAGCTTTTTACCGAGGACCGGGATGGATTTATTGAGACGAGTCGAGTGATGCAGTCACTCCGGCGCCTTATCGATCAGGCGAACCGGGCGTCCGTTGTGATCTACACGCTCGATGCCCGGGGCTTGCAGACCGCCGGACTGACTGCCGCCGATGACACATCCGGACGGACCGCCGAACAGGTAAATTCCGAGATGTCCGGCCGGCGAAACGAGCTGCGCGACACGCAGGACGGCCTGGTCTACCTCGCACGTCAGACGGGCGGCTTTGCAATTATCAACAACAACGATCTGCCAGGAGGCGTTCGCCGGATCCTCGAAGATCAGAGTTATTATCTGGTGGCGTACGTTCCCGACGACGACACGTTTGACCCTAAAACAAGGCGATTCAACCGGCTCGATGTAAAAGTCTCACGGCCCGGCGCTCGCGTGCGATATCGCAGCGGTTTCTTCGGCATCAGTAACGAAGACCGGCCGCCTGTCGTCGAGACCGGCAACCAAAAACTCGTATCGGCACTTACATCGCCCTTCGCTGTAAACGATCTGGCCCTTAGACTGAACCCTCTTTTCGGCAGGAATTCGGCCAAGGCCCCTATAATCCGCTCTCTGCTGCACATCGGCGCACAGAATTTCGCGTTTACCGATGGGCCGAACGACGCCAAGATACTCAAATTCGACATTCTTGCGATGGGATTCGGTGACAACGGCGTGCCGATCGACCAGATCTCGTATACGCACACGGTGACGCTCGGCAAGGAGCAGTTCCAGGCGTTTCTCAGGCGCGGATTTGTGTACGATTTTACGTTTCCGATCAAGAAGCCCGGGGCGTATCAGTTGAGGGTCGCGATCCGCGACCACGTCAGCGAAAAGGTCGGCTCGGCAAATCAATTTGTCGAGGTGCCCGACCTGAAGAAGAATCGCCTGGCTCTGTCCGGCGCCGGACTGGAGAGCTTGACGCTCGATGAATGGCGGAAACGAAACAGCGGTAGCGGAGCTTCAGCCGGCGATCCGCTTACTGATACCTCTCTGCGGCAGTACAAAAAAAGTTCCGTTCTCAGTTTTGGTTTTGTGATATTCAATGCAAAGACCGACTCGACAAAATTGCCGAATCTGAGCTCGAAAACGCGGCTGCTCAAAGATGGGCGCATCGTATTTGAAGGAAAGGTTCAGCCCGTCAACTTCGCCGGCCAGGCCGATCCAAAGGCCGTAAATTTCATGAGCTCGCTCAGCCTCGGTACCGTTCTCGGCGCCGGTGAGTATGTTCTCGAAGTCGCCATCACCGATAATCTCGTAAAAGGTAAAAACGCCTCGGCCGCCAATTATATTCCGTTCGAAATAGTGGACTGAGCTCCGGCAGGTGGCGAATTAGAATCTTTTGTTCCCTTTGTGTCCGTTCTTTGTGATCTCTGTGTTTAGCCGGATCTCAACACAGGGATGAGAGGTGAAGACACAGAGACCGCGGAATCAGCCTGCATGTCCCGCGTACTGTATACGTTGGAAGTTAGCGCTTTTCACGCTCATTTCCTATACTGCATCTTTTCGCCTTATGCAGATCAAGACCATCGAACTTATCGAGATCAACCTTCCGCTGGTCCATTTTTTCGAGACCAGCTTTGGCCGCACCTTTGAACGCAGGATCATTCTCGTACGCGTCGAGGACACCGACGGTGCCGAGGGCTGGGGCGAGATCACCTGCGGCGAATCGCCCGGCTATTCTGACGAATGGACCGATTCTGCGTGGGTAACGGCCGAAAAGATCCTTGCCCCAATGGTGATTGGTAAAGAAGTCGCGTCCGCAGCCCACGTTTGGGACCTCATGAAATGGGCCCGCGGGCACCGCATGGCGAAATCCGGTGTCGAGACCGCGTGCTGGGACCTCGAGGCGAAAAAGCTTGGAGTGCCGCTCTGGAGGCATCTCGGCGGGGTCAACAACATTATCGAATGCGGAGTCTCGATCGGCATACAGGATTCGGTCGAGCAGCTTCTGGAAAAGATCCGCGTCGAGGTCGATGCCGGCTACAAGCGTATAAAGATCAAGATCGCGCCTCATTGGGATTATGATGTGATCAAGACGGTCCGAAAGGAGTTCCCGGATATTCAGTTGATGGGCGATGCCAATTCGGCGTACACGCTCGCCGATACCGACAAACTCCGCTCGCTCGACGAATTCAACCTCATGATGCTCGAGCAGCCGCTGCCCTACGACGACATCGTTGACCACGCCAAACTCCAGCGTGAGATCAAAACCCCGATCTGCCTCGACGAACCGATCAAATCGCCCGACGACGCCCGCAAAGCCATTGAACTCGGCTCAGGCAAGATAATCAACCTAAAAATCGGCCGCGTCGGCGGCCACACTCAATCAAAACTCATCGAACAAACATGCCGCGAAGCCCGTATCCCCGTTTGGTGCGGCGGCATGCTCGAATCCGGCATCGGCCGCGCCCACAACATCGCCATCTCAACCCTCGCCGGCTACACCATGCCCGGCGACGTCTCCGCCTCAAAACGCTACTGGCACGAAGACATAATCGAACCTGCTGTAGAGGTTTCATCAGAAGGCACAATCACGGCACCGGACGGTCCGGGAATTGGTTTTGAGTTGATGAGGGAT
>JBGSWW010000147.1:0-7947 GCA_041751735.1 Pyrinomonadaceae bacterium | reverse complement strand
ATAAGCGCGTGCCGCCGCGGGGTCGCGTTCGCGCTCGAACTGGGCCAAGTAGTTCAGTGCCAACCCGATCGCCGGCAATTGACCTCGTTCACGCCAGATGGCGAGGTTCATCTTGAGGTATTCAACGGCTTTGTCGATGCTGCCCATGCGTTTATAGCAAAGAGCAAGATTCAAAAGCGTAGTTGATTCGGATGGCAGATTCTTAGTTTCACGGGCGACAGCCAGAGACTGCTCCAGATACTCGATCGCTTTTTCCAAATTGCCTCTTTCGATTTCGACAGCGGATAGATTTATGAGCGGGGATGACTCAGATGCGCGCAACTTCTTCTCGCGGGCGAGGGCGAGCGCTTGCTCGAAATATTCGATCGCCTTTTCCTTTCGGCCCATTTTGTGATTGACAACACCTAGATTGACGAGCGACATGCTCTCGAGGCTGAAATTTTTCAGCTCGCGCGCGATCGCCAGCCATCGCTCACGCATTTCGAGCGCCTTCTCGTAACGGTTCGTGTCGACATAGGCGAGTCCTAGAAGGTCAAGTGCAGCCTGCTCACCAGCGAGATCCTTCTCGGCGCGCGAGATATCGAGGGCCTGCCCGCCAAGCTCGATCTTCTTATCATGGCGCCCTAAATAGCCATAGTTCTGGGCGATTTTGCGGAGCATCCTCGCTTCGAGCCCGCGATCCTTGACCTCACGATAGATCGCAAGCGCCTGCTCAAAAAATCCGATCGCCTCCTCATAAAATCCCTGACCTACGTTGACAATGCCCTGATTGTCCAGCGCGGCTGCCTCACCAAGACGGTCCTTCAGTTCATGCCGAATAGTGACGACCTGCCCGAAATAGTCAATTGCTTTGTCATGACGGCTCAGGTTGACATTGGCAATGCCGAAATTATTGAGCAGGTGGGCTTCGCCCGCACGCAGCTTCTCTCCCCGCCACAGTGTGAGCGCCTGTTCATAGGCTTCGATCGCCTTCTCATATTGCCCGATCCTCGAATGAGTGAGGCCCATCAGATTCAGCGTCAGGCCCTGTAGGTAGCGATCTTCGAGTTCCCGGAAAGTGGCGAGTGCCTGACCCAGTGTCTCGCTCAGCTTTGGATCTGCGTAACCGCCGCCGTTATATAATCGGCGGGCCTCATTAAGGAGCGACTCGGCAGTAGCGCGTTTGCGATCCTGACCACTCGCTGAAGCTTTCACCTCCAACCTTGCCACATAAGCCCCGCCACCGGTTGCCGCACCGTCGCCACGGACCAAGAGCTGGTAAGTTCCCGCCGCGGACGCTTCGTACGCAAGCGAGTCAGGAGCGCCGATGATGCCGGTCAGATCGCTCTCGATCAAGGGCTTGCCATCCGAGCCGGCGAGCGAGAGCTTGACATCCACCCCTCGCTGCTCGACCACAATGCGCACGAATTGCCCGGCCGCGAGCGTGATCTGATACGTGTGCGACTCACCGCCCGCGATCGTGCGCTCGACGGGCTTGCCCGGTTCGAGCGTTGCAGGCTGAGACGCTGTCTGAGCCTGAGCCAGCGCGGCCGACAAGATGATGAAATACGCCTGAAATAGTATGGATCTTATCGACATGGTTATCTCCTACTCTTAAAAGCGATGTTTCGAAGCCGCACGGGTCATCCGCTTGGCTCCATCGCTATTTGCATTCGCCCTGCCTGGTAAACGCATGTTTGTGCCTACTGGGCGCGCTTTGCGGAACCGCTCTTCGGGTTAGAGCCAATGGTCAAAGGGATCGTCAATAGCAGAGGCTGACCCGGCTTTGCCTGTATTCGATAGATCGTTTGCGGCGGCGAGTCATCCTGCGTCAGATCGGCTTTGCCTGCGGCGGCCGCTTTCTCGGACTTGCTCATAGCCCGGCCGGCGCCGTTCTCCAATTCAAGCTGCTGCGTGAGGACGCCCCATTGTTTTTCATACGTCGCGAACTGCTCACCGGAGATCCTCAGAGCACCGCGGCCGATCGTGAGGTCCGTTAACGGTTTGTCCGAGACGATAACGGTGAGCGATTCACCTGTATGATCGTCACGGCTTCGCTTCAGTGTGTAATAGGGCGGGTTGTCGTCGGCCGATGGGATCTCGATAACCTTGCCCGCACTGACCTTGTTGTCACCGCCGTTTAGATTCAGCGTCGGGAAGATAAGGACCGGGTCACCGAAGGTATTATCGGCATACATCTCGCGATCGAAAACATAAAGGTATCCGGTCCGGGGGGATTCGATCGTAAGCTGCACCTTGGAACCTTCCACGAGCGGCGTTCCACCCCCGACACGCTCCGGGGTCCATTCGCCCTGCCGGTGGATCAATTCGCGCACCTCGGCCGCGTCAGAAGATCTTGAAGGGCGAAGCCGCCAAACGGTCACGCCGACCACTGCAGGCCCACCGGGCATGTCTTTGGAGGTCGGAACCGGGGTTTTGCCCACGACACGATAGCGTACTGGCCTCACCCGGCGAGCCGGAGCTCTGGCTGCCGGCCGCTTCTTTAGGAAAGCGGTGTCCCACAGGTCTCTGGTGGCGTCGTCCTGGGACTGGGACTGGGCCCGGAGGACGAACGGTGACGCAAAAATGGCGATCAGGATCAATATATATTTCGTCATAATGTTTACATCCTTATAAACGAGATCAAGCGGCAAAAAGGGTCATCTAGTGGTGTTCCAGCCTAACGGCGTGGGCAATGATATCACCGCTCGCCCGCACATACGAGATCTTTTGTGCATCGTCGCGCTCGACCTTAACTCCACTCGCAGGGTGACTCTGAAGCAGCGCCGCGATGCTTTGCGTCAATTCCGGGTCCTGGATCCTGCCCCGATCGGTCGGATTTGCAAAACGCTTGGCGGATTCGAGCTCCGCGATGGTTTTTTCCGACCACAACAGCCATACGAGCTCCGTGCCCTCTTTCGCATCAAGCTCGAACCAGCTCTGCTCCGGTATCTGAATTTCCTCGTTCCCGGATAGAAAAGCAAGGCCGTCATTTGTCGCGGGCGTCGGGAACAGGATGTTGTATGAAGCGCTCCCGCCAGCATCGCTCGGTCCTTGATTCAGAATGTAGAGATAGCCGGGCTGAACACCCTTGACGTTAATGCGGATCCGGTCCTTGTTTCGGAACAGCATCTCGCCCGACAGTGCGAATGGCTCTTTATATCGCCCGTCGGTAAAACTCTGAACGGTCAATGAGTAGGTCAGGGTACGTGTCGCGGCGGGTTGCGCCGGCTCAGAAACCGCGGCCGGAGCGTCGGCGGTTGTTTGCGGTCTCGATAGGTACCAGATTATACCGGCGGCGACCACGGCAAAAGTGGCGACCGCAGCAACCAGCGCGAAAGCGTACCTTCGGAGTTTATCAGCGACGGCCTCCGACGCTTTTACTTGCTTATCCGAAACCGCCACGTCGGCAGCCGGCATCATTCTGGTGACTGTCTCCCGGGGATGACCGCCATTCGTTAGGTTGGGGTCGCCCTGGTTACGGTTCAACTCGCTCTCGAACTCGAGCCGGTTACAGATCCGCTTCAAGTCTGTCGCGAGTTCCTCGATATTCGTGTATCGCTCGTCAACATTCTTTGCCAACGTCTTTTCGATTATGCGCCTCAACTCGGCCGGAGCGTCGCGTTCAAATATATCCATGATCGGTACTGGTTGGTTCAGGATCGCTACGAGGGTGTCGGTCTGCGTCTCTCCGGCAAACGGCAGCTTGCCTGTCGCCATTTCATAAATGATCACGCCCAGGCTCCAGACATCGGTCCGCCCATCGACCTTCACGCCGCGGGCTTGCTCGGGCGACATGTAGTTTGGCGTGCCCATTATCATGCCAGGTTCGGTTCTGAACATCGTGGCGGCCTCGAGGCCTTGCTCGGTTAGCTCCGGCGGCATCGATAGCTTTGCCAGCCCGAAATCGAGCACTTTCAGAAAACCGTCCGGACGGATCATGATGTTCTCGGGCTTGATATCGCGATGAACGATCCCGGCGGAATGAGCGGCAGCCAGGGCCGACGCGACCTGGCTTGCTATTTCGAGCGCTTCTTTCAGCGACAGGCCGTCCTTTATCTTTTCACGCAGCGTCACGCCATCGACAAATTCTGTGACAATGTAGTTCGAACCTTCGTCGGTGCCGAACTCATGGATGGTCAGTATATTTGGATGGTTCAACCCGGACGCGGCTATCGCTTCCTGCTTGAACCGCTTGAGCCGGTCGAGCTGTTCGATCAGGGTCTGCGGAAGGATCTTTAACGCAACTTTTCGGCTGAGGAGCATGTCATCGGCAAGATACACCTTACCCATCCCGCCTTCGCCTATCAGACGCTCGATCCTGTAATGACCGACAGTTGTTCCGAGGAATTCGCTCTCGATCTTGTCCGCGAACATTTCCGCCGCTATCGCGTCCGGAGAACCATCGATAATGCTGTCGGAAATCTCGTCGTAAGAAAGCAGGGACCGTACTTCGTGAAGCAGAACGTCGTCGTCGCCGCACTCACCACTAACAAAAGCGTCACGGTGAGCCGGAGTAGTTTCCACCGCGGCGTGATATATCTGTTCGATCTGTTTTAGACGGGTTGCGTTCATCTTAAAAAACTTAATTCGAGTCTCTACGAAATTGTGGCTCTACTTGACTAAGCGATATTCGCAAAGAAATAGGAACATATCCTCGAGAATATTTTCTGCCTAGCCGGCGGCGGCCAGCTCGCGCAGCAGCCAGTTTCGGGCAAATCGCCAATCGCGTTTGACTGTTTCCACCGATATTTTCAGTACCTCGGATATTTGTTCGTTCGTCAGTCCACCAAAGAACTTCAATTCCACAACCTGGCTTTTTCGATGGTCCAGCGCCTCAAGTGCTTTTAACGCGTCATCGAGGGCGACCAACTCTAACGACCGGTCCGGGCCGGACACGATCTCGTCGGCGAGCGGCACTCTCTGCCGTCCGCCCCCGCGTTTTTCGCTTTGTTTTGAACGAGCGTAGTCGACCAAAATATGGCGCATCGCCTTGGCGGCCACGCCAAAGAAATGCGACCTGTTCTGCCAATTGTGTTCGTCGTGTTTCGCGAGTTTTAGATATGCCTCATGGATCAGGTCCGTGGTTTGAAATGAATGTTGAGGAGCCTCACGCCGCATCTTCCTGCGAGCCATTCGACGCAGTTCGTCGTAGACGAGCGGCATCAACTGGGCAGAGGCATTTGTGTCACCATTGTTCCAGTCCACTAGAAGCGAGGTGATCTGGTGCGAAACGTCGTTCAGCATTATTTTTTCGCTTAAATCTCCCCCCCCATTATAGACTGGAAATTTTGGATTGAGGAAGCTCTTTTGCGTGTTGATTCTTTTTGTTGCCACTCTGCCCCGACGCACAACAGAATAAGTTTCTCGCAGCAAGGTGTATTCCAGCGAGGACCTGCTGGCAATACATATACGTACAGGAGCCAAGGACGGGGTTACCTCCGTTCCAGTGCGCGGATGCCCGTTAACTACTGATCTTATTGGTGCGGACTACAAGACTTGAAACTTGCGACCGACCGAGCGTAAAAGGAAAATCACTCATTCCGGCATAGAAAAGCGCAATGTAGCGAGAAATGTAGCAACGCTGTGCATTCCTGAGTGCCACTGAGTGAGAGTTAGCTCGCCGGACCGCGGTAAATATGGGCCCATGACACTCAGTAGCATTCGGTGCGGCACAGTTAGAAAGAATTTGTAATCATCAGGTCGTTCTTGATATGGCTGGGCGTAAGCAGGGTTAATTGCGGAGACTGTTCAATTTTGGTTATCTAGAAAGTTATCTATGGCTATGATGATAATCTATGATATCGCATGATACAGGAAACGCCTGAAAACGGCCCTAAATCAAGAGGCAACAGAAGGTTATAGCCACTTATGAACTTTCGTTTGATAACGTATGATATCGTATGTTACAAAAGAAAAGTGGCTGTTAACCGAAGGGTTGTAAGTTCGAGTCTTACCTGCGGAGCCAAATTGATCAACCGTTTACGGGCACCGCATGGGTGCCCGTAACTGTTTTTGTTGGCTACGACCAGGAAGGTCAAATCGTCGCTGAACGATCTGGGCGGACGCTTTTTTTACACCTTGGGTAGAACGAATTTTATTTCGTCGAGTTCGGCCAATTGTGCGAGCTTTTCGATGGCTATGCGCCCGGTGATGTTCGTGCCGTGACACTCTTGCGAAAAAAGGATCGTCGAACAGTTGGTTCCCTTAAGAATATCCCCTACGTCCTTTGCCGGGTCAACCTCCATGCCCAGCGCCTTTAGTTTTACGATCGCCGTTTGAGCTTCCTTGTTCAGGACGATCTTGATCGCGGCTTTCCCGTCCTTTACGAACATAGCCTCGTTCGGCAATGGCGGGCCGCCGTTTTTCAGCCTCATCACAACGGCATAAACCCATGCGTGCAGCTTTTCGCCCATCATGATCGCCTTTTTGTCGTCGTCGGTGAGCGGTTCGGCCTTCATCTTACGGACAAAGACCTCGACCTTTCTTGCCGTTTTGAAATCGTAAACTATCGTTCCCGATATCCTGACGGCCCGGCCGTTTGTATAGGTCGGGGCAAACTTTGAAAGCATTGCGGCCGATTCGGCGGCATTGTGCAGAAGCGAATTGCCGGACACCGCTTTTGCGGAAACGACCGTTCCTTCCGTGTCGATCTTGACATCGACATTTACCTTGCCGAGAGCTTTTTTTGCCCTTGCCGCAGCCGGATAGACCGGTTCCGCGATCGCGACAGTGCGGCCTTCGAGCGACCGGCTGTCGTAGTTGCCCGTACGGAAGTTCGTTACCTCGCTGCCATCGACGACAAAAACATTTTCAGAACCGCTTGCGCCGTCGATCCGAAAACCGGCGTTTAGCGGTTGGGGCCGGCCGCCCGGAGCTACTTTTAACAAGCTGCTAAACGTAGTTCCTTTCGGAAGCTGTTGTACGGTCTGTCGTGTGATGTTCGTGCTGATAGCGGTTTGCGACGTGTCAACCGAGACGGAGTCCGACGTTACTTCAACGGTTGCGCTCACCGTTCCCGGAGCATTGCCGGATCCGACACCCGAGCCCGAGCCATCTCCTGTTCCGCTGCCCGAACCCGAGCCACTTCCGGAACCCGATCCGCTGCCCGTGCCGCGACCTGAACCCGATCCTGTGCCGGTTCCCATTCCGCCGCCTGTGCCGGGACCGGTCGACAGGTTGCCGCTTTTCGCGTTCGGATCGCCCCATTGACCTTTGGTCTTTCCTTGGGTTGTCGGCGGTGGGAGGACAAGGGAGGGGTTCGCGAGCGTCGCGACTTTTGGATCAGGGACATTGGCCGCGTTTCCTGCGCCGTCACCAGTTGCCATCTCTTTATCAACATCTTCAGGTATCGCCACCGGGACCTCGACTTTGGTCGGCGTTCCATTGTGATTAACGACCTTTTCTTCGACGGCCACGAACGAAGTGAATGATGTGAGAATGCGAAACTCCAAACCGATCCCCTCGATCTGTTTATTTACAGCCTCGGCGTTTGCGCCGGTTTTTAGGGCTTCCATTGAAAGTTCGTCAACGCGGCGGCGGGCCCAGAGCGTCGCAAGCACATCGTTCGAGGCTTCGGTTTCGGGAAGGTCGATCGTTATGTTCCGTTCATACGGCATCCCGGCGACCTTGCCTTTTAGCTTTATCGTGCCGCTTGCACCTTTTGTGTAGCGGGCGTTGACGATGACCGGTTTTGCCGAAAAAAGGTCGCCTATCTTGCCCGGATAAACGTCCTCGACGGGCATGCCGTTCCAATCGATGGAAAGATCGGTCAGCATCGGCGTGCGGACGCGTTCGTAAAATTTCCTCGCCGCCTTCGAGCCGTCATCGTCGAGCCCGACATACTCGACCTCGCCGTTGCCCGCCTCGGCCATTTTGTCGAGCAGCGAGCGGTTGACCGAACTGCCAATGCCGAACGAAAACACGCGGGCCTTCGGGTGTTTTTGAATTTCTGCGATGATCTCGTCA
>JBGSWW010000146.1:0-15022 GCA_041751735.1 Pyrinomonadaceae bacterium | reverse complement strand
CCATTCATCGATGCTGACCGCGCGTAGACCGTACCAGTTACGCTCAAATGAACCCGTTAATCCGCGTACCTTGTCAAAAATGTCGTTCCCCTTTACTTCAGTTAGATAGTCCCGATTGGTCTTGTGCCGCGCGAGTCGCACGAGTTTTCTATCACTAAGTTCGCACAGGAGTGCTACGTATCCCTTTCGGATAGCACCTCGGACATTTCCATCCCTCGCCATTTCCTCAGCCTCGCTGAAGAGGTCGGTGCTTGAAATATCAGCTGAGACCCGTTCGCCGAGAATGACACGGCTGTCTTCGTCGTCCGTTTCCCTACCGCCAAGCCGATAAGAGATCATCGGAGCAAATTTATAGATAAGAAAACCGATCAGTCCTATCACCAAAGCGAAAAGGAGGAGCTGAAGGCCGAGCCGTAGATTGCCAGCGCCCGATGGGGACCCGGACAGTGCCGGTACACGTGGAAAGTTCCTCGCAAGCCAATCCGTAAATTCGCGAAGCCATCGCTGGATGAGACTTTCGCTCTTTTCCTGCGCCCGCTGATATTCGGGACGCCTGAGTATCTCGGCAATCTTTCGCTTGTCTTCGTCTTTAGTTCGGTCGGAGGTATTCGCATCTCGTAAATGCCCTAGCTGCTGATCCAGAGCAGTAAGCCTCTCTTCGATCGCATAGATATGAACAATTCGGCTTTCGGTGTCGGCGGCCTCCTCATACGCGGCAAGCCCGTCATGGAGCCATCCATTGCCTGTCTCGACCGTCGAGCCTGGAACATCTATGTTTTCCGAACGCGGCACGAGCCGGTGGATCTCAGCGATAAGCTGCTGGTCCGGCTGAACTAGCTCTTCGCTGGTTTCCTCGACAGCCCGAAGCTGCATAACTTGCTCAAGGGCAGTCGCGACGCGAGAATGATAATCCGAAACGTCTGCGGCCATCCCGGTGCACGCTACTATCGTCAACAACAACGCGAACAGCCACGATTGCAGGCCGGTTTGATTAAATGAAAACCCAGAATTCGGCCTAATGATCATCCTTTAATCCTAGTGTCGTAAGTCGAGTCGGCGTTATTACAGCCACTTCTGTCCGGGCAGCGGCAATAGGCGATGACAATGCAGGCTGCAGCGGGTTTAGATACATATCGGGGACCGCTGGAATTTCACCCAGCCGTGCAGCTGCCATGAGTTCGATGTCGTATCCTTCGTTTCGGACCCGGCTGTTCACGTATAGCAGGCAAAGGCCGATCATCCAAACCGGAGACAGGACGATCAGGCTTATTTGCCAGATCAGATTGTTGGCAATTTCATACCAGGCTGGTGTCAGGTCCCTGTCGAAAGCCAAAAGGTCAACGCCATTAACCGATGCGTACCAGGCAAGCGGAGCGTATAGGATCGCAAGGGCAGAATAGGTCGCCACCGTGGTAAAAACAAACAAGACCACCAGCGAACGAACATTTCCGTGGGCAAGAGCAGCGCTCCTTCCGATCGCCGAAAAGACCCCAAGACCCTCGACCATGATGACCTGCGGAACAAAGGCCAGACGTGACGCCGCGAGGAAAAAGAGCCAAATCGAAGTGATCGCCACCGCGGCTCCCGCGATAAACGACAAGACCGCCGCCAACGCGGGCAATGCGGAAAAGGCGTAGACAATTCCAACGATCACAACGAACGCAAGGAACAAGCCGAAATAGAAGACCATCACGCCGATCGTGCCAAGCAAAAAAGTGATCAGGATGGCTGCAGATAAAAGTGAGAAGAATCTCTTTCGGGCGTTCCCGTAAGTTTCTTTGAACGTAATGGCCTCGCCAAAGAGTAAATGGCGGATAAAGTTCCGCGACGCACCGCCCATAACGACGAGTGTAGCTATGGTCTCAACGAGCCATATCACTATCATTCCCAACCATAGAAAAATATAGTAGATCGTATTTTCGAACGAGAGATCGTCCGCACTGACATAAAAGACCTGCCTCCCAAGCACGGTCCAAACCAACGAAATAGCCGTCCCCGCCAATATCGGCGGAGTCGCGATCAAAACGAATGTCCAAAAATATTTCCTATAAAACCGCACCGCCCGGTCAACAAGATCGCCGGCGCCCAGGCTCGATGGCATTCGATCTGTAACATTATTGAGCGAAAGCGACATTTAAATAATAAAAGGTTGGTTATTCGAGTATAACGTCACCAGAGAAACATAAAAAGAGCCGCCGATCGGGCAACTCTAAATCTTTAAGCAAACATGTGGTTGCTATCCGGATCGGTTTTAATTAGGCCGGGGAGGCCTCGGCGTCTTTAGCTGGCGAATAAACTCCCGGAGTTTTACCGCATCGGGTGCTTGAGGCACAAGTTTAAGGTAAAGTTCGAGTTCCTCGACCGCTCGGCTGTCATCGCCCTTAGTGAGGAATAAGTTTGCCAACA
Source organism: Pyrinomonadaceae bacterium (assembly GCA_041751735.1). Lineage (GTDB taxonomy): Bacteria > Acidobacteriota > Blastocatellia > Pyrinomonadales > Pyrinomonadaceae > OLB17. Next base: position 12,616 of record JBGSWW010000146.1, on the reverse strand, counting down.
TCCTGTGAGCCTCGTTCATTTCTCCGCCCCCAAGTTTGATCGACGTATACAATTCCTTTTCGGCATCATCAAATCGCTCCAAGCCGGTCAAACATCTGCCGAGATAATAATGAGCTAGGGCCGAATCTTTTTTCACCCCTATCGCACTCCGAAGCGAGATTTCGGCATCGCCGTATCGTGCGAGCCGAAAAAGGGCAATGCCCTTATTAAGCAGGGGTTCGAACGTATCGGGCTTAATCTTAAGTGCAGAATCGAGAGCTTCGGCTGCCTTTTCCAGCTCATTGATCCGCATGTACTGAACACCCATTTCGTTATACGCGTCCGCATAATCGTGGTATTCGGCAACCGCGAGACGAAGCTGCTCGATGGCACCTTTATGGTCTTTATCGGCAGAAAGCTTAGTTGCCTTTTCGTAAAACTCGAGCGCACGCTTCGGGACGCTTGCAGTCTTTGTATCAACCACACCAGGTTTTATACTTGGCTTTGATTTATCGGAAAGGCGGATCGATACAGAATAGGTTTGTGACGTTCGGTTAGGTTCGACATCTACAAACTGAGTTACGGCTTCAAATTCCGCCTCCCGATCAATTACGATCGAATAGCTTCCAACCCCGACCCTGCTAAAAACGAACCTGCCGCTGTCATCTGTAATCGCAAGAACCTCGCCGCGAGTCATCGAAACAAGCTTTAGGCGCAGCCGCGTGTTAACGGGTTTACCCGAAGGCCAGAATACTGTCCCCACAATGTAATGATTCCCACCCATGTTGGAGTTAGTTGTTTCATTCAGTCCACCCGATATTTGAGCCGAACCGATCACTGCGGCGAGCAAGAGCACGACGAGAACAATAAGTGGCCTTCTTCCTCTGACAAACGGAACAATCGTTGACAAATGCATCACTGGGGCTATTTCAGTCCTTAGTATCAAAGGTGAAAAAATCAGAGGCGAGTTTCTGATTGAAAAAATAATTTGCAATCTTAATCCCCCATGCACTCTCATATTCTGCAGAATTGCTATTCGACGAAAACGTAACCTTGTACACATGTGGCAAAGTCAAACCGTCGACGTCTTTGAAGTCAGAAAACTCTTCCGTTAGATCGAGGTGCGAGTCACTCTGCTGGTTTTGTTGGCCAAATATGATTCGCCCCGCCTGGACCTTTCGACGATACTCCGACCGCACATGCCGGAAATTATCTGCGGCGAAAAACAATCTGATCTTAAAGTCTTCAGCCCCGGACGTTGTGGAGAGCACATCCAGAACGTGCATCGAACGGCCTTCGATGTTTTTAACCCCTCCGGATCTCATTTTGAGCTTCCTCTTCTCCGCTACATCGACGATCCACCTTAGCGACATCGCGCCGCAAAACAAACTATCAGACAAGATCTTTGGATGTCCGTTTAAGAATGATCCGAGCAATGATCTGGTTCCGGAATTAATGAACGGAAGACTGATATTACTTCCGAACGCTCCAATCTTTTCAAACGGGTATTCCCGCGAATTCAGACTCATTGCGAAATACAAGTTGTTTGCATCGGAGACAACCACGGCCCTTCCACCGCCCTTGACGACGGGGTTCCTGGATTCGAACTCGCTCAGCCCCGCTACAAACAGCGTCTTTAGAACGTCCCGCTTTTCTCGCGTACCTATCGATTCAAGATGTTTTGAAAGCACTTGATCCGACGTCAAATCCTGGCCGGAAACGGAAAACTGAACTGTCGCAATTGCCATGACGAAAGATACTATAGAGACCCTGATCCTCATATAAACCTCATAATTCTGATACGGAAAAGCTATGCGTTCTGACTATAATCCAATTTTACCTCGTACGCACAATCTCCGGATAGTTATAAACTCAAAAAATGCCTACCAACGCGAAACAAAAAAGGGTGATGCCTTTTACGGCATCACCTAAAATCCGAATGATAATTTTTAAATCAGCAATCGAGATCGCTGATCAGTTTAGAAATTAAATCTCAGCACAATATCGATAACACGCCCGCCGGGATCGTTCGTAGTGTTATTATCACGATAAGCCGAGCCGGTTAGCAATTCGCCAAACGTTGCAGTACAGCAACCGGAGCCGGTCGTATCTGCCTGGGCACCGCCCACTCGAAAGTTCGCGGCGTTCGTTGCATTTAGAATATTCGCTCTAACTTCGAAGCTTCGGCTTTCACCGATCGCGAATCTCTTCGATACGCCCACGTCGAACTTAAAGAAACCGGGCCCATGGATAACAAGGTTGTTAAATCCGCACTTTCCGGCATAGGGCTGCTGGCAGTTATCAAACCCAGACGGAGCGATAAACCTGCCGCTTGGAGGGCCACTTACGAATGAGCTGGCATAACCCCCAGGGGCTGTCGAAGACAGAGATGTGTTGAACGCCCTCTGCGAATTCACGATAATATCCTCAGGCAGCCAAAAGACGCCAGTAGCGGTTTTTCGGATTTTTACAGCTTTCTGCAGTTCCTTAACAGTCATCCCGACAAGTTGAACGTTACCTATCGCGATCGGTGAACCGCTCTGCCAGCTAATCACAGGGCTAATGGTAAACCCGCCTACAAGTGAATTTAACAATCCGCCGGCATTTGAGAATAACCAGCGTCCCCTTCCGATTGGAAGGTCATAGGTGGAATCGAGCTTGAAATTGTGGGTCAGGTCAAACGGCTGCACCGTTCTGGCAAGGTCAAGGCCATCCTCGCGGAGCGATGTACTGTTATTAACGATACCGCTGTTTGAAAAGAAATTGCCCAGAGCCTTGGAAAAGACATAACTCGCCTGAACACGAAGTCCCGCCGACAATCGTCGCCGCACTTCTATAACCAGCGAGTCGTAAGAAGTGTTCCTGGAATTTCCCAAGATAAAGGCTCCGCTGTTAAGCTCGCCATTTGAGCGCAGAAAGTTAGCGGGCAGCCCCGCGTTTACCGCATTTGTCCGGAGCGAAGCCAGGCTTGCGAGTCCGGCGGCATAACCCAGTGGGCTAGCGCTGACCCGATTCAATCCGGCAAAAGTGGCCATGTTCCTAAACAGGGCATTAGTGTAATTTGACACCGTTAACGCACCTGTTGCTGTTACGGTTCCGCTGGAACCGAGAGCTCCCGGGGTTAATGTTGCCCTGTTGCCACCGGCGTTGCCGATAATATAAGCAAGGGCAATCGGCAGAGGGCTCGTACCAGTTCCGGGGCCAAAATAAGCAAAGTTGTATTGACAATTCGGTGTTGTGGCAGGGTTCAAGTTGCCTTGGCACCGACCTGCTCCATTATTAGCAGTGACATTGGCATACAGGTTTGCCTGAGCAAGCTTGAATTCCTCCGCAAGGCCGTTTTCTATCGTATTGATCTCACTAATCGAATAAAGTCGCCATCCGTTGACACTGCGGTTGCCGACATATCGGGCCTCGATCACTGTGTTCTTATCAAGCTCCCGTTGAATTCCAAAGCTAAATGAGTGAACGTAGCCCGTCGTAAGATTCGGATCGACGCCAAAGGCCTGGTCGGTTCCGCTTAGCGTGATCGGAAACGACGGCTCCTCGACAAAATTAAACGGCGTTAGGTTAGGATTGCCCGGCGTGCGGAAAAGTGTTCCAAGTGTCAGGCTGCCTGTGATCGCGGTGCTTCTGCTGATATTTCTCGTGCCCCCGGGCCCGGCTACGACCTGGTTGGAAACATTGAGCCCTTCGCGGACGAACGCAGTCGAATAACCGCCGCGGATAACCGATTTTCCGTTTGCCCCGAAGATCTTTCTTAAAAATGATTTGTCGCCAAAGCTGGGACTCCATACAATTCCAACTGACGGAGCGAAATTAATCCAATCGTCAGGCAAAATCTTTTCACCGACTTCCAGAAGCCGATTCTGGGCGGCGGTACCGGTAAAAGTGCCGGGACGGAAGATATTTCCCTCGCCCGAAGTTCCGTATACCATGGCGAAGTCAACCAGCCTCGATTGATTCTTGGTAGCATTTACCACTCCAAGCTGCGGCTGCCATCTAAGGCCGTAACTTAGGGTTAGATTTGGACGCATTCGCCAGGTGTCCTGTGCGTACAGTCCGTACTGGGTTTGCTCGACGCTCGTTATCCGGCTTGTACCGTGCGCGGCAAATCTCCCGTCCGCCGTCAGAACCGCCGTATTAGTGTATGAGAGCACACGCCCGGTCAGCCCGGCATAAAAGGCACGTGCCTCGGCAAGCTGGTCAGGGTTTGCTCCGGGAATATTGCCGGTGGCACCGCCTGTAAACAGGGCAAAAGCCGCAGTGTCGGCGGTAGTTATACCAAAGGCGACCGAAGGAACCCACCTGCCAACGGACGTCCCTTCGTCTTTAATGAATTTTCGCTGCCCGCCAAAGTTGATGGTGTGGTTTCCGCGAATCCATGTGACGTTATCAGTAAAATCACCGGTTGGTGTCGTGCTGAACGAAGTGCTGTTCGACGCGCCTGCCCGCAGAGCAGTTGTCCCGGGCAGCAATGCGCCGAGAGAAAATCCGCCTTGGCTGGCAAATTCGCCCGGCCCGGAACCTTGATTAAATTCTGTTCCTCCGCCGCTCTGTGCAAAACGGGCCTCGTTTACAATATTCCGAGACAAGGTCGAGCGAACAGCCCCAACCCACGATTTTCTGATACCGCCCTGACCAAAAGACTGGCCACCCGGAAACGGTGCATCGGCCCCGTTTATGGTATCGATCGAGGGATGAAAGACTTGTCTGTTCTGGACATATTCTATGCTGTGGTTTTTATGTATGTTGAAGTCCAGCCGAACGGCCAAAAACTCGCGATAGCCATTAGTTATATTCTGGAAACTAAAACGCCGTGCATTGACGTTACCGGCAATATCGGAAAACGTCCCCGTATTTGCTGTAGCGGCGTTAATTTCGTTCAAAACAGTATTGACCGTCGGATCGATGGTAGATGGCAGGCCCGCCGCGCCGGCAATATCAAATAAATTTACCGTTCGCGTAACACCCCCAACCTGGTAGCTGTAAATGCCTTGCTGGACGGCTGGGTTCGCGACTGTGCGGTTGCGTGTGAGCGACCCGGGAAGGCGAAATTGTTCGTAATTGACAAAAAAGAAGGCTTTATCTTTGCCTGAGTGGAACATCGGGCCGCCTTCGCCAAAATTAAAATACGGAAGTGGTCCACCGACGGCCACACCCGGCTGGAATAACTTGATATCGTCCCGCAGCGCCTTTCCATCGATATTGTTAACCCCCACTGTTGTGAAGTCGCGATTGTTGTACCAATACGCCGAATTTAACCACGTGTTTCGAATCTGTGCATAAGCCGAACCCGTATATCTATTATTTCCTCGCTTGGTAACGAAACGCACTTGAATTGCGCCATCGCCGGAGCTCTCGGCTCCCGGGTTGGCCGTAGAGATCGTTACTTCGTCGATCGCGTCCACGCGCGGCCGAACAAAGGTAAAAAATCCGTCACTTGATCTCGCGTCATTAACCTGAACGTCAACACCATCGGTCGTAATTTGAATTGCAGCTTTGGGTAAGCCGTTGATTGATGATCGACGCGGCGCACCGACGGAAGCGACACCTGGCAGTTTCAAGATCAGATCCAATGCGTCGCGTGATGAAATTGGGGTCTCGGTGATCTGGCGCCCCGTGATCGTGCTGCCAACCGTCGCTGTCTGCGTCTGCAGGACTTCACCGCCGCTGGAGATCTCGACGGTTTCGCCGACGTCGCCGAGCGCTAATCGCACGTCCACAGTTTTGGGCGTACCTACGTCGACCTTGACATTGGTGACCGTCGATGTCTTAAATCCGTTGACCGACACGGTGACCGTGTAGGTACCATTTTGAACGGCCGGAACCAGGTATGTTCCGCCGTCATTTGTGACGGCCCTGAACTCCTGTCCTCCCTCACCTTTAATTATAACGGTCGCTCCCGGGACGTACGCACCATTGGGATCGGTGACTGCTCCCGCGATCGAACCCGTAGTCTGTGACTGAACGGCGACCTGAAACAACAAAAGCGTCAGACCTACCATCAGAATATTGTTAAACTTTCTCATCTTTCCTCCTAAAACTACCAGATTGTCACTTAGTAAAAGTGCTGAAGATATTAAATGGCGATCAGGCAAATGGGTGATCGTGGAGTACTTAGTCGCTCAAATGCAAAGCAATTATATTCAAGCCCAAAGGGGCCGAACTTATAGATCTCAAAATGTGAAACGGATGTCGCCGCCTGTATTGAGCAAATTTGGTGCCAGTCTTGATGAGGACTTGGACGTGCTCCCAACAATTTGATTTAATTCCAGATAGGGAATTAGTAAAGTTTATATGCGATTAGATAAATACTGGAAATTCGCAAATTTCTGAATTAAAGTCCATTTTTTTGGATGATAATAAGGTCGATCTATCGACGCAGAGCAAAACTATGACCCCGAAATGTCTTTAAGCCTACGGCCGAATTTAAACGGTCGAAAGTTCAGAAGTAAAGGCTTCGCTCTTCTCCAACTCTCCAGCCAACAGGATTCCCTACAGGTGCTTTACCTTTCTGCCGAAGTCGTTCGGCGTCGGGCGCGGTGGGTTTGAGTACGTTTCCAGGTGTTCCGCCGCTTTCCGTTTGTTACCACGATGGATGCAAATAACATCCAATATTCTGTGAGCATCTGGCATCTGACCCTTTCCGAGTTCAACCGCCTTCAAAAGTTCTTTCTCGGAGTAGGCATACTAATTTTCTCTTACAAGCACTGTCTACCCCACCAAATATCAATGCCCCGAAAATGTCCGGCGGCAACGCGATCAAAACAGACGACCAAAAATATTTACCGTGCTACTGAGTATTTACCAAATTTTTACACCTTTCGAAAATAATATCAGTCCGCCGTCGTAATATATTCCGCAAACACTTATGAAACCTTAAAAGCGCCGTCCTTTAACTCCTCGTCATAGTGCACATCTCGAATCGTAAAGATCCAGTCACGTGAATTCGTTCCCGAATCAATTTGTAATTCATTCGTCACATTCAGCATGTAGGTAAAAGGAAGGGTTAGCTTGCCCGCAACCTTAAAGTCACTGAAATCTTCTGTTAGGTGATACCGTTCAGTTCTGGAGGCCGACCGCACATCTGTCGAACTGGTTCCAATCCGACCCTCGATCGTATATTTGTACTCTGTTCTTACATGCCTGAATGTTTCTCCATCGAAGTAAAGAGCGATTTTGAGATCGCCGGTGCTCGAAGATGAGTATTTTATTTTATAGCATTGCCGATTATTGATCTTCGATGTTCCTAAGGATTCGAGCTTTACGGATTTTTTATTTTTTATTTCGAGCAATGCCCAGGCGGTCGACAACGATCCGGAAAATAACCCCTCTTTCAATATCGAACTTTGAGCCTTAAAGTAAGCAGCAAGCAATGTTCTTTTTCCGTTGGGTAGTCCTACCGATACATCAGTTCCATTAAAGGCTACCTTTTCATACGGATACACCGGTGAATCAAAAACCATCGCATACAGAATCTTGTCACCCTGGGAAGCCATTTGCGCCTTTCCGTTCAAGACGAACGAAGCACCTAATTTCGACACCAATTGTCCGTCTCCAACCATAACGCGCGATTTTGACGACGCCAATGCATCAGGTGTCCCTATCGAGGCGAGGTGTCTGCTGACGATCTCATCAACCGTCATTCTAGCCGGCTTTTTTCCGTCTTTATCGGCCTGACATAGAGCGACAGCTCCTAAAGACAAAGAGACTATGACCGACCACCATAAATTCCGCATACTATTACTCATAATTTTCCCCAAATCTTTTTTCAAGTAGGGTGTCGGAACCGGAAATTGAACCCGCATCCAGATTCCAGTAGAATCCACGTTTAAGTTGGTTCCCTCGGTATTCGCGCATAACGCGTAAGTGAAGAACCGGCGAGACATCTAATCGACTACCTTGACTAACCATGTCGCGTCAGGCCTCACCGGGACGCTATAAGCAGCATTCCGAAAGACACTCGTCATCAAGTTTACACTTAACCAGCAAGGGACAACTCGTAATTTGCATTTGTTTTTGACAAGTTTTCTGACCAGCCAACAGGCCAAGCCCGACGTGAATTCAAAAATCTACACAAGCCCCTGTCGCAGCCTGTCACCCCGTCGAGGAAGGTTAGTTTACGTTATTTTGATGTAAAATGGAATTTGAGCCGTTACGGATTTGTTCTGTAACCAGTTATCTTCGGTTGCGGGTTCGTTTCTGAGACTGCATTTCATACAAAAAGCCCCTCGGATTTCCGAGGGGCCCGATGCCGACATAAAGCGGCGAATACTAATTAGTCAATGGTAAATTAGAAGTCAAAACGAATCGCGAATTGAAGTTCACGCGGAGAGGTAAACGACGACGATATAAGGCCGAACGACGCCGATTCCAGGGTTAGATTCGGAGAACTGAATACATTATTATTCAGCGCATTAAAGGCATCAACCCTCAAGGTCAGCCGCTGCGTTTCCGACCACGGCATGTTGAATCTTTTCGCCAGACCCAAGTCGACACCATAGAAACTAGGACTTCGAAACGTATTTCGGCTGCCGAGCTCGCCATGTCTGGGGAAACGCAAAGCTGCTTGCGCCGCTACGTTGTCCTCAAAAAATACAATCGAGCCAGGCGTAGTGCCAGTGCTCGGCAGTGTCCGAATGTTCGATGCAAAAGCAGATGAATTGCCTACAACAATCGCAGGACTAGCCAAGCTAAATCCAAGCGGAAACGCACCGCTTGAGGAACCTATCGCGAGCCCCGATCTTGCGCTTATAATTCCGGAAAGCGACCATCCGCCAAGGAGCGTATCCGCCCATCTGTTGACATTTCTTCCAAAAGCCTGGCCCCGGCCAAATGGAAGATCCCATATAAAGTTAGCATTAAAGTTATGACGAATGTCGAAATCGGACGGCCCGCGGCATATGTCCGGATCAACAATGTCACACACTAAACCGCCGGTGACCGTATTGACTACGCTCGAATTATTATCCAGCGATTTCGAAAATGTATAGTTAGCTCCAAATTCGAATCCCCTAGAGAAGCGTTTGCGCAGACTTACCAGCATTCCGTTATAATCGGAACTACCCTGATTCGAGATGAACGCATTGGTAGCAAACTGACTGCTCATACCGACGTTTGGAAAAATCAAACTGTTCGCGTAAAGAGTTTGTATGAGATCCGCGGTCCCGCCTTTCCGAACTAATGTTGGTTGAAAAGCGGCAATAAGCTGAGCACAATTCGCAATCGGTCCCGCACTTGCAGCCAAAAGGTTGGTGCAATTGCGGGTCGGGCCTCGGCTGGCCTGAATGGCAGCTGTAAGTTGATTTTCGAGCCAGGGTTGTGCTGCAACGCCGGTCTGCGGCTGGACACCCGCCGCGACATTAGCTGCCACTACTGGTTGAACCGCATTAAGAGCAGCAAATAAAAATTGACCGGAGGCAGCGTCTTTGAAATTCAATACCTGTGAAAGGTCCGATTGTACGAACAATTTCCGGCCCATTCGGCCGACGTATGAGACATCGAGTATCATATCGCCCGGAATTTCCCGCTGGATGCCTAGACTGTAGCTGTAGGAATACGGTATCTCAAAGTCTTTATCAATGGAGTAATTAAATTGTCCATTGACGAGCCCAGTACCACGCCCCGCGGTAACAAACGGCGTTCTAGGCCGAGTCACGGACGGAGGTGTTGTGGTGACAGGCACTGACGAAATGCTTACAAAGCGGGCATCGTTCAGCAGCGCGGCATTTGCGTCAGTACTACCAAATGACACCGCAGAATTACTCGCAAACAAGAAATCGAGCTGGTTTTGAATAAACGTGATGGCGCCTGCGGGGCGATCATAAACCTTTGAGAAATTTCCGTGGAGAACGGTCTTTCTCTCGCCAAATAGCAAGCCAAGAACACCGCTCCCGAACGACGGATTGTATGCGAAGCCGAGCCTTGGCGCAAAATTGTTCCGATCCGTCTTGTAAAGAGGCACCCCGTTGTTCACCTTTCCGGACAGGTCATATGTCAGAAACGGTTCGGATGAATTACTTGCTATGCCTTGAGCCGCATTACGAACTCGCGTTGCAATGAATTCATCGAAATCCAGTGTATTATCGGCTTGCAGACCATTGCGTTCATAGGGCGCCGGATAGTAGTGATATCGAAACCCCAGATTCAAAGTAAGGTCGTTTCGTATCTTCCAGTTGTCCTGTGCATACCCTTCATATTCGTTATAGGCATAGCTGCGGATCTTGCCCGTGCCGGGCGCAAGTGCCGTAGCTGCGGGGGTGAAATTATAATTTGTTGAAATTGAAGCGATTCTGCCGAGCAGGTACGTGAACGCGCTATCATAAACCGCGTTGGAGCCAGCACGAACATTTGCGGGGCGAAGGCTCGAATTCAACTCCGGAGTTAATCCGCCTATCCCGAGTCCGACAAAATTAAAGTCGTTGATGAGCGTTGCGTCCTGCCTGATCGGCTTAAGCGATACGCCGAACTGGAGCGTGTGATTACCGGTCGTGAACGTAACATCGTCACGAAGGGTAGGGACATATACGTTTCGGTCCTGATAGCTCAGGCTGGGAAACGGAGCCCCGATCGGCCCGCCCGAAAAACTATTCGGAAACGAAGGAATCGAAGGAGGAGTAAAGAGATTTACCTGTTTGACCAGTCCAAGCGTGACAACGTTGGTAAACCGCGATGAAATTACCCACGTATGCCCACCGGCCACGGCGTAACTCCTGTCCTGGAAAGTTTGCGCGGGGTCCTCGCCTGGTAAAAATGGCACGGCGTTGGTCGAATCGCGGATCGTAAAGGTCGTGCGTACAAACAGTCGCTGCCTGTCCGAAAGGTTTGCATCGACCCTTGTCGTGTAAATTTTGTCATCCCTGAGATTAGGAGCATTGAAGCGTAATAGGCCGGTGTTTCTTCCGTCACCCCCCGTTAGATCGTTGGGCAGCGGATAACGGGCATTGATAAATGCAAGCAAAGCTGCGTTTACCCCCACACCCCGTGGATCGAAAGCGGCTGTTTGAGCTGGCGTTTGAAAGGATATACAATTTGGTGTGGTATCTAAACGGCTGGTCGCCAAACACCCGGCATTGTTGTTTATATATCCGATCGTTCCCTCTCGAAAATGTTGAAGAGGCACAACCCTCGAAGTTGCGGTTTGCGATCTATCCCTGCGGGCTTCGTAATCGAAGAAAAAGAATAGCCTGTTTTTTCCACTTCTAAACATCGGCCCGTTATTCTCGCCAAAGTTAGGAATTGGCAGTGGGCCCCCGATGCTGCCGCCGTACTGATGACGCCGTAATCTCGCGATAGGGACGCCATTTCTGTTGTTAAAGAAGCTGTTTGCCGCGGTTTTCTCCGTACGATAATACTCGCGTATGCTGCCGTGATATTGGTTTGTACCGCTCTTGGTTATCAGGTCGGTCTGCCCGCCGCTGCTGCGTCCCGCGTTTGCGTTAGGACCAGACGTTACGGCGCGAAACTCCTGAATAGAATCAATAGGCGCGTTTGCTACGGTAGCAAAAGCAAAATTTCCGGCCTGATCGTTGACATCAATGCCGTCCACAGTCACGTTGCCCTGATCCGCACGGGATCCAGTGACCGAACCGCTTCGGTTACCTCCACCGGCATTTTGGCCAACGGCTCCGGGCTGCAAACCGATAGCTGCCGCAGGGGAGGACCGAATCTGAATGGGAAGATCGCGCAACTGACGGGTGCCAATGACACCCCCGATGCTACCATCGGTTGCGTTGAGCGTGGTGCCCGGGGCGTCCGCTACGACCTCTACTGTTTCGGTCACCTGACCCGGGGTCAATGTAATATTCTGCGTCTCCGTTCGCGAAACACCGAGCTGAATATCGTTTAACACGGTCGTCTGAAATCCCGGGCTTGAAAACGTAAGTCTGAAACCAGGCCCCGGTGGTACATTATTAAATGTATACGAGCCCTGATCGCTTGTAACAGTTGTAAGTCTGAATGAAGTCTTCGTATCCAACAAGATTACCTGGACTCCCGGCACGACTGCCCCGCCCGCATCGGTCACCGTCCCGGTAACGCCGGACGTCGACTGAGCGGACGCTAATGCTGTAAAAAATAGCAGCGAAAAAGCCACCACCAAAAGTTTTTTCATTGTTTGCCTCCAAAATTTCATATCAATACAATTTCCGCATAATTCCCGCTCGATTTGGTTTGAACGGTGAAAAGTTATCACTGAAAATGTAAGCGAGCAACTCTCGTGCCAGCTTTGCTAGACGAAATGCCTTGACAGCTAAGTGCTTTATTTCACTTAGATAGCTTGCCATAACATTCCCAGATCAGCGAACGCCATTGGGAATCTGTCAGCCTTTTCTGAATATATTTCCAATAAATTGGATAATCTGAAGAAAATATTGTGCTGCCACCAACTGGAATGAAGTCATGATTTACCCGATAGACTTAAAAACCGTAAGGATGATCTCCGGCGGGCGGTTCTTGAACCTATCCTCATGACCCGAGATCAATATTGTAGTTTTTGATCTTGGAATTCAGAGTCGTGGCATTCAATCCAAGCAGGCGTGCGGCCCGTGATTGGTGTCCGCCGGTCTGCTCGAGTGCCCGATGAATGATGTCGATCTCAAACTTTTTGACCTCATCGTAAAAATTGACTCCGCGG
>JBGSWW010000145.1:0-6013 GCA_041751735.1 Pyrinomonadaceae bacterium | reverse complement strand
GGGATTCTGGAAATGGATGACGTCGGATATTTGAAGACCGAAGGTCGAACGATGAAAACCAACATTCCAGGTGTATTTGCCTGCGGTGACGCCCAGGATGCCTATTATCGACAGGCGGTGACCGCCGCCGGTACCGGATGTATGGCGGCGATCGATGCAGAGAAGTTTCTCGCCGAGCACGAGCACGACGTTGAGATACAGACTGCAAAAAACTGGTAATTTAAGCCTTATGCCAATCTACGAATACAAGTGTCAGCAATGCGGATCGCAATTTGAGAAACGGCAGAGCGTATCCGACGAGCCGCTGTCGAGCTGCGAGAAATGCCATGGCAAGCTCGAAAAGCAATGGTCCCTATCGGGCTTTCAGTTCAAGGGCGCCGGTTGGTATGTGACCGACTATGCTGCAAAGAAATCCCCATCTGGTGAATCAACCGCTACGCCCGAATCCGCATCAAAGACTAAAGACGACGCAAAGCCGGCGGCTGCCGAGCCGGCAAAATCGACAACGGATAACGTTTCCAAATCGAGCAAAGAATGATGATCGCCCGCGCAACCAGAATGTCGTTAATACTGATCTTGGTATTTGCGACTGTTTCCTACGGCCAATCCAGGCGCAGCTCGCGCGGTGATTCGGCTACAGAAGGCACCATCATTAGCGTTACCGCTACTCGGGCCGACGCGAAGTCCGACCCCATCCGTCTCCAGAGCCTTTTCCTGTACGAGAATGCCATCGAACAGAAGATTAAGAATTTCAGTTTAGATCCGAGCCCGGCCCGCATCGTCCTTCTCGTCGATAATTCTCAGACGCTGCCTACCACCGTTGAGAATATGAAAAAAGCAGCGATGGAGTTTGCCTACGAGATATTCGACGGTGACCAATTGTTTACTATTGCTTACGACGAAAAGGCCGAGATCATTCAGGAGTGGACCGATGACGCCAAGAAGATGGAAACGTCGTTGGACACATTCAGAAAAAAAGGCAATCCGCATCTCTTTGACGCTATCGAGATCTCTTTAAAGGAGATCCTCATCCCGCTGATGCCGGGGACCCGGAAAACCGTCGTAGTGATTATCGGCGACGGATTGGATCGAGGGAGCAAGACTACTTTTGACAAGGCCTTGAGCGAGCTACAGAGCCATAACGTAACGGTCTACGCCCTTCAGATCCCCGACCGCACAGGCGGAGCCTTTCGCAGAGACCAGCCCAAGGCCGGGGCCGTGGTTACTCGTCTTGTAGAGGAAACCGGCGGGCGGGTTTTCCCGTTCAGTGAGGCACAGGAAGCCGCGAAATCGATATGCGATGAACTGCGAAAAAATCGATACTTGCTTTCCTACATGCCCACGAACACATCTTCGTACGACGCGAGAAAGATCTTTCTGATAGCAGACGAAGGAATAAATGTGCGTACCAAGACTATGCACCCGCCTAACGTCAAGTAACATACCTACACCGAAACCGGCGCCGCGATCTTTCCCCAGGACTGATAATTTTCCAGTTTCAAATTCTCAAATTTGAAATTTAGCAGCCCGTCCAACCCTTTTAGTTCCCCCGCATTTACAAATTCAAGTTTCGGTAGTGGCATTGGCTCTCGCGACAATAGTTCCTCGACCTGCTCGAGATGATTTGAATAGATATGAAGGTCGCCGAAGGTATGGATGAATTCACCAACTGCCAGATCACACACATGAGCGATTAGATGGGTCAGCAATGCATAGCTGCTTATGTTAAATGGCACTCCCAGGAACGCATCGGCGCTTCGCTGGTATAACTGGCAATGCAGTTTCCTGTCGCTATCGATCTTGAATTGAAACAGCGTATGACAAGGCGGAAGGGCGACCTCATCGCACGTCTCGGGGTTCCAGCCTGTGACGATAAGGCGGCGCGAATAGGGATTTACCTCGATCTCGCGAATCAGCCGGGCGATCTGATCGACGCCGTTCATCCGGGGGTAATCACCGCCGAATGAACGCCATAGGTAACCATAAACCGGTCCGAGATCGCCTTGGCCGCGGCCAAATCTGGAAGTTTGTTCCTCCGTGGCCCATTCCTGCCATATGTCGACCCCGCGCGAGCGCAGGTCTGCCTCGTTTGTCGAACCGCTGAGAAACCAAAATAATTCTTCGGCTACCCAGCGAAACGGGACTCGTTTAGTAGTCACTATGGGAAACCCTTCATTGAGGTCGAATCTGGTCTGATAACCGAAGGTCGAGATAGTGCCGGTACCGGTCCGGTCCGCGTGGTGAGAGCCCGTGTCCAGGATATGACGCAATAGGTCGTGATATTGCCGCATTTCTATTGAGAATAGTAATTAGTAAATCGTTAATAGTAAACAGAAGGCTCGATCAACGTGCTTTTTACTATTCACTTGTAACCATTTACTATTTAATTTCTATGCAAGGTGCTCTTGAAGTTAGTTTTAACTCGCCTCAATGCGGATGGATGTCGGTCGGGTTCGAGGACGGGATCGGAGAGTTTCATACCACGACCGCGCATGCACCTCACCAATTTGCACTGCCCGAATTCATGAAGGCCGTAGCTGGTCTTACCGCCCCTATCGAGCAAAATGCCGAATACACACTCAAGTGGAACCGCGATCCGGAGGAATACGATTTCAGGTTCGTGCGAGAAGGAGACCGAGTGGTGATCCAGATCTTTGAGTACCCAACTGCTGACCGGAACCTTGATGAGCGGCAACTCGTTTTTGAACATCATGGCGCCGCAGTCGACGTTTATAATGCATTCCGCTCGACATTTGATCAATTGTACGAAGACCGCGACACCGACGAATTTGAGTTCAATTGGCGGCAGCCGTTTCCTTATAAGGAATACGAAGCATTTATAAGAGTTAGACCTAATGACGAATGTCCAGCACACTGACATGTCGTTCGCCACCGGCGTGCCTGTGAATTCTATTTGATGAAAGAGAAATTGCTTGAGCTATTGGCCTGCCCAACCTGCGGGGGCGATATCTTGCTCGCGTACGCGAGCAAATACGATGATCGCGAGATCATGGAGGGCGTGTTGACGTGCAAAAAATGCACTCGGGAATACAAAGTTTTGCGCGGGGTTCCGCGATTGGTTGATCTAAAAAAGATCGAGGAAGACAAATTTGAAACCGCCGAAAACTTCGGTTGGCAGTGGACGCACTTTACTCAAGAGGACCCGAAGTACGCCGATCAGTTCCTCGGCTGGCTCCAGCCTGTTGGGCCCGACTTCTTCGCCGGTAAGATAGTGCTCGAGGGCGGCTGCGGCAAGGGACGCCACACCAAGCTAGCGGCAGAATGGGGTGCTTCTGAGGTTGTCGGATTCGATCTCGGCGACGGTGTCGAATCTGCTTTTGCTCTCACACGGTCTTTACCGAATGTCCACATAGTACAATGCGACATCTTTAAGCTCCCATTCAAAAAAGCGTTCGATTATGCTTTCAGTGTCGGAGTGCTTCACCATACGCCGGACCCGAAAAGGGCGTTTACCTCGTTGAGTGCGAAGGTCAAGATGGGCGGCCATATCTCGGCATGGGTTTACGGCGCCGAAAACAATGAGTGGATCTCGAAATACGTAAATCCTGTCCGCGAGAGCTTCACATCGCAGATCAGCCAGCCGCTTCTGTATCAGCTGTCCAAACTTCCGACGCTAGGTGTTTTCTTAACAACCAAGCTCGTCTATCGCCCTATAAATGTGGCCGCCAAGCCAGTCGCAAACCACCTTTTTTACAACGAATATCTCAACCATCTCGGCACATTCGGCTGGCGTGAGCAACACAATATCGTGTTCGACCACCTGGTAGCCCCGACTGCGTTCTACATTTCCAAAGATGATTTTGCCCGCTGGTGGGATGAGATCGGGGCCGAGGATGTCGAGATTACCTGGCATAATCGAAATAGCTGGTGTGGATTTGGGAAGATAGCGAATAGCAAATAGCGAACAGTAAACAGAACATGCGAACTCACGAGAAACTGGATGTTTGGAAGAAGTCCGTTGATTTCGTCGTCGAGATCTATCGTGTAACTGATAACTTCCCTAAAGAAGAGCGATTCGGCCTTGTTTCTCAACTTCGTCGCGCGGCAGTCTCTATTCCGGCAAATATTTCAGAAGGTGCCGCCCGAAGCTTTCCAAAGGAGACATTGCATTTCATATCTAACGCTCAAGGCTCAGCTAGTGAAGTTTCGACTGAGTTGTTGATCGCTCACCGCTTGGGCTTCGTAAATGCCGAGGAATTTAGCAGGCTAACTGCGGAATGCGATGAGATCAGCCGTATGATGACCGGTTTAAGTAAATACATGCGAACAAAGACATAACTCTATTCGCTATTTGCTATTCGCTTATGCAGTTTCAAGCTGGCATCGATAAGAACTATCGTCAGTCCGTCGAGGACGCCGCATCTACTATTCTCGAAAAAGGAAACGAGCTTCACCGGGAAATAATTGGCTCGATCCTGGATTCGGATATGCTCCTACGCGTCGAGCCTGTTCGCAAGATAAACGCGTCGGGCGTGACTGGCCTCATCAATCCAGTGATGACAAATATCCGTATGACGAGAGAACGCCTGAATTTTCGCGACGCCCTCGCCGAGATCTACATTGCAATTGCCGAGGAGACCATCGACACAGGCGGGCAGCGTGGCTGCGAGGGAACGCTCGTGCACGAAGGCCGGCACGCGTACGATTTTGCGATGACGTTAGAAAGCCTTTCAAACTCCGACGTGAGTCCCTTGAGCGTGTTCAACCCCACACTATTCGAACTCGAATGGGAGGCGCACAAAACAGCCGGCGACTATATGCTTTGCATGAACCGCCAGGAGTATCTCGACGAAGGCCTTCAGCTCATGATCCTCGGCCTCGGCGACGGCGGATCCTGCTTCGTCAATGACGACGGCATCAGGCAGCGTCTTCACGAAAGTTACAACCTTGCCAAAGACGGCAACCAGGGCGCCCTCGCGAGCGAGATGATGGGAATTGTCGTTTAAGCGGTTGGCCTCCTGCTAAACTCCTCATTCGTGTGATTAGTGCCATTCGTGGCAAAATCTTCTTATGAATCCGGCCTTGCCACAGGAAATGCAGCAGCACACCTACGCCATCATGGACGAGGTCGAGGGCTCGCATTGGTGGTTCGTCGGCCGCCGCGCGATTCTCGAGAGCTTCTTACAACAGATCCACTCGCGACTCGCAACTCGCGACTCGTCACTCAAGATCCTAGATGTCGGCTGCGGCACAGGAGCAAATCTCGAAATGCTATCGCAGTTCGGCGAGGCTGAAGGAGTTGACGTTTCTGATGATGCGCTTGAATTTTGCCGTCAAAAGGGGCTAAAGGCACAAAAAGGCCTGGCCGAATTCCTGCCGTTCCCCGACGAGACCTTCGATATTACGACTGCCCTCGACGTAGTCGAACATCTCGACGATGACCTAGCGGGCCTCAGGGAAATGCACCGCGTTACAAAATGCGGAGGTTATTCGCTTATATTCGTACCCGCATTCATGTGGCTGTGGGGTGTGCAGGACGACATCTCGAATCACCGTATCCGCTATACCAAACGGCAGATCGTCGAGCGGCTCGAGGCGGCCGGTTACACGGTGGAACGCGCCACCTACGCTAATTTCACCTTTTTCGCCCCCGTGCTCGGCGGCCGGACGCTGATCAGGCTCACCGGTATCAAGCCCGAGTCGGAAAACAATATCAACATCTCCGCCCTCAATGGCCTTTTCGGAAAGATCTTTTCCGCCGAACGCTTCTGGTTGAAGAACCTGAATTTCCCTTTCGGAGTTTCGATCATCATCACGGCAAGAAAGTTCTAAACCTCGCCTGCGGCCGTGATTACTATTGAACTTTGACCTGGATATCGCCGGCCACGATCGGCTCTAATACAAGGACTTCAGTTTCAATCGACTGACAACGCTGTGGGTCCCCATCGGTTGCGGGATCGTCATCGAAATAGAATCCCCTGAAGATCTCGTCTGCCGCGCCGTTTTTCCGGACCGCGAAATAAAATGCCTCAGCCCTCGCCTGGCTGTTCTT
>JBGSWW010000144.1:0-6115 GCA_041751735.1 Pyrinomonadaceae bacterium | reverse complement strand
CCCGGTGTATGTCTTCAGAAAGACGCGCATCGGGGGCGTAAATAAAGCGGGGTCGTGTTTGCCGTTTAGCAGATCGGCCATTACCGCCTTCAGCCTCAGCGTCGCCCGCGGGTCGGGGTCTGTTTTTCCTTCCGGTCTTTTCAGAGCCGGAACGTAAATTCCGGCAATATCAATGGCAAACTGGTCAAGTAATCTATCGGCGTGATTACTCAGAATAATGACCGTCAATTTGTCGTCCGTAAATCGGTAGATTGCCGACGAGAAGCCGGGCGTGCCGCCCGTGTGCTGAACGATGCGACGACTGTGATAGTTATCTATGAACCACCCGAAGCCGTAGTCAAACGATGCCAACGCTCCGTCATTGGTTTTGGCGGGAGTCCACATCTGCTCGAGCGTTGATCTTTTCAACAATTTTTCGGTGTAAAGCGCAGCGTCCCACTTCGCCATATCTTCGACGGTGGACAAAATACTGCTTGCCGAGAAGGCTATGTTTGGAAGCAAAACGGGACGGTTTTCAAATTTATTATTCACCCACTCGTAGCCGGAAGCGCGATTCGGAACGATCTGACGTGTGTCTGTATTGCGCGTCGCACGCATTCCGAGCGGCTTGAAAATTCGTTCGTCCAGAAACTGCCAAAAATCTTTGCCGCTCGCTTTTTCGACGATTATTCCGAGCAGATAGTAACCCGTATTGTCATAAGACCACGTTTCGCCCGGTTGGAACTCCGACGGCAGTTTGTAGAACTCTTTTAGCAATTCATCCCGCGACGGAAAGTTTTTTGAAGTGATGCTGGTTTTGAAAATATCGAGATAACCCGGCACGGCGACGTGATTCTGGATGCCGGACGTATGGCTGAGAAGATGCCTGACGGTGATGCGGTTCCACGCTTGAGACACGTCCGGGAAATACTTCGTGATTTTATCATCGAGCTTGATCTTTCCTTCTTCAACCAACATCATCACGGCGGTCGCGGTGAACTGTTTGGTTATTGAACCGATTTCATAAACGGTTTTTGGTGTGGCGGCGGAATTTGCTTCAATATTAGCCAGCCCGTAACCTTTCGCTTTGACGATCCGCCCGTCGCGGACGACCGCGAGCGAAATACCGGGAATGTGCAGATTGCGCATCTGTGTCTCGACGTAACTGTCAATCACATCGCCGCTTGCCGTAACCGACGCACAGAAGAGTAGCATCAGAGCGATAGCAATTATCGTATGGTAATTATGGTTATATCTCATCTATGGTTATATGTCATCGCATTCTTCAGATAAGATTCCGCAAGATTCAACAGCAGTCTAACGCTTGGGTTCAGCGGCGCGACTTAGCTCGTCCGCTGGAACGATTTGTCGGGCGGCAATACGCCTATTTTCCTGCCTTCTCGACCGACACCGCGTCCAACGGCGATTCGAAGGCAATGAAGAGGACGCATGGGACGGCGCTTGCACAGAAGGCCTTGTGCGGTCGTTTGGCGGGGCCGTATGCATAAGTCCCCATTCTTAGAACCGCCTTCTTCTGACCGTCATATGTGACATGAAGCTCGCCTGCTACCAGTATCATGCGCTCTGCCGACGTGTGCCAATGGAGCGGGATAGTGGATTTGGCCGGTACTTTCAAGAACACGTCCACGTTGTCCTTCGCCGGGTCGCCATGGAGGACGGCGATGCCGCACCCTTTGGGCAAGAATGGCGGACATGGACCCCACTTAAGCTGTGCATCGCTGGCAGACCGCGTCAGCGCCTCCTCCTGAGCAGGCACTTGTGCGTAAGCGATAGAGCCGATCAGGGTGATTCCGAATATTAACGCCATCTGCAATGGGCGGCGAACTAGAGTTTGGATAGGCATAGGTCATTTCTCCTTTTATTGATAATGTTGTACAGCTCGATAGACTGCTGCATTATTGCGACTCTATTGTGTACGAATGGCAGCCACTCCCTAGGTCGCAAAGCCATTAAAGCCGGGAGCAAATGTTATCTGCTTTTCGTTAGTACCGTCCGCGTTGATCGTGAAAAGCTGAAACTTGCCCGGTCCGTCGACCGCTCGGTGGAATATTAGTGTTTTCCCGTCGGGCGACCAGGCGAGCGTCAATTCGGCCACGCGGTTGTTAGTTATTCGTTTTTGCCCGCTGCCGTCAGCGTTCATTATGCATATCTCAAAGGTCGGGACCGACCTTCCCTCAAGAGCCTCGCCTTTTCTGCAGGAATAAAGGATCCGCTTGCCGTCGGGTGACCAGTCGGGGGCCCGCTCTTCCTCGTTATTGTTGGTTAGGCGCTTCGCTTTGCCTTTTCCGTTCGCGTTCATGATGTAGATCTCGGCTGTTACAGGATTTGATTGGTCGTCGTTGACGGCGTGGCTGGTATAAACGATCTTCTTACCGTCGGGCGACCAATCGGGGTCGTCGTCGACGGCTGCGGGACTATTCGTCACGTTTTTCGCAGGTGATTTACTGCGGAGGTGATCATCGACATTCAGGATAAAAATGTCGCTGTCGATCGACGCCGCTCCCGGCAGGATCGAGATCAGCTTGGGGGCGTTCGAAGCCGATGCGTGAAAAGCAATACTCTTACTGTCTTTGGCCCAAGTCGCGGAATTTCCCGCGAGTACCATTTTCTATGAGAACGCCGTAGATAAATGCAGCGTGGTCAAGGTAGAGCACACCGATAAAGAAAACGCTGCGGAATCCTTTTCAAGGACCGCAGCGTTCGAATTATCCGTAGACTAAATGATCGGTAGAAAAGAAGATTAGCTTCCTCCGCCCCATGCCTCAATTTCGACGATGCGGCTGTAGCCATCTTGAGATGCGGCGTTTACTACAACCCGGATCCTCGATGTTGTCACCGGAGAAAAGGTGAGCCTGTTCCATGCCCTATTATTCCCGGATATATTCCCGTTGGGTACGGGACTCCATCCACTGCCGTTCCAGAACTGAAGCTCAAATGATGCGAGAGAATAGATACTGGTCGTCGTTGATGCACTTGGAGCAACAGTGCTCAGGTAATCATCCATTACAGCATATATTCCAATTTCATCGATCGTCCGAGTCGCGTTGAAATCGACTTGCAGCCAGTCTGGAAAGATCCCCGGGGTCGCGTCTTTCCAGGCACCGCCAATAGCCCATGTACGGCTCCCATCGATAGCCGCCGACGCCGGATTCAGCTCAGACGAAGCGGTCGCAGAACTCCCGATGTTGGATCTGGCAAAGTTCGTTCTAGAGGTCGGAGTCGGAACTGGCGTCGGTGCCGGCGTAAGCGTCGGCGAAGCGGAGGGTGTCGGCGAAGGCGAAGGGGAGCCTGTGCCACCGCTCCACGCTTCGACCTCAACGATTCGGCTATAGTTCTGGAGAGCGTTGTAGATGACCACCCGGATCCTGCTCGTAGTAACAGGCGAGAAAGTAATCTTCCGAACGACCAGGTTATTTCCGGAAATGCTGCCTCCCGGCACAATAGCCCAACTTGATCCAGTCCAGTACTGGACGTCGAAGTTTATATTGTTATAAACGCTGGAAACCGTCGAAAGTGTCGGCTCCGTCGAGTTTAAGTAATCATCGCGCACACCGTATACATTTACTTCGTCGATCGTTTTCGAACCATTGAAATCGACCTGAAGCCAATCCGGGAATATGTCCGGGGTCGAATCTTTCCATGCTCCCGTGACCGCCCAACTCTTTACGCCATCGATCGCCGTACTCGGAGCACTCGATTGCGAAGACGCCGTCGCCAATCCGCCATTCGCGGACAAGGCCACATTGGTGTGCAAAGCCGGCGTCGGTGACGGCCCTGGGATAGGCGTATTTGTCGGCGTGGGAGAGGGTATTGGAATCGGCGGAGCAGTCGGAGTCGGTGATGGCGATGGTGCCCCAGTTCCCCCACCCCACGCTTCGAGCTCGACAATTCGACTGAAGCCGTCAGGAGCCGCGGCATTCACCACAACACGTATCCTGGAAGCCGCTACCGGCGAAAAGGTCAATCTCGTCCAAACTTTGTTATTTCCCGATATATTGCCGCCGGGGATGGTATTCCACACCGACCCGTTCCAGTATTGGACGCTAATATTTGAAAGCGGATACAGGTTTGTGGTGGTTGAAAGGTCAGGTGCTACAGTGTTCAGATAATCATCTCTGACGGTGAAAATGTTTACTTCATCGATGCTCCGATTACCATTGAAGCTAACCTCTAGGGTATCTGGATAATTGAAAGGTGTTAGGTCTTTCCAAGCTCCTCCTATTGACCATACGCGACTGCCGTCAATCGCTGCAGAAGCCACCCCTGAAGTCGAAGAGGCAAAACCTCCGTTCGATGCTGACGCATAGTTTGCTCTCGCACCGGCTGTTGGTGTAGGAACAGGAGTCGGTGACGGGAAGGGCGTCGGAATCGGTGTCGGGAATGGGGTCGGTATCGGTGTCGGCAAGGGCGTTGGTATAGGTGTCGGGAAAGGGGTTGGTATCGGTGTCAGTGAAGGAAAGGGTGTAGGTACCGGCGTCGGCAGCGGCGTCGGACCCGGTCCGGTTACAGTAAGGCAACTCCCATATTGCGATACGAACGAACTGATTGCTGCGATCGATGTGCTACAGAATTTTGTAACGGGTCCAGAGAGAGAGGGATTCATCAATGAGTTTGCGCATATACCTGAGTTTTCCACATGATCTGCTCCCAGATTATGCCCGATCTCGTGAGCCGCGATGAGGTGGTTAACTCCACCGCTTCTCGCGGTAATACCGTATGATGAATTTGGGCTCCTGCAGATGACGCCGATATATGCGAGCCCTTGGTTGCTAAACTTCCCCGTAAAAAGGTGGGCCGTGTCGCGCGGATACTGTGCTCTTGGGAAATTTGAATTCCAGTAGTTCACATATGTGTCAAGAAGACCCGACATGGATGACGTCGAGAATGGATCCGTTGACGTCCACGCATGTTGATACGTAACACTAATGGTCAAACTCAGGTCTCTTTGATAGATACCATCAACCATGTTGAGAATGCTGAGGATACTGTTATTTGCGTCTGGGGCATTCCCCCCTGACTGTTGAACCCATTGATAATCGGCTTCGGTTGCGACTTCCAACTGCCGAAGGTCTGCCACAGTGGCAAACGCCGTCCCGGGCTCGTACAATGAGTCCATGTGATTCTCTACTTGAGCAGAGATATCATCGGTAAGGTCGACCATCTTCGTCACGTCACCCTCCTCATATACGACAACATCGTTTTGTTTGGCCCGGCTAGAAAACTCCCTCGCCCTCGTAACGAACAGCTTTGTATTCCCCGTATAGATCATCCCCTCGAGAGTGTCACCGTCGACTGTGAAACGTACTTCCGAGGTAAAATCATCCTTCAGCCGACCTTTAAAAGTGTTGACTTGGTTCGGTTGCATTTCGTAACTGCCATTGCTATTTGTTTCAACAGCTCTATATTGGGGAGCCCGGAGGTCGTTGGGCGTGAGCTCAAAATCATAATTTCGGCCGCGAGCCCGCAAGCTGATCATTTGACCAGCCCTGGCTTTCTTCTCCATTGTCAGAGAGTCTAATTTGATCAGATCGTAGCGTTTCAACGATCTCGACAGATCATTGTTAAGATCGTTTTGGGCGAAGTTACTAACACTGCACGCAAAGAAAGTGCATAGGAGTACAAAAACTTTCATTTATTCACCTGCTGCCACCGGGGGCATAATCGTTTTGTTTTCGAACTTGGGAGACCCGAATTGTTGCAGCGGATCCAATTAACTGAAAGCTATCGGAACGAACATCACGGCTAACGAGCCAGACGTGAAAATCAGCTTAGCCACCTTCGATGGAGATGGGGTAAATTAGGTTGCACATTATTTTGCGCAGATGGTCTGAAATTGCTAAGGGCTTCCTTCCTCTTATATTTCAAGGTGTGAAAACATCGCAGGAGTAGGGACTAGAAGTATGATACGAATTGCCAAGATGTCGTGCATTGTCACGGGTACCATCCCTTCGTCCCTGCATAATTCCGAACGAACAAAAGAGGCTGTCTGAAAAGGCGGCCTCTTTTTTGGCGCAAAATAGGGTGAGTGGCTTTAAAATATTGGGTATGAAGAAGGTGGTATTTAAGAGATACGACCAGAACCAGCCGATGCTGCTGCCGCCGAGCTATGAGGAAC
>JBGSWW010000143.1:0-3966 GCA_041751735.1 Pyrinomonadaceae bacterium | reverse complement strand
CATCGCCTGATCGAAACAAGCGATCGCACGCCGGTCCATCTCCTCGTGAGGTCCGTTGCCGCTGTGCATCCTAACAACCGAGGTTTCATCGCCATACCGTTCGGAATAATCGGCAGGCCCGCCGAGAGCCTCGATCCAATATGCAGCAAGCCGCTCAGTATGCTGCGGGTGGTAACCGTGACTAAAAGCATGGCTAACCACTTCGTCTGCCAACACCCGAGCGTGCCACGCAGCAGCTAATTTCAACAATCCTTCGCGGCCGCCTGCCGCTTCGTAAATCGTTTGCATGGTCGTATTGTAATCCTCACAGGTTCCTCTTAGAAACGGTGAGCGTCCTCGATCGCGATAATGTCGGGTTTATCTAATCCCAATCATTCTTGAGCAGCAGTTCTTCGATGCGGTAAGAATGCAGCATCTCATGGTTTAGCAGATGCCGGAACATTATGAATACCGAATAATGGTCGAACGCCTCGTGGACGGCGGTTTTCTGCCACTCGTCGGGCGAGAGCTGTTTCAATTTTTCGACGAGGGCGGCCCGCTCGCGGACATACCGTGCTAGGCTTTCGTCGAGATCTACGTCGAGCATCGCTCCTTCTTCGTCCTCGGCGGAGTTTTCAATAGTTTCGATAACCGGTTCAGGTGTTGAAAGGATGAGATCAAGCCTCGCACGAAACGCAACGTCGGACTGCGACAGATGAATGGCGTGCTCATACGCCGACCATTTTGCCGGGCTCGGACGACGCTTAAGAATCTCCGGCGGCACCTCGCGGATCAGAGGAATGATCACGCCGGGAGCCGTTCCCAATGCGGATATTAATGCGGTTGTATTTTCAGCGATCGCCATTTGTATCAGATCGCGTAGTGATCAATCGAATTTAGCCGTGGGTTTCAACCCACGGAAAGTTGAATAATACGTCGTTGTCGCGTCAGCGACAATTGAATAACGCTTGCGTCGCGTTCAACTGTCGCTAGGCGACGAGATCGATCTTTCATCTTCTAAATTCATGACATCGCTACGCGACGTTGATTCGCCGCTTCGGGAGCGACTTGTTAGGGTTCTTGAGCGATCTTAACCGCTCCGTGACCAACTTACACCGCTTCGTGAGGGACTTTCAAGGCTTCGTGAGTGAGTTGGAGTGCTTCCGCTTCGATTTCCACAAAGAGCAAAAAAGCCTTTCATTCAGAGCCGTCACCAGTCCACTGTTTAGTCGAAACGATCTCGTCGATTCGATCTTCGAGTGTTGTCAGTTTCCGGGGAAAGGGTTGAAGGTTTTCGGCACGAGCAACTTTTCCCGGCTCAACCAATTGCGGTTCCGACAACTCCAGGCACCCGTGATAATGCAAAATGGTTTTTTCGCGGTTGTCGAGCCGTACACTAAGAATTACTGTAGGCATATCCGTAGCCGTCCTCGGACAGCCATCGACACCGGTTTCATATGTATCCCGAAAAGCGAAAAAGTCGTTCTTGCGGATCGCCGAAATAAGTTCCTTCAACTGGTCATGTCCAATTTTCGATTCTACGGCGCCGATCGTCTTTGTGTAACCCTTGCCCTCGAACTTGACGCTACCGTCCGGCTGAATGTCCAAGATATACATTGGGCATTGACCGTAACAGCCCTTCCTTTCCAGTCGAATCGTTAACTCGTCACCAATCGTCTGCCTGTCGCTTGCGTCGCGCACATTACCACAACTGCCGAACAATGCGAGAACTCCCAAACTTATTGATAAAAAATACGACATCTTACGCAGCAACTTTATCCACACGGTTGTACAGGGTGTCTCTTTCGATGGCTTCGAAGCCGGCTCGTTCGATCATTTTAGTTTAGAACGACGGCTACTCTATCGCTTCAATTCGATCCCTGAAAACTGTAACGAGTTTGTGCTCTTTGTTGAGTTCGAGCACTTCGTCCCAGACTGAATTCATTGCGGCAAAGAACTCACGCATTTTCAGGTTGCCGAGACGAATGTGGATAACTTTTGGCGGCGGAAGGTGAAAGATCACGCGGGTAGAGAAATCGCTGTCTTTGGAGACGATCGTCAGACCGCTTTCACGGGCGTAATTCCATATTTGCGTGTCTGTCCATTCGTCATCGATGTCATTTTGATTAATGTATCTGTCACCTTTCCATAGTGAAAAGTGATAAGGCAGGTTTACGTCGATCAGGAAATCTGGCATTGCATCAAATAGGTCGTATGACGTAATTCCTGTCCATCAGAGAACTCGCAAACTGAAGGCAAGCAGCAATATCTTCCTTTTCGAGCGCCGGATATTGATAGAGAATTTCGTCAACGGTTTCACCAGCCCCAAGATATTCGAGAACAGTCTGCACAGTTATCCTTTTTCCGCGAATCGTCGGTTTGCCGTTGCAAATATCTTCGTCGATCGTGATCCTGTCCGTAATTGTTTTCATAGTTTCACCGTCAACTACGCTACAGCGCGTTCTATTTTATTATACACCGTGTCGCGTTCGACGGGTTCGAGGCCTGCTCGTTGGATCATTTCGATGATCTCTTGTTTAGTCATTAGTTCGCCGCCGGATTCGACAGCGGCTGGGTAATGAATTTCCCGATAATATTCAGGCTGTTTCTCTAACCCGAGCGAAAGATACCTTTGCCTGAAAGCCGAGCGAATAGAGTATTCTCAGCAAAAGGTCGCCGCGCCGAAAATGGGCTTACTACGCCGCCAATACTTCAATGTACTCGCTTCGCGACATCGGGGGCGGAATTTGGGCTCCCGTCTCGGTCAGGTCTTCGAGGTGAAATTCGATTGCTTCCTGTATCAGTTGCTTCACTTCTTGCTCGGTCCCGCCGACCGCGACGCAGCCGGGAAGATCGGGGACATACGCCCCCCAGCTCGTTTCGCCTTTTTCTATAACGACCATGTATCGCATAAATACTCCTATTTCTTAAGGCCCGCCTGTTTGAGAACGCTGTTAAATGTTCCTAGGGGCATATCAATGCTTTCCTTTCCGGCAATTGTTACAGTGCCAGGTTTAGCCGGATGATGAAAATGACGATGGCTCCCTCGAGTCCTCGCCAAAACCCAGCCATCTTTCTCGATCAATTTTATGACATCTTTAACTTTCAAGCAGCAACTTTCTCCACTCGATTATAAACCGTGTCCCTCTCGACAGCCTCAAACCCCGCCCGTTCGATCATTTCGATGATCTCTTGTTTGGCCATTTTTACTTCGCCACCGGATTCGACGGAGTAGCTGTGGGTGAGTTCGCCGCCGTCGGTGATGGTGCCGTCGAGGTCGTTGGCGCCGAAGTGGAGGGCGGTCTGGGCGGTGGCTTTGCCGAGCATGACCCAATAGGCCTTGATGTGGTCGAAGTTGTCGAGCATCAGGCGTGAGACGGCGATGGTCTTGAGATTGTCGACCGCGTCGGGGCCGGGCAGGCTGTCGAGAGCGGTGCCGCTTGGGTAGAACGCGAGCGGGATGAGGCACTGGAAGCCGCCGCTCTTGTCCTGTATAAGTGTACCTTTAGGGCCGCAATCTCGCATTGGTTTAGAGTTTGGAAAAGCCCTTCCAGTTACTAATCTCATGCTTCTTTTCTGCCTCCGCCAAGGCTTCCGCCATCTCCCGCTCGTCGAATTGATGACCACAGTATCTGCACACTTTAGCTTCAAGTTTATTGACTCGGCACATTGCCCGCACGTCTTGAGGGAGTTTGTGGAGTCGAGCATACGGGGGGTGTATTCCGGGTCTTCCTCTTCATATCTTCGGGGTGATGTAGCGGTAAAAATAGCTCCAATTAACGGACTCAACAGTAAAGACAGGACAAAGGCCTTCGATGAGCCAATTTCACGATCCCGACCTAGCCGTCCGATGACAGCACATGTAAGTAAATAGCCTAAGATTATCAAAAGTGCCATAGTGTATTAATAAGTCAAAGATTAGAAGCCGCCACGCGGTTGTAGACGGTGTGGCCTTCGACGGGGTCGAAGCCGGCGCGGTGGATCATT
>JBGSWW010000142.1:0-5667 GCA_041751735.1 Pyrinomonadaceae bacterium | reverse complement strand
GCGGAATATCCTGATTCTACTTTTGTGGAGGATGCGGCGGTGGTGACGCTGGGCTGGGCTGTAATAACCAGGCCGGGTGCGGCGAGCCGCACCGGTGAGATACTTCGCATGGCCGAGGTCCTGTCTGAGTATTACGAGACGCTTGACGCGATACGTGCTCCCGGCACAGTCGACGGCGGTGACATCTGCGAGATCGGGGACCGGTTTGTGATAGGTATCTCAGATCGAACAAACGAAGAGGGTGCCCGGCAGTTGGGCGAGATCCTGTCGGCGCACGGCTGTACGTCATCGACTGTCGATATTCGCGGCGTCGACGGAATTCTCCATCTCAAGAGCGGGCTCACGTACATCGGAGACGGTAGGATGTTGGTAATCGATTCGCTGCTGGACAAGGTAACGATCGAAGGCGTGGAGTTGGTTGTCGTCCCGACCGGTGAGGAGTATGCCGCGAATTGCATCAGGGTAAATGAACACGTCTTTATGCCCGCGGGATTTCCACGATTGCGGAAGATCCTCACGGATCTGAATTACCATACCGTCGCGCTGGAAATGTCTGAATTTGAAAAGATGGACGGCGGGTTATCATGTTTGTCGCTTAGGTTTTGAAGATATTTCCCGCAAAGACGCGACGACGCGAAGGTAGAGCAAAGTGGAAACACGAGGATGGACGTGGAATTGTCGCGCGTTGGATCCCGCAAAGACGCGAAGACGCAAAGGTAGAGCAAAGTGAGGACTTGATAAAAGAAACTGCAAGCAGGACGAGCAGAAGGCGCCGGGAATCTCCCGGCTTGCCACCTGCCCGCCGCCTTCACTCCCCACTGTCCTTCCGAGCGTATCTACTTAATATTTAACAGTAAGGTTAAACCTGTTTGGGCCGCTCGTATGTGCGCTAGGATACATTCGAAAAAAAATGACGAAAAGGCTAGTCACTGATCCGCATCTAAAACCGGACGGGTAACATCTGATATTCGAGAGGTAATGATTATGAAATTGCGATCTAACCGGCAAGCGGTATTGAACGGCCTGACGGTCGTGCTGGCGGCAATTGTCTTATATAACGGCGTTTCCGGGATATTCGGCGAGATGGAGCAGACCGTTTCGGCACAATCGGACATATTTTTATCGCGGCGGATCGATCAGGTCGAGCAGCGGTTTTACCAGATAGAGTCACGGATAAACCGCATCGAAATGGAATCGCGGACAGCGGTCAGCACTCCGCGTATGACCGATACAAAGGACAACGAGATCGTGTTGTTG
The DNA here is from genome assembly GCA_041751735.1 of Pyrinomonadaceae bacterium. Classification (GTDB taxonomy): domain Bacteria; phylum Acidobacteriota; class Blastocatellia; order Pyrinomonadales; family Pyrinomonadaceae; genus OLB17. The sequence continues at coordinate 4,410 of JBGSWW010000142.1, read as the reverse complement.
CGTTCACAGGTCGACAGCTTGCGTACTCGAATCGGCGAGGTCGAATGCGGGCTGCTCAAGCTCGACGAACGCACCTTGCCCGCCTCCCAGCGCCGGGGAGCCACCGGCAGTGATCCGTGCAGGCAGAATTGGGGTACGACTCTCAGATTGTCTGTGAGGCCGGGGCAGTAAGCATTAATAACGAATGGTAAATAGTGAATAGGGGAATAGCTGGAGGAATTTCACTAGATTAATCCCAGATCGCAGGGACCACTCCGGAGCCGACGATCGTCGCATCTTTGGTAACGATTCTAACGTCGTATCCCGATCGTAAGAAAACCTTAGCCGTTGCCACGATCAGTCGGTCGTGCATTTCATCAATGTTATTGAGATTCATGCTTTCCTGCACGATCTCATAGTTAAGCGGATAGACTGACAACCGCGGATCGTTATCGATGTCTCTTATGAGGTCAGACGGGGAACTAATTGAGGTCCGGCTTTTCGAAATTATGTGGATTGCCTCCGCCAGGGCTATGACGGGAAGTAGCAGTTCGTTTTCTGGATCATCGATTATCGCCTTTGCTTTCGATCCCAGCCGTGGATTCCCCTCGAGATACCAGACCAACGCGTGGGTATCGAGAACAAACTTAGTTGCCATTTAACTCGCTGTCCATTGGGTTCCATTCCGCTATAGAGAAGTCGGCATCCGTTGAAAAGGAAGTCTCGCGCCCGGCGTACTTACCAAATTTCAAAGGTTGAGATTGCGGGGGCTCTTGCGTCATGCTTTCGGTCAAGAAACGGACTAGTTCTGCCCTTTGCTCCGGCGCAAGTTTCTTGCTTTGCTGCTTAATTATTTCAAGCTCACCTATAGCCATAATGCAAAGTATATCATGGGATATCCGGCATTTGAGCGGGTTCAATTGCACCAGACTAGATTAGGTTCCCAGCCGATCTCACTCCACAGGATCGCGGATTGGTGGAATTGTCGTCCAAGCTTGAGAGCCTCGTTCCGCGGTATATCGAGGATGAACAACGACGCCTCGGGGTCCCAATCCTCCCCTGTTCCGTAGCCATGTAAATAGCCATAACCCCGCTCTTCGATAATCCGGATAAGAGCGGCTTGAGCGGCCGCATTCTCTTCGGCTGTTGCGGGCAGGGAATTAGGATTGAAGGCGGTCAGGAAAGCCCAGGTCGCAGCATTTCGCCCGTGCAAAAGAGCTTGGAGATCGGCATTATCATCGCCATCTAAACGGATGGTGAATTTCACGCCCGCATCGTCTACGACGTAGTCTGCCTGACGGTACAGGGATTCGAGGTCAGGGGCTGGGTTTGCCATCCAACAACGGTAGAACGAAAGCGGAGAATATCAAAATAGACGGGTGGTCATACGCCCTTTCGGAAGATATTCTTCCGAATGTATTGGCCTAGCAGGCGATCATATTCGTCGGAGACCACCTGGTAGCATTCACAGCAGGCTCTTTCGAGGCCTTTTCGATCGACAATATTCACGGTCCCCCGCGCATATTGGATATACCCCATATCCTGTAGATGGCCCGCGGCTATGGTCACGCCCTCGCGTCGAACGCCGAGCATATTTGCGACGAGGTCGTGGGTCATGACAAGCTGATCGGCCGGCAACTGGTCGTGGTTTATGAGCAGCCAACGGCAAAGCTGTTGCTCCACGCTGTGGAGCCGGTTGCAGACAGCTGTTTGGGAGATCTGCGTCATCAGCGCCTGCGTATACCTGAGCAGAACATCCTGGAAAACCCCGCCTCGTTTGAATTCTGTCCGAAGAGTGTCGGGCCTCATTCGGACGGAGCGGCCCGCACTCTGGACGACTGCTCGATTGGACGTGGTGTCTCCGCCCATAAACAGGGCGACCCCAACGAGCCCGTTGTTGCCGGCGATACCGATCTCGGCTGTGTTGCCGTTCTGCATGATGTAAAGGAGAGAAATGATCGCCGTAGTGGGGAAATAAATGTGCGTCATCCGGTCGCCTGACTCGTACAGGACCTGCCCGAGCAATAGCGAAACGAACTCGAGGTGCGGTACTATCCGGTCGTAGTCTTCGTCCGGTAGAGCCGCCAGTAAATGGTTATCTCGTGGGCTTTCAGTCACAGAAATCTGGTGGCTTAGAACTAGATCGGCCCTCCCGCCGACTTACGATCAAAAATAAACTTCTTTGGAAATATTTATATTACTAGAATAATTGATGTTAACTAAACTTTATGTGCGGCATCACACAGACCGGTGATCTGACCTGGCGTATATTTACGTCGTCACTGGAACTGTTGAAAGTCCGCCTGGACCGATCAAACCCTCCGAGTTTCCAAAAAACTCTTTTGGTATTCAGTGACTTAATATCGCGGAAAAGCGAGATTGCACAGGTCTAATGTACTAATTTTCAAGCGGGAGTTCCTGCGCAGGGCTTGTCTTACTAATTCGCGAAAATGGCGATGATGTGTGATGCATCATCGCCAATTTTCATTTTGAAGCTGGCTGTAGTTAATTATCCAACCAAGCCCGCATAATTGTCCGCATACTTTGGCGGCATCGGAGCCTCGAGGAACGCAGCCCAGTTTTCGGGTGTGACCATTTCGACATACTTGGCGGTCATTTCCGGCGTGTTGACCTCGATCATGAACCGGTCCTCGATCCAAAATTCGATCAATTGAAATAGTCCGCGGCCTCGATTGGCTGTAAAGCAGCGCCAGCCTTCGCGTTTTGCTATCGATTTGATCGCTTCCTCGTCGAGCGGGGAATTGATATTCAGATGGACAGAACCAAAGAGGCTGGTCTCGTTATCCGGAACGAAGGTAGCCTCATAGTCGTCCGTGATCGTCTCCTGAGTAAAACCCTCTTCCTCAGGCACGCCTGTTCCCGGTACAAGCTGTACGTGTGCAGGCACGACCTCGACCATTGTGCCGCGGCCATCATCGGCAAATGCGACATACCCGCCCGGGCTCGGCGGAAATGGAAATGCGTAGCCGCCCCAAAGCTCGGCGATAATGTTTGCTACCTTTTCAGGATCGTTTACCCCGATTGAAATATGATTGATCATTGCGGTTTCTCCTTTATATGAATGGGACGTTTTCGTCCTGCATCAATAAAGGCGAAAGGAACGGGAGAAAAGTATCATGGGCCGCGATCGGCGCCACTCAAAAAGATCGATCTTGATGATTGGAAGAATTTCCCGCAAAGACGCCAGTGAAGACTTGAGGGGAGTCGACTTCTGACAACCCACAACTGCCAACCGACGACTGACTACCGCGCTTTGCTCAGCTGCCCGTACAGCCATGCTTTAGTTATCTTCCAATGACGTTTTATTGTGATCGGCGAAACCTCGAGTACTTCGGCGGTCTCTTCTGTCGTAAGGCCGCCGAAGTAACGCAGTTCCACGATCTTTGCCTTTATAGGGTCCATTTTCGCGAGTTCGGTCAAGGCGTCATCCAGGGCGATCAATTCGGCACTTTGCTCATCAGCCTTGTCGATCTCCTCGTTCAGGGTGAGAATGTGAAACTCGCCGCCGCGTTTTTGAGCGTTGTGATGGCGGGCGTGATCGACCAGAATACGGCGCATCTGGTTGGCCGCGACGCCGATAAAATGGGCCTTGTTCTGCCACGACACCTGTGTGATGTCGACCATCTTCATATACGCTTCGTTCACGAGCGCGGTCGGCTGCAGGGTATGATCGCTGCGTTCCCGGCGCAGGTAATTGGCCGCGATTCGTTTCAATTCGTCGTAAATCAGCGGCAAGAGCTGATCGACGGCTTCACGCTTGCCATCGGAGAATTTAATGAGAAGATCGGTGACGCCCTGATTTTCCATGAAAAGCTCTTTTCAGCGCTATTTTACCCTCGTAAAAAACAATTTGCTATTATCCGTTGAAACGTGCATCATAGTTTCTGTTAATCCTACTCTCGCGTAGTAACGCTACGCGCTTCGTCTATAGCGATTTTGGATAAGTTTGAGAGCGGGCCCTTGTTAGTTAATAGAAGTTCACTCTCAGTAGTTTTTTGAGTATCCAGGATCGATCCGCTTCGCAGCATAAAGTTTTCGAAGACATATCGGTTCCAGCTTCTTAAGAATTCCCGAAAAGGGAAAAGGTAAATATTAAAAATGTCAATGAAACTTTATGTAGGAAATCTTTCCTTCAACACAACCAATCAGGATCTTAATGACCTCTTTGGTGAGATCGGAACCGTGGAATCGACCAATATCATCGAAGATCGCGAAACAGGCCGCTCACGCGGATTTGCTTTCGTCGAAATGTCGTCACAGGCAGAGGGCGAAAATGCCATCTCGCAGCTGAACGGCAAAGAAGTCGATGGCCGTGAACTCAAGGTCAACGAAGCAAAACCGCAAGAAAAACGCGGCGGCTTCGGTGGCGGCGGTGGCGGTGGCGGTCGTGGTGGTCGCGGCGGCAGCGGC
>JBGSWW010000141.1:0-3903 GCA_041751735.1 Pyrinomonadaceae bacterium | reverse complement strand
CCTGGCTTTTCTCGCTTCGTGCGAGTCGAACAATGTGCTCAGCGGAGAAGGGATAGTGAGCATAGCGTGGGCTCTGTTGGGTTCCGGCAGTTCCTCGGTCATATCGGCACAGTGGGAAGCGAACGACCGATCGACGGAGATTTTTACGGAAGAGTTTTACAAACGCTATCGTGAAGGGAAATCTTCAGCAAAAGCATTACAGGCGGCATCGGTTGCAATGATCCGAAATAAAACGAGCGCCTCGCACGAGCCTTACTTTTGGGCTGCATTTACGTTGCTTGGTGATTACAGATAATACCTCGCGACGTTTGTTTTCACGACCGGTGCAAAGACGAGTTAGGATCTCCGAGCGCTCAACTTTTTTGGGGACATGAGACCGTCAAGATCAGCGAGTATGTTAGGGTTTACCCTTTTTGGCGAGTCGTCGAAGCGGCTCTTCGATTAGATTCGCTCACTCTGCGGATCGGTCGGAGCGGACATCCAGGGTTCTCCTTGGGCGAGAACTAAAGTGGAAAAACTAAAAATGATTGCAACTAAAACGTCTTTCATGGCTACTCCTCCTTGGAATATGAATGAGTTCTTCGTATGCCCCGGCGTCTCTAGGCTTCGTTGCGTTTAGCTAATGATCGGGGCGCGACTCGTTTAGCCCAAAGCACCCACGATTACGTTCCACTACGCGCGGCAATTCTGCTGTCGTAAATTCGCCAGTTAGCACCCGCTACTTGCTTACCGGTTTAGCTTTCGTGGGTGCCGTCTCTATGCAGTTTCTTGATAAGGCAATGATGGCGAGCGTGCGGAAATACTTGTCGGCCAGCGAGTTGGCGTGGCTGATCGACATTTGAAAATCACGCTTACCTAGTTCTTCAAATGTTTTTTCCAGATCATAGCCCGGCGTGGAAAACGTGGCGAAGACCGCATATTCCTTGCCGACAATCTGCCGGGAGACGACATTCGAGAAGATATTCGGGTCCTTTAACGAGTTCGTCACTCGAATCGATTCCGAGAGCTCGTCGAGAGCGACCGAGTTGTTTACCTTCTGATACATATCGGCAAGACCTAGAAGCAGTTGAGCCTTGGCGACCGAGTTGTCGGCGCTGCGGACTAATTTGGAGAGACGATTTAGCGTGTCGAACAAGCCGCTAAGGTCAGCGGCGTTTTTTGATTGAATCTCTGCGATATCGAACATCAACAGAGCTCGATGTTCGATCTCAGGCACCTTTAGTGCGAGTTTTTCACCGTCGTCAAAGCGCTTTTCCTTGATCGCGAGTTTGGAGCGCAGGAACCAAAAATAATTTATCAGCTCCTTACGTGGCGACTCCTCTTTGACCTTGTCGAGCCACGGTTCAAGTTTGGCAAACTGCTCCTCCGTTTTCTCGTGCCAGAAAACGAGGCGTGCGATCATGAAGTCGGTCAGCTTCCGATCGTCGTGGGCTTTTTCGACGGCAGCTAGTTGCTCGTCAAAGCTGGCGCTTAAGTTAGAGTTGCCCTTGTCACGTTCTTCGAGCCTTCTACGGGCGTCCGCGCTCATCAACGATTGAGCCTGCGATTTTGCGACTCCGTGACGCTGAAGCATGTCGGGAAATTTCTCAATCACGTGCGGCTCAAGCTCACGCACGGCGGTGACCATATAGGCAGCTTCGGGCTGATAAGTGTAGGGCGGGTCGCTATGATAGTCTATTTCGGCGGGACGATTGATGTCCTCTTCGCTCGCCGCGAAGATGGCGATGCGTGAGAAGAGTGTCTCGATAAATAAACGCTGCAGTTGGAGATTAGGACTTAGACCGCCGACGTTGTCGCCAATCCTAAATTTGTCCGGCCCTAATATTCGGCTGTTGGCGAACGGAAACCCTGAGAGAAAAAGGAGACGCCGCGGAGATTCGTTCCGATAATTCTGCATCGCCTCTTTGTAAAGTGAAATGGCCAACTCCGGATTCTCCCTGCCCAACTGGTTGAACGCGAAGAACCAGTGACTGAATAATCGATACCGCATCACCCGGCGAAACAGCTGACGGCTGAGTTCGGGATTTGTTGTGGCGCTCCGTCCCGCGAGTAAAAGCAGATCTCCCAGCTCGCGCGTTTCGTCCTGCGGCTTGCGGGTGTCTTTGGCTTTTTCAAAGTCGGCGAGCATCTGGTCAGAGAGTTTGCGGGCCCACTCGGCATCGTGTTTGGAAACCGCCGTAATCACCTCCATCCGCTGGTCGGGGAGACGGGTGATCATCCCTTTCTCGGTTTTCTGCTGCTCAAAACCTGTTTCCTTAAACCGGTCGTTAGCCATCTTCCACGCCTCTGCGAAATACGTCCGAGCCGTAACCGGGTCGAGTTTCCAGAGGAAATCGGCAGAGCGGAGCAAGATCTTGATCCGCTTTACCGGCTCGACCACCGATTTGCTTTCCAAAACCTGATGCTCAACCAAAGACTCGGCGAAATTCGCGTTACACGCCTGGGCGCCTGCATTTGGGAGTTGCGAATCGCGCTGAATCGGTTGAGCATTTCCCGCGGCGAAGGCGAAAACTAGTATTGCTGCGGTATTAAGAAATCGTTTCATTTTATTAGCTCCCTTCATATCTAGTTAACAAGCTGCCTCTTAATTCATCAGCCAGTACTCGTGGCGCTGATGGTTTCGCCCCAAGCTCCGACTCTGCCCTCTCGCATTCGCCAACGAATTCATCAATGCAATTGCACGCTCGTGCTGATTAACTTTTATCACCATTAATCAGCCTTGAAATCGTCTACCTACCCTTCAACTTTCGCGAAAAAAAGTCAGTCACGAGTTGCAAAAAATTGCCGCCGCCGATTCGATGATCCTGCCCAGCAATTATTTGGAGCTCGACATCTTTATTTAATCTCCTCAGTTCGTCACGAAACAGGTAAGCCTGAGTGGTCGGGGCGTTCAGATCTTTTTCTCCGTGGATTATCAGAACCAAAGCACTTATCTCCTTGGCTCGCAAAAACGAAGACGTTTCTTGGAAAGCCTTTTCATTCGCTCCCGTCTCGGCTCTTATATTTTCCCTAATTCCTTCGATAGTTATTTCGTCGTATGCCTTTTTGAGGTTGTAAATTCCGCCTCCGAGTACCGCCGCTTTGACATCCTTGATCCTCGTAATCATCAGGGATGCCGCGATCGCCCCTCGCGAATAGCCAAAAATACCGAGCTTTCTTCTGACTACAAATTTCTCGTCCCGAAAGTTTTCGTAACCTTCGATATAGGCGTTAATCGTATCCTTTCCAAGAAAATCTGCTTTCAATCCCGTCTTACCAAAACCGGGCGTTCCGACAGACATTGAGGAGAACCCCCCCTTGGCAAAAATAATTCCGAAAGCAATGTAGGTTCTGGCCGTTCCTTGATAACCCGGAATGAGCAGCATCCCCGGAAACTTGCCTTCGCTATTGGGACGAAAAGTCAGCGCCTCAACCGTCTGATTTTTGTATTTGTAATCGAACTTGCAAATCTTTACCTTTCCCTGTTCCACTACGGCACAGCCGTTTTTCTCGATGTCTTCGATGATTCTATCGCTGTTGGTTGACTGGGCATTTGCAAGAATCCCAAATGAAACAATACAGATAAATAACCCCAGCAGATGGCGAGGAATGGCAAACAATTTCTTCATAATCAACTCACGTACTGACATTCTCGCCGGATACCACAATTGCACAAGCACTTCCCTTTATCTCGTTCGTCGTCGGTTATCGTTTCGGGGCGGCCCCCGTCCGTCCAATGAAATATGCGTCCTCCAAATCGGAAGCGAGCCAGTCGGTTTGTGCTGAATCGGAGAGGAATCAGGAAACCTTTGCGGAAACCTGATCCCCTCCATCCGCGGTATCAATTCCCGTTGACACCGACGGATTTTGTGATGACAGTTTTATCTGCCGATAACGTTGATTACTCCAGTCCTATAAAGTCCA
>JBGSWW010000140.1:0-70987 GCA_041751735.1 Pyrinomonadaceae bacterium | reverse complement strand
TTATTAAAAAATGACCGGCCACAAAACGACCGGTCAGTTTCACAGGGAACGAGCCGTGAGGCCCGTCCCTTTAACTGTGAGTGGGATGTCGCTAAACCGCTCTTCTACCCGTCACAAGCTGTACCACGAGGACGATCACCGCGATTACGAGCAGAATGTGGATCAAGTTTCCGACGGCTGCACCAGCAAAGCCGAATCCAAGAGCCCAAAGAATTAGAAGTACGAGAATTATTGTCCAAAGCATGATTTTTTTTCCTCCAAAAATTATTTGTTATTGCTTTATTGATCTATCGAGTATCCCGTTTTGAGGTATTTCGACTACCTGCTGACGCTCGGCTCGATGTCGAAGCGGTTTCAGCATTCGGCTCCGCTGCTTTTTGTCTTGCTACTGACGCAGACTTCGCCTTTTCGCCTTCTGCCTCGCCGCCGCCATTGCCTCCAACTCGAGGCGGAGAGGACCTCGTACCACCGTTGGTTTTCGTCGCCGTCGATATACCGGCATTTCCGGCCCCCGACGAGGATCTTTTAGATTTCTTTGCAGGCTTGTTCTCCATCGCCTCAGAAGTTCCCTTTCCTGCCTTTTTATTCATATCGACCATGGATCAAAAACTCCTTTGTCGCGTACGGTCAATCCTGCAACGTGTTCCGAGTCTAAACGAACCCAACCACGTCGTCTGTAGTCTCTCGTACAGAACGAAATAAGGCGGCAAAGCACCTTCTTCCATTCTTCTGTTCTGCGCCGTACAGACCGTCCGCCGAACCCCAGGCTATATTCTTTACCTATTAATAGGTGGCTATAGAAGAGAAAGGGGGAATTTGGATGTTTGATTATCTCATTGTGGGAGCCGGCTTCGCCGGCAGTGTATTGGCAGAACGATTGGCGAACGGTTCGAATAAGAAGGTTTTGATCTGTGACAAAAGGCCGCATATCGCGGGAAATGCTTACGATCATTTTAATGATGACGGAATTTTGATCCATAAATACGGACCTCATATTTTTCATACGAATTCTGAAGAAGTTTTCGATTATTTGACGAGATTTACCGAGTGGCGGGAATATCAACACCGAGTACTGGCGAGCGTCGACGGCGGGTTGGTACCCATCCCTATAAACCTGAATACCATCAACAAGCTCTACGGGCTTTCGCTTACATCATTTGAACTTAAGGAGTTCTTCGAAAAAGTAAGGGAACAACGCGAACATATCCGCACATCTGAAGACGTTGTAGTCAGTGCGGTTGGGCAGGAATTATACGAAAAGTTTTTCCGGGGCTATACCAGAAAGCAGTGGGGCATGGACCCGTCCGAGCTCGATGCTTCAGTGACAGCGCGAGTTCCGACCCGGACAAATCGTGATGATCGTTACTTTACCGATACTTTTCAAGCGATGCCGCGACACGGATATACGCGGATGTTCGAAAACCTTCTCGATAGTCCGAACATCAAGGTACTGCTCAATTGCGATTATCGCGAGATAGTGAACGAGATCCCGTTCCGCGAGATGGTGTATACAGGCCCCGTGGATTCTTTCTTCGATTACAGATACGGAAAACTTCCGTATAGATCACTGGAATTCAAGCATGAAACGCACAGCACCCGAACATTCCAGGAGGCACCCGTTGTAAACTATCCTAACGAACAGCCCTACACACGAGTAACGGAGTTCAAGTACTTGACGGGCCAGGAACACGAGAAGACAAGTATCGTTTATGAATACCCGCGTGCCGAGGGTGACCCGTATTATCCGATCCCGCGGAAAGAGAACGCTAGTCTTTACGCCAAATACAAGGCACTGGCGGACGCAAGACCGGACGTACACTTCGTTGGGCGGTTGGCGACGTACAAATACTATAATATGGATCAAGTTGTTGCTCAGGCGCTCACCGTTTATGGGAAGATAATCGGAAGAAAGCGTTCAGAAGCAGCGGTGGTCAATGGCCATGTCAAAAAAGCATTCGTACCGCTTAGCCTGGCCACCGTCGGCAATGGAAAATCAAATGGAGTATCGGCCGTAGCCGGATCAAAACAGGCGGGATAAGAGTAAATATGAATATTCTCGTCACCGGCGGCGCCGGTTATATCGGCAGCGTCGTTGTAGAGGAGCTGACTGAGAACGGCCACAGTGTCGTCGTATACGACAACCTGTCGAAGGGGCATCGGGAAGCGGTCGATCCTCGGGCTGAGTTCGTTTTCGGCGACCTTCACGACCGTGACCTGCTCACAAACACGCTAAAAGACGGCGGTATCGAAGCGGTGATCCATATGGCCGCTTCGTCGCTTGTCGGCGAATCCGTTCAGCAGCCCGAAAAGTATTACGACAATAATGTTGTTGCCGGCCGCGTACTACTGCAATCGATGACCGAGGCCGGTGTCGAGAAGATCGTCTTTTCGTCTACCGCTGCTGTGTATGGTGAGCCGGAACGCCAGCCGATAGTCGAAACAGACCTACTCAAGCCTACCAATCCCTATGGGGAAACGAAGCTGGAATTCGAGGGCGACCTTGAACGCTCCCGACAGGCACACGGTATAAATTATGCCAGCTTGAGATATTTCAACGCTGCTGGAGCTAGTAAGCGTTGCGGCGAATTGCACGACCCGGAAACACATTTGATCCCTCTAGTCTTGCAAGCCGCCACAGGGCGAATATCCCATATCGACGTATTTGGCGATGATTATCCGACCCGGGACGGCACGTGCTTGCGTGACTATATTCATGTCGTGGACCTTGCCCGGGCCCACATTTTAGCCCTGGATATCCTGGATGCCCGAAGCGAGATCTATAACCTGGGATGCGGCGGTGCCGGGTATACGGTACGCGAGGTGATCGGAACCGCACGCGAAGTGACGGGCCTGGATATAATCGAACGCACCGCCCCGCGCCGGCCCGGAGATCCTGCCGTGCTGGTCGCGTCGTCGGAGAAGATAAAGAGCGATCTTGGCTGGGAGCCCGAGTTTCAGGATCTTAACGTGATCATTGAGTCCGCATGGAAATGGCTGCGACAGTACATGCAGAGCCAGATTGCGGCCTGAAAGCCGGTTATTGCAATGGACCCGAGCGAAATACCTCATGAACCGGAAATGCACCGTCGGGAAATAAGCCTTGCCGACGGCCGGTATCTCATTTTCTATTCGTTCGATTCCCCGGATCCGGAAGTCGTTGAGCCTGAAGACCGCCAGAAAAGGCCGGAAATCTAACAAATGTCTGAGCTGCGTTTTAATCCACTCCTGGGTGAATGGACTGCCACGGCGACGGCACGTCAGGACAGGACATTTCTGCCTCCGGACGATTACTGCCCCCTCTGTCCGACGACGCCCGGAGGCTTCCCTACCGAGATCCCGGAGCCTGATTACGATATCGTAGCTTTCGAGAACAAGTTTCCAAGCCTGCGGTCGGAGCCCGAAGTTCCCTCCATTGATGGCAGCGAACTTTATCCGGTCCGGCCATCGCAGGGGGTCTGTGAGGTCGTAGTTTATACGCCCCACCATTCGTCGTCGCTCGCCCGGGAGCCCGTCGAACAGATCCACAAGCTGGTCCGCGTCTGGACCGACCGATTTCGCGAGCTGGAAGCTCTTGAGTTTATTGAATATGTGTTCATTTTCGAGAACAAAGGCGAGGCGGTCGGCGTTACGCTCCATCATCCGCATGGCCAGATCTACGCATATCCATTTGTACCGCCATATTTATTAAAAGAACTCTCCCGGGCACGGCAGCACATGGAAGGCACGGACCGCTGCCTGTACTGCGATGTGGTGGCGGAAGAAATGCAATATCGCGAACGCATCGTCGCGGAAAATGAGTCGTTCATCGCGGTCATCCCGTTTTTCGCTAGATACCCTTACGAAACCCACATCTACGCGAAACGTCACCTCCAGGCCCTCACAGACCTGTTCGCCTACGGCCAGCGTGACCTCGCCGAGATCTTAAAACAAGTGCTCGCAGCTTTCGACCGGCTGTTCGATTTTTCGTTCCCGTACATAATGTCGATCCACCAACGGCCGAGCGACGGAGCCAATTACGATTATTACCATTTTCATATCGAGTTTTACCCGCCGATGCGTTCCAAGACCAAACTGAAATATTTGGCGGGGAGCGAGGCCGGGGCGGGAATGTTTATTAACGACACGCTGCCCGAAGACAAAGCAGCTGAACTGCGTTCGCACATAAGGCCTGTAACTTGGCTGTCACACGGATGATAGATCTGGTAGATCTCGCAAATGACTTTGAACAGCGGTACCACGCGCGCCCCGAGATATTCAGCGCGCCGGGGCGCGTCAACCTGATCGGTGAGCACACTGATTATAACGACGGTTTTGTGCTGCCGTTTGCAATAGATAAGCGAACCTACGTAGCTTGTAAACCTCGCAAGGACGGTGTCATAAATGTCCATTCCCGCACGATCGACGAAAGCACTGAATTTACTACGGGTGATTCAAAACGTGAAAAAGGATGGAGCCTGTATATCAGGGGCATGGCCGAGATCCTAAAGCGTCGCGGAAAACTGTTTACCGGGGCGGATCTGCTCATTGATTCGGACATTCCATTCGGGGCCGGTCTGTCGTCGTCTGCTGCTTTGGAAGTTTCGATCGGGCTGGCACTAGCTACGATGGCCCGCAAAGACATTGACCTTGTCGACCTCGCCCTCATCGGCCAGGAAGTCGAGCACGAGTATCTGGGCGTTAGATCGGGGATCATGGACCAATTCACCTCGGCATTGGGCAAAGCAGATCAAGCCCTGCTGATCGATTGCCGGTCGCTGGGCTTCCAGAATATACCGCTCAAATTAGATGGTCTAGCCCTGTTGGTTTGCGACTCAAAGGTCGAGCATGAGCTCGCGAGCAGCGAATACAATAAGCGGCGCGAACAATGCGAGGAAGGCGTGCGATTACTAAAAGATCGTCTTCCGGGTGTGCGGGCGTTGCGAGATATTTCAGAAGAGCAGCTGGAAGGATCTAAAGATCTCCTGCCCGAACTAATTTACCGCCGGTGCCGGCATGTCGTGACGGAAAACAGCCGAACGCTCGAGAGCGCTCGGGCGCTTGGCAGCGGCGACTACGCGCGGCTCGGCGCGCTTATGTACATGTCCCATAAAAGCTTGAGAGAGGATTACGAGGTGAGCTGCGACGAATTGGATCTGCTCGTTGACGCGGCCGCTCAGGTGGAGGGTGTTATAGGCGCCCGTATGACCGGCGGCGGATTCGGCGGATGTACGATAAATCTACTGAAAAACGGCCGGATCGAAGAATTTCGAGCACACATCATCCAGCGATACAGAGATGCATATGGCCGGGAACCGGAGGTATTCACCGTTGCGCCGTCGGACGGAGCAAATGCTCATGATGACATCCCCTGATCAGACCTTTTTCTTAATAGCGGATCTATCGAGCCGGTCAGGTCGCCAACTGCTTTTGCCGGATCTTTCACCATCGAACGAAATTCTTCAACTAAAGGAGTTTCGATCCAACGCGGCCCATGGTTTTCCCGGTTCAGCCGGTAAAGGCCCAGCTCCAAATAATAATTCTCATGCGGGTCCTGCCCGAATCGATACCTCCAGTCGATCATGGTGAACATCGGGAACCATGTATACCCGATCACCGGTACTCCCTCCTGCCTTAGGTCCCGAATATGTCCGACAGAGGATTCGAGCCAGCGCATACGCACTTCTTCAGATCCTACGGCACTGGTTTCGGTGATCATTATCGGCACTTGATACCGCTCGTGGTAATGCCGGATCAGTTCGGAGAAGCCGTCGCCTTCCGGCTCCGTCTCGCGAAAAGCGATACGCCCCTTCTTATCCAGATAGATCTGCTTTGTCGACCACTGAGGGTAGAAATTCATTCCCACAACATCAATCGAGATCTTATTTTTCTGGAGATCCAAAAGCGTATCGGGGGCGGCTCCGTTACGAACGAGCCAGGAAAAAAGCAAATGGTCGTGGGCGAGACGTCCGGAGATCAGATCGAAACATAGGTAGCCGCGGTGCGCTTCTTCGTGAGCAAGCGACGCCAGGTCTTCCCGGATCGATCGTGTCAATCCCGTCGCCTCCACATGAAACATTATCGCTTCCGGATCGATCTCCTGAATGGCTTTGACCGTGTGCTGAATGCCCTTTGCGAGTTGCAGCATGACCTCGATGTACCCCCGATCGCCGCGTCGGTAGGGTGGCCAAAGTCCGCGCATGCCGCACATAAGGGCCGTGATTATAGGTTCGTTCAGCGGCGTGTACCACTTGATCCGGTCGATGTACCGTTCAGCGAAAGCGCGGGCGTATTCTGCGACCAGTTGCGGATACAGACGATTGAGAAAACCGCGTTCCAGCCAGAACGGGCATCCGTAATGAATGAGATCGATGATCGGCACGATGCCCAGATCGCCGGTCATATAGTCGATCGCCTGGTCTACCCAGCTCCAATCGAACCTTCCGGGTTCAGGCTGGACACGGTACCAGGGAACTCCCCACCGAAGCGCCCTCAGACCCAGTTCGCGGCACAGGTCGAGATCGGCCTTCCAGTTATCGTAATGGCCCATGAGCTCGTACTCGTCGAGCGCACGATGGCCGGGCCGGGTCTGAGGGACAAACGTATCCTCGATACCCGCGGCCCAGATAAAATCACTCGCTAGTTGTTTATACTTGCCGGGTGCGGCAGCCGTTTTATTCACGAAATAACTTTAATAGGTTCTTGGGGGAAGTAAGTCGAATGTAACCCACAGAGCTACGGTTGGCAAATCTACAATACCGTGTATCTGATCATATCGATCTCTACAGTGGCCTCTTGAACCGTAAAACGAATGAATTCGCCGTCCGTTGCGGAAACCGAGCCAAAATTCACAGGTCCAAGAAAGGCGTCGACCCGTCCGTCAATACTCAGGATCCGAAACTGATTAAACTCATACGGGTTGAAATTCGCGGGCAATCTGAATGTATTACCCTCGGAATCGAACTGGGATTCCGCCGAAACCGAGATCGTGAATATATTCCCACAGCCAAATGTGCACCTGCCGGCATCGCCGCTGACATTAGAGAAACGCAGGTTAACACAAAACTCATAGTTCCCACGCTCGACGTTTCTGACGATAACAGCATCGTCAGAGCCCATCCCTTCCATAGTCAGAACACCGTTACTCATTGAGATCGTGCCGCGATTTGCGTAATGGTCCCAACCTCGTTTGACCATATCTCCTGCAACAAACAACTCTTCGAATCCGAACGTAATATCGACTGGTCCAAACTCGACCCGCGAATCAGTGGAGAACATTGAAAGGGCAGACGGTTTTACCGGAAGATTTGCAGATACAACCGGGCCGCCATCGACAGCGACCGTCACCATCTCTCCATCGAGGTCGAGTGTTAGTTCATGCGAAGCGGTCGCGTCGAAGTGGGCAGGGAGTTTAAATATACGCGGCCCGCCGCTGGCCGGCCACTCGGTATATCCGCTTCCGCTTTCCGGCTCTATAAAAAAACTAAAAACGTCAACATCTATTGACTTAAGACGGATACCGAAAGTGCCGACCGTTTCCGCGGACCTTATCCAGATCTGGCACCGATAGTCCGTTCCGCGACTGATCTCGTGAAGGACCTCACCGGTACCGGTCGAGATAATTTTGGAATCGGCGGACTCCCACTCGCCCGATAGAACTCGCCAGTGCCCATCTTGACCGTCCCCTGAAAAGATCAGGCGTGCCGGAAGCCAGGGAAACAATTGCGGTGTATCCTTCGGGCCATTTACGAAGAGCCTCCCCGGACCTGAAAAGTCCATTCGGTCGATGGCGAGAACGCGTTCGGAGCCGGACCATCGATGATAAATACAATATGATTCGCGATTGTTAGGCCCGCGAACGACGGAATTATGCCCAGGACCTAGTATTCTCCCGGGAATGGTGCGAAGCACGGGAAGAGTCGTGTCCCCGTCGGAATACTGCTCCCATTCGGCGTCGCTCTCGAGCGAATTCGAAACGGCGTAGCTTACACCGTAGGTTTCGTTTTGCCAATTGCCCCCGCTAAACATCTGGTAGAAGAGCCCCTTTCGGCTAAGCACGAACGGTCCCTCGACCGTGTGCCAGCGAACCCCACCCTTTTCCTTGCGGGCGGGGTCATAAACCTGCCAATCGTACCGGGCCCTGGTAACGGGACTGGGCTGTTTGGCAAGGGTAAAAGGATCGAGCATCCGGTCGACCACCGTTCCTGTGCCTATGTGTGAATGATCCAGGAAATCGGTCGCGTAGAACATGTGCCAATTGCCTCGTTCGTCCAGAACAACATGGGGATCTATCGCGAAATCCTCATTCGTCAGTCGAACACCCATGTCCGAGAAATCGCCGTCGGGTTCGTTAGCGACAGCGCACCGGATCTCCATAAGCGTTTCATTTCCTACGCTGTAGTACAGATAGAACTTGCCGTTATAGTATGTAACTTCGGGAGCCCAGTAATGGGGATGTGGCTCGGTTAACCGCTTCATCGCCCCGCCCATCGGGTGCCACGAGACGAGATCATTCGATCGCATCCGCCCAAAAACGCGGCCGTCGTCCGATACTCCTGTACAGTAAGCGAAATAGACCCCGCGATGTTTTAGGACGAATGGGTCAGGAAATGGACGGTCATACACCGGGTTTGTATAACTCGCCCCCGCCTTTGAACCGGTGTGCGGCATTACTCGAAGTTTCTCGTTTTGGCTAGACCTGCAGAGGCCTGGGCCCGGCCTCACGATCGATAATGGTCTCTAATTGAGCGAGATCTGTAGCGTAAAAACGCTCGGCAGAGGCTTGTCCGCCTCGATCGCACATCGCCACGACCGAAACATCACCCTGGCTTTCCGGTCCGCACAAGTCCGCCCGAAGCGTATGGAGACATTCAGAAAGAGGCGAGGCTTCCGTCATTACGACATCCGGCCGTTTCTGCACCGTGAAGTCGGAGAGTTCCTCCATCGCATGAGCTACATCAGTGGCCCACCAAGTCACAAAGCCCTTATGCTGTAACCAGTTAAGAACGTAGGCACTCCTCGCTGATCGTGATTCGACTAATAACAACAGGCGCCTGCTTTTCTCTCTTCTATTCATTAGCTCTGGTTTTGAAAATATTATTTGAATGGATATCGTAGTACTTACGATGGTCCTAATTCTGTACGCAACCGTACACAGCCTACGGCCGGTGTTTGGGCAAGAAAGTACTCTCTTTGTTCACCATCAGACATTTGTAGTGGCGCCGTAAGTCTAAACTCAAACCATTGAGCCTCTAAAGTGCTCACGGCAGGATGTAGGTAGGCCAGGATGTTACGTGTAAGGACCAAATTAGGAGTAAGCAGGATCGATGGGATCGGGCTTTTTGCCGATCAATTTATTCCCAGAGATACGGTGGTGTGGGAATATAATCCATTGATCGACCTGAAGTTAAAGAAGGAAGAGATCGCGTCCCTCGCCGAGGGCGCCCGGCAACAGGTTCAGAAGTATAGCTATCGCGACGAACTCACCGGGCTCTATATTTTTTGCGGTGATGACGCGAGATTTTTCAATCATTCAGATGAACCGAATTGTATCGATGTAAACTGGGGACCGTTCGGAGGCCGGACTATCGCCGGTCGAGATATCGAGGCTGGCGTAGAGTTAACATGTAATTATTCGACGTTCGACAAGGATATGATGAATGGGAGTTATAGACTTCCCGAACGCTCCGAAGACAGATTTGTGATGCCAGGACTTCAAAGGATCCCGAGCCCGTCGGCAAGACATTAGTTCTTGAATAAGAAAGGATCATATTACCGGCCCTGACTAGATTTCGGCCGGTTACTCGTTTTTAAGCGCTATGGCCAAGCCGGAAATGAAGAGTTTTATTCTTGGAGGATTCGAGTGCTCGACGCATCGCCGTTTTGACGGACAGCGCCTGGACATGGTCGATGCCACGGCGCATGACCGGTTCGCGCTTGAGGATTACAGGCGACTGTCGCAGCTCGGCATTGGGGCCGCCCGCGATGGCCTTAGGTGGCATTTGATCGAGAAAGTGCCCGGAAGATATGACTTCTCAAGTGCAGAAAGGCAGCTGCGTGCAGCGGAGACGACGGGTGTTCGGGTCATATGGGATCTGTTCCACTACGGGTATCCGGATGATCTGGACATTTTTTCCGCCGAGTTCCCGGCTCGTTTCGCCTCATATGCAGAAGCCTTCGCGCACCATCACCGTTCCGTAACCGGACGGCCTCCGGCGATCGTACCGGTAAATGAGATCTCCTTTTTCTCATGGATAGCCGGAGAGGTGGGGCAGTTTCATCCGTTCGAACGGGAAAAAGGTAACGAGTTAAAAATGCAGTTGGTCCGATCGGCGATAGCCGGGATCAAGGCCATGAGAGCGGTTGAGCCGGAGACGTTCGTGATGACGTCGGAGCCCGCGGTAAATGTTGTTTCGCGGCCAGAAGAACCGTGGTTAGCCGTGGAGGCTGAGAATTATCATAGAAGCCAGTATCAGGCGATAGACCTTATCACAGGTATCTTAGAGTCGCACCTGGGTGGCGAAAGCTCTCTCGTGGATATGATCGGAATAAACTACTATCCGCACAACCAGTGGTTTTTTGCCGACCGTGAGATGATACCGATGGAGAGCCCCCTTTACCGGCCCCTCGGCGATATACTTGCCGAGGTCTACGAACGATACAATATCCCGCTACTGATCTCAGAAACTGGTACGGAAGACGAAAGACGTGGGCCCTGGACCCGCTACGTAGTAGAGGAAAGCCGGCGGGCTAAAAATGCCGGTGTCGACCTGCGCGGCATCTGTATTTATCCGATCGTTAATCACCCCGGATGGGTCGATGAACGCCACTGTCATAACGGGCTTTGGGACTATCCCGATGAGGATGGGAACAGGGAGATATTTGAGCCGCTAAAGCTCGAAATTCAAAGCAGTCTCGGTAATAGATCAGCTTACAGGGCCGGCCAATAGTTATATCCGATCATGCCGCGGCCTGGGCCGCCTGATCGGCGAGTTCTGCGTCCCTGTCTATTACCCGTGCGATCAGCTCGTTCATCCTCACAAATGTTTCATCCCAGGAATTTTGAGATAGAAACTTCCTCGCTGCTTCTCGTCGAGCTCCGGCATCTTCATTGAGGGCCGACTGCAAAGCATTTACAAATTCTTCCGGTGTTGTTGCGATATGCACCAGACCCAGTTTTCCATAAGGGTCTACGACATCGGTTATTGGTGTGGAAACGACCGCTAATCCTGCCGCGAGGTATTCAGGGGTTTTTGTCGGGCTAATGTAACGGGTTGACTCGTTCAATGCAAAAGGCATCATTGCCGCATCCCAGCCGGCAAGGATCGCCGGCAGCTGATCGTAAGACCGCTGACCCAAATAATGAATATTGCTTCGCCGGGGCAGATCTTCTTCGCTGATCTTGACGACGGGGCCGACCATTATGTAGTTCCATTCCGGCCTGAGGTCAGCGATAGCCCCAAGCAGATCTATGTCTGTTCGCTCGTCGATCACGCCGACGAATCCGATCCTCGGACGACCGATCTGAGCCTGTTCGGGCAGATCGTCCGTGATCTCTAGAGCCTGTGAGAAGTGCTGGACGTCGATGCTGGACGGAAACGCATGCACATTCTGATGCTCGCCCTTCTTCGCCTCATAGAGACTCTTTCCTCCCGTAAAGACCACGTCGGCTTTCTCGAAAAGCTGGCGTTCCCGCTCCATCAACTCGGGTGGCGCATTCTTAAACGCAGACAGTTGGTCCATGCAATCGTAGACTACGGCGTTCGGAGCTAATTGCGAGGCCCACCCCAACATCATCGGTGTGTAAAACCAGGCGACGTAATTCTCCAAACCACGTTCTGACACAAGCCTTTCTACAAGCTCGGGCATCCAATCAGAATCGCCTTCCGAAATATGAGGCAGGCACACGAAGAGATTTTCACCGCGATCGGACACTTCAATAAAAGACTCACCGTTGTGCGGTACAGGTTCTTCGATCACGAAGACCCTGCCATTTGAAGCGAATCGAGTCATCAAGTGCTGAGGGCGCTGAAAAACGAAGTCCCAGCGTAGGTGTGAAAAACAAATAACGTCAAACGCTTTGGTTTGGCCGAGGTCGGTAGAACTCTTAATCATATTTTGTGCTGGCGGCCCTCATCGAGAGCCTTCTAGAAAGTATCTAAAGCGTAAGCCTGAATCTGACCTGCCGTCTGTCAGCGTGTATACAGATTTGCTCCATTCTCCGGCTAGGCATTCGATTCCTCCTTATTTCGGAACTTGAAATAAAGGATCACACCGACGATGTTATTTAGCATAAGAGCCGCGTTCGTAAAAACAAAGACCCAGTTCCCTGTCAATACGCTGTAAACCGTAAAGCCTACCGACGCGGCCAGTTGTCCCACAAAAAGCCACTTCGAAATGCCTTCAGTCTTCCCCTCCTGCCATTGCTTGTAAACCTGTCTTATCAGCGTGAGAAGAAGTATCACGGAACTTGTCCAACCCAGCACCTCGATCATTGTGTATCTTCTCCGGATTTGGGCAATTTCTTCTTTTCCTTTGTTGCCAAGATATTCTCGTACTTGATCTCGACCCTCACTCGTCGATACAGGCTCATCCACTGGTTCGCCAGCCAGGGCATAACAAAAAAGGCGAGGAAATAGCCGCGAAAATCGTCATAGAGAAATCGAAATCCGGTGATCAACAAAATGAACAAAGTGACCCAATGGCTGAAGCAGTACTCGCACGTGAAAACGTAGAAGAATTTGCGAACCAGCAAATTCTGCGCCTTCTTACTCTGGTCGGCGCAATAAGAACGCGGCTCGGCAAAGATCTCTTCCTGAGTCACTGTCCAGGCGATAGACGCCACAGCTAGCGAGAGCCCCACAAGATAAAAGATCTGTTCCAACATACCCATATCAGAGGAAAAGTTAGAAAAGACGCCGCCCATCGATAGGAGCGGCGTCTTTTCTGTGCCGAAAACGATCAGAAGACAGGAATCTCGGCCTCTCAGCATGTACGGTCCGCACCCGGATAACGGAAGCATTTTTAAGAACACCACACTGACGAAAGCGATGGTATCGCAACCACTATCTGAGGAATGTATTGCGATGTACATTTTAAGAATTTTTTACTTCTTACACTTGGTATTGGAGAAAGCATGGAGAGCAACGCTCGAATTCTCGGCCATTCAATGCATCCGATATTGATAGTATTTCCGGTCGGACTACTCTCGACATCGGTGATATTCGACATTCTGTTTCTCTACTTTCGGAACGATACCTTCCCTGTTGTTTCCTACTGGATGATTGCGGCAGGACTGGCTGGCGGTGTTGCAGCCGCATCCACGGGTTGGATCGATTGGGTCGGGATCCCTGCCGGAACCAGGGCTAAACGCGTGGGTTTGACCCACGGCATCGTCAATGCCTGTGTACTACTTGTGTTCGCGGCGAGCCTTTATCTTCGCCACAGTATTGACGCCGTTCCGGGTACTTTGGCATTAGCGTTCTCATTTGCCGGCTTCGGCCTCGCCCTGGTAGGCGGATGGCTGGGCGGTGAACTTGTTGAGCGTCTGGCGATCGCGGTGCATACCGGAGCCAATCCGGACGCACCGAGTTCCCTTACCTCGGAGAGTGCGGAGCGCAGTCGGGCAGCGTCCGCTAAGCATATTGAGATTCCTTTATGAGATCTTTCAAACAAAAGCCGGTCGGCGAGCAGGTGATCGTTCTAACAGGCGTAACCAGCGGCATCGGCCTTGTAACTGCCAGGATGGCTGCTGAGCGCGGAGCTCGGCTCGTTCTCGTCGCAAGAAGCGAAGAAGCTCTCAACAACCTGGTCGACGAGATTCGGCAGAATGGCGGCCAGGCTATCGCGGTCGCAACCGATGTGTCAAAAGAAACCGAGGTAAAGCGTGTTGCTCGAGATGCGGCCGCGGCTTTTGGATCGATCGATACGTGGGTAAACAATGCGGGGGTGTCGATCTATGGCAGGCTCGAAGACGTGCCGGACGCGGACTCGCGTCGATTATTCGAAACAAATTTTTGGGGTGTCGTTAATGGATCACTGATCGCCGCGAAGCATATGGAGAAAAAGGGCGGCACGTTAATAAATATCGGCAGCACGCTCTCCGACCGGGCGATACCTATTCAAGGCATGTACTGCGCCTCGAAACACGCGGTGAAGGGTTTTACAGATGCTTTGAGAATGGAGCTCGAATCGATCGGGGCCCCCGTTTATGTTTCGCTGGTTAAGCCGGCCGCCATCGATACTCCGTATAAGGACCACGCGAAGAATTACCTCGGTGTTCAGCCCGAAAATCCCCCGCCTGTCTACGCACCCGAGACAGCGGCGGAAACGATACTTCATTGTGCTGAAAATCCTGTCCGTGATGTCTTCGTCGGCGGCGGTGGAAAGGCCCTATCATTTGTCGGCGAATATGCTCCCCGTGTCACGGACCTTTATATGGAGACAATGATGATCGATATGCAGAAAACGGACATTCCTGCTGGCTACAACTCAAAGGAAAGTCTTTATCTCCCCAATGATCCGTCCCTGACTGAACGTGGCGGATATAGCGGGCATGTGGCCGAATCAAGTCTCTACACAAGGGCGTCGCTTCATCCGTATGCAACAGGTGCGGCGGTCGCCCTGGGCCTGGGTGCCGCATTCGCTGTGACGCGGAAGATCCTTTCGAGCGGCAAGGAATCGCCCCTCGTTAATCAGTAGATCGATCACGTCCGACGGCTTTCCAGGATCTTAACAAAAGAGCCCGACCGTAATTCGTCGAGCGTAAGAGTAGTCAGGTCGAGAGCTTCCTGCTCCGTCACGGCTCCGCAATTGATCGCCCGCAGGAAGTAATTGAGCAGACCCTGTCCCGTTGCAGCGTCGTCGAACACGTCGCCGACAAGTGTGGCTTGCGCCGCCTTTTCGACAAAATTCCTGAGCCGCTCAGATGCAGCATCGAGGCTTTCGAGAAAAAAGCTGTATACGGCCGCGTACCTCGTCGGCAGCTGTGCGGGATGCAGGTCCCATCCCTGGTAAAATGCATTAGCCAGCGAGTGTCGGCAATGGTCGTAATGCAGCTTCCACGCTCGATGAACGACTTTATTATTCTCCTCTATCTGCGTTTCAGTAAGATCGTCGCCGCGGTGCGGGGCAACGGGCATGATGTTCGTCGCGCCGTCTGAGAGCCATACACCCGTGCCGCCGAAAGATACTTGCATCACGTGTCGGGCAAAGTCACAGGCGGGGTGCAGCATGTCCTGGAAAGCAGCTGTGATGCTGCAGCTTGCCGTGTAGTCGTACGTCCCAAAATGGGCCCCCGTGCATCTCCCACGGGCCGCCCTGAGCAATCGCGGCAGTCCGATCTCACCATCCGGCGCAATGATCGACTGGGTGGTTTCGACCATCATCTCCATTTTCAGAGTCCCCGCGGCAATCCCGAGCTTTGGCTCAAGCTCATCAAAGATATCCGCAAGTGCAGCGACTTGTTCCGGGAGGACGATCTTAGGCAAAGTTACAACGAAGTTTTCGGGCATCCGCCCGTCGGCTGCAGTGACAAGCTCCGTTAGAAATAGGTCAAGCGTTCGAATGCTCCGAGCGTGCAGCTCGTCTGAAAACGTCTTTATCCGGATCCCGATAAACGGCGGCAGAGTCCCTGCGGCGATTCCTTTCGCAACTTCCCCCGCCGTTCCAATAGCATGCCCGTCTTCCTCAGCGTCCGGGCGGGCCCCGTACCCGTCTTCAAAATCGATCCGGAAATCCTCGACGGCCTCGCGGCCGATCTTCTCACGAACCCGCTCATAGACGGTGCCCGCCAGCGATCCCGGTATATCGAGAATACGGGCAAATGTTTCAGCATCCGGCGCGTACTCCTCAAATGCCCGCATCGACAACGACCCCAGCCTAACCGCGGTGTCCGACTTAAAAAGATGTGCTCCGCCATAAACGGTGTGAACCGGCTGGCGTCGACCGGATTCGCCTGGATACGCCGCGGCAAAATCGGTCATGGTCGAATGAAGCCTGGCCGAGATAGATCCCAGGGAAGCTTGAGAGAGTGATGTGTTCATTGTCGGGTTATTGTCGCTTCGATAAGCCCATGCGGCTCGTCAGTGGGAATAAAAATGCAGTTTCGCTCCTCGACGCCGAATCGCGAGACATCGACCGGCAGGCAGTGGATATTCGGAAGTGAAAACCGTATCTCGGACACATCCGCGAATCGCTCTATAACAGCCTCGCCTATTGCGTAAAGCGTATGCTGCACCGACTCGCTTTCGTGGCCGGCGAAGATCTCGAGGATCGTGCTTCGGACTGCGTGGAAAAGTTCATGGCTCGCCGAATCGGGATCTGCATAACGCCACAGCGCTTTGACCGACGTTGAGAGTATTCGATCTGTCCCTTCGGGCAGCGTAGTAAATTTGTCCTTAATGTATCCGGTGAAACGCGACCCGGATGTCTTGAGAACCACAAGGTCTTCGATCCCAGTCTCAAGGGTAAGTTGGCCGCGCGAGGCATTTATCGTTACTACTCGCTTCTCGTTGCTTCCCTTCACGAATGAGTGCGTATGCTCCGCATCGTTAAACCGCATTCGCTTCCAGGGCGTTTCAGATATCTGCAGCCGAACCGTGGAGACGTGTTGATTGTTACTCAGAAAATGCTTGGCAAGCTTGCGGCCAAACGCTTCGGGCTGCTCGAGTTCATCGGTCTCACCCGCAAGGGCATAGACCGTATTCTTCATCGTATCTGTGGGAAGGCAAAGACTGTTGTCGCCTGCGGTGTGGATTAGCTCGAAGTCACCTTCGAGAGCTATGTTGAGAGTGAGATTCTGGATCTCATGATGCAGGCCGTTTCGAACGACCTTGATCAGGCGAACGCGGGATTTGCCGTAGCTGTTCTGGGCGATCCTGACATTCATATTCTAACTGCCGCGATATGTCGTGTAGCCGAATGGGCTTAGCAGCAGCGGTACGTGATAATGCTGCACCGTGTCCTTTACCACAAACATGACCGAGATCTGAGGGAAAAACCCCTCCCGATCATGTACGAGAAAATACGCCCCCAATTCGAATATCAGTCGGTAGTGCCCCGGCAGAAAAGCTTCGCTTGGAGACAAAAGGTCATTGAGCCGCCCGTCGGAGTTCGTCATTCCCTCAGCGATCTTTTGCCATCCAGCGGAATGGGTCTTACGCTCAAGCGCGACAGAGATGCCTGCACCGGGCTTTCCCGAAGCCGTGTCAAGGACATGTGTTGTAATGGCGCTCATCTTCGAGTAATTTAGCCAATCGTAGTTCCGTGATCTCTTGCTGCTCGTGTGCAGCTATCTTTATTTCTTTTGCCAGCGAATTGCCCAGCCTCGCTCTGCAAATTCCCAGCATCTCGTCAGCCGATCGGCCGGTCGCACAGACTATGAATATAAACCCGAATTTCTCTTCATACAAACGGTTCGGTTCGGCGAGGTCATTATTAACCTTGTTATCACCGTTATTCGTTTGCGACTGCTCGCCCGCCGACCATTTTGACGACCTCGAACTTACACTGGACGGAGAGGAGGATCCGATACGAGGATGGGCGGCAAATGCCTCGAGCCAATCTGCCGGCGTCAGCGAGTGCCATATCGACTCAGCGCAGAAAAACAGGTCATCCAACATTCTGAAGGGCCTCTCTCTAGTCATTCTTTCGGCCCATACCCGGGAGCCGCAGCAATCGAGAAGCACCGTCCGGGCTTCTGTTTCTGGTAACTCATTCAACCAGGCAAGACTTTTGTAGACTTGGATCTTCTGCAAATCGACAATAGTGTATAGCAGTTTAGTGCTCTATGCGATGCGGCCGTAAATTCTCAGACGGCTGACACCACCATCCGGGAAAATGTTTAATCGAACGTGAGATATTATCCCTTCGTGCATTAATTCTTCATTGAATGAATGTCTTGTATGAGCCTGCAATTTTGACAGGGGCAGCAAAGCCTTCCATTCGATCGAACCGAGATCACCGGCTTCAGTGAATCCACCCTCGAGGGAACAGCTTTCAGGATAGTTTCCCTTGAAATGAGACGTGTCGACCTCGATACGCGTCACTCTCCCCGGCGCCCCGAGTTTTACTATGCACCAGTCGTGCCCGTCACCGCGGCGGCGCTGTGATTCCCACCCATCGCTCATGTTCACGGCCAGTCCCGGCATAATAAGGTTTTGCCGGTGTCCAAAGAACATATCGCTCGCGAGCGGAACACTGCCGCCGTTTTCGGCGGCCGCAAGATCGATCTCACTATCTCTTTTTCGTATAGAATCCCAATCAGGCTGAACAACACCGTGGACTCGCAGCCTAGCAACCCCACCATCGGGATAGATCTTGAATCGCAGGTGCGTTAGCCGGTCATGGGAGTATACTTCGAATCTGTTTTGCGTATCGCCTTTGAGTTCGGATAACGGAAGGATCTCTTTCCATTGTCCCCTCTCGCCGGGCAGTTCACTGACCTCGGCGTGCCCATCAAATGAGCATCCCTCGAGGGAGCAATGAGAAGGAAAATTCCCCCGAAAAAATGCAGTATCAACAACTATCCCCTTTATTTTTCCCGGCAGGCCCAACCGAATGATGCACCAATCAAATTTCTCGTCCTGCCGCGGTGAACGCCGTCGCCTGGTTTCCCATCCATCCATCCACTTGCCGCGATCCGTGTATTTTCCTTCTTTCCAGACCGCGGCGGTCGGTTCGATCAGGTTTTCCATGGGCGCAAAAAAGTCATCGTTGGCAGCCATCACGACGCCGCCGACTTTTTTTGATGCGAGATCAAGCAGGTCGAGAAAATCCATTCTTTAACGTTCGAAAGTGTATTTGATCGCAGGGCCCAGTTTATATCAAAATCGAAGTCCTGGATCACGGTGCCACGGTAATTCGAATCTAACTATATTTGCGACACTGCGTGTCGGATTAAAGATCATGCGCGCGAAGGCCCTGAGCAAAAAACTACCTGACCACCTTTCGATCCTTCGAACGACATATTTGTCCAGAATATCTTCCGTTATCAGCATTCCTATCCCAACTGTGGGCGTAACGACCAGATCGATATAGGTTTGTTTGCCGCCGTGTCCGACGTTGCCGATGGATGCCTGGCTAATCGGCCCGATCTCAAACTGAGTGCTCCACGCCGCAGACCATGCGAGGGCTTTCATCCGACTCTTCCAATACTCTCCTGACTTACCGAAAGTCTGCCTCATTCCACGAGGGTCGTTATGGATCTGAATAAAACCCACAAAGGAACCCTGCATCGGATGAGCCACGTAATTCGTAAAGAACTTCCCCCCGTCACTCCATCCGCTCAACGATCGTACGGAAGCAACGTAATCCTTGAAGAACGGCCCGCGAAGGGCGGTGCGCGTCTTCGGCTGTGTCATTGCGTATCCGTGCTGCACGGCGAGAAAAAAAAGCGATTGCCGAATGGCAAGTCCCCATTGAAACCCCTCACTCTTCGGCCTGTCCAGTTTGTCCGGATCATCTACGATGCGAAGATCTGATACATCGCGTTCCTTCGGCTGATGCGCGGGAACGAGTTTCCAGGCTCGCGCCGTCTCCCGCGGATCTCTTTTTATACTGAAGTCAACAAATGACTCCAACACCGTGACCGGCAGATCTTTCGAGATGTCGGCGGGAACGAACCTGACGTTGAGCGGCGCTCGCGTCAATTCATCAGTCTCTAATTTTGTGGCTGTAACGGGCACTATCACAGCCCGTATCGGTGCAATTCCCAACGTTGATTCCTGAGCTCCAGCCGATGTTCCACAAAAAACAAAAATAGACAATGTCAAAATTGCTGGCGCCCACTTCATAATCCCCCTTGGTCTGACCGGAATCTTGATTATGACACAGCACCTGCGAAATGTGACATAGAGCACGCTGTCAATTGAAACTCTAGACTAAGGAAGTAAAGTCCCAATCGGATGATCGCCGAATGTGGCCGCGTCGAAGACTTTATTACCTCGGACATAAGATGACTTCACCACCCCGAAAAGCTCCATCCCCTCATAAGGTGTGATCTTGTGCCGGTGGAAAACTGTCTCCGGCCTCACTTTAAATGTTGCGTCGGGGTCCCATACGATAAGATCGGCATCATAACCCGCCGCCAGCATCCCTTTTCTCTTTTCCAAACCTGCGAGTTTTGCCGGCGATCGGGACATGAGCCGCGTCAGATCTGCAATGCCAAACCCGCGGGAACGAAGATTTGTCCACATCACGGGCAGTCCAAACTGCAGCGCGGAGATCCCTCCCCATGCTTCCATGAAATCGCCGGATCCCTGCAGTTTCAAAGCCGGTGTGCAGGGCGAATGATCGGATACGATCATATCGATCGTACCGTCCTTGACTGCTTCCCAAAGCTTCTCACAATTTTCCCGCTCGCGAACCGGCGGACAGCATTTGAAATGGGTAGCCCCGTCAGGGATCTCTTCGGCGGCGAATGTCAGGTAGTGCGGACAGGTTTCAACAGTGATGGGCAAACCCTCTGCCTTTGCTTGTCGAAGTAAGGGCAGCGCGTCCGACGATGAATGATGGACTATATGAACGCGGCATCCGGTCTCGCGGCAAAGACGGACCATAAGCTCGATCGCCTCATTCTCGGATTCACGGGGCCGCGAGCGAAGAAATGTATTGTACGAACGCGGATTATCGCCGGCCACCGCTGCAGCAGCCGCATCGATAGGGCCGGGAACCTCTGCATGAACTAGCAGCACCGAACCGAGCCGCGCTACCTCGGGCATCGCGACACGCAGATCCGACTCCACTACGTGGGGAAATTCATCAACTCCGGAATGAATCAGAAAGCACTTGAATCCGCGCACACCCCGCTCCACGAGCGGCTCAAGTTCCCCTGTATTGCCGGGCACGACGCCGCCCCAGAAGGCCACATCGACGGAACACTGTCCCTCGGCAGCCGCAAGCTTTTCTTCGAAATCTGCAATTGTGGTAGTGGGCGGAATGCTGTTCAGAGGCATGTCGACGATAGTGGTTACACCGCCCGCTGCTGCTGCGCGCGTCGCGGTCTCAAAGCCTTCCCATTCCGTCCGACCGGGCTCGTTGACGTGAACATGAGCGTCGACATTCCCCGGCATCACGACAAGGCTGCCTACATCTTCCAGATTCACGCCTGCGGAGACGTCGTCCCATTCCCGAATTGCCGCGATCCGGCCGCCGCTGATATGGATCGACGCCGGACCAGTCAGTATCGGCGTAACGATACGTTTGCTGCGGATTATCTGGTCCATTTGTTGGTTCGAAATAAGTGAAAAGTAGGAAGTGGTAAATGATAAGTTACAGCAGGTTACAGCTCTTATCACATATCACTAATTACGAGTATTCCCGTTTTCCGTCTGTTTGTATTGAACTACGAACACAAACATAATAGACGACAAATGAAACTTCCCAGAGCCAGCGGAATACTTCTCCATCCGACTTCGCTTCCCGGACGCTTCGGTATAGGCGACGTCGGGCCCGAAGCTTATCGGTTTGTAGATCTCCTCGCTTCGATGGGCCAGACCTATTGGCAGATATTGCCCCTCGGGCCGACCGGCCCCGGCAATTCGCCGTACTCGACGTTTTCTGCATTCGCGGGCAATACGTTGTTGATCTCGCCGCAGCAACTGGCCGATCAGGGCCTGCTGCCCGAAACCGCGATAAATGAAGCTCCCGACTTCCCTGACGCGTATGTTGACTACGGCAAGGTCTATGATTGGAAAACGAAGATCCTCGTGCAGGCCTATGAGAGTTTCCGTTCATCGCCAATGGCGGAAACATCGGCTGAATTTAATGATTTTTGTCACCGCAACGCCTGGTGGCTCGACGACTATGCTGTGTTTCGAGCGGTCAAAGCCGCTCACGGCCAACAGCCCTGGTATAAATGGGCTGAGCCTTTACGCCGACGCGACCCTGATGCGTTCGCGAAAACCGTCTCCCAATTAAAACGAGAGATCGACGCGGAACGGTTTTACCAGTTCCTTTTCTTTCGTGCGTGGACCGTGTTAAGAACGTATGCGAATGAGCGCAGAATAAAGATCATCGGCGATATCCCTATCTTCGTTGCCCTGGATTCCGCGGATGTATGGTGCAACCAAAGGCAATTCAAACTCGAGCCGGACGGTACCCCAAAGGTCGTTGCCGGGGTTCCGCCCGATTATTTCTCAAAGACCGGCCAGCTATGGGGCAATCCGATCTACGACTGGAGTGCGATGCTTTCCGACGATCTTAGCTGGTGGACCGCCCGGATCGCTTTCGCCTTAAGAACGGCCGACATTGTCAGGCTCGACCATTTCATCGGATTCGCACGGAATTGGGAGGTGCCCGGCGGCGATCAAACCGCTGAAAACGGTCGCTGGGCGGATGTTCCCGGAGATAAGGTTTTCGAAGTTTTGACCCGACGCCTTGGGCCTCTCCCGGTCATCGCAGAGGACCTTGGCTCTGTAACACCGGAGGTCGAAGCCCTCAGAGATCGCTACGAGATTCCCGGCATGCGTATATTGCAGTACGCCTTCGGAGGCAACCCCCACGACACCAACCTGCCGCATAACTATATTCGAAACACCGTCGCCTATACAGGAACGCATGATAACGACACAACCGCAGGCTGGTATAAGAAGGCCGCGAAACACGAGCGATTAAATTGCCGGAAATACCTCAACGCAAGCGGCCGCGAGATTCCTCACGACATGATCCGGGCCGCGTTTGCCTCCGTTGCCGATACAGCACTCGTTCCAATGCAGGACATCCTCGGCCTCGGAAGTTCCGCCCGAATGAACACCCCCGCAACCAGTGACAGCAATTGGCAATGGCGGCTGCAGGAAGGTCGGCTCACAGAAGAAGTCTCCAATTGGTTCAAAGAGATAACCACTACCTACGGCCGCCTGTACCAATAAATCGGCAGTCTTATTCTTGCAACATATTCCCGTTCATGATATATTGCTCGTCGGGCGGTAGACGCCGGAGCGACCACTGAAAAGTGATAACTTTTTGAAGACACAAAACGTGAAACACCTCCTGCAATTTTCGAAAAATGGGACAATCGGAGTTAACCTACTGTACATAAAGCTTTTATCTTGTCCCATTTGCTGTCCCACGGTGGGACAAGACAAGGGCCCGTAGATATCCTAATCTTTGTGCGGATTGCATTTATCGGAATTCAGAATCCATGCCTGATCAGGACTTTTATTGCTCAGACCATAGTGATCTGTCCCAAAATTGACTTGGTGCTGCAATTCGCGTAAAACTTTTAAAGTTTCCGATAGGTAATTCCGCCAGACAATTAATAGTTTCCGCTTTCTTATGGCTTCTAATCTGGTATCTATTCAGCCGCGTGGATTTGGACAGACAATGCGAAAGGACGGTTGGTGGATCCCTTCCCTGCTGACCTTTCTCGGGTTCTCCGCGTTTATTGTGTATTCGAGCTGGGCCGCCTTTCAGGGTGAGCATTATGCCTACGGCCCGTATCTCTCGCCAATGTACTCGCCACTGATCTGGGAGGCGTTCGGCCAGCCGGCTTCGGGGCATTCGTGGTTAGGAGCATGGCCGTCATGGCTTCCGACATATTTGCTTGTACAACCCATCACACCCGCGATACTTATACTCTGGGCGCCCGGCGGGTTTCGGTTTACGTGCTATTACTACCGCGGTGCATACTACAAAGCTTTCTGGGCAGATCCGCCCGGATGTGCGGTCGGGGAGCCGCGGCATAGTTACCGCGGCGAAAAGAAATTTCCGTTGGTCCTTCAGAACGTACATCGTTACTTTCTATATGTCGCGCTCGTTTTTATCGCAATTCTTGCGTACGACGCAGTTGCCGCAACGCAATTCTCCGACGGATTTGGCATCGGGGTCGGCACGATCGTGCTGTCAGTGAACGTGATCCTGCTCGCGGGCTACACATTCGGCTGCCATTCCTTGCGACACCTGGTCGGAGGCGGCTGCGATCAGCTTTCGAACAAACCGGCCCGCCACGCTGCATGGCGATGGGTAAGCAAGCTGAATCACCGGCACATGTTATTTGCATGGCTCTCGCTCTTCTGGGTCGGCTTCAGTGACCTCTACGTCCGAATGGTCTCAATGGGAATTTGGACCGATTATCGTTTATTTTAGCCACCAAATGTCACGAAAGAATACACAAAGTGGATTGTTTTCTTAGTGCTATTTCGTGAGTTTTCGCGGTTACTCTTTCATGGCTGAATATACAACATTTGAACACGACGTTCTCGTCATCGGTGCAGGCGGCGCCGGACTCCGCGCGGCGATCGAGGCATCTGCCGCAGGTGTGAGCGTCGGGCTTGTATGCAAGTCTTTGCTTGGCAAAGCCCACACAGTAATGGCCGAGGGCGGAATGGCCGCGGCAATGGCAAACGTTGACGATCGGGATAACTGGAAGGTCCATTTCTCAGACACGATGCGTGGCGGCCAGTATATAAATAACTGGCGTATGGCTGAACTGCATGCGAAGGAAGCGCCGGAACGGGTTCGCGAGCTTGAGGCATGGGGTGCCGTATTTGACCGGACAAAGGACGGGAAGATCCTCCAGCGAAATTTCGGCGGCCATCGTTACCCGCGGCTTGCTCACGTCGGTGACCGCACAGGCCTCGAACTCATTCGCACTCTGCAAGACCACGGCATTCATCAGGGCATTCAGGTTTACATGGAAGTGACGGTAGTTTCACTGCTCAAGGACGGTGACCGCGTTATCGGCTGCCTTGCGTATGAGCGCGAGCACGGGCGATTTCGTGTATTCAAGGCAAAAGCCGTGGTTCTCGCGACCGGCGGAGTAGGCCGGGCATACAAGATCACGTCCAACAGCTGGGAAGGCACTGGCGACGGGCACACGCTGGCCTACGATGCGGGTGCTGAGCTGATCGATATGGAGTTTATCCAGTTCCACCCAACCGGGATGGTCTGGCCTCCGAGTGTACGGGGAATTCTCGTGACCGAGGGCGTCCGCGGTGAGGGCGGAATATTAACGAATAGCGAAGGCAAGCGGTTCATGTTCGACGATATCCCGGACAATTACAAAGATCAGACATCCGACACCGAAGAAGAAGGTTGGCGGTATGTAATTGGCGACAAGAACGCCCGCCGTCCGCCCGAGTTGCTTACCAGGGACCACGTCGCACGCTGCATCGTTCGCGAGGTAAAGGCTGGACGCGGTTCGCCCCATGGCGGCGTATTTCTCGACATTGCATGGATCAAGGAAAAGATCCAGAACGCACCCGAACATATCAAGAAGAAACTGCCGTCGATGTATCACCAGTTCAAACAGCTCGCGAATCTCGATATCACGACCACGCCGATGGAGGTCGGCCCGACGACCCATTACATCATGGGCGGCATCCGCGTCGATGCCGATACACAAGCCTCGACCGTTCCCGGGCTCTTTGCAGCCGGCGAATGCGCGGCCGGGATCAACGGTGCCAATCGGCTCGGCGGAAATTCCCTCTCAGACCTGATCGTCTTCGGCAAACGCGCCGGCGAGTATGCCGCGGCCTTCGCGAAAGAAAATTCCCACGGAAGCGTGGACCACGAAGCGATCGAACGAACGACGCGGACCGCTCTCGAACCTTTTGAACGAGACGGTGGCGAGAATCCTTTCGCGATTCAGAATGACCTCCAGGAGATGATGCAGGATCTCGTCGGCATCGTCCGCACCGAAGACGAGATGAAGCGGGCGTTAGACGGCCTAAAACAGCTTAACGAAAGATCGGCCAGAACATTCGTGCCGGGTAATATCGATTTCAATCCCGGATGGCATACTGCCCTGGATCTCCATAATCTTCTAACGGTCTCCGAGGCAATAACACGCTCCGCCATCGAACGCCGCGAAAGCCGCGGCGGACAATACCGCGACGATTTTCCGGCAAAGGATCCGGAGTTTGCGAAGTTCAATTTCGCCCTGAAGAAAGATGCCGATGGCCAAATGCAAATATCACGCATTCCCATCCCCGAAATGCCTAAGGAGTTGAAGCAGATAATTGAAGAAATGGGGTGAATGGAACGCCGGCATCTTGCCGGCCGGCCCCGATTGCCGGCACGATGCCGGCGTTCGACTATGAAGAAAGCAACATTCAGCATACGGCGAGGCGGCAGAGAAGGCGGTGAATTGGTCGATTACCAGACCGAAGTGTCCGAAGGAATGGTCGTGCTCGATGCCGTTCACCAGATCCAGTCAGAGTCGGCCCCCGACCTAGCATGCCGCTGGAACTGCAAGGCCGGCAAATGCGGTTCATGTTCGGCTGAGATCAATGGCAAACCGCAGCTGATGTGTATGACGCGTCTGGACACGATCCCGATCGACGAGCCCGTTACGATCGAGCCTATGCGGGCATTTCCGCCAGTCAAGGACCTGATTACCGACGTTTCCTGGAACTACGAAGTAAAAAAGAGGATCAAAAAGTTCAATCCCAGAGAACCAGACGCCGCGGACGGAACGTGGCGGATGCAGCAGTCGGATGTCGACCGCGTTCAGGAATTTCGAAAGTGCATCGAGTGTTTCCTCTGCCAGGATGTATGCCATGTACTTCGGGACCACGAAAAGCATTCAGAGTTCATCGGGCCCCGCTTTCTCGTTTATGCGGCAGCTCTCGAAATGCATCCGCTTGACACGGAAAATCGGACCGAGCAATTGAAAGACGCGTTTGGTATCGGTTATTGCAATATCACAAAATGTTGTACAAAAGTGTGCCCGGAGCACATAACTATCACAGATAATGCTATTATTCCGCTCAAGGAGCGTGTCGTAGATGAACACTATGACCCGCTGCGAAAATTGGTGAAATTATTTCGTAAGAAATAGAGATGTTCGAGCTCAAACCATTATCACCTGCGGCGGTGCCTGCCGCTCTTGAAAAAGCGAACCGATACCGGCTCTTGAACGAGCCCGGAGCGGCCGAGAGCATCTATCTCGACATCCTTGCTATCGATCCTGACAATCAGGACGCATTGATCAATATCGTTCTGGCTATGAGCGATCGGTTCGGAAAGGACTATGCCATCGGTGACGCCCGAATCACCGAATTTCTAATGCGTATCAGCGGCGATTACGAACGAACCTACTATAGCGGGATAATGTACGAGCGTCGGGGCAAGGCGACGCTTGCGAAAGGAGGCGTTGGGGCGTTTGAGCTGTTTCGCCAGGCAATGGATTGTTTTGAAACGGTTGAATCAATGCGGCCCGCCGGCAACGACGATGCGATCCTGAGATGGAACGGCTGTGCCCGGGTCATCACTCGAAACAACCTTCGAGCGCGGGATATGCCGCATGATTTTCTCGAATAAAAACGTTACAAGCTTGCGGCACATATCGTCACTGTGCAATATTTTATTCGCCGGAAAGCAGTTTCATCCGCATGTCAAATATTCTAGGAATTGAGGAGATAAATATTCATGGCAGGAAAATTTGAGATCAAAGCCGGCAAGACCGGAAAATTTCGTTTCAATCTAAAAGCATCGAACGGCCAGACCATTCTTACGAGCGAAGCGTACGAATCAAGAAGCGCCGCAAACAGAGGCATCCAATCCGTAAAAAAGAACGCAGGGAACGATAAACGATTTGAACGAAAAACTGCAAAAGATGGCTCGCCATACTTCGTTATGAAGGCCGCAAACGGCGAACCCATCGGCAAAAGCGAGATGTATAAAACCACTCGTTCGATGGAGAGCGGCGTTGCGTCGGTAGCAAAGAACGCGCCTGACGCTCCCGTCGCAGACGCCGATGCTAAACAAGTTGCCAAACCTGCAGCAAAGTCCGCTGCGAAACCGGCGGCGAAGTCTGTAGCGAAACCTGCGGCAACACCTGCAGCTAAGAGCGCTCCAAAAGCTGCCGCCAAGAGTTCGGCTAAACCTGCTGCTAAACCGAAAGCAAAACCAGCCGCGAAAAAGGCTGCCAAGAAATAGATGGTATAAACTCTAAGGCCTAAGAATAGCCCGAGCCCCGCTTGGGCTATTATTTTGATGATGGAAATGAAAACCGTTCGTCCCGGAATAGAAGTGTTATTAACCGACAGGCTCGATTTACTCAGTGGTGAACGGATCGCACTGGTTTGCAATCAGGCGTCGGTATTGCCTGATCTCAGGCATGCTGCAGACGTTTTTCATGAACATTCTGACATCGACATGACCACACTTTTCGGTCCGCAACACGGGATTCGGGGAGATGTGCAGGACAATATGATCGAAACCGATCATTCCGTTGACTCACACACAGGGCTATGGATCTATTCACTCTACAGCGAAACGCGCGAACCGACCGGAAAGATGCTCGAGAACGTCGACACGATCGTCTTTGACCTACAAGACGTGGGCTGCCGCATCTACACGTTCAACTACACAATGGCGAACTGCATGCGGGCCGCGAAAAAGTACGGCAAGCGTGTGATCGTCTGTGACCGCCCTAACCCGATCGGCGGCCTTGAGGTTGAAGGCAATGTTACTGAAGCGGAATTCACTTCCTTCGTTGGCCAGTTTGAGATTCCGACGCGGCATGGAATGACCACCGGTGAGCTGGCAAAGATGTTCAACGAGCATTTTGAAATAGGCTGTGAACTAGAAGTCGTCCCGATGGATGGCTGGCGCCGTGAGATGTGGTTCGAGCAAACTGGCCTGCCGTGGGTGCTTCCCAGCCCGAACATTCCAACCGTCGAAACATGCGTAGTTTTTCCCGCAACGGTGCATCTCGAAGGCACCGAATTGAGCGAAGGCCGTGGAACAACAAAACCCTTTGAGCTCAATGGTGCGCCGTTCATCGACCCGTGGGCGTGGGCGGCGGAACTCGACCGCTACGATTTTCCCGGAGTGGTTTTGAGGCCATGTTTCTTCCGCCCAACTTTCCAAAAATGGGCTGATCAAACATGCGGCGGCGTCCAGATCCACGTCACCGACCGCGAGGCCTTTTGCCCTGTTATTTTTGGCATCGCGATGGTCAAAACTGCATACGATCTCTACTCTGACCGCTTCCAATGGAAACAGGATGATTACGAATACGAATTCGGTAAGAACCCGTTTGATGTGGTTAGCGGCACGGACAAGATCCGCAAAGCAATTGAGGGTGGCGATTCAGTAGAGGAGATCGAGGCGAGCTGGAAGGATGGACAAGCCATGTTCGAGAGGATCCGAAGATCATTCCTAATGTATTGATCTGTTTACGCCTCCCTGAAACCCACAATATTTTCCGCCATGCCGCGGAATACGAAATGATGGAATGGCAGGACCGAGTACCAATACAGGCGTCCGAGCAATCCCTTTGGTCGAAAGGTAGCGGTCTGTTTGAGAAAGTCCTGCCCATTTATATTTATGATCGACAGTTCCAGCCACGCTTCTCCTGGCAGCTTCATTTCCGCGTACATCAGCAGTCTTTTGCTCTTTCTATCTGCCAGCAACACGCGCCAAAAGTCGAGCGTGTCGCCAGCATTGATCGTGTTGGCATTTGTGCGGCCACGGCGGAGCCCTACACCACCGGCCATCTTGTCCATCAGTCCTCGGATCGACCAAAGCCAATTCGCGTAATACCAGCCGCGCCGGCCCCCGATCGACCAGATGTTCTCGATGACCTGATGAACGTCGGCAGTAACCGGTACAAGCCGTTCGTCCGTAAGACATCCGTTAGTCGGGACTTCCAAATGTTCTCTGAGTGCATTCGTCTTGTAACTCGAAACGAATGAGTCTTTCCAACTCGATGCCACGCTGTTTTGCCCGATCTTTTGAAATGCGAGTTTTACAGCTTCTTTATAGTCTAATGGGTGTATCCCGAGCCTGTAACCGAGGTCATTCGGTTTGGCGATTACCTCGACCTTCATGCTATTCACCAGATTCACGGCGAGTCGGTAAGAGGTACTCGTAACGAAGTATAGCCAGTATGACGAGAGCCTCGGCGTTAGCATAGGAACGGTGATGATCCGGCGTCTGAGCCCGCGAACTTCGGCGTACTTCAGGATCATTTCTTTGTATGTCAGAACGTCAGGGCCGCCAATATCGTAAGCACCTCCGAATGTATCTCCGCGAAGGAGCACTCCGGACAGGTAGCTAAGAACATCGCGAATGGCGATCGGCTGTGTCCGCGTTTCTACCCATCTTGGGGCGATCATGATCGGCAGTTTTTCCACAAGATCCCGAATGATTTCGAACGAGGAACTGCCTGAACCGACGATGATCCCGGCTTTCAGAGATGTGACGGGCACTGGGCCGGAGCGCAGCACTTCATCGACCTTCTTTCTCGACGCCAGATGCGAGGAGAGGTTATCGTCGTTGGTGATGCCGCCGAGATAAACGATCTGTTTTGCGGATGTACAGCTCACCATTTCAACAAAATTCCTTGCGGCCGTCGTCTCGAGCTTATCGAAACCGGATGAGTTCTCGTCGCTCATCGAGTGGATGAGGTAGTAAGCGGCATCTATATCCTGCAGTTCCGGGCTCACTGGTGCCTTTTCTAAGAAGTCCATCTCGACAACAGATACACGCGGATCAGCATATAAGCCTTCCTCGGGGAATCTGGCTCTGTCACGAACGGCACATACGACATTGCAACCTCGCTCGATCAAAAGAAGCAGTAGCCGCTTGCCGATATAGCCATTAGCCCCGGTTAATAAAACTTTCATTATCGTTAGTTTAATACGACGCTCATTCGGCTAGTTGACCGACCGGCGGCCGGAGGAATAGTCGGCCTTTGTGAGTTCGCTTAAAACCCTTGCACCCCTAGGCGATAGACAATATCCCGGCCGGAGACTTTCCGTCAGGCCAAGGGCTTTTAACTTGCGGACCCACGGTTTGAAGCGGGGGATGTCGAGGCCAATCGATGCGGCTAGTTTTGCAGCGTGCGTGTTTGGCCGGTCGTGGATCATCTGAAGATAAAGCTGCGTCCAGTTTCCTCGCTGGCTCCCTGCGTCGAGTTTCTGCAGCTTTGTGATGATATCGGCTAATTCCTTTTCGCTGAGGTCAGCTTGCTGCCGGAGTTCCTTACGGGGATCCTCGCCAACGTAATGAAGTTTAATTCGGTAGATCGCCGTTTCATCGGTACGTTCGAGCAGGTGATCGACCAATTCATTTTTCGAGGCATAGCCGGCATCCAGAGCGTCCTTCTCAGTTATCTCATCCTCATTGACGACGTCGACCGCGTCGATGCCGAGAACACCGAGTTTGGTCATCTGTGTGCCGCCGGGCTTCACGGTCGCTCGTTTCCACACGCGGAAGACCGTGGAAACACGACCGGCAATGATCTCTTCGATGAGTTTTGTTTTAAGAAGCATCAGCCCCCGCTCACGGCGTTAAAGATATGAATCTCGCCTCCGATCAGTTTCGTAGATAGGCCATTCGATCGTTTTACATCTTGCCCGTCTGCGAAGATATTCACGTGCTGCCGTATCTCACCCTGTTCGTTAAGGACTCTATCATGGAGTGCCCCGTATCGGCTCCAAAGTGCATCTAGCGCATCCAAAACGGTCATAAATTCTCCAGGGAGGGGTATTTCAACCTCACCGTCCGAGAATGCCTTCAAATGGCCGCTTAAATGTATCGTTACCGCCTTTAACATGTAATTACTAATTCGCAATTGATCAATCAATAATTAAAAGCCTCAATCCCTAAGTCATATAGCGTAAGCCTTCACGCAGCAGATCTCGGGGAGTGAGCCCTCGATCAACTTCCACGAATCGCCATCATCCCCCGAGCCGAAAAGCTTACCGTTCTTTGTACCAAAGAAGATGTTGGTTCCCGTCGAGTCAACCGCGTCGCGAAGAACGACCTCATAGGCATGCTTCTGCGGAAGTCCTTTGGTGAGCGGCTCCCAACTTTTTCCTTCATTACGGCTGCGATAAACGCGCAGCTTTCCTTCGCACGTAAACCTCTGCCCGTCTGCTTGCAAAGGCACGATGAAAACCGATCCCGCTTCGCTCACCGTCAAACCAAAACCGAAATTTGACGGTAGGCCCTCCTCGATCTCCTGCCACGTTGTTGCACCGTCCCGGCTGCGATAGACACCATGGTGGTTCTGCATAAAATACGTGTTCTTCTTTTTTGGATGCCGGGCGATCTTGTGAACACACTGACCGAATTCCGGAAACTGGTTGGGGAGAAAATATGCTTTGACTCCCGTGTTCGTTACTTGCCATTTCTCACCGCCGTCAGCTGATTGATAAACGCCGCCTGTCGAGATCGCGATCTTTATGTCTTTAGGGTCTTTCTTTTCGGTGACGATCGTGTGAAGGCATAGGCCGCCGAATCCCGGCGTCCATTTCTTCCGATGCGGATGTGACCAGAGACCTTTGTTCAATTTCCACGTTTCGCCGCGATCATGCGACTCGAAAAGCGCGGCCGGTGCTACACCGACATACAGGGTGTCGTCCTTACCGCCCGGTGCGATCTGCCAAATGTTCTCGAGAGATCTCTTAGTCGGCTTTGGCATTTTGATCCGCCGATTCTCGGGCTGGTCCCACGTTTTCCCCATGTCGGTGCTTTTGCAAAGCTCAGCACCAAAATGCCAGCTGCCGGGTGCCGCCCACATCTCGTTACGGCCTTTCCGCTGATCCAAAAAAGCCGCGTAAACAGGAAGCCCCGGAAAATGCGGCCCATCGAGTTTCCATTTCTTGTGATCGCCGCGGAGTATAAACAATCCCTTTGCGGTACCAATCAATAACAATGTCTCGGCGTTATCCATAATCATAATCAGCGAGTTCGATCTCTTGTCTTAAATATCCGGTTAAAACCAACTCTTTTTCCCCCCCAGCAACCCGCCCAGGACACCGCGTACGATCTTCGTCCCGAGCGATCGTCCGATGCTGCTCGATGCCGAGCGAACCGCGCTCTTACCGATCGACTCCCAAACACTATCAGGCGCT
Organism: Pyrinomonadaceae bacterium; assembly: GCA_041751735.1. Taxonomy (GTDB): domain Bacteria; phylum Acidobacteriota; class Blastocatellia; order Pyrinomonadales; family Pyrinomonadaceae; genus OLB17. Next base: position 38,201 of record JBGSWW010000140.1, on the reverse strand, counting down.
CGGGCGGCGGCTCTCTCTGCTTTTACGGCCGCAGCCTGTTCTTTCGCGATCGCGGCTTCGTCCGCCGCAGCTTGCTGTTCGGCGAGTTTCGCATCGTTCTTGACCTTGAGCATCTCAAAAGCAGATTCGCGGTCGAGGGGCGTTTCGTAAACTCCGGCGACCAGCGAATTGGCTAGCAAAGCTGCCCTTTGTTCAGGCGAGATCGGCCCAATGTGGCCCACCGGAGGAACAACAAACGCGCGGTCGACCATTGTCGGAACACCCTTTTCATCGAGGGTCGAGATCAAAACTTCACCGACGCCGAGTTCAGTAATCACGGTTTCGGTGTCGAGAGCCGGATTTACGCGGAACGATGAAGCGGCTGCGCGCACGCCTTTTTGTTCCTGCGGGGTATAGGCCCTGAGAGCGTGCTGAACGCGGTTTCCGAGCTGAGCTAGGACTTTTTCAGGAATATCCGCTGGATTTTGAGTCACGAAATACACGCCGACGCCTTTGGAGCGGATCAGCCTGACGACCTGCTCGACCTTATCTATCAGAGCCTGCGGAGCATCGCTGAACAGCAGATGCGCCTCGTCGAAGAAGAATACGAGTTTCGGTTTCTCGAGATCGCCGGCTTCCGGTAACTCCTCAAACAGCTCTGATAACAACCAAAGAAGGAAAGTTGAATAAAGCTTTGGAGAATTGATAAGCTGATCGGCCGCGAGCAAGTTTAGAACACCTTTGCCGCCGATGCTCTGCATAAAATCGTCAAGCTTGACCGCCGGCTCCCCGAAAAACAGATCGCCGCCCTGTTCGTCGATCTGAAGTAGGCCGCGTTGGATCGCCCCTACCGATGCCGCGGACACGTTTCCATATTTCAGAGTCAGCTCACCCGCACTCTCGCCGACGAACTGCATCAGCGACTGCAGGTCCTTGAGATCGATCAGCATCAAGCCGTTGTCATCAGCAAACTTGAATGCGATCGAAAGCACGCCTTCCTGCGTATCATTAAGCTGCAAAAGCCGGGCGATCAGCAGTGGACCCATTTCCGAAACGGTTGCCCTCAGTGGATGCCCCTGTTTACCAAAAACATCCCAAACGGTCGCCGGAAAACCTTCGAATGCGGGCGTGATCCCGAGCAGTCCATTGCGGGCGTCGATCTTGGCATTGCCGCCGCCGGGCTGAGTTACGCCGGTCAGGTCACCCTTGATGTCGGCCATAAAAACCGGGACGCCGCGCGAACTAAATCCCTCGGCCAGTTTCTGAAGCGTGACGGTCTTCCCGGTTCCGGTGGCGCCGGTGATAACTCCGTGACGATTGGCCATTTGGGGCAATAGGTAAAATTTGTTCGCGTCTTCTTTCTGGGCAACTAGTATTGGTTCAGTCATATCAGTTATTTGGTCTGGATCAGAAATGGCGGGCTCATATTCCTAATGGGAGCCCACCGTTGTAAAGCGCTTCGGGATCAAAATCTATGTCGCCATCCCATGCGACTGTATTAAAACTGACATGTACAGATCGAAATAGTTCTTCGTCCCTAAGGGTTTTGAACACACCGGTATCTAGAAACGGTTTCATATCGAAACGTTTTTTTTCCCCTGTTTCGAAAGTGATAATAAGTGTGAAATCAGTGTCAGCCTCTACCTTTCTTACTGAAAAATACATATTTTCTATTTTAGTGGATCGATCTTAAAAGGAGGCTCACCGTTCTGACAAAGTTCCCAATTTGCCTCTAGTTCCTCCCGATGGATCTCTATCCAAGCCTTCACTAGTTTTGACTGCTTTGCCGGCAATTCACCCTCAGCAATTTCACCATCGTCGATCCTGAATACCGCTTCCGATTCATTGTAGATCGCATGAATATGCGGCGGGCCATGTTCTTTCGGGGCATAGTACATTCGAATTATAATACCGAAGAACATTGAGAGTGTTGGCATAATTTTCTCAATCTAACAATTCTCGTATTTCCAATTCCGGCGTTTGCCCTCCGATAACCATTCGATCGTCGTCGCAAGCCGCTTTTCGCGGGTCGGTTCTGTTTTTGCTTCGGTGATCCACTCCACATATTCCTTCTTACAGCTGTACGGAAAAGCGTTGAATGTTTCAGCCGCTTTTTCATTGCCGGCAAGTGCCTCGTTCAATATCTCCGGCACCACAAGCTCCTTCTTGGCAGCCGCGGGCTTCTTAGAGACCTTTATTCCTTTTTCATTCAGTTCGACAGCCTGTTTGATCAGCCTAAGCATTACTTCGTCCGACGGCAGGTCTTTAAGCGACGTGATACGGCCAAAGCTTCCCATCGCGGTCTTGTTCTGGGGAAAGGCGTCGGTTTCCATCAAAGACTGTTTCCAAAACCCAAATGTACAGTGCTGCTTGAACGCTGCGAACCCGCAAAGTATCCCCTTGTATTCAAAACTCGGCATGCTCCATTTGAGCGTTTCAGCAGCCTCCGGACAGCCCTTGTGAACCAGCTCGCGCAAGTGGGTCAATACAGGCTTAGCGAAGTCGGCTGACTTCTCTATGTAGGCATCGATGCGCGGATCAATATTGGGCATAGCGGTCTCCTGGGTAAGTGATGTGCGGTGTATTATACTCGATTTTCTTTTCTGATAACCAACTTCAAACCCGACCATTTCTCGTCTACAGCGCACACTTTTATGTCGACCAAGCCGAGCGGCAAGGCGGCCTCACGTACCGTATCCTCGGTTAACTCGGTGGGCAGCTTTGCGGCTTTTTTGTACCACGAGACCCAGATCGCGCCATTCTGGCTGATCACATTCCGAAGGTCCGCGAGCCTTGCGAAAAGCTCGTCCCTACTGTTCGTAAAAAAGTGAATAATGTCAGGCCGTCCAGCTGGTTTATCGGCGATTATCTTTATGTCGTACGGATTGCCGAGCAGTTCAGAATAATTCTCCGGAGCTCCCAATGTAAGAACCGTGAACCCACTTTTGATACCGAGCTTCTGTGCGAGCGGTGTCCCTGAATACCCTGCCGTCATCAAAAACCTCCAAAAGCGTCAATAACCGTCCCGCGTGGGACGGTGAGTGGGACAGCTAACCTCTTGACGCACATCAGTTTAACCCGGTTTGTCCCATTTTGGAGATTTTGCGTAACGTGTTTCACTTCTTGTGTCATCCTAAAAAAATTGACCTTTCTTGATAATTATTCCTGGTGGAAGCACTTGTATCTTAGTCCTGAGCAAGGTTTACCTTGCCTCCTTTTTTGGTTTTAGTTTCGCAATTGGTCAAGCCGCTGCTTGAGCAACCTGCGGAATGTAGTTTTTCATTGCCATTCGATATCCAGGCTGCCTAAGATACTTGGAAGCCATTCACAACCAGGCGAACGGCCAGCTGAATCCTATCACATTTTGTTGCATATATATAACATTTCTCTATTGGTGCAACAGCCCTTTCATTCCCGTTATAGATCATTTGCCAAATTTCAAGGGCATCAGACCGCTCCTGCCGCGACGTCATGGCGAGTATCACCCACGATGCTTAAAAAAGACTTCTTTGACACTAGAAACGAAATAATGCTAGGGTACCGTGGCGCGGGTACACGATTCGTCGCTTAAAGCGTTAGGCTTTGCTATCGACAAACCAGTCTGTGACCTCTTAGCTCTTGAAAACTCAAGTTCTAAAATCAGTTGGGCTCCTCCCATCAAAAGTACAACTATGACTTCCACGATCACCAAATCACTCCTATTGTGCCTGGCTCTTGTTACTAACATCTTCCCAGAAAACATTCCTGTTCCCGTAGTTACCGATCGAACACCTATAGAAGTGTCGAATCGATTTGGCATACCCGCTGAATCGATCGTAAATGACTCAGGGGATTTCGCTTTTATCGGGAACGGCCAGAACTCAGTATATTATCGCGAAAAAGGCGGCACCGCTCTGAAAAGGGTGTTACAGGCCGGGGACGAGGTGCCAGGATTTCCGGGGAGTAAAGCCGACATGATCTCTACTCCGCGTCTTAACAATTCAGGCCTTCTGGTATTCAAGGTAGATTTTGGACAGATCAGCGGATTATCGCAGGGAGCGATATTGATGTACGACGGGATCTCTCTGGAAAAGGTCGTGGCTGGCCCTGACCTCATTCCGGGCAGTCCGAACACTCCCTATGGACGGAATCTGGGCCTCATTGGCGTCAGCGATCAGGGCACAATAGCTTTTACGGCACCTCTCGCTCCCTCCCCGACACCGCCAATTACAACGTTATTCATGAAAACATGGCAGGGAGACGCATTAAAGATCGTTGGGCTCGGAGACCCGGCCCCCGACTCAGTGGGTACCCTCACGACCTTGAGTCCGAATCCGTCATCGTTCAATCACGGTGGGGAGACACTCTTATTCAGCGGCACGATCATGGGCGGGAGCGGGGGCCAGGGTCTTTTCGCTGCAACTGTCGGCGGGGCCCGGAAGGTCGTAGCCAACGGCGACAGCAATCCCGTAGGAGGAACCTTTCCCAGTGTTTCTGCGGGGATAGTGAATTATGACGGGGCGGCCGTATTCTCGGCGAGCGGAGCCCTGTGGGTTTCGCTTCCGAACGGCACACTCGCGCGTCGGGTGAATTCGGGTGATACACTCCCGGCTCCGGTCGGAGGAACCGTAACGGCCAACTCTCTTGCCGTACTCTCATTTACACGCCAGCTCGACCTGATCTTTACAGCGAATATAACAGGCAGCGGCACTTCGACACACGGGCTGTTCGTAGCGTCCTCCGACCAGGCTATTCGTGCGGTCGCTTACAGAACCCAACCCATTCCCGGGCCGGTCGATACCACTTTCAACACATTTTCAGCAGTATCTGCTTTTGGGCAGGCGATCAGCTTTCGGTCGTCACTTAACAATGGCTCATCAGGGATCTTTCAGCGGACGGGGCAATCCCCCACTGTGGTGATTGCCATGAACGGTTTCCTCGAGCCCGATGCGTTGGGAACGTACGGTATTACGTCAACCTCTACCCGAACCACAGCGAACGGATCCGTTCACTTTCAGTCCGATATCCTTGATGGGTCAGCTGATTTTGCCGAGTACCTGTCAAGTACAAGGCTCGTCAGTGACGCTAATGTTTTGCCCGAAGGTACAAGAACTCTGCTGAAAAACGTCCGTGTAACAGGTAAAGAGGACTATCTAGGCTTTTTCGCACAAAAGGCTGGCGGTGCGATGAGTATCGCTGTCCATAATTTGCTAACGCGTGTCACGAAGGTCGTCGCCACCGATGGCTATCCTTCGCCAATGGGGGGCAGATACCGCATTGTGAATAGGGCAGCGGTCCAGATAAATGCGTCCGGCACTGTTCTTGTGGTGGCAAATCAGTTCGGCGGCTTTCGCAATGGCACTCAGTCGATCTATGTGGTAGATCCCAACGGCGGAATGTTTCCCATTGTCACCACACAGACCCCGGTATTGAACGGCCGAACGGTAACTTCACTTTTCGTTACAGGGGTAACTCCTCAGGCGATCAATGATTCGGACCAAATTGCTTTCAGAGCCGGCCTGATCAACCCGTCGTCGACGGCTCTCATGTTATGGTCTCCGGGAACCGGATTAGTCAAAGTGTTAGGCACGAATGAGACGGTACAAGGGCTGGGAACCGTAAGCTCAATTAGCGATTATGTAGTCACCGACTCAGGACGAGTCAGCTTTCGAGCGGCTTTCGGGGGCGGCAGTTTAGGGATCTTGTCATCTGCTCCGGATCGGTCGATCTCAAAGATCGTAATGCCCGGTGACGCGGGTCCCGACAGCACTACTTTCACTTCCATTGGGTCGCCCTCTTACAACGACAACGGCGAAGCTGGATTCTTCGCGACTCTTTCGGGAGGTGCAGGCGGTGGAGTATTCTTCGGTTCGACGACCACGGCACCCAAAGCGGTGGCATTGAACGGCTCAACGGCACCACTGAGCGGAACATTCACAAATATGACCGCCAGCCGGGGGGAGGTCCAGATCAATGAATCAGGGGACGCGATGTTTCGGGCACAGGTCGCGGACGGCAACGCGGCTTCAGGGCTGTTCATACGACGTGGTTTTGGTGGGACTCTGCAAACCCTGGTGGCTGAGGGCGAACCAGCCCCAGGGACCGGCACGGTATTTGACGCGTTCAGTACTAGTCCAAACTCGTTTGCCGGCGATCTATACTCTCTGGCCGCCAATGGCGCCGTTTTCTTCAATGGAGGCTATTTAAAGAGCGGCTCACGGGTCAACGGGATGTGGCGCTCATCCCCCGAAGATCAGATCGAAGAAGCACTGGTCAATGGTGCGGTAGATCCGGCCTTCGGAAGCGGGACCGTGGTGACCTCGATCGGCCAGATCCCCTCCTGGAATAGCCGTGGACGCGTCCCGATATGGGCGAGAGTTTCAGGCGGTACATTCACGGATGGGATCTTTCTTTCGGTACCTGTGATAGGTACTCTGACATCTACAGGATCACAAGTGTCCGTCATTCCGATGGACCAGATAACGGGTACAACGCCGGTCACAATAAAATTCGACTCGGTCACACAGGCCGGGGAGTCGATCGTCACCACATCTACGAGTGGGCCGGCTTTACCAGGCGCATTTTCGCCCGGCACTCCGCCCGTCTACTTCAATCTTTCGACGACCGCTGTGTACAGTGGACAGATCGAAGTCTGCTTCAACATCGCCGGGATAACCTTTCCGAGCGGAACCCCACGCCTGCTACACTTTGAAAATAATATATGGGCAGATGTTACGACTTCGGGCCCAACGAACAATGTAGTCTGTGGTACGGTATCCAGCCTTTCGCCATTCACGATAGCGGTCGACACCACCACTTCTGTCTCGGGCCGCGTTCTAGATCCGCTGGGACGGCCGCTTCGAAATACGATCGTAACGCTGAGCAACGGGGCGGATGTGCAAAGGAATGTTTTGTCGAGTTCTCTGGGCTATTACACCTTCGATGCGGTTCCGAGAGGCAGCTATACGTTGAGAGCAAGCAGCAGGAGGTACAGGTTCAATCCTATACCAGTACAACTACAGGAAGCCTTAACTGGTATCGATTTCATAGGTTTAGAATAGCCCTTCCGGCGATCAGCTCGATGCAGTGATCGCAACTGCGACAACTGTGCGCTCACGCGGACCGTCGAATTCACACAGATATATCCCCTGCCAGCGGCCGAGGCATAGTTTACCCTTCTCAAAGGGGATGGTGAGGCTCGCGCCCATCAGAGAGGACTTTATATGGGCATCGGAATTGTGTTCGAAGTGTTTAAAGTTTGGATCGTACTGAGGGATCAGCCGCGCGAGAAATCCTAGCATGTCGCTCTGCACATCGGGGTCAGCATTCTCGTTGATCGTGAGCCCGCAGGTAGTGTGCTGGGTGAACAGAACGCACACTCCATCGCCGTCACGCGGTACCGCGGCGGCGACATCTTTTGTAATATCGACCATCTGCTCGCGAGCCTCTGACCGGACAAATAGCGTTTTCATATCACGATCTTACATCATGCCGGGCTTCAGATTGATTAAATGCCCTGTTTATCTGATAATCAGTAATTTTGATATTTAGCTGAAATTTCGCGCCCGTTACTGGCACGGGCCCTAAAACAAAAATGAACAATTACGTAATCTATTTGGTCCCGGCTCTCGGTGTACTCGGATTGATCGTCATGGCCTTCAAAGCGGCGTGGGTCAACAAGCAGGACGCCGGCGAGCCAAAGATGCAGGAGTTGGCGGGATACATCGCTGACGGTGCGATGGCATTTCTGAAAGCTGAATGGAGGGTGCTCGCGATCTTTGCTCTGATCACCGCAGCACTGCTCGCTTATTCCGGCACGATCCACGAGGTTGGAGGACGCGAGATCCACTCCCATTGGATCATCAGCGTTGCGTTCATCGTCGGCGCGGTTTTCTCGGCAACCGCCGGGTACATCGGGATGAAGGTTGCGACCAAAGCAAATGTTCGCACTACGCAGGCAGCCCGAACCAGCCTCAAACAGGCGCTGAAGGTCTCGTTCACCGGCGGAACCGTCATGGGCCTGGGCGTTGCCGGACTAGCAGTCCTCGGGCTTGGCGGCTTGTTCATCGCTTTTATGGCTATGTTCGCAGACCTGGGGGCTAATCAGGTGAGGACCGCGATCGAGGTCCTGACAGGATTCTCGCTGGGTGCCGAGTCCATCGCGTTATTCTCGCGTGTAGGCGGCGGCATTTATACCAAGGCCGCTGACGTAGGAGCCGACCTCGTGGGCAAGGTCGAGGCCGGTATCCCGGAGGATGACGTTCGCAATCCGGCTACCATCGCTGACAACGTTGGCGACAACGTGGGCGATGTGGCTGGAATGGGCGCCGACCTCTTTGGGTCCTATGTTGCCACTATCCTCGCGACTATGGTGCTCGGCCAGGAGATAAAGATCAACGATAGCTTTGGCGGATTGTCGCCGATCCTGCTGCCAATGGTGATCTCGGGCCTTGGTATCGTGGCTTCGATCATCGGCACATTCTTTGTTCGCATCAGCGACGAAAAGTCGAGCGTGCAGAATGCCCTCAACATGGGCAATTGGGTCTCGATCCTTATCACAGTTGTAGCAGCTTATTTTGCGGTAACTATGATCCTGCCAGACGGCCCGATCACGCTTCGCTCCGCCACATTTACCAGAATGGACGTTTTTTGGGCGATCGTAGTTGGAACGGTCGTCGGTGCGGTCATGAGCTTTGTCACAGAATATTACACAGCCATGGGCAAAAAGCCGGTGCTCTCGATAGTCCGGCAATCTTCCACCGGCCATGCGACCAACATCATCGGCGGATTGGCCGTGGGCATGAAATCCACCGTCTTCCCGATCCTGACTCTCGCCACCGGCATCATTATCTCGTACTACTTTGCCGGCCTTTATGGCGTGGCCATCGCGGCTGCGGGAATGATGGCCACAACCGCAATGCAGCTCGCGATCGATGCATTTGGACCTATCGCTGATAACGCCGGCGGTATCGCCGAAATGAGCCAGCTGCCCCCCGAAGTTCGTGAACGCACCGACAACCTGGACGCAGTCGGGAACACTACCGCGGCGACAGGAAAGGGTTTCGCCATCGCCTCTGCGGCTTTGACCGCTCTTGCCCTTTTTGCTGCGTTCGTAGGCATCGCGGGTATCGATAGGATCGATATCTATAAGGCAAATGTCCTCGCAGGACTTTTCGTCGGCGGTATGATCCCGTTTATCTTCTCGGCACTTTGCATTCAGGCGGTCGGCCGGGCGGCAATGGACATGGTAGAGGAAGTCAGGAGACAGTTCCGCGAGATCCCCGGCATTATGGAGTACAAAACGAAGCCCGAGTACGAGAAGTGTGTCGCTATCTCGACCAAGGCATCGCTTCGCGAAATGATGCTGCCCGGCGCGATAGCCCTGATCACCCCGGTGGTCGTCGGCTTCACATTCGGCCCCGAGGTTCTTGGCGGCCTGCTTGCCGGCGTCACGGTTTGCGGCGTACTAATGGGCATCTTTCAAAACAACGCGGGCGGAGCCTGGGACAATGCCAAGAAGTCGTTCGAGAAAGGCGTTGAGATCAACGGAGAGATGGTCTTCAAAGGTTCAGAAGCCCACAAGGCCTCTGTTACCGGCGATACGGTCGGCGACCCGTTCAAAGACACGTCCGGCCCGTCGATGAACATCCTTATCAAGCTGATGTCGATCGTCTCGTTAGTAATTGCACCGTATATTTACGGGATCGGACAGTAACCCGAATTCAATACAAGGGTAATGGCCAGCGCACCTCAGCGGCTGGCCATTTCTGATTCAGGTACCTCATCGTTTGGTCGTTTGGTAAACCCCGAGATGTTCCACCTGCCTTCTATATTCTTGAAGAGCCTCAAACTCTCAAAGAAGGCACCCGAACCTCCCCCGGCCGCCAACTTCGAGCCTTCCTGACCAGCGATCTTCGAGCCTTCCTGGCCCGCGATCTTCGAGCCCTCCTGGCCCGCGATCTTTGAGCCTTCCTGACCGGCGATCTTCGAACCTTCCTGGCCGGCGATCTTCAAGCCCTCCTGACCTGCGATCTTCGACCCTTCATGACCAGCGATCTTAGAGCCTTCCTGGCCCGCGATCTTCGAACCTTCCTGGCCTGCGATCTTCGACCCTTCCTGTCCGGCGATCTTCGACCCTTCATGACCAGCGATCTTAGAGCCTTCCTGGCCCGCGATCTTTGAACCTTCCTGACCCGCGATCTTTGTTTCGCCGTTTCCGGATAGATAAAAGGTGACGGGCTCGTAGTATGTGATCCCTGAATTATACCTGTATTTTGAACCGGGCAAGGCGTCCGGAGTCAGGGGTTCGGATCGACGGAGAGCGACCTCGTTCAGATATTTTCTTAGGAAACCGTTCCAATAAAATTTACGGCTGCCGCTCTCTTTTGCGAACCACAGGCTTTGATAGTTCTTACGCGAAGCTTCGTAGCACTCGCGCGACCATGGAAAGAATACCGAAATACCATTCGAATACTGATAATTTCCGCCGCTGAAACCGCTGAGGATCACGGCTTTTTTCAATTCACTGAGCACCCTCCGGCATGCGTCCTGGACGTCAAGCAAGATCGCCAGGTCGTCACCATCGCTCAGTTCTTCCGCAACGAGGCCGCATTCGCGGTCGAGCAGCTCGCAAAAGTCGCCGAGGTCGACGTTCTGATCGTACATATACGATTGACACTTCCAATGGACCTGAAGGACCGCTCGCTGCATTTGCCGGTAGATGCGGCTGTCCGGGTAGGCAAAACAGTCGATCAGTACGGTCGCGAGCCCGTCAAAGGCAGAGGCCAGATCCCTAAGACAATTCAAGTCCCATGCCGCCATGTCTACCGACACTCCACCGACCGTATATGAATCCTGGGTTTTGATAAAATCACGAACGAAACCCTCCGCGACCGCCGCGGCACTGCCGTTGTCCGATCGTCCGCCCGCAAGTTTTCCGAGCAGCTTCGCATAGGTCCAGCCGGCGTTTGGCACACTCCCTTCGGACGCGATCATCACCTCAGCCACGTCGTTGAATTGATAGCCCACCTCGAGCATTCCCATAACGCAGCTGTCGAATCCGAGAATATCGATCTTTTGCCCGAGAAGCACTCGTGTGGCTCGTTCGCGTTCTTCGCCCCGCAGGCCGTGGCCTCTAATGTCATCCTCCAGCTTTTGTTCGGTGCCTACCAAACGCCGGAGCAAGTAATAAAGGTCGTTCATCTTCATTGCCTTGCCGGAGGTTTCGTCCCTGAAAAGCCCGATATCCTGGAAACCGAGCGAATGGCCGGAAAAGATCAACGCATATTTGTTAGCCCGACGGCCGTTTGCGATCTCGCCGTTCTGATTTACGACCTCGACCTGATTGACGCACCAGTTGACGAAATTAAGCACCGACTTGTCGTCTGCGGCGTTCTCGTTCTGCTTTTCAGGTACAGGGTACAGTTTGTCCGGCACCTTGAACGCACGCACGTACTTGGGCTTGGCTCGTTCGGAAAAATCGCAATAAAGGGTCGGGATCGAGGGCGAATTTCCGTCATAGTAAACGAAGAGATTAGGGCTGTCGGCACCGTCACCCGCAACCTGCTTTAGTTGCTCCAGAGCGTATGCCATATCGACGGCGAGATTGTTGTCGCCGGCCATGTATATCATAATCGTCCATTCTTTGTTGTTCATTTCGTCGATCTCCACTTTCCCGTAAGACGCTCTTAATTGCTTTGCCGGCACCATTGCCGCAGGCGAAGGTGAGAGCATGATTCCCAGCAAATATATTCCATACTCAACGATCCGCAAAACGCCCGAGTGATAACTCAAAGACGACTAACGATCTCATAAACGGAAGATCGATCAAAAAAGGATCATTCAAGGCATGTTCTCTTTAACGGTTTGTTCTATAATCTGTCGGAAGCTCCTCCGGAAAAACAATGAATGATGGTGCGTCGCATCGAATCTCGCTTCTTTTAAGCGAGTGGGGTAAAGGTGATAAGAACGCTCTCACCGAATTGATGCCGTTGGTTTACGACGAGCTTCGACGTATGGCCCGCGGCCATCTTCGGCGGCATCCGGGAAACTCCTTTCAGACGACCGAGCTTATCCATGAGACCTACCTTAAGCTCGCCCGAAACGATGAACCGCAATGGCAGAATCGGTCGCACTTTTTCGGTGTCGCCGCCAAGGCCATGCGGCATATTCTCGTAGATTACGCACGTGCAAAACAAGCCAGAAAACGGGGCGGTTGGCAAGAAAAATTGTCACTGCCTGACGACTTTCCCGACCACGAAGACCAATCTGAACAGGTCGTTGCGCTTGATGAAGCCCTGAAAGAGCTCGCACGGCTCGACGATCGTAAGGGCCAGGTTGTCGAGCTTAAATATTTTGGCGGCTTCACAAACGAGGAGACGGCCGATATCCTCGGCATTTCGGTCGAAACGGCGAAACGCGACTGGCGTTTCGCTCGGTCGTGGCTGCTTAGTGCATTGGAATCATCGGACAATTGATGACCCTTTTTCGCAAGCCTTTTCGTTTAGCTGAATGATGGACAAACAACATTTAGAAAAGGTAGAAGGACTTTTCAGGGCCGCTGTTGAGTTGCCCGTCGAGCAACGCGCTAAGTTTCTTGCCGACGAGTGCGTAGCTGACACAGGACTTCGAAGCGAAGTCGACGCACTCTTACGCTTCGACACCGGCGAGCCTGCGTTCCTGGATTCTCCGCCTGCTTCGCTCGCGGCTGAGATCTTTTCCAATGACGAATCCGACCCACTGCTGGCGGTCGGGCAGATCGGCCGTTACAGGTTGGAGCGGCTGCTGGGCGAGGGCGGTATGGGCAAAGTCTATCTCGCCGAGGATATGCGGCTGCATCGCCGTGTTGCATTAAAGGTCTTGCCGCACCGCTTCGTAATAGACGCCGACCGGCTCCGACGCTTCGAGCGAGAGGCGCAGGCGGCCTCTGCTCTCAACCACCCCAACATCCTAACGGTACACGAATTCGCAGAAGACGACGGCCTGCATTACATCGCGTCGGAATTCGTCGAGGGCCAGACAGTTCGACAAAGACTTTCGGCTGGACCCATCGAGGTCGCGGAGTCGCTTGAGATCGCCATACAGGCAGCATCTGCACTCGCCGCGGCCCACGAGGCTGGCATAACTCATCGGGACATCAAGCCTGAGAACCTGATGATCAGGCCTGACGGTTATGTAAAGGTCCTCGATTTCGGCCTGGCAAAACATGGAAAGGGAAGCGCGAAGAGCTTCGGTTCAGGGTCCGAAGACCCGACACGTCATCTACTTGATACAGAACCGGGCCTTATTATGGGGACTGAGTCCTATATGTCGCCCGAACAGGCCCGCGGTTTGAAGGTTGACTCGAGGACTGACATATGGAGCCTTGGCGTTGTTATTTACGAAATGCTGACAGGCCAAAGGCCATTCAACGGAGACACCCGTGCGGACACCATCGTGTCGGTTCTTTCTGCCGATCCTGCTCCTTTTGACCAGTCCCTCGCGTATCCGCATGAGTTGGAAAAGATGGTTCGCAGGGCTCTTTCGAAGGACGTTGACGAAAGGCATCAAAGCGCGAACGAACTTCGTGCCGAGCTGGTTGAGATTAAGCGTTCTGTCGAGGAACGCGGAGACCGCAGCACGTCGCCCGGCGAAGGAAGACCGGGTAATAAAAATACCGGGTCGGCCGTTCACTCGACGTTGGGGACCGGCTTTCCGACGCAGCCCGATGCAGAGGAAAAGTTAGAGGAGAGTGGAGAAACCTATACTTTTACAGGCCCTCGGCCAATCGCATCGGGCTCCTCCAGCTTTCTCGGGATCTCGAAGTCATTGGATCTGAGATCTTTGATCGGTGCGGCGATACTTCTGGTTTTGGTCTCCACGGGCGTTTATTTCGCCTTCTTTGCGGGTGGGACCCGGGGTATCGATTCGGTCGCCGTTCTTCCATTCGAGGACCTCACCGGCAGCTCCGAAATTAGCAATTTTTCCGGCAGTATTGCGGATGTTATTACGGACCGGTTGTCGCAATTGCCGCAGCTGCGGGTAGTGTCGCGAAGCTCGACGGCCAGATTCAAGCCCGGCGAATACGAGTTGTCATCGGCCGCAGATCAGCTCGGAGTGCGTGCGCTTGTTACCGGTAAGATAACCCGATCCGGTGACGACGTTCTTGTCAGAGTCGAGATCGTGGATGCAGTCGAAGATCGCCACTTGGCCGGAATTCAGTTTCAGCGACCATTGTCGGGCATTAGTTTACTACAGAGCGAGATCGCCCATTCAGCAGCGAGGCAACTTCAGCTAAAACTCACCGACGAGCAGCAAAAGCGTCTGTCTCTGAGCGAAACAGAAGATCAGGAAGCGTACCAGTATTACCTAAGCGGACTAGTCGAATTAAATGGTCAACAGGGCGCACGGAGTCGGGCGCTCGAACATTTCCTGCGGGCGGTCGAGATCGATCCTGACTTTAGCGCCGCTCATGCCGAAATAGGTTGGATCTATGCGGCTCGTGCAAACGCAAGTGACAATCCCCACGAACTAATGCCCCTTGCACGCTCCGCGGCCGAACGCGCCTTGTCCCTTAATCCAGAGAATGCGAAAGCTCACGTCGTCATGGCCATGACACGAGAGTCTGAGTTCGATTGGCGGGCCGCGGAATCTGAATATCAGCAGGCCATCGAAGCCGCTCCCAGTCTTGACTTCCCACGTAATAATTACGCGTTCTTTCTTTCGGTTCTGAATCGCCAGGACGAGGCCCTCGCCCAGCTTGAGGAGCGCAGCCTTCGCGATCCGCTAAATCGGCGTATGGCCCTGCTGCAGAAAGGAATAGTGCTGGTACAGGCGCGGCGATTCGATGAGGCGCTTGACGCCTATCAACAGGCGCGGCTGGTCGAACCGAGCCGCGAAGTTCCCGCCTTTGCCGTTGGATATGCATACGCGGGCAACGGGCAATACGACGAGGCCGTCGAATATTACCGTCAAGCGATAGCAAATCTCGGTGGAGAAGGTCAATACAGCCAGCCGCTTGTATATCTGTCAGCGGCATACGCCAGAATACACGGGAAGCAAAAGGAATCCAGAGTTTTGCTCGAGCGTATTGAGGCGATGGAAGGCTACCGCTCGCCGGCGCTTCTCGCCGTTCCCCACGCGGCGCTGGGGGACATCAATCATGCGATGGAGTTGTTAGAAGAGGCTTACATTAACCGCGATCCGCTGCTGAGGTATATCGCAGTCGGATACGAGTACGACGACTTTCGGACCAATCCGAGATTTTCTGATCTGATCAAAAGGGTCGGTTTGGTCGGCCAGAACAATTGAAGGGTCAGAGCTGAGCCGTGACTTCAGGCAACGGCCTTTATCATTGGCTCGAAGATTGACTACGAAACCGAACGGGGCTAATTTAGTTTGAACCTAGAGCTTATGACCACGCAGCAACAGGCCAGGGACTCCTTCGGCCATTATCAAATTGTCTCGCTGATCGGAACGGGCGGCATGGGCGAGGTCTATTTGGCTGACGACACAAAGCTCGGCCGAAAGGTCGCCATCAAGTTCCTCAATGAAAAATACAGTAAGGACGAGGACCTGCTTAAGCGGTTCATTCAGGAAGCAAAAGCCGCATCGGCATTGAACCACCCAAACCTCATCACGGTTTACGAGATCGGCGAACACGATGGCTCTCATTACATAGCCACGGAATACATCGAAGGCAAAACCCTTCGTGAGCGAATGAAGCAGCGCATCACTTTTGACGACGCTCTTTCGATATCTGTCCAGACCGCCGAGGCTCTTTCGGCCGCGCACCAGGCAGGTATCATCCATCGCGACATAAAACCGGAAAACATAATGGTCCGACCCGATGGGTATATCAAGGTGCTGGATTTCGGCCTCGCAAAACTCTCTGAATTGGCAGACACAGGCGGCGAGGACGAAACGAAGAAACTCGTGAAAACTAACCCTGGCGTAATTATGGGAACGGTCTCATACATGTCGCCGGAGCAGGCCCGGGGCAAAACGATGGATGCACGGTCCGATATTTTCAGCTTCGGCGTCGTGATGTACGAAATGCTTACGGGGAAGGTGCCGTTCGCCGGCGAGACGATGACTGACACTCTTTCGTCGATAATCAGCACGGAACCGCCGGCGATCACGTCTCTTGCTCCGCACCTTCCGCGCGAACTTCAGCGCATAGTACAAAAGACACTGAAGAAGAAACGCGATCAGCGTTATCAAACTACCCGCGATCTTCTGGTCGATCTGAAGGAGCTGCGTGACGAGCTAAGAGCCGAGGCGAGGCTCGAGCAAACAGCCGTACCGAATCGACCTTCCCCCGATTCCGGCAAGACGAGCGTTCCGCGGTACTCAACCAGCTCGGGCGGTAGGGCCCGCGATTCTATTCTGATCACTGAATTTGAAAATACTTCCGGCGAGGCGATCTTTGATCAGACCCTCAAGATGGCGCTCGCTTACTCCCTGGCTCAATCACCCTTTCTCGATATCGTTCCAGATTCGAAGGTGACTCAAACATTGCGACTCATGGGCCGCAATCCGAGCGAAAAGGTGACTAAAGAGCTTGGCGAAGAGATCTGCATGAGGCAGAACCTCAAGGCATTTATCACCGGTTCAATAACAAAGTTCGGCGAGATCTATGTGTTGACCCTTGAGGCCATCAATGCCCGAAATAATGAGAGCCTCGGACGCGAGTTTGAACAGGTGAACTCGAGGGAGGACGTTCTGAATGCGCTCACTCGGGCTGCGACCGGACTCCGCGAACGGTTGGGCGAAAGCTTGAGCTCGATTGAAAAGTTCAATGTGCCGAGCGAATCGATAACCACATCCTCGCTAGAGGCTCTGAAGATATTCGTGCTAGGTCGCGAACAGATCGTAAACGGACGTCAATTTGAGGCGATACCCTTCTATAAAAAAGCGCTCGAATTGGATCCCGACTTCGCTTTGGCTTATACGGAGCTTGCGGTCGTCTATCGCAATACGGATCAGTGGAAACTAGCTGCGGAAATGACGAAGAAGGCTTATGAGCTTCGCGATGCAGTTAGCGAGAGTGAAAAACTTCGAATTACATATTACTATCACAATTTCGTACAGGGAGAGCTGGACAAAGCGATCGATACGCTCGAACTTTGGCGAAATACCTATCCTAACTTCGTTGTGTCTTATGTAAGCCTTTCAGATTCCATGGAAAGGATCGGGCAATCTGAAAAGGCCGTAGCCTTCGCCCGTGAGGGTATTAGGATCGATGCTAATTACGCCACCATTTATATGAATCTGGTGGAGTCCCTGGTATCGTTGGGCCGCTATGAAGAAGCCAGAGAAACCTGCAAGACTGCGTTCGAACGAAATTTGGACGGCACGTATTTCCACCTTTTTCCGCTGATGATGGCGTTCATCGAGAATGATCAAACCGCGATCGAGCGTGACCTTCGGTGGTTTGCCGGACGCGACGATGAGCACATCGCATTCGACGTTCAGGCCCATGCCGCGGCCTTACGCGGACAGTGGCGGACTGCCCAGGATTTCTCCCGCCGTTCTGTGGACCTCGCGACACATACAAATGCACTGGAAGTCGCCGGCAAATATGCCGCTGAGCAGGCCGTGCGTGTCGTTTTTTGGAGTTCTGGAACGGGTCTGCCGGAGAAGGACGATGCCAGGTTGTTATCTGTCTTGAGAGCACAAACCAATAAGGCCCTGAGTCTCGAAAAAGGCCAAATGGTCGTTCTAAGGGTCGCTTTGGCACAGTCGATTGCCGGGCAATCCAGTGAGTCAACTCGGCTGCTCGATGAATTATTGGCTGACCGGCCAAAAGACACTCTGCTTAAGCATCTTTGGGCTCCGACTATCAAGGCATCGCTATGGCTGCAGGCCGGCAAGCTAAAAGAAGCCGTTGAAGAACTCGAGATCACCGAACGCCTCGAAAAGGCCGGGGAGTTTGTTCCGCAGTATCTTCGGGGACTCGCATTCTTGCGGCTCGCCAGAAACCGCGAGGCAGCTCGGGAATTCGACAAGATCCTAAACAATCGCGGCGAGGCCCCGCTCTCTTCTCTATACCCGCTTGCCCAGCTCGGCAAGGCCCGTGCTTTGAAAGACAAGGCCGAGTACGAAAAGTTCTTCGAGCTCTGGAAAGACGCCGATACCGATATGCCGGCACTTGTCGCCGCTAAAAAAGAGGCCGAAAATCTCTAAGCCACTCAGCCCGATCGAAACTCTCCAACAAGCGACTCCCGCTTTTTATAGTTGGTGCTAATATAAGGTGATCCAATACGTCCAGGGAAAGCTCATTGGCGGCCAATTATATGGCCCGGAAAGGCAGAAAATTTGCTCATTACGAGATCCTATCGCAGATCGGTGCGGGAGGTATGGGCGAGGTCTTCCTTGCCCTTGACACAAAGCTACACCGTAACGTCGCGATAAAATTCCTGGCTCGCGAGTTCGCCGGCCATGGCGATCGGCTTGCGAGGTTCGTTCGCGAGGCGCGCGCCGCATCGGCATTGAGCCATCCCAACATCCTGACGATCCACGAGATCGGTGAGATCAAGGCTGAGCATTACATTGTTACAGAGTTTATTGAGGGCTCTACCCTGCGCCATCGACTGAGCGAAGGGCCGCTCTCTCTGGACGAAGTACTTTCCATCTCGATCCAGACTGTAGACGCCTTGACAGCCGCTCATGCTGCCGGTATTACTCATCGGGACATCAAGCCCGAGAACCTAATGCTCCGGCCGGACGGTTACCTCAAAGTACTGGATTTCGGACTCGCGAAGCTAACCGAAAGCGAAAATGCCAGTAAGGTCGACGGGGGCTCCACGCTGCTGGTTACAGGGGCCGGATCTTTTCTCGGAACTGTCAGCTACATGTCCCCCGAGCAGGCTCGTGGAAAGGACATCGACCCGAAAAGCGATATATTTAGCTTCGGGGTCGTTCTGTACGAAATGCTTACCGGCCATTTGCCTTTCCCCGGAGATAATCCTGCCGACGTAATTTCAGGGATCTTGGCAAAGGAGCCGGCGCCGCTGTCAACCTACGGGCCTGATATGCCTCACGAATTCCAGAGGATCGTCACAAAGGCTTTGCGCAAGGAACGTGAAGAACGTTACGTTTCAACCGACCAATTGTTAGAAGATCTAAAAAACCTTCGCGACGATCTGCGGCTGGAACGAAGACTCGGCGAGCGTGTAGAACAAAGACTGTCCGTGGCCAGGTCGACTACGGCCGAGCGAGTCTCCGGCAGCATCAAGGACTCGGTACTCCTAACAGATTTTGAGAACACCACCGGCGAATCGATATTCGACAACACGCTAAAAACGGCCTTGTCGTTTTCATTGGCGCAGTCTCCATTTCTCGATATCGTTCCCGATGCAAAGGTGAGCCGTACGCTGCGTCTGATGGCTCGCCCGCATGATGAACCCGTCACGCGCGAGTTGGCCCACGAGATCTGTATCCGTCTTAATGTGAAAGCATTCCTTTCCGGAACGATCTCCAATTTTGGGAGCATATACGTCTTGACACTTGAGGCGGTCAATGCCATGACCGGTGAGAGCATCGGTCAGCAGCTCGAACAGGCGGCTTCTCGAGAAGACGTGCTGAACGCCTTGAGCAAGGCGGCGTCGAGCCTACGGCAGAACCTCGGCGAGGGTCTTAGCTCCATTGAGAAATTCGATACATTGATCGGCGATGCAACAACATCGTCTCTCGAAGCTCTAAAGCTATTTTCGCTCGGTATCAAGCAGCATGAGTCTGGCAAACAACTCGAAGCCGTTCCGTTCATCAAAAAGGCTGTCGAGGTAGATCCGACGTTCGCATCCGGCTACCGGGCATTGGCGGCGATCTACGCAAATACGAACCAATGGGAACTCGCTTCCGAAATGATGCTCAAAGCTTACGAATTTCGTGACCGGGTAAGTGAGAGCGAAAAGCTTCGCATCGACTATTTTTATACGCAGTTCGTAACCGGAGATATGGATAAGGCGATCGAAACCGCCGAATTATGGCGCCGTACTTATCCGTCGTCATCGGTTCCCCTGATAATCCTTTCAGACAATTACGAGCGCATCGGAAGACCGGATCTCGCCGTCGAGGCAGCTCGCGAAGGCCTCAAGATCGATTCACACCATGCGGCGATGTATTCAAATCTCGCACATTCATTGCTTTCGCTCGGCCGTTACTCAGAGGTCCGAGAGCTGTGCACAAAATTGTTTGAGAAGAATATCGACGGCTTTGAATTTCGTGTTCTGTTGTACCAAACCGCGTTTATCCAAAACGACCCCGACGCAATGGATGAAAGCCTGAAATGGTTTAAGGGGCGAAAAGACGAATATATATCTTTCGATCTCCAGGCCGGGGCGGCTGCGTTTCAGGGAAAGGCTCGCGCCGCAGAGGAGTTGTCCCGACGGGCTATAGAACTTGCCGATCGCAGCGGAGGGAAAGAGATAGCAGCCAGATACGCGGCTGAACAAGCCTTGAGGATGGTTTTTTGGAATTGGGGAAACGGTCTGCAGAAAGGTGACGACAAAAAGCTGAAGATCGACGTGAGCCGACTGCTGGACAGTGCGGCCGGCCCGAGTACCGGTAAAGACGCCATTTGCCGTTCATGTCTTGCTATGGCGATCGCTGGCCTCGCCGACGAAGCGAGATCGCTCGCCAGCGATCTCCATACTGCACGTCCTAATGACACGCTTCTCAACGATCTCTGGCTCCCACTGATAAGGGCGACGAATGCGATCAATAAAGGCAATCAGAACGAAGCGTTAATGGAACTGGAGATCACCGAGCGCTTCGAAAAAGCCGGCGAATTCTATCCGCAATACCTGCGCGGGCTGGCTTATTTGCAGTCGAATAAATCTTCTTCAGCGGCCCGTGAATTCGACAAGATCCTTGAAAACCGCGGCCAAGCTCCGCTTTCAACGATCTATCCGCTTGCTCAACTTGGCAAGGCTCGGGCTTTGAATGTAAGAGCCGAGTATGAGGAGTTCTTCAGGATATGGAAGGATGCCGATCCGGACATGCCCGCCCTCGCCGCGGCAAAAAAAGAAGTCGGGAGTCTCTAGCTCGCTGGGACCGAATTCCACCTTGCCATGATGGCTCGATTCCAAAGCGTAGCTGCTTCCCCTCTTTCGCAACCGGATGACGAGCTCAGACCGTTCCGGGGCAATGCGTTGTGTTATCATTACCAATCTCGTCACAATAGGAAAAATCATGTCGAAACAACTTCTGCTGGGATTGCTTATTTCCATTCTTGCGGGCTGCGCCTCAGCCCAGGTTTCCGCCAATTCCGCGGTGGACTATAACAGTCTGTTCAAACCCGTCAAATGGCGTTCCATTGGACCATTTCGCGGTGGACGCTCCGTGGCATCGGTGGGCGTTACCGGCGATCCAAAAACGTATTACATGGGGACGACGGGCGGCGGTCTTTGGAAAACTGACGACATGGGGATCAGTTGGCGGAATATTTCAGATGGATATTTCAAGACCGGTTCGGTAGGTGCTATCGCGGTCGCAGAAAGCGATCCAAACGTTATCTATGTCGGAATGGGCGAGCACGCGGTCCGCGGTGTGATGACCCACCACGGCGATGGCGTTTACAGATCAACGGACGCGGGAAAGACCTGGAAAAATGTGGGGTTGGTCGAGACCCAACATATCTCGCGCATCATCGTACATCCGAAAGATCCCAATATTGTGTTCGTGGCTGCTCAAGGTTCGTTGTATAGCCCGTCGAAGCAGCGAGGATTATTTAAGTCAACAGATGGCGGTTCGACCTGGAAAAATGTTCTGTACGTCGATGAGCGAACAGGCGCTTCTGAATTGTCAATTGACGCGAATAATCCTCGGATCATGTACGCCGCCATGTGGGAACATGGCCGTCTTCCCTGGAAGGTGATCAGCGGCGGGCCGGGCAGCGGTCTTTACAAGTCTACCGATAGTGGCGAAACCTGGGAAAAACTTGTGGAAGGCCTACCGGATGAATTGGGTAAGATGGCCATCGCTGTCAGCCCGTCAAACTCGGAGAAGGTATATGCCTTGATCGAAAGTGACTCGGAAAAAGATACAGGTGGACTTTTCGTGTCGACCAACGCAGGAAAAAAATGGACCCGAGTTTCCGACGATAACCGCCTCACACAAAGGGCGTGGTATTACATTGAAGTATTCATCGACCCGAAAAATGAAAATACTGTCTACGTTCTGAGCGCCCCGGCACTCCGTTCGGATGACGGCGGTAAATCCTGGACCACGCTATCCGGCACCCACGGCGACTTTCACGACCTTTGGATCAATCCGCGTAACACCGATAATTTCGTTATCTCTAATGATGGTGGGGCGGCGATAACCTTTAATCGTGGAAAGACGTGGAGCACCCAGGCCAATATGCCGACCGCGCAGTTCTATCGCATTAACGCCGATAACCAGTTTCCATACCGCATCTACGGCGGACAGCAGGACAACACATCCGTTTCCATCGTCAGCCGCGAACTCGGGAGCAGCGGGATAACGACCCAAGGCTGGACGGCGTCGGCAGGCGGCGAAAGTGCGTTTCTGGCGTTTGATCCTGATGATCCCAAATATGTTCTCGGCGGAAGTTATCAGGGGACCATCGAGGTGATCGACACCAAAGCGAACGCGGGTACAAATATTATGGCTGCGCCTATTCAGTACCTCGGAATGGATGCCAAAGATAACAAGTACCGGTATAACTGGAACGCTCCGATAATTTGGAGCAAGCATGAACCCACAACTTATTATCACGGTGCCCAGTACTTGTTGAAGACTGGCGACATGGGCAGAACGTGGAAAGAGGTCTCGCCTGACCTGACCCGCAATGAGAAAGTAAAACAGGGCAAGGGCGGGGGTCCGTATACAAATGAAGCTGTCGGCGCTGAAAATTATGGGACGCTGGCTTATGTCGTCGAATCACCACACGAGAAAGGCGTGATATGGACCGGAAGCGACGACGGCTATGTCCAGTTGACGCGTGATGGCGGTGCGACCTGGAAGAATGTCACGCCGAATGGGCTGCAGGAATGCCTCGTCAACGCCATCGAGATCTCGCCGTTCGACAAGGGGACCGCTTACATCGCGACAACACGATATAAGTTCAACGATCATTCGCCGGGGCTTTACAAAACGACAGATTACGGAAACTCGTGGACCAAGATCGATACGGGTATTCCGGCAAATGCCTTTACCCGAGTTGTTCGCGAGGACGAGGTCCGAAGGGACCTGCTTTTTGCGGGTACCGAGCTCGGCCTTTATATATCATGGAACGGCGGAAAAGATTGGTCTCCGTTTCAACTAAATCTTCCAATTACGCCCATAACGGATCTTAAGGTCCACAAGGGAAACCTGATCGCTTCCACGTCCGGCAGGGCTTTCTGGATCCTCGATGACCTTAATCTGATAAGGCAGTATAACAATGAAACGCCGAGTTTCTCGATCTACAAACCGGCAGACGCCTATCTTGTAAATAGCTCCAGCGAACTGGATGAAACGTCCGAAGACTTTACCGGGGCGAACAGGACTCGCGGGGTCAATCCGGCCAGCGGCATCGTCGTCTACTACAACTTGCCTGAAGTCAAAAAGGAAGCCGAGATCGCCATGGAAGTCAAAAACGCCGACGGCAAAGTGATCAGGCGTTTTTCGTCAAAAGCTGATGAAAAATTTAAGAAATATGATGGCGGCCCAAGGGCCGAACCAACGCTCTCAAAAACCAAGGGCCTGAACAGATTCGTTTGGGATCTGAGGTATCCGACCATGCCCGGGATAACCGACGCCTATATCGAGTCAAGTTATGCCGGCCACAAGGCGTCTCCGGGTAAATACACGATCACTCTGATCAACGGCGGCCAGGCGATCTCGACCGAAGCCAGCATTCTGGCGAACCCCTTGTATCCTACGACTACCGCTGCCTACAGCGAGTACGATAAGGCGATGTCAACCATGGAGGCTGCAGTTGTCGCCATGCACGCGCTTGTGAACAGCCTTCACGATAAACGGCAGCAGCTCGATTCGTTGATCAAATCGCTGCCTACGGGGTCGAAGTACGACTCGGTCAGGAAGGATGGAGAGGAGCTTGTGAAAAAGATGAAGGCCTGGGACGAGGACATGATCCAGAGAAAATCAAAGGCCTACGACGACGTCGAGAATTTTCCAAACAAGTTTACGGCAAACTATCTTTTCCTGATCAACCAGACCCAAAGTGACATCCCGCGTTTAAACAAACCATCGACCGATCGAATGAATGAGCTAAACGCCGAATGGGCGGTGCTTCTCAAACGGGGATTGGAGATTCGCGACAAGGATATTCCCGCCATCAACAAACGGCTTTGGGAAGTAGGGTTAGGAGCGATATGGAAAGGCTGATGTACGGCAGGGCCGCCGTGATCTTCTGCCGATTGAAAGAGATAGCTTTGGTCATTTCATAAGGTTAACAAACTGCTGAAAAAGGTACCCCGAGTCGTGGGGTCCGGGAGCTGATTCAGGGTGGTACTGCACTGAAAAAACGGGTAGCGTCTTGTGCCTAAGGCCGGCAACGGTCTGGTCGTTTAGATTTATGTGTGTAACCTCGATTTCGGGAGGCAGGCTGTCGGCATCTACAGCAAAGCCGTGGTTGTGTGACGTGATCTCGATCTGGCCGGTCGTCAGGTCCTTGATCGGCTGATTGCCGCCGCGGTGGCCGAATTTTAACTTGTAGGTCGAGCCGCCGAATGCTTCACCGATCAGCTGGTGTCCTAAACATATTCCGAATATCGGAACGCTCGTCTCAGTCAGCTTTCTGATCTCCTCGACGACCTTTGACATGGCCGACGGATCACCCGGACCGTTCGACAGAAAGATGCCGTCCGGCTTAATTGCCAAGACTTCGTCTGCCGTCGTGTCGCTCGGGACTACCGTCACTCGGCAGCCGTATTTTGCAAATTCCCGCAGGCTGTTTGTCTTTACGCCAAAATCATAAGCGACTATGTGGTATTTCTCATTCGCTTCCGCCGGAAAATCGTAGTCTTTGTCTGTTGTAACTGAGCTTGCCAGTTCCCGATCAGCCATTTCGGGCGTGCCTAATACTCGTTCCAATAGCGCCTTTGGATCGATTTCGACCGTCGACAGTCCGGCACGCATTGCACCTTTATCGCGAATGTGGCGGACAAGAGCCCGCGTGTCTATGCCTTCGATCCCGATAATGTTATTTCGCTTCAAGTAATCATGCAGCGACATTGTCGATCGGTAATTAGACGCGATCCGGCTCGCTTCACGGACAACAAACCCTTCGACCCACGGCCGGCGAGATTCGACATCCTCTTCGTTCACACCATAGTTGCCGATCAGCGGATACGTCATGCACACGATCTGGCCGGCATAACTCGGGTCTGTCAATATCTCCTGATAACCCGACATAGATGTATTGAAAACCATCTCGCCAAATGATTCCCCGTCGGCGCCAAAAGACGTACCCTCAAAGGTACGCCCGTCTTCCAAAACCAAAATTGCTTTTGCTCGATCCATTGGGTTCATTTTACCGCACGACGCTATCGCCCCTGCGCCCCCAGGTCGATCTTGTTCACCGGCGGCTCATTGCCGTACTCTCCGTGCTCGAGAAAACCTATGTTCGACGGCTTCCAATATCTGAAAAACGCCTTGCCGTAGATGTACTTTTCAGGAACAAGGCCCCAGTAACGCGAGTCAGAAGAATTATCACGGTTATCGCCCATCACAAAATAGTGATGATCGGCGACTTTCTTAGGAGCTTCGGACGGCAGGCTCTGGTTATATTCCGTGTCGAGATAGTCCTCGACGAGTTCCTTGCCGTCGACAAAAACTCTGCCGTTTCGGATATCGACGATCTCACCCGGTAGGCCGATAACACGTTTGACATAGCTTTTGTCCGGATCATTCGGAAACCAGAACACGACGATGTCCCCCCGCTCGATATGTCCCCAACTTACGCTTTGGATCCGGTAATAGACCAGTTTGTTAACAAGCAGCCGCTCGCCGTCATGGAGTTGGGGCAGCATTGACGTGCCTTCGACCACTACGGGCTGTACGAAGAACACACCAAAAAGTATAAATACGACAATAATTAGGAATACGTCGCGGAGCAGTTTGAATCCCTCCGACCAAAGGCCCTTACGAGACGCTCTTCTAAGCTGTGTGACCTCGATATCGCGATCGTCGGATGCGGATACGAATCCGAAATCGGGTTGGTTTTTCTTTTGAAAATCGAACATAATCGAGTAATTTAGACAGTCTCGGGGCGTTAAAAGTTGGCTGCCCAAGCCGATCTAATCATCCGCTTTGGCAACTTACTTTGTCAAAACAATTATAATATGAATGAAGACATCCGTCCGCTGTTTCCCGCTGCGAATTTCTATACTTATCTTAATAGCGCCGCCGTCTCTCCGATGCCGCTAACGGCCGTTGACGCTGTGACTCATCAATTGAATGACGTAGCGGCCCATGGAGCAGCACACTATTTGGAATGGGTCGAGACCAAAAATCGTGCCCGAGCGCTGATCGCCGAAATGCTCGGGGTACGAACGGAGCAGGTGGCCTTTCTCAGAAATACGTCTGATGGCATCGCCACGATCGCCGCCGGGCTGAAATGGATTTCGGGGGACAACATTGTCAGTTTCGATCGCGAATTCCCTGCGAATTTCTATCCCTGGCGACGCATACGCGACGAATACGGCGTTGAGCTGCGACTTGCTCCAGAGAGCGACGGCCGCATAGAACTTGACGAGTTGATCGGATTGATCGATGCAAATACAAAGGTTGTTGCAATCAGTGCGGTGCAATACGCGTCCGGTTTCCGGGCCGACCTCGAACGTATCGGCCGGGCGGCCCGCGATGTAGATGCCCTATTTTGCGTAGATATTATCCAGGCATTCGGTGCGGAACCTCTTGATCTGCCGGCTCAGTATGTCGACGCGGCTTCCGGGGCCAGCCATAAGTGGCTATGCGCCCCCGAAGGCTGCGGTATCCTGTATTTGTCGGACCGGGCCCGCGAACGTATAAATCCCACACTTGTCGGCTGGATAAGTGTCGAAACGCCATGGGATTTCGACGACCGCGAGCAGCCATTCAAGGAGAATGCTCTGGCCTGGGAGAGCGGAACAGGGTGTTCATCACTCTTTTATGGACTGGAGCAAAGTCTCAAGCTGCTCCACGAAGCGGGCCCGGACAATATTCAGAGGCATCTGGCATACCTTACCGATGGACTCTGCGACGCCCTCGCGGGCCGCGATTACGAGATCGTCAGCTCACGGCGTCCAGGCGAAAAGTCCGCAATAGTCTGTATCAGACATACCGGCGGGATGACGGCCAATGATGTTGCACAAAGGCTCGGGGCTGAACACGTCGTTGTCAGCCCCCGTGGTGATCGAGTGCGTATCGCTCCACATTTTTACAATAATAGAGGCGACATCGAGAAACTTCTCGAAGTTCTTCCTTAGAAGTCAATCCTTCAAAAGCCCGGCGGGTATGATATCGGGGGTCAGCCCGTCCAGATTGAGCCGGATCATGCCGCCGGCATCCGTATGTGTCGTCATAGCGGCCCGGCGACGGACGCGAAGCCGGAAATAGACGATCCCGACGGTCAGGCCGCCCACGATCGCCGCACCCATCCCTATCAAGATAAATAAAACCGTCGAGAGAAAGATGTCACTTGTGGTGAGAACAAACGCCCTTTCGGCACTGATCCGAAAGGGGTTATCGCCGAGCCAGTGGATCTGCTTTTCGTATTTGATCTCATCAAGAAGTAAGTTCGCGGCAGCCTTATTCGAGGCGTCGAAGACGAGCGCATTATAGTTGCCGATACGGCGATAGACGGTTGACGTGTCATTGGTTTCCGCAAGCGTCTTAATGATGTTAAAGCTGGCATCAGCAGCCGTTTGAGGCGAGGCAAACTCGATGATGACGAGCTTTCCTGATTCATATGGTGCACTGACGGCCTCGGTGCCTGGGACAAACTCGATCGCATCCAATACCGGGCGTTCGCCAAGGACGGCCTTAAGCTCTGCTATGCTGGTTGCGAAGGTGATGTTTCCCGTCTGTAGTTCCCACGCTGGTAAGTGCTTGATCAGAACCGGAATTCCGTCTTCTTCCGTCACCTCCTGACTTCTGTACGGTATCGAACCGAAAGACTGAGCTGCGGCCCCTAGACTGAATATGGGGACAAAGGCGATCGCAATGAGTATTTGACAATAAAACTTCAGCATTTTAGCTGGCTTCCGCCGCAACCCGAGTACTCGCAAATTCTAAATATTAGCATTCATTGTACTTCGGCGTCCTCAAAGGGCGGGGCGCATCGCTGCACATATCTGTGTAGCATTTCGGGCAGCGCCACACCGTTTAGTAGTGAATCTGTTCTATGATGTTTCACGAATAACCAAGTATGCCTGAAAAAAGGAAACAAAGTGCCGATTTCATCGTGAAGTTAATGTCTATCGATCGCATCAAATTGTTTGGCACGCAAATTGAATCAGGTATGATCAGGGGGGAACGACAATGACAACTGAAACATTAGAATTTCCGGTATTTCATAGCGAACAAGGTGTACAGGCAGACGAAGTAAAGTTTGCCAATCAGTCAGCGGTTGCGGACGTAGCAAAAGCAACCGACTTCGAGCTTGCTCAGGTTGCCTCACGGGGCGACATGGCGGCCTTCGAAGAGATCTACAGGCGTCATCATCGACGCGTCTACTCGATCTGTCTGAGAATGTTGCAGAACGCCTCTGAGGCGGAGGACCTGACGCAGGACGTTTTTATACAGCTGTATCGCAAGATCGGAAGCTTTCGTGGAGACTCAGCTTTCACGACGTGGCTTCACCGTATGACGGTGAACCAGGTACTGATGCACTTTCGCAAACGTACCGTGAAGTTTGAGAAAACTACCGAGGAAGGCGATACGCCGGATCAGATCGTTTCCGGTACAGCGAATCCGGAGAAAATGCGGATCGTCGACAAGATCGCTCTCGATAACGCGATAGAACAGCTTCCGGCAGGTTACAAGAATGTATTTGTGCTACATGATGTCGAAGGGTTCGAGCACGAAGAGGTAGCAAGGATCCTCGGATGTTCGGTCGGAACATCGAAATCACAGCTTCACAAAGCTCGGCTGAAATTGCAAAAGCTTCTCAAGAAGAAGGCTAACCCGAGGCTGATCGGAATTAGCTCCTAGGGCTGAGTAAAGTGAATTACGAAAAAAGGCCGTTCGGATGCGATCCGAACGGCCTTTTCAGTTGTGTAGCACAAGTTTAAATCATGGCAGAAGATCGACCTCAGAGGTCACATGACAGTCCCGGCTAAGGCCCCGTGCGAAGGTCCGCTCTTCTGCCTTAACCGGAAAATCACTGCTATTGGACTTTGACCTGAATATTTCCTGACACGATCGGCTCGAGTACGGTCACGTCGGCCACGATCGACTCACAACGCTGCGGATCCCCGTCAGTCGACGGGTCATCATCGAAATAGAATCCGCGGAAGATCTCGTCCGCACCGCCTTTATCACGAACAGCAAAATAGAACGCCTCCGTCCTCGCCTGGCTGTTCTTCCTTTTTGTCGTGCCGCCCATGATCGCGACATCTCCCTCGATCTTCAAACAGGTCAGGTCGATCTTTATTTTCTCGCTTTGGCCATTTCCGTTCTTATACGAGGGATTTCTCAAAGTTGCCGAGCCCGTCACCTTGCCGTTCGGGTTGCGTTTAACACTAAATGTAAATTCACTCTGACTGCCGTCCTCGAGGACCGCTATTCCTTGCCCGCTTGCCGAATCTTTTGCGCCAAAGCCAAAGGACTGAACCGTCACCAAGGAAACGCTTGCGATCAACACGGTCAAAACTCCTGCTATGATCAATCTTTTCATCTTTTTACATCTCCTATGTACCCATCGGGTACCATTTCAATTGCCTACTTGAAATAGAAATTCAAGCTTCTGGTGGTCCCATCGTTCAGATGGAGGGTCAATCGCCGACAAGTAAACTTCCAGGCGGTTTGTGTTCGCCACGTGGTTTGATAGTAATCATACAATGACGAATAGAACGGGTCGGGCATGTATCGGTTAATGACCGTTGCCGCTCCGATCGGGGCTTGGGTTGAGCAGTTGATCTGCTGTGAGGTCGGAGGCGAACTATACGGGTTCCCCTTATTGCCATAGAGCGTGAACCTGACAGGCACATCGCTTCCCGCCGTCACTTGGTTGAGCCCCTGTTCGGTGAAGGTGCCAAAGTAACCCGAACCGGAGTTAGAGACCCAGCCAAATTTGAACTTCACGCTGAGCGTGACCGTCACCGTATTGGAGTCGGCATTGAAGTTATCACGTGCCTTGTAAGTGAACGTATCCGTGCCGGTAAAGCCTGCAGTCGGGGTGTAACTGAATGAGCCGTCCGCATTAAGGGTAAACGAAGCTGCGTTCGTCGGCCCGCTGACAAGGACTGCCGTTATAGTGTTTCCGGCATCCGGGTCTGAGTCATTTGAGAGAACACCCGGTGCAGCAACGGTCAGCGGCGTGTCCTGCGTCGTTGAATAAGCGTCAGGATTTGCAGTCGGCGGTGTGTTCGGGACATATGTCACGGTGTTGTCCGTGCTGGTCGATGCAGTGTTGCCGTTTCCTGCCGCATCAGTCGCCTTGTTTGCTCCGATGCTGGCCGTAACTGTGCCGCCGGTCGTCATTCCGCTGACCGCAACATTGTAAGTTGTGCCGTTCATCGGTGCGATCTGGGTAACGACGACGGTTGTTGCTCCCGCCGTACCGCCTACGGTGACATCACTGCTTGTAAAGCCAGTCACAGGCTCGTTAAAGACCGCAGTGAAATGAATGGTGATTCCCATCCCGTTCGCCGGGTCTGGCTGGCCAGCAGCCTGGTTGATCGTCACATCCGGCGGGTCTGTGTCGACCGTCCACGTATAGCTCGCAGGCGTCGGATCGACATTGCCGATGCCGTCGATGGCCTTCACCTGGAACGTGTGACTGCCGTCGGACAACCCGGCATAGTTTTGCGGGCTCGTGCAGGGCACAAAGGCTCCGGCGTCGAGCTTACACTCGAACGATGCCACGCCGGTCCCGCTGTCAGTTCCGGTAAAGCTGAAACTCGCACTGGTGCTGTTCGTCGGATTCGGCGGATTGGCAGTGATCGATGTATCGGGCGGTGCAGTATCGATCGTCCACGTGTAACTCGCCGGCGTAGCGTCCACATTCCCGGCACCGTCTATAGCACGGACATGGAAAGTATGACTTCCGTCCGCTAGTCCCGTGTAAGCTTGCGGCGAAGTGCATGCTGCATAACCGCCGCCGTCCATCTGACATTCGAACGAAGCCACACCGGAGGCGCTGCCGTCATTGCCGGTAAAACTGAAACTCGGCGAACTGCTGTTCGAAGGATCCGTCGGATGGGCCGTGATCGTCGTGTCAGGGGCTGTGGTGTCTACCACCCAG
Source organism: Pyrinomonadaceae bacterium (assembly GCA_041751735.1). Taxonomy (GTDB): domain Bacteria; phylum Acidobacteriota; class Blastocatellia; order Pyrinomonadales; family Pyrinomonadaceae; genus OLB17. Next base: position 6,844 of record JBGSWW010000140.1, on the reverse strand, counting down.
GTGAACGATGCCGGAGAAGCGTCCGAATTGCCCGCTCCGTCTACCGCACGAACTTCAAAGGTATGGCTGCCGTCCGTGAGACTGTTATAACTTTGCGGTGAGGTGCAGGCTGCAAACAGACCTGTGTCGAGCTTGCACTCGAAACTCGCGACACCGCTGCCGCCGTCGGTTCCGTTGAAGCTAAAGCTCGCACTAGCGCTGTTTGACGGGTCGTTCGGTTGCGCCGTAATGGTAGTATCCGGTGCCGTGCCGTCGACAGTCCATGTATAGGCGGCCGGGGTTGCATCTGCAATACCGGCACCGTCGATGGCTTTCACTTGGAAAGTATGAGAGCCGTCGGTTAGGCCGTTGTAAGGCTGCGGGCTTGTGCAGGCGGCAAACGCTCCCGCGTCGAGCTTACATTCGAAGCTTGTCACTCCCGTGCCGCTTCCGTCATTGCCGGTAAAGCTGAAGCTGACATTCGCCATGCTCGGATCCGGCGGATTGGCTGTGATCGTGGTATCCGGCGCCAAGGTGTCGATCGTCCATGTGAATGATGCCGGGGTGGGGTCCTCCGCCCCGAGATCGTCGATGGCCCGGACCTGGAAGGTATGGCTGCCTTCTGCGAGGCTCGTATAGCTTTGCGGGCTGGTGCAGGCGGCAAAGGCACCGGCATCTAGCTTGCACTCGAATGACGCCACCGTGCCGTCCGCATCAGTTCCGCTGAAATCGAACGAGGCCGAGCTGCTGGTTGAGGGATCCGACGGGTTCGTGTCGATCGTCGTCTCCGGCGGCTCGTTGCAGGCGGTGTCGGTGTGACTGTTCGCTGCCTCCGTGTCGCCCGCGAGCGTCCAGCGTTCCTGGCCGCCGCCGGGAAGCTGCTCGGTAAGGATGGCGATGTTGTAGTTCCCCGTTTGGTGAACGCCAAACCGAAATGCCAAATTCACAGATGACCCATCTCCTATGGGAGTACCGAGCGTGACCGTCATAGAGGAGTTGACCGCACCGGCATTCGGCTGGGCGGGAGGAGCTTCCAGCGTCGTCCCCTTAACACTGACGTTGCCGCCGCTGGTCATGACCGTCATGTCGGTCGACAAGATAGCCCGCAGGTCGGCGGTCCCGGGGGCTGCCGGGAGCGATGAGATGTCGGTCAGCCGGAAACGCAGCCTGGTGATGGGGGTACCCGTGTTATTGGTAAAGGTGCGCCGAAATTCGAGCGTGCCAAGGGGCGCGTTGCTCAGAAAGGCCGGCGTGGGGTCTCGCACCAGGTTTGGTGCGTCGGCCACACCTACGGCTGTATCGAGAAGGCTCCGGTCCAGGATGGCCGCACCACCCTCGCAGCCGAGCGATTCGAGCGGGCTGGTAAGGTTCTGCGGCCCCGGCGCGCCAAGCAGCGGCTGGACGCCGCCTATCATGACCCCGGTCGTCGAGACAAAATGAAAGTCCGAAGCGTTCGCGTTCGTGTCCTGCGGTGCCCCGTCCGCGTATTTTCTAACGAAAGCGTACGGATCAGTGCTGCCCGCCACGCCGTTCAGGGTCGTTCGTTCGCGAAGCAGATCGCAGATCTCCTGCGTGTTCAGGCCGAAGCCCACCGCGTCGTAACGGTTGACGCTCGAAAGCTCCTTCAGATCTGATGTAGAGAACAGCGCGACATTCGCATCCGCATCGAGGTCCTCGGTCATTGTCAGATTACCCGCCGCGGCACCCGTACCGCCATAGTTGGCAAGCGAGTATTGCGAACCGACAAACAGGTAATGTCCGCGTGCCGGGATGATCGTACCGTTCGGTATTATTCCGACGATCACGGGATCATCCGTACAGCCGTTGTTCGAAACAACGACTGACCAACCGGCCGACGCATCCGAAGCTGCCACCGTTATCGGCGAGGCGGAGTTGTTGTAGATCTCGACATATTCGTCAGCCGTGCCGCCCGGTCCCGATGTGCGCAGCTCGCTGATCAGCACCTCGCCAGGCGTGTTGCCCTGTGTGATGGTGCCGACTGCTTGCCCATCCGAGATATCGCCGTTCGTTGCGTTCGACAGATCGACCAGGAACGTTTCATCCGTTTCGGCAGGCACTGCTCCATCTGACAGCACCGGCACCGAGATCGTCTTGACCAATTGACCCGGCATAAACGTCACCGAGCCGCTGGTCGTCGTGTAGTCCGTTCCCGCGGTTGCCGGGTTTGCACCGCCCGTGTCCGGTGCCGTTGTAAAGTCAACCGAGACGGTCGCAGACGTCGCTTGTGAAAGCGTGACGGCAAAGACCATATTGGCGGAGCCTGTTGATGGCTCGGAAACCTTCGCATCGCGGACGAAGACATTAGGCTTGACGAATACGTCCAGGCTATCCGTTGCTGTCGGCCCGGTTCCGGTTTGGGTTGTCACGAGGTCGACCGTGTTGTTCTTCATTCCCGCAGTTGTGCCTTTGACGTCAACCGTGAAGGTGCAGTTCGCACTTGCCGCAAGCGTCGCACCCGCAAGCCCGACCGCGCCCGAGCCGTCGGTCGCGGTAATCGTGCCGCCGCCGCAGGTGCCGGTCAGGTTGTTTGGCGTTCCGACAACCAGGCCTGCAGGCAGAGTATCGGTAAACGAGACACCCGTCAGGGAAGTCGTCGTGCTGTTATTCGTGATATTAAAGGTCAGCGTCGTCGCATCTCCGACTGCGAGAGTTGTCGCTCCGAAGCTCTTGGTGAACGATGGCGGGATCACTACGGTGATCGTATCCGTAGCCGTGCCGCCGGTGCCGCCCTCGAGCGAGCTAACCGCTCCCGAAATGTTCGTGCGCAGTCCTTCGGTCATATCGGCGGTTACCTTGACCGTGATCACGCAGTTGCTGTTACTGGTCATCGTGCCGCCGGTCAGGCTGATCGAGTTCGAACCGGAAACTGCCGTGACGGTGCCGGCTCCGCAGGTCCCCGACAACCCGTTCGGCGTTGCCACAAGTAAACCCGTTGGCAGCGTATCGGTAAATGCAACCTGCGTCAGATTCGTAGAGAGATTCGGATTGACAAGGGTAAAGACGAGGTCGACCGTCCCTCCCGTTACGACAAAGTCCGAGGCAAACGCCTTGCTGATAGTCGGCGGCGAGATAACGGTAACCGATACTGTTGCCGTTTCTGTAACGCCGCCTGACGTGACAGTGTAAGTGAAAGTGTCAGTGCCGAAGAAGCCGGGATTCGGAGTGTAGGTCACATCTCCACCAGCGGCGAACGTCACACCACCGTTTGAGCCCTGGGTCACGCTTGTGATCGCCCGGCCCGGATTCTCAAAACTGTCGGGTGTTGGGTTCGAGCCTGTTATCAGATTCGCGGTCACCGCAACTCCCATCTTCGTGGAGAGCGAATCGGCAGTAATATCTGCAACCGCGGCGACGTTGATCGTGCGGGTGTCGCTGTCCTGCTCGCTCGATGCAGTGCCGGTGAGCCCCGGATCGTTGCCGTTGAAGCCGAGATCGTTGGTGACGACCGTCAGCGTGTCGGAGCCGTAAAAGTCGAGTATCGGCGTGTAAAGAAGAGCGTTCGAGGCCGTAAGCGTTGCGTTGATCTGGTTCTGAGTTGCGGTGATAGTGATCGTGTTCGTTCCGTTCGCGCCCGCCGTGATATCCCCTGCGACTATGCCCCCGGCAATGTTGGTGAGGATAGTGAGCGCTCCGTTGGCGACGCTCAGCGTGACGCGGACGTCCTGGCTGGCCGGATCGGCGTCGACGTCGAAGACCGAGATAGCGTTCCCATTGGTCGAAAGGACGGCGTTTGCTGCGTCCTCGGTTATGCCGAGGGCCGACCCCTGAATGGTGTTAACCGGTGCGTCGTTAATACCGACTACGGTGACGGTCGTGTTGACCTGATCGCTGTGATTGAGCCCGTCACTTACGGCCCAGCTGATCGTGCGATTTGGTGCGTATCCAAAGTTGGTGATGTTGTCGCCGCTCGTGTTAAACCGAACGAGCGTAATTGCAGCTTCGTAATCGTTGAAGGTGTCGATACCCGTCAGCGTCATCGCACCCGTGGCACCGTTATAATTGAATGGTATGCCGTTTATAGTGCCGCTGGTGCTGCCATTTATAGTCAGCGTATCTTGATGCGTAGCACCGGACTGGAAGTTGTTTGATATCCACACGGTCGCACCCGCCAACTGCTGTGTCGAATTACCTGCGTTCTCAATATCCGTTACATCGGCCGCCGTAAACGGCTGCACAAGCGCCGTCGCACCCGAACTAGGACCGTTGCTTGCCTCTGTAACGGTTGGGGTTGCCTGCGTCGAGCTTGTCACTGTCGGCGCGCGATTCAAGAACAGGCTGCCCGCACCTATTGGATTGTCGGTATTGTTCGGGTGGTAAAAACCTTGGACAAAGACAAGTCCCCCCGAACCGTCAGTGTTTATCCGCCATACTCCCTCATCGCCCGGCGGGTTGCTACTCGGTGATAGCTGATCACCCGTTAGATCAAGGAAATATAGCTGCCCGGTAACGGGGTCGATCTCGACATCGTCGAGGAGCCCCTGAGGCCCAAAGGCAGGGTCGATCGTCTGGACATTGTCGCCGTCGTCGAGCTGCTGCCATATCTGCGTGTAATTTCCGGCCGCATTGGCCGTGAGCGCATAACTGTAGACTCCGCCCATCTTGAGTTGTGGCGCGGTGCCGGGGCCACCAGCCACGCCGCCATCGTTGTCATGATCGAAGAGGATGCTCGCTGTCGCGAAATAAAGTGTATTGCCGTCGGCGCTAAGGGCAAGGCCCTCAAGTGTGCCGCGTTCACGAGGGAAGGCCTCGCCGACGATGTCAAAAGAACCGTCCCCTACTAACACGTCGTCGTCGTCGAGGTTGAACGGCATTGTTGTGATGTTATTGTTCGGTGCTCCCCAAGTGAAAGCGCCAGCGCCGTCGCCCGGATCGAGACCTGAAATCCTGTACAAGAAGTTCCGCGTTACCTGATCACCATCCTGACCGGCAATAACACGGTGGACTGTAAAATACACGTTTCCGGTCGCATAGTTGATAACAAAATCATCCGCAAATCCACTGCTAGTGGACCCATTAGGATTATTACTGCCTGCGCCCCCCAACTGCGCAAGCACGACGGGGGTCTGATTCGGCGTATTGTAAACGAGCTTCTCGAACCTCTGTCCGTGCGTGAGGTAAATGATGTTATTGACCGTATCGATTTGAAAATCTCTAAAAATATTCTCACCGATGCCAACACCGGTACTCGTAGTTAGCACCGTCACCGTAGGCGGCGTCGCTGGATTACCAATTAGGTCCGCAATATTTCCCTGCAGGACTTTGTTATTGGCCGACACGCCACCCGAGCCGTCAAGCACAAAGAATTTGCCCTCGGCCATGTCGAACTGGATGTCGCGGACCGAAACAAACGCGTTCGTCGGCTGTCCGGCGTTTATATCACCAGTATCGTGGAAATAGCGAACAACCATGTTGTAGCCAGCCGCGCCGCCACTGACGGTGTTGTCTACGTGGGCACTAAAGACTCCGCCGCCGCCTGCGCCCGATCCGCCCAGCCACATGCCTATATCTGATGCGACGTTATACGGGCCGCTTTGATCGGCTTGATCGATGGCTACATTGACTCCCGGGTCGTCATCGCCATTCCAATTGGTAAAATCCGCGATGTTTTGGAGCAAATTCTTACCGTTGTACAGGTGCGCATACGCGTCCGTAGTCGGGCCGTGATAGGCCGCGTTGTCGAATCGAACCGCGACGGCATTCACGGTGTTGGACAAACCTGTGCCAGCGAGTGACCCCGTAAAGGTGGTGTTACCATCTGCAACGTCAGCTGCAAAAAGAAACGCTGTAGGCGTATTTGCGTTCGTACCCTGATAAGCGTAGATGGTTTCGCCTGCCGTGCTCAGCTCTATACCGCCAGCGTTCAACTGCGCGTCGTTTAGCAGTACAACCGTCCCTGCCGGCAGATCGGTTCCTGCTGTGTACGTTAACGTGCCTTCCCCCGCACTGGCCCCAGCAAATGTGCTGCCGTTCCATGCCCGGTCTGTGAAGAATACCTGAGTGCCGGAACCGACGGCTCGGAGGAATACAAAGGACAACCCCTCGACGGTATCAGGATCGGCGCTATAGCCAGTGATCGCGACATCCCCGGCGGATAACGTGCTAGCCGCCAACACTTCGACCGGCGCGGATTCATTTGGAGCAAAGATGGTCTCGCCAATGGCTGTGATCATTCGCATAAACATCGCCGGTCGGCTTTCCGCTTGAACGGCCGCACTAGTGAACACGAAAGAGAAAATGAGCGCAGTCGAAACGAGTGTCATAGCTATAGCCAAACGAAAGCGAGTGAATTTTGGGAACATACTTTTACTCCAGTACAAAAACTTGGTTTTACAACGTCAACTCAATGACATAAAGAACGCCCTTAGATGTGGCAAAGGGAAAGAGCCGGACAGTACGGGGCAAGGATACGGAAAAAGGCTTAAGAAATGGCACTTTCTTTCCACTGGAACTGAGTTAAATTGTCTTACTTTGAATGCAGAAAAGACCGCCACAAGTCTATAGGGTCTTTTGCTCAGGGTCAATCCCTAAATACAGCCTAAAAAACGGGCCATTCACAAAGTAATTGTCGAATGAAAGGTAGCATCCCGGGTTAGGACCCTGGAAGTTCCTGTCCGAGGGTGGCAAAAAATACTTGTACTCTCGTCTAATCCACAAATTAGTTAGCACAGATGGAATGATGTGCTATAATTGCAACACATCGGAGCTAAGATTCAAGTAATAAGTGCAACAAAACGGTTATTGAAGACCTCGTCTGGTGTTCGAAAGGCGAGCACCTTGCGGGGTCTGTGGTTGAGGCGATCCGCGACGTCGCGGATCGCCTGGTCGGGTACGACGACGAAGTCGG
>JBGSWW010000139.1:0-2829 GCA_041751735.1 Pyrinomonadaceae bacterium | reverse complement strand
GTAAACTAATCCGCCGATTTCAGTTCCTTGTTCATCAAAGAAAATCATTCCTGCCGAATTTCTTTTTCTGTCTAATAGCTTGCCGTCTATCATTCCGGGATGCTGACGATCTTTATTGGAAATTACCATTCTTAATTTCCCGTCGTCGTCTTTGATGTTTATTCGTTTGACATCGATTTCGTCAAATTTCGCATTTTTGCTGACAGCAAAAGCTGAAAGAAGGAATACGGCAAAAAAGAGTGAGCTGACGACAGCGTAAATTTTTAAATACCGAACTTCGTTTTCAATTTTGGTTTTCATAAACAATCTCTTCATTAAGATTAGGAAAGACACCGAACGATTGAGGTGACGTGGGTGAAAACTAATTACTCGCAACTTCGCGTTAAACAAAAACTGTTGATAACAAAGTTGCCGGTTCGCCCTCTGGTCCGTTAATTTGTTGGACGGCTGTTGTCAGAATGCTCCTCTTTTTCAAGTTTTGTCTTCATAGCGATAATCTCCTCCCACGAAACTTAGCGCTCAAATCGAAACACCACACAGGAGATCTATGACAATAATTTCAGGCGGCGTCGAACAAAATACAGACGGATTGGCAGCGTCAATGGTTACAACTATTTTCGATCTTTAATGCGATAGCATCGCTGATGTCGAAGCCGTCCCATTTCAAGCGTTCCCGATCGCTCGTATTCGTCTGTATGGAGATCGCGACCGAAGGCTTTTGGTACCAGCGAGCCCAACTGACATAGCCTGGAATATATCCGCTGTGACCGTAGGCTGTGCCGGCGGGTGTTTCGTCAATATGAATTCCTAATCCGTAACCCTTGCCGGTTTTGTCGTCGATATTAGTTGGGGTCGATGCTTCAGCCCAGCGGGCCTTAGAAAAAACGGTTGATGTTCCGAAGAGCGTAATCCAACGCGCGAGATCTTGAGCGGTGGAAACGTAACCGCCACCGCCGGATTCGAATTGAGGATTGTAGGTCAGCTTTCCCAATTCGATCATCGAATCGCCGCCAAAGAAATTGCCGGGGCCTGCGTATCCGGCGACCAGTCCGGATATTTCGCGGCTGTCTGACGCGGCTGTCTGATCTAGGCGATAGGGTAATAGGAAGTGAGTACGAATAAAATCGACAGCCGGAGTGCCGGCAACACGATCAATGATGTGGGCGAGGATTACAAAATTGATATCACTGTAGCGAAACGAGCCTGGTTCGCCTGGAGGGTTTCGCCTCAACGGGCCAACCCAATCAGATAAGTTTCGGACACGCGTCCGGTCACTTATAAGATTCCGCATAAAAGTCTCGTCGTATTCGCCATACCCGCTTCGATGCGAAAGCAGCATTCGAACGGTCACCTTTTCCGCCGACGGTATATTGCTGTCGGGCAGGTAAAATGCGACTGTCCGGTCAAGGTCAAGCTTGCCAATGTCAACCAACTTTAGCGCCGCAGCGGCATAGAAAGTTTTGCCAATGCTTCCGGCGAGCATCCGATCCGTCGCATTCATAGGGCGCCTTTTGGCGAAGTCCGACCATCCATAAGCGGTCGAGAACGGTTTGCTGAACCGCGTCGGCATATAAACGGATAGCGTGACTCCAGGGACGTTCGAGCCTTTGAGAGTGGCGTCCATCTCGTTACGCACGATCGCGGCTATGCCGTCCCGGCTGCATGCTGATCGCGTACTCTTGTCTGTCTGCTGTGCCCAGATCGTTGCCTGCAATGCGAAAAGGCAAATCAGACAGGATTGTAAAATAGTCTTCCAATAACATCTTCTATTTTTCATAATACTCGTCCACTTAATTATGGAACACCGCGCATAGTATTTTTGTGACAAACTTTATCGTTTTAGATCTTGTAGATAATGCGAAGCCGCCCAACGTCCGGCATCACCCGCCGAGCACACAACGTATCAAGCATGGTGCCCCGCGGATGAGAGCCTCATGATTCGCGGTCGGGTGCATGCCGTCGTTAGATGCGGGGCTTGCATCACGCTGGCTTACTCTAAGAATGAGACCATGCTGATTACAGTAGGTTTCAACTTCTTCAATAATGTTCTCCGGCGGCAAAACCATTCGAGTTATCAACCCCTCCGACCATGACACCTCCTCGCCTCTCGAAAGCCGATTCAACATCAGCTTGAGGGCTTCTACGCCCTTAACACGAACTTTAGGCGAGGTAACTTCTTTCCGACTTTTGAGGCGGTTTGTTCCGATAAGCAATGAGAAGTGCCACTCTCCGCGAAACTTCCAACTGTACAGTTCATACCCTTTCATGGAATGAGGTAGATTGGTTTCACGAGATTGAGCAAGACTCGCTTGGCACCATCCAAGAAGGATAAATACAACAAAAATCGGCACTATGAAGGACGTAAGTTTCATCATACTTTCCTTATATTCAAATATTCAACCAGCATCTAACTACATATTAACACCAACGCCATTGATAATATGCGAAATCTGCGTGTTATCGACGGCGTTGCTGATCAAAATCCGCACTTGCTAGCCAGTGATCGTGGCGCTGATGGTTTCGGACCAGGGGCCGGTGTTGCCGTCTCGCATGCGCCAGCGGAGCATGTAGTGGGCCATTTTGCCGGCGTCGGTGCCTTCGTATTGGGCTAGGTAGGGCGTGGCGGAATCGGTGGTGAGGAAGGTGCATTGGCTGGCGTCGGTGGGGGGGCGGGCCGTCGAGTTTGACGTAGATATCGGCGCCCATGGCGCCGCGCGGGCGGCGTTTGTTGTCGGGCGAGGCGGCGTCCATCCAGTTGATGGTGTGACGCATTCGCTCGGACGTATCGACCGTGGCCATCGGGACGGTCGCGGTCGGCGGGGCCGTTCC
>JBGSWW010000138.1:0-27955 GCA_041751735.1 Pyrinomonadaceae bacterium | reverse complement strand
ATATCGAACTATTCAAATATTTCAAACCCTAAAGGGGTAACGGTAAAAAGGCTTTCGCGTTTGTGTGCGCCCTGCATACGACGCGAAAATAGGGGGAAACGGTGTGGGAGACGTTTCCCCCGCTCTCTTTTAAACTGATCGACCAGCCGCAAAGGCGGACGACCAAGCCCACTGGAAATTGTAACCACCGAGCCATCCGGTAACGTCCACAACCTCTCCAATAAAAAATAAGCCCGGTATTCTCTTTGATTCCATTGATCTTGAGGATAGTTCGTCGGTTGATACTCCTCCGAGAGTAACTTCAGCTCGGTCATACCCTTCCGTTTCGCAAAAACGTACTTGCCACTTTTTCAACTTCGCTCCGACCGTCTCCCAATCTGTAAAACTGAGATTGCCGACAAGCTTATTCTGCAGGCCACTCGTCACGAAACTCTTAACGAGACGATCGGGGAGCATTTCACTTAGAAAGCCATGAAGCAGCTTCCCGCTGCCCTCCGCTCTTTTAGTCATATCGGCCGCATCGAGATCCGGAAGAAGATCCACCGTTACCGGCTCCTCTTTGTGCCAATAATTTGAGATCTGCAAGACGGCGGGACCCGAAAGTCCCCGATGAGTAAAGAGAACGTTTTCCCGGAAACTATGTCCGCCCGCAGAAACATCGGAATCCACCGAAACCCCGGCAAGCCTCGAATCCGTTTTGCCATCGATCACCAACGCCACCAGAGATGGCCGAGTTTCTATTATTTTCAGCCCAAACTGTCGGGCTATACGGTATCCCAGATCGGTTGCTCCGATCTTGCGAAAAGATAGTCCGCCGCAAGCGACAACCAGCTTGTCGGCCTCAACGCTTACGCCGGAAGCCTTCACCACAAATAGGTCGTTTTTTGTGACGCTGATGACCGAAGACCCGGTCCTTATCTCGACTCTAGCGTTATTACATTCGCGTATGAGCATGTCCACGATCTGCCTAGAACTATCACGGCAAAAGAGCTGTCCGAGTTTCTTCTCGTAATAGGAGATCTTGTGCTTTTGCACAAGTCGGACAAAGTCGTCTGCGGTGTATTGCGAAAGGGCGGACTTACAAAAATGCGGATTCGTGGATATGAAATTTTCCGGTGTTGTATGGAGATTCGTAAAATTGCAGCGGCCTCCTCCAGAGATGATGATCTTTCGTCCGACCTCTGCATTATGCTCGATCACGACGACCCGTTTTCCGCGTTTGCCAGCCTGGATCGCACAAAAGAGGCCGGCGGCACCGCCCCCGATGATCGCAACGTCATATTTCATCTAGGCCTGATATCGCTCGCGAAGTATGTTCAAGTGGTGGGTAACGTGGCCTGCCATGATATACATCAGAGCGCGAACGGATATTGCTTTTTCACTCGCGGTTCCCATTCGAAGGCCCGCGTCGTCGGACAGGTTTCGGAGCATGCTCATATTTGCATGCCTCTGATGCTCGAATTCGTCGAGCAGGTCAGAAAACGAACGGTTGTTGGCGTTTGAATTTTCTATATATCCATCCTGTTCAAATCCCTCGATAGGGGTTTCATCACCTCTGGATATTCGCAGAACCCGATAAGCGAAGATGCGCTCGCCGTCGATGATGTGGCTCAGAAGTTCTTTGATCGTCCACTTTCCGTCGGCATAGGCAAATCGACCGCGGCCCTCATCCGTTCCGTCGATCATCGACCGGAGCTCCGCAGTCTGGGTTTCCAACACCGGCATTACGTTATCGCCCTCGATCAGGGATATGTATGTGCCGTAATACGGATCGTATTCGTTAATTTCTGGGCGGTTCATAATGCGGTATAGTATCAGAAGTAATTCAGAATCTCTTTTCGAAATCGGAAATCCAATTGCGAAAGTTTTTCTTTGTATCGCCCGTCCGGATCACCTCGAATGGGCATAAGGATGCATCTAACAATTTTCTTTCACAGGGTAACGTGCCCAAAATCAAGAGGAGACACAGAAGGAATATGAAGCGAGTTTTATTTCTAACCACGTTTGCAGTTCTTGCATTGGTGGCTTTTTCACAAACCGGTGCGGAAGCCGTCAACACGCGATTTTCCGAGGGTTTTGTTCAGGACGGGAAAGTCGGGGATAGCGGGGCATACGCTTTCGATAAGGCACACAGCTTTATTGGCTTTAAGGTCAAACATATGGGCTTGATCGAAGTGCCGGGGTTCTTCCGTGACTTCACAGGAACCGTTAACTTCGACGCCAAAGATATTTCCAAATCCACGGTCGAATTCTCAGCCAAAGCCACCAGCGTTGACACCGGAGTCGCCGCTCGCGATAACCATCTTCGAACGGCTGATTTTTTTGAAGTCGAAAAATTTCCGGATCTCACATTCAAAAGCACCAAAGTCGAGAAAAAGGGCGACGGCTGGATGCTGACCGGCGATTTCACGCTGAAGGGTGTTACCAAGTCGATCACGTTCCCATTTCAGATCTCGGGCTGGTTGCCGGCTGATCAGCGAAGCGGCGGAAAGATGGGCATAACGGCCGAGACCTCGATAAACCGTCGGGATTATGGCGTGAACTATGGCAACACGCTGCCAAGCGGTGTCGCTGCGCTATCGGACAATGTGAAGATCGTCCTGCAGATCGAAGCGGGCAAGCCGCGGGCTGCTGCGCCGGCTCAACCGGCCGAATAGTCAAGTTGTCAAAGAACATGTAAGGGCGTTGGCCGGCAACGCCCTTACCATTTAATCTCCTGCATTTGCAGCCTCGGTGAACGATATATCGTATATCGCGTACTGCTCCCAATCCTTGTAGTCAAAATGCCACCATTCATTCGGGTTTACGGTAAATCCTTCAGATTCCATCAAACGGCGGAGTAAGTCTCGATTAGCCGTTTCTTCGGCTGTGCCTCCCTTGTAATTTGGCGAGGCTCGCTCTGTGAATTCGTCGAACCCTGAAGGCATTGGAATAGCTTGGCCGCTCTCAATGTTAAAGATACCGAGGTCTACGGCACATCCGCGGTTATGCTTAGAGCCCTTGGCAGGGTCGGCGACATATATTCGCTGATCGATCGGCACAACCTCCCAGAAAAGTTTAGTTATTGTCCATGGCCGATAGCCATCATAGATCACCAGGCCTAAACCTTTCTTTTTCAGTTCCTCGTGAACCCTGACGACACTCTCGGCAGCGGGTTGTTGGAGGAAAGCCCTTGCTTCAGGGTAAACTGCTTTCCCTACGAAATTGTCCGTTGTCGCATACCTGATATCGAGCTTGATCGTACCGTCGAGCTTTGTAAGTTCTAACAAAAAGGCCTCTCCTTAATGCATTCTTGCTTATTTGAAACCGATCAGTTTAGCTTGGTTTCACAGGCGCCGGATCCGGCTCGGGCTTTATATCGTCTTCGAGTATCCGCACGTCGGTTCCGTACTTCTGATAGTTCCTAAACCGAATTAGGTTTCGGCTCTCGAATCTGCGGCCCGAACTTTCAACAGTTCCCCTGAAATCGGAGATCGTGGGCATCAGGTGCTTTTCGCCGGCGATATCGACCATGTCATAGTCGATCGACTTGGTTACGGCCTTTACGGGGAAGTTAGTTTCGATATCCGTGAGCTGGTATTCGATCCTGAGAACACGAAACGAATCGCGATCGACCCAGATCTTGCCCTTTTGGCCGGCGGGCGACGATTGGGGAACCGGACCTTTCAAGCCTACACCCCCGCCCTTATTGTTCTGGATATCGATCTCATATTCATAAACCACGGCACGGCGTCCGCGGACAACATCGGTGGTCAACAGGCTAAACCGGGTCTTGCTCTCAGCCTGGAAGATCTTCTGAAGGTCCTCTACAAATTCACCACCCGAGGTTGCTCCGTCAAGCCCGTTATAATTGCTCGCCTGGATCGCATCGGCTACAGGAGCTCCGTTCTTTGCCAGGACGCGGTACTGTTCGCCCTTTTCACTGCTGTAGCTCACCGCGATCACAAGACTGTCGTATTGCCGCCAATTGCCCGTTCCGGCAAACGCCTCGCTGCGGGTGATCACCTGTTTTACAACGAAATCAGGCATTTCCTCGACGAGATTCTGTGTATTCGCACGAGTCTTCTCGAGGATGTCGTTCGCCTCGGTCTCGGCCGGCAGGCGTGTCCCGACGGGGTCGCGCCGCCGTCGCTCGGCTTCCTCAAGCGCCCGCTTGAGTTCATCATTATTGGCACCCTTCGTACGGGTCAGGCCGCGGATACCGTCTGTCAAAACAAAGCTAATACCGCGTTTTCGCAGCGCGTCGACGATGTCAACCCGAACGCTCGCGTCTTTCTCAGCAGCATAGAGCATCTTTACGTACTCTTGCTGCGATAAAGGCTGGTTCTGGCCAAATGCCAACTGAAGAAGGCAAAGTATGGAAAATACAAAGGCGAACTTTTTCATCTCTCTAACTGATGCGTGCCAGGGTTCATTCGTTGGAATGTTACAGCCAAGGCGGTCGGCAGTGGTCAGGCTCAAGCGGCCGATTGGATAAAAGTGTCCCAGCGTGGTACAACCGTTTCCCCTCTATCTCCCTTAGCTGCAGCACATACGGACGGCAGTAGGTGTCCCAGGAAATCAGCGAAGTTCTGTATTACGTTGTAATACAACTCGCAAAGCCGACTCGGAGCAAAAACCCGCCCCTGCTCCCGCGGCACTGAAACCCCTTTTAACCGAAACCAAAGCCTAAAATCAAGACTACCAAATTTCAAACATCCTTCTCGGTAGACCGACCCATCTACTTTTCACGCGTCCCGCGTGGGACGGCAAATGGGACAGCTAACTGCCTTACCCTGCAACAGTTACACCCATTTGTCCCATTTTCAGGAAATTGCGGGTGGTGTTTCACGTTCCGGACGCATTTCTTCCTGGGTCGAGTGGGTGGGACCTATAGGACCCCGGTTGATAGGTATTGAATATTTAATTTCAAAGATCATTCGGAGAGGGTATCCGAGGTATTTCACTTATAGCACATCATTCCGTCTGTGGCAACTGTTTTGAAATGGAACGAGATATATAGATAGGCCGGCATATGCTACTTCAGAGCCAGCGGATCTGAAGCAGCTTGTCTGGCCCTCAAACAAATGAAAAATGTACCTGCCGCCGTTCCCGCGGGTGGTCAGATGATAGAGATTGGCGCTTACCTGGGCAGAACCGCGAGGGTGTCGGCGAGTTTTTTGGCTATGTCGCGTAAGGGGTCTTTGGACGCGACGAATTTGCCGGCGATGGCGGAATCTTCGGACTCGGCGCTTAGGTCGGTTATTCCATTGATATTTACCAGATATTTCTGAAGGACCGGCTTTGTACGAAATTCGGTTTCAAGCACCAGCAATCCGGCGCGTAGGTTTCGGATCGCTTCGATAACTTTTTGCTTATTCGCGCTGTTTTTCTCGGCGGTTTTTTGAGGAAGCGGCTTGGTTTTGGCCGACTGGTCTAGGTCCTCGATACCCTGGGCGATCGGCCCCAGGACGCTTACAAAACGATTCACATTTTCGGCCTGGATCGTCACCTTTTCACGAGCGGCCCGCACGTCGAGAGGGGGAATGATGGCCGTCGCAGCGGCTTGTTTTTTGGGCGCCGGCTTTTTCGTCGTCTTTTTCTGGGCATAACCCGAACCGGCAAATAGGACCGTTAAAAGCCCGGCGGCGAACGCAATACTGAGTGTCTTCATAACCTTTCGTCCTGTTCAAACGTATTCAAAAATCTTAACATAGTCATAATGACCCAAAAAGGATTAGAGGTTCGCAGGCTGGGGCGCGTTGGCTACGCAAACGCTCTGGACCTGCAGAAGGAGCTTGAGTCCAGCGTGATCGCGGACCGGGAACGCGACTATTTGCTGCTCCTTGAACACCCCCATACTTTCACAGTCGGCAGGCGGGCGAAATCCGACGGAGTGCTGGCGACGGCCGATCTGCTGCGGAAACTCGGCATTGAGGTTTTTGAAATAAATCGAGGCGGCCGGGTCACTTATCACGGGCTAGGGCAGATCGTCGGGTATCCGATCATCAGCCTTTCGCCCCACCGCGAGGATGTCCACAAGTACGTGCGTGACATCGAGGAAGTGCTGATCCGCACTATGGCGGATTTTGATATCGACGCCTTTCGCATCGAGGGACTGACGGGCGTCCACACAGTCGAGGGAAAGGTGGCGGCGATCGGCATCCATATAAAACGTTGGGTAACTACGCACGGTTTTGCCCTAAACGTCAATACCGACCTAAGCTATTACAACTGGATAATCGCGTGCGAGGGCGAGCCCGTAACTTCAATGGACCGGCTGCTCGGCCGCGAGTTCGCGATCGGCGAGGTCGAGGACAGGCTGGAGGTGAATTTCCGTGATGTATTCGGGTATGGGGCCGAGACGCCGGCCGCGAAAGACCGCCTTGTGGGGGCGACCATCGCAGTCTGATCATCACTGTGGAGGGATTTGCCGCGTAACAAGATAATCTTTTTCGATAAGGGGACGAATATATGAGCATTTTTAGATCACTACCATTATTTGCTGTAGCCGTACTTCTCACTGGCTGCGGCCAGACAACGACCATGAATGTGGCGAACTCAAACAATGCCAATTCGTCAGCTTCTCCGACGCCGGCGGTACAGAACCTGACCGTCACGGAGCGTCCGGCGAAATTAAAAGAACAGATGGCGGCCCGCGGCCAGCAGGACGAGGCGGCTCCGACGCTGCAGGTCGTGGAGCCAAAGTCCGGCGCGACGGTAAGCAGTTCGACGGTCAAGGTCAAGCTTTCGGTTTCCGGAGACCTCAAGGGATATATGCCCGGCATGGATCCGGCGACAAAGATGGGGAATCACATCCATGTGATCCTCGACAATCAGCCGTACGAGGCGTATTACAATCTCGACCAGGAATTCGAGCTGAGAAACGTCGCGGATGGCGAACACACGTTAAGGGTCTTCCCGTCCAGGCCATGGCACGAGAGCTATAAGAACGAAGGCGCGTTTCGAATGGTAGCTTTCACGGTCAAGAATGGCGGCGGTGATGCGGCCAAACCTACTACGACCGCCAACGGTAATACGATGGCAAACGCCGCTTCAAGTGCCAACACCTCGGCCACGTCCGAAGGCAAGGATATGCAAGCCAGCACCGGCGGCAAGGTTGACCCCGCAAAGCCGTTACTGACCTATAGCCGGCCAAAGGGCGAATACAAGGGACCCGATGCCGATGCGATCATGATCGATTTTTGGCTGGCAAACGGGAAGCTCACCGGCGATGGCGGCGAGTACCGGATCCGCTATTCGGTCGACGGCGGCGAAGCGAAATTCATAGATAAATGGGAGCCGATCTGGCTGGCAGGCTGGACCGCTGGAAAGCACTCGATCAAGCTCGAGCTTGTCGATAAGGACGGTAATGTCGTCGACAATGGCGGATACAATTCGACGACGCGAGAAATAACAGTCACGAAATAATGGCGATCGTCGGAATCGAAACGGGCCAAATCACAGACTGGGCCTCATTTCACGCAACGTGCAAGGAGGCCTTCGGCTTCCCGGAGTTTTACGGCAATAACATAAATGCTTTTATTGACTGTCTTACATATATCGATGAAGGCGAGGGAATGTCCAATATAGTTTTAGGCGAAGGGGAGACGCTGAGGATAGAGCTTAAGTCAGGCGTAAAATTCCGGGAGAGGCTGCCGGAAATCTACCAATGGCTAAATGACGCGATTGCCGCGGTAAACGAACGGTTCATTGAAGAGGAAAAACCTGAGAAGATCTTTCTCGCGATGACATGAACTGGGTCTACCTCACTATTGCGGGGATCTTAGAGATCGCATGGGCGATCGGGCTCAAATATACCGAGGGGTGGACGCGGCTTGTTCCGAGCCTGATAACCGCTGCTTTGATGATCGCAAGCTTCTATTTCCTGTCGCTCGCCGTCAAAACGCTCCCGATCGGAACGGCTTATGCGGTGTGGACGGGTATCGGAACCGTTGGGGCAGCTGTGCTCGGCATGGTCCTGTTCGACGAGCCGCGCGATATCGTGCGTGTGCTGTGCATCGCACTGATAATTGCGGGGATCGCGGGGCTAAAACTCACCTCACCCGGTTAAGTTAAATCGAGAATCATTATAGAATGGAGGTTTACGACAACGTAGACCTCTTTTTATTGGACGACTTATTTTATGCGACGTGACACTACTTCGTGGTTTAGCCACAATCTTGGGATGGAAATGCCGCTTGTGGCTTACGGGCATGCGGGCTACCCGCTGCTGATGTTCCCGACCGCGGCGGCGGATTATCTGGAATACGAGCGCTTTCACCTGGTTGACGCGATCAAGGATTTTATCGAAGCGGGACTGATCCGCGCCTATTCGATCAATTCGGTCAATCGCTACAGCCTTCTCAATAAAGAGTCGCACCCGGGGTGGAAAGTCGAGATGCTAGAGCGGTATGACAAGTACATCCTTGACGAGGTTTTGCCGCTGATCCGGAACGAATGCGGTGACGACGCCAAGCCGCTAACTACGGGAGCGAGCCTCGGCGCGTTCCTCGCCGCAAATACCTATTTCAAACATTCCGACCAGTTTCGCGGGACGATCGCGATGAGCGGCAGCTACGATATCTACAATTATCTTGAGAGCTACTTTGACGACAACGTCTATTTCAACAATCCGATGATGTACCTCAAGAACCTCAACGACGACTTTCACCTGCCGCGCCTGCAAAAGGCGGATTCGGTAGTGATCGTTACGGGGCAAGGTTCGTTCGAGGCTCCCGACCGCAGCCGCGAGTTTTCGGCACTTCTTCACAGCAAAGGCATACCTCACCGTCTCGACATCTGGGGCCACGACGTAAACCACGACTGGGTATGGTGGAGGAAGATGCTGCCTTATTATCTAGGGGAATTTACTCGTTGACCGTGAGACGCGGAGAGGGCGAGAGGGCTAGAATCCTGAGTTGCCTCCAGCTTTAGCTGGAGGACAATGTAGACAATAAAGGGTACGGCTTTAGCCGAAATTTTCGGCTAAAGCCGTGACTATCTATTAATGTCCAACCTCCAGCTGAAGCTGGAGGCAATTGAAACGGAAAAGCTAGCATCAATTGAGCCCGCCACGCTGACACAGACGAAAGGCCAGCGCACTAAACGCCTAACATTTCTCAACCATCACCCTTCTTGCCTTTACGCTTTGGCCCGTCGGGTTTGTCGGGCGGGGGCTCGGGTTTTGCTGTCGGCTGCGGCGTCGGCAGCCGCTGAACGGGCGGACGATCGGTTTGCGGTTCGCCGGGTCTGATGATCGTGGTTTCTGGTTTAAGACCTTCCGGCTTGTCACCATCGGGCAGCGGGGCATTCGGATCTATCTTCGTTGCCGGAGTAAACGCTATGCCGGACTTGCGGGCGTTTGTATCTGCTTCCTGAAGCTTTTCGAGTTCCTCACGTTTCCTGAGTTCGCTTTCACGCTTGATCTCGGACGGCATTGGCGGTGGGGCCGGAAAAGTGTCTTTCGGCTTGTCCTTCATGAATTGCCCCATGAAGCCATTAAAATAGGGCAGAGCTCCGCCGCCGCCGGTCATCCCCGAACCCAGCGATTCCTTACGAAGCGGATTTCCCATCCACACACCAGTCGCGTAGGTAGGCGTATAGCCGATGAACCAAACGTCCGTGTGGTCGTTCACGGTGCCTGTTTTGCCGGCAAGTTGATGCCCCCCCGCATTGGCCGCAGCAGCAGTTCCACCGCCGGCCGTGACCCCACGCATCATTTGCACCATGGTGAGAGCCACGTACTCGTTCGTAACCTTTGAACTCGTGCCCTCAAATTCCTCGAGCAGGCTGCCGTCGCGGTTGTAGACCTTACGGATAAGGTGCGGGGCCATGCGGATACCTTTGTTGGGAAAAGCCGAATACGCGGCTGTCATTTCCAAAAGCGAAGCCTCGCTGGCGCCCAGCGCCGACGGGAGACTTGGGGCCATAGGATTTGAGATACCAAACCTCCGGACCATCTGAGCACCGGATTGAATTCCGACTTGCTCGAGCAAATGGACGGCGGCAAGATTATAAGATTTTGCCAGGGCGATCTTCATCGGGACATTGGCGTGGCTCAGGCTGCCGTCATAATTATGCGGCGACCACCCGCCGCGCCTGATCGGCGCTCCGCTGACCACCATGTCGGGCGTCATACCTTCCTCGACGGCGGCGGTATATATGAACGGCTTATAAGCCGAACCGGTTTGTCGCAGCCCCTGTGTTGCGTTATTAAATTTGTTGGTATGGAAATCGTAACCGCCGACCATCGCGACTATCTCACCATTTTTAACATTTAGACAGGTCAGAGCGGCCTGGATCTCGGGCACCTGTTGGAGCTCGACCTGGAGTGTCTGGCTTTCTTTGTCTACACCCTTTATTAGAAACTCAGCAAGGTAGCCCGGCTTCAGCTCGTCTTTCGGACGCTTACCGCTGCGGCCCATATCGCCGGCACGAACGACCGCTTTGAACTTACCGAATCGAACTCCGACCTCGTCCGCGGAGGGATTTACCTTCATTACGAGGCCCTTGATATATTCGCCTTCCTTATACTCATCCCCATACCAATCGGGATGTTTAAAGGTCTCAAGCGTGCGGTTGATCTCTTTCTCGTCCGTTATCGGCTCGTCGTTCTCATCGAGAAGCAGGTTTCGATAATCCGATCGCCATCGCCGGCCGCGGTCGTATGCCCTGAGCCGCTCACGGATAGTTTTTGTGGCGATACGCTGAGCTTCGACATTGATTGTCGAATAGACCTTTAGACCGCCCTGCGCAACACGGGTCGTGTACTTTTCTTCAAGATACTTGCGGATCTCCTCAACGGGATAATCCCAGGCCGTTGATTTCGGCTGCGACTGGTAATAGGCCGTATCCGCCAACTTGATCGGCTTGGCCTTGGCTGCGTCGATCTGCGACTGGGAATATTTTTCGGGATAATACTTCACCATCTGGTCGAGAACGATGTCACGCCGCGTCTTCGCTTTTTCCAGGTTGCGGGTCGGCGAATATTCAGGCGACTTGGGGATCGCGGAAAGAAGCGCTGCTTCTTCGAGTTCGAGGTCCTTGACCGATTTGCCAAAATACGTCCTCGATCCCGCTTCGAAGCCATACGCGCCAGCCCCGAGAAAGACGTAGTTCATGTACATCTCAAGGATCTGGTCTTTCGTATACAGGCGTTCGATCTGGAGCGCAACAGCCCATTCATTCACCTTACGGGAATATGTTTGGTCTTTATAGAGAAAGAGATTCTTGGCCAGCTGCTGAGTTATCGTCGAGGCGCCCTCGAGCCTGCCGGTCGTAAAATTTTTGAATACGACACCGACGATGCGGTACGGATCGATCCCGATATGGTCCCGATATCGATAATCCTCGATAGCGAGAAGCGCGTCTGTGACCTTGTCCGGCACGTCCTGAACTTTGATCGGTATCCTTTTTTCAATCGCGAATTCGGCGAGGATGGTTTCGCCGTCGTCTGCGTAGATCGTGGTGACCTGCGGCGGGCGGTATGTTGCCAGGGCGGATACCTCGACGGAATAACGCGAATTGTTGAGGTAATACGACGCCAGCACCCCGGTCAGAGCTCCGGCGGAAAGCGCCAACAGAAGTGCAACACCCAGGAACGCAATGCCGGAAAGCCAATTGTTTCGTGAATCGTCAGGTATCGTTTCAGTTATCTTAAACTTCTTCGGATCAATCGCCACTCTCAAACCTCCTAGTTAACGAAACGACGCAACTTAACACTCACAACGAACCCTATAGCAATGAACGTAGACAATATCGCCGATAATCCCGCGCTCATCAGCGGCAAGGGGACACCGATCACAGGCAGGATGCCAAGCGCCATACCGACGTTCATAAATATCTGAAACACCAGCCCGCATACAATAGCCATTATAACAAGCATACCGGGCCTGTCGGAAGCTTCTCGCGCACCCGCGATCATTCGCGACAATAACAAAGCGTACGCAAGCAGGAGCGACACACATCCAATAAACCCTGTATTTTCAGCGGTTACGGCAAAAATAAAATCGGTTTGCGGTGCGGGAAGAAATTTAAGGACACTCTGAGACGTTTCGGTGTCACCCTTGTTTCCGGCAAGGCCACCCTTTCCTACAGTGATCATTGACTGGATCGTGTGATAGCCAAATCCTCGTGGATCGACACTTTCCGGGTCCAGAATAGCATTTATCCTTTCCTGCTGATAACGCTTTATTGTTCCCGTCTGAACGCCGGCAGTGTAAGCGGCCGGTACGAGCACTGCGGCTGCCACAAGCGTGATAACCACGTATCTGATCCGGACGGCCGAAAGAAACAGAACTCCAGCCAGGAGCGGAAAATACGTTAATGCCTGTCCGGCATCCGGCTCGAGCATGATAAGCCCAACGGGACCGGCGAGGATCGCTCCGCCGATCAGCGTTTCTTTAAGCCTCAAGCTTCGCGCCTCGCGAGCACCGAAGTACTTGGCAAGCATCAGCACGGTGGGTATCTTTGCGAATTCCGACGGTTGAAACTGCCCTATTACGGGTAGCCTGAGCCAGGCCTGCTGCCCGTTAACCTCAACGCCGAGAGGCGTCAACACGAGAAAAAGCAAAAATAATCCGATTCCGTAAAAGACAGGAGCAGCATCAATGATGCGCCGATAATCGCTAAAAGCCACGATCGCGAATGCGATCATGGCTATGCCGATCCCCAAGATCTGCTTCGACCAGTAGCCCTCCGTGGGCAGCGCGTTGTGTATCTGCCAGACGCCGAATCCGGCGATCGCCAGGGCGAGGCCGGTCGTCAGCCAGTCAAAATCACGAAGGTCACGTTTTTCGATTATCGCTACCATTGATTATCGTTTTGCGATCGGATCCGCCGGCTGATGCCTGCCGGTCTTAGCGAGATACGCTTCGTAAACTCCCTTGACTGCCGGAGCCGCAAAGCTGCCGCCAAAACCTACGTTTTCGATCAGGCCGATCACCGACATCTCGGGTTTTTCAGCGGGCGCGAAGCTGACGAACCACGCATGGTCCTTCTTGTCGCCGACGTCCTGGCCGAGCTCCGCAACCTGTGCGGTACCGGTCTTTCCCGCGATGTCGAAGCCCGGGATCTTGATACGGCCAGCCGTTCCGCCGCCGTTAACAACTGCCCACATACCTTTAACAACCACGTCGTTCTGTTCGGGCGTCATCTCGATCATCTTCGGTTCGGGCCGCTGAAAACCGAAGCCCGGCCTCTCGGCGAAGAATCCCAACTTCCCTTCTTCACCCATCGCGCTGATCGTCTTGAATTCCTTAAGAAAATGAGGGGTATACATTCGGCCATGGGCTCCGATGCTGGCGACGGCACGCAGCATAGATATGGGCGTCACCCATACGGTGTCCTGCCCGATCCCGGAGTATACGGTTCGAATATCGCTCCATTTGCCTTCGTCCCTTTCGATCTTTGGACGCCAACTCTTCGGCGTCTGACTGACCTTCTCATTCGGCAGATCGATCCCTGAGCGCTTATCGTATCCAAAGTCCTCGACCATTTTTTCGATGCCGTCGATGCCCATCTTCAATGCGAGCCGGTAATAATACCCGTCACACGATTTTGTGATCGAATAGCTAAGGTCGGGTGAGCCGTGGCTGCCCATGCACCGCGTAAACTTGTTCCCGATCTGAATACCACCGCCGCAGGCAAGCCTCGAATTCGCGACCGTTATCGCGCCTTGCTGTAGGCCTGCCACCGATTGGGGGATCTTCCATGTTGAGCCCGGAGGATATCTGCCCTGAATCGCACGGTTGTACAACGGCCGCTTTTCGTCCTGCCAATAGGCAGCGATCTGTTTGCGCCCTTCAGGGTTCGAACTGCCGCTAACAAAAATGTTCGGATCGAAGGACGGAGCCGAGGCCATTACATACACCTCGCCGTTGTTGGGATCCATGGCGATGATCGTACCGCGTTTTGTGGGTGTGGACTCAAGCTGCCGCTCGGCCTCGATCTGCATGTCGAGATCTATGGTCGTGACCAGGTCCTGCCCCGACTGCGGACGTACCACCTCAAGCTCACTTTGCACACGTCCCCGACTGTCGACAAGAACCTTCCTATACCCCGGCCGGCCACGGAGATACTCATCGTAGTATTGCTCTACGCCGCCCTTCCCTATGATGTCCCCGGGACGGAAACCCTTCTCCTTATAATCCGGGTCTTCGAGCTGCTTAGGGCTGATCTCACCTACATAACCCAGTACGTGTGCCAGTGTGGTCCCGAGCGGATAGAAGCGCTGAGGCTGAAGTTCTACGCGTAGCTCCGGAAATTCGAGCGAATGGGATTCTACCCAGGAAATGTCTTTCATATCGACATTTTCCTTCAGGACGAGAGCCTCAAACTCATTCTGCTTTTTGATAAGGTTTAGGCGTTCGATGACAAACTGCCGATCCAGGCTGAGTCCCTTGGAATAATCATCAACGCGCTCATTCACGTTGATCGTCTTCAGCGGCTCATTCGACAGGACGACATTGTAAGTCGGGCGCGAATCCACCAACAATTTGCCATTACGGTCAAAGATGGCGCCGCGGGGTGCAGGGATGGGAATGAACCGCACACGCTGGCTTTCCGCACGATCGCTAAAATACTCACCTCTAACGATCTGCAGGTAATAGAGTCGGACGCCGAGAAGCGTGAGTAAGACGAACGCAATAATATGGATCGTGCCTACCCTTAAACTGAGATTTTGAACATGATCGCCGATCTTCATACCAATTACACGTTTTGCTTAGATGTATTACTTGTTTAACCTGATCGGATTTCTCCGCCTTGTCTGCCGTTTCGAGGGGAACATCTCACGGCGCCGCGGCTTGGGCATTTGGCCTGACATATTCTGGAGTAAAAGGTAAACCAATGTTCCGACGATCGTCGTGCCGATCAGCGAGTATGAAATCGTTAAAAGGGCATCTCCAACCGGAGGCTGGCCGAGCAGGCGGTGAAGTCCGTAATACACAAGGTCATCCAGCAAACACGCGCCTGCTATGACGGGTATGCGAAGCAGAAGGTTGTCCAGGTAGACACGCCTGGCCATCTCGGAAACGCCATATGCTATAAGCGTTTTAGAGAAACCGTTCGCTCCCAGAAGACCACCGCTCAGAGCGTCAACCGCGATACCCGAAAGGGTCCCAAAAAGTATTGCCCTGATCGAGTTTCGCTGAAGGGCCGCAAACACGACAATGATCAGTGGAAAGTCAATGTAGGCTAAAGGCTCAAATACGTTGCGCAAGGTCCACTGAAGGATGACCGCTAAGATCAGTGCAACTGTAAGCCTTACGCCATCCATAGATCTAGAGACCAGGTTCCTTTTATTATAGTCGGGAAATTAACGAGCCATCCATCTATTTTTCCGGAGGTCGGAGTCATTTCGGTTGGGCCGCATTTGGGAGCTTTCGCTCATACTCCAGACGCTCCGGCGGTGAATAAAGCAGGATCCCGACTTCCTGCATCGAATTTATCCGCGCGGACGGACGAATCAATATGATATGCGGTGTGGTCGCCGAACCGCTGACCACGCTTACGATCTCGCCAACCTTTAAGCCGGCGGGATATATGTCATCCTGGCCTGTCGTAAAGATCTCCTGTCCGACATGCACATCGATGCTTCCGGACACGTACTTCATTTCTAAAAGTTCGCGGTCACCCGTTCCGGTGACGACGCCGAGGGCCCCGGTTTCGCCGACCTGTCCCACAACCGCTCCCACGCCCGACCCTTTTCGGCTCAGCAAGTCTACCTGAGAGGTCAGCGGGCTAACTGCCGTTATGCGGCCAACCACTCCGCCGTCGGTGACAACCGGCATGTTCAGCGAAACACCGTCGAGGCTGCCCCGATCAACAATGGACGAGTCAAACCAGACCGAAGGATCACGGCCGATGATACGAGCCATTATGGGCTTATGCTGACTGCGTTCCTTGAGACCAAGAAGAGAAAGCAGCCTGCGGTTTTCCGCTACGAGATCGTCTTTCTGCTGCAGCTGCACTTCAAGGTCCTGTATGCGTTGCCGCAATTCGCTGTTCTCATCCTGCGCGGTTCGCAAGCTGGAAATCGATATAAAGTAGTTGGAAATGGCCGAACTGACAGTCGTGACAGGTGATTGTACAAAGTCGGCTACGGTCTGCGTCCACGAACGTATGACACGCTGGCCGGAGCTTATCTCCCGGGCATCAAATGCCATCAGCACGAAATTGACCAGTAGAAGGGCGATCACTAACCAAGGGGTCAGCCGCCAAACATCTTTTTGACTACGCTCAGCCATGGTCAGTTGGGCAGTTGGGTTGACGGTACGGTCCGGCTGATCGCCGCCTCCTACCAGTGCCTACCGCCAAAGCCCTAGTTTCCGGTCATCAAAGAATTGTCCCACTTGACGCGTTTGAGGAGTTCGAAATCCGAAAGCATCTTGCCAGTACCGAGAACCACGGACGACAATGGATCGTCAGCAATGACCACCGGTAACCCGGTTTCGATCATCAGCCGTTTATCGAGGTTCTTTAAGAGTGCTCCTCCGCCGGTAAGGACGATGCCTCGCTCTACGATGTCGGCGGAAAGCTCGGGCGGGGTGCGTTCGAGCGCAACGCGGACGGCATTGATGATCGTCGCGACAGAATCTGACAATGCTTCGCGGATCTCTTCATCGGTCATCGTTATCGTTTTGGGGATCCCCTCGATAAGATTTCGGCCGCGAACGTCCATAGACAGAGGCTCTTCGAGAGGAAATGCGCTTCCAAGGGCGATCTTGATAGCCTCTGAGGTTCGTTCACCGATCAGCAGATTATATTTTCGCTTAATGTACTGTGTGATGGCCTCATCCATTTCGTTACCGGCGACCCGCACGGCACGCGAGTAGACGATGCCTGATAACGAAATAACTGCAATATCGGTGGTTCCCCCGCCGATGTCAACAACCATGTTTCCGTGAGGTTCAGTTATCGGCAGACCGGCTCCGATCGCTGCGGCCATCGCCTCTTCAACCAGATACACCTCCGACGCCTTCGCCCGATAGGCCGAATCTTCGACTGCACGCCGTTCGACCTGAGTGATCTCGGAAGGGATCCCAATGACGACGCGCGGACGCACCCAGGACTTTCCATTATGGGCCTTACGAATAAAATGCTGGAGCATTTTCTCGGTAACTTCGAAATTGGCTATGACGCCGTCCTTCATCGGGCGGATAGCAACGATGTTACCGGGCGTCCGGCCCAACATTTCCTTTGCATCCCGGCCGACAGCTTCGACCTGATTAGTGACCTTATTGATAGCCACAATAGAAGGCTCGGAAACAACTATGCCGCGCCCTTTTGCGTAAACGAGTGTATTGGCCGTTCCGAGGTCGATGGCGAGATCGCTCGAAAATAAACTAAATAAAGACTTAAATGCCATTCTTAGATAACTTTACCGGGTTGAAGATCTTGTTAGATATGTGTTGAACGGAGTGATCTGCTGCCGGATATGCCGGGAAGGGACAGGTCGAAACAGGCTGCCGTCACACAAAATATCTAACCTATAAGCATACACTTTTTATAAGCTAATTTTCTAACTTATTTGCAGCATTTTTCATTTACGACGCCTTCAAAACCCGCCCAGATCAACGGCCCGCCCAATCATTCCAATCCGACAAAAGTGAGATCAGCCATTCCGACAGTGACCGGAAGATTCACCGGATCAAATCGATATAACCGGGAGTTAACGAAGATCGAGATCGTAGTTCCGGTTGCGACATCGCTAAAACTAAAATAACCGAGCGTGCTTGTCAGGACATGCCGTGAGGTGCCGTTAGCCTCTAACACAGACACCCGGGCATTTCTGAGGCCATTTCCCATCGGCGTGAAAACTCGGCCGGATACCGTTATCGAGGCTGGAGTCGGTGTCGGTGTCGGGGTAACGGTTGGCGAAGGAACGGGTGTCGGAGTAGGTGTCGAGACTGAGCATGAGGTGCAGATTCTCGGAGTAATGATCAGTGAAAACCTGCGCATAGAACCCGTGTCCACCGCCGCGTTATCACTGACATTCAGCACCCATGTTCCATTCGGGTTTTGACCGTCGAATGCAGATAAAGAGCTATCCGGGGCAAAGTTTCCGGATAAGACCTGCCCGGAGACACTGGTCAATGTCGAAAGGGAGGCGAAGCCGCCGTCATCGTCGAGCCGTGTAGTGCAGATATTTTCGCGCGTTCCTCCATGCCGGCTCATCAGGGTCACGCTAGTTCCCGCAGGCGAAGTAAGCTTAAATGTAAGATCTCCAATGTATGTGTGATCCATCGCGGCATTCGGGTTTTCTAAAGCAGCATCACAGATTCCTTCTGATGCTGAATCAAACCTGAAATCGAGGTCAGCTACCGCACCTGTAACACCGGTCACGGTAAGGGGTACATTAACCCCGGCCTCGACATTGTCCGGGACGGTTACCGCCGGGCCGGTATAACTCGAAACACTTGCAATGCCCACGGTACCGGTGGGAAGGGTGTAAACGACGTCGCCGAGATACTTCGTTCCATCCTGATGCGAAACCCTCGCGGTAATGTTTGAGCCGCAGAGCAGCTGGGGGTCTGCCGTAAAAGTGAAATTCCGGATCACCGCGGGGCCGCCGGCGCTGACCACGCCATAGGACTGAGGCGAGCCGGGGTTGCTCACGCCGCCTGTCACTTGCAGCGTACCGACACTGTCAACTGTATTGGCACCGCCCGAATTAAATACGGGCAGAGCCACCATAACCGTCTCACCCGGATCGATAATGCCGTTGGCTGGCAGGCAGCTTTCACTTATCAGAACAGGAGTTTCTTTGGCCAGCACCGGAACACCGGTCAAACACAGATCGGAAGAGACAATTGCGCCGTCTGTGACCGTTACTCCGGGGTTGGTCGCAAGGTCGAATCCGCCGCTTTTGGTGGCCGACACGGATGTTATTCCCGCAGGAACATTTATTATCGCGTACTGGCCGTTTGCGTTAGTCGCTGCAAGGAACCCGCCCGGCAAGGTCACCCGTGCATTACTAAGCGGCAGCCCGCTCGCGCATGCAGTAACGACCCCGCTGATTCGCCCTCGCGGCGGTGTCACACAACCCGGGAAACGGATCCCACCGATCACCCGGGTTGTCCAGTTAAACGCGGAAGTATTCTGAGCGGCGGCTCTATAGCCCTGCGTGTACCAAAATGTGCATTCGTCAGATGGATCGACGCTGGCCGATGAATAATCCCCCCATCTACTGCCCGCCCCGGCCTGAAATCCGGTGCCCGCATGCCCTACCGCCTCCCCTTGCGCCATAGAATTCGGCGGGTCCGACGACAAACGGCCCGAATATTTTATGCTGGGAAAGTCGTCGGCCGCGGAGCCCGATGTATTGTAACCAAGGAAAATATTTCCATTGGCATCTTGGGCGATACTTCCCATCCAAAGATTTGTACCGCCTACAGGTGTACCTGGATTGGTCGACTGTGTTCCCTGGTGATTGACACTAAGAGCACCGGAGGACCCTGACCTTCTTAGCTCTACCCACCGAATGCCAGCCTGATATTTAGCCATGTCGGCCCCGGTGTCTCCGCCGACGTTAACGGTAAAATTCATAACCCACGAATTCACCGGGCTGGCAGCCGTACCCAGATTGCGGTAGGCAACCTTGTGCATCATTCGTTCGGCGATGCAGTCGAGACCTATCGCAGTTCCGGGCTGCTCAACGCAGCTGCGGGAAACAGGCGAGTTACCGTCAAACGCCGCCAACGCCAGGTCCGTGCCAACCTGACTGAAAGTCGTTGCAGCGGGATTCTGGAAATTAGGTTTGAACTCAAAGATCTTCAATCCGTCGGTTGGATCGCCGAACTCGGTGGCCCGAAACTCGAAAAACAGATTACCCATTCCATCCGGCGGAGAGATCGTTCCATCGAGGTCCGTCGGCAGCTGGCCGCCGCAGGTGTCACATGAGGAAAACTGATCGTAATAAATATACGTTGCCGAAGGGTCGCCCATGAGCATTTTCACCCGATCGTAGGCAAAAGCCCCAGCCCCGCTATATGAGTTGCCGTTAAACTGGTTAGCCGACATATAATACGCGTCGGGCCAAACGGCGACATGAGGATAGTCCTGAAACTTGTTATTTGGATGAACGAAATCGTAGATGTAATATTCGCCGGTAGGATCTGACGTTTTAGAAACAGCGAATATTTGGTGTCCCGGTGTCGGGTCTACACAAAACTGAGAAAGCACCCAGCGATTGGCAAGCGGATCGTAATTCACGATCGGGTCACCATCGTCTACATTTGCACATGGCCCTCCGACAACACTGGTCAAGCTGCTGAGCCGGAAAGGGGGTGCAGCCGGCGTTCCATTTTTATTAAAGACCCGGACAAGCGAGTTGGTCATCTGGACATAGTGATTGGGCCCCACGTCTCCTACAGAGTCGGACGGAGAAAAGGTCGTCCCGAGGACGGCGACGTTGTCCATACTTGAGAGACCCTCAAAAGAGATCTCCGGCGTGGGCATGGCGGACGGAAACACCAGGCCAAGTCCCTGATCCACAAACGGGGCCAGGCTATCCTTCTTGTTCTCAAAAACCCGCTTTTTCACCCGATTGGCATTCATCGGGTTCTTTTCTCTTGGCTCCTGACGCGTACCGGGCTGATCGTATTTTCGGCTCAGCAGACGGGCAGCTCCGTCGTCGGGGTTTAGCACTTCAGGAAGCTTCTTGACCGCCGGAGAAATACCAAATCTTGCCGCCCGGCCAACCTGAAGGCCTCGTTCAGGGACCTTTTCATTGCCCTTGACCTCATTCAAGTTTATAACCTGCCGCGAGGACGCAATGTCGGAAGTTTCGAGGAAGATAGTCCCCGCGGCGATGACGGCGATAACCAATAAAGCTGCGCGGGATGAGCTTCGGAGAGAATTGTCTTTCATTAAATCCTATTCCTACGCATCCCGGTGCCCGAGTTCGAATATTTGGTGTGAAAAAAACTGGATGCGACGCCGTAACCTTGGCAAGGAGACTTGACTCAAATTATTCCATCAATGGGTAAAAGTCAACATTCTTGGATGAATGATCTTAATGAACCGTTGTTACAACAATCGCCTGGAAATGAAAAAGGGCGGCCACAGCCGCCTCTTTTCATCCCTTTAAACCCCTACCCTTGTCCGCTTAAGTTCGGACGTCTCAGTGGCGTCATTCGACTCCGACAAAGTCAAAGTTCGAAAGACTATTGGAAACTTGCAGAACCCTCGAAGCGAATCGATAACGCCTGCTGGACACTGCCACAACGTAAGTTTCCCCGGCACGCATGTCGTCGATCTGATAGTACCCAAGGGAAGTGGTCTTGACTGTCCTAAGCGTTCCATCAGAACCGGTGAGAGTAACGGTTGCGTTCCTAAGACCCGCGCCATCCGGCGACAATACCCGCCCCCCGACAGTAATTCCAGCAGAGGCCGCACACGCAGTCCCACCAATCGACATGGTTGCTGATTGATAACTGGTTTCAACCAAGTTGCCCAGGACGTCGGAGGTGCTGAGAGAAGTGGTTTTCCCGCCAAAACCAACCGCTGTGGTTCCAGTCGGAGCTCCCGGAACGACCTGGAATTCGATATTGACCAAATGCCGTTCCAACGCGGCCGCCGGAAACGCATCGAGGGTGTCGATCAAAATACCGATCTGGCCGGCTGCAGCGTTGGTCGAATTAGTTGTCAATTCAAACCCACGTTCCGCTGCGTCCTTGCCAAGACTAACAACCGGATTGGTCAATATAGTCGGGTCGAATGTGACGGTTAACCCAGCTCCAGCCTCGTTGCCGCCTGACTCGAGCATTAGCCCAACCGTCGTATTGGAACCTTCACAGCTCGGGGACGTCGCCGCTCGGATGGTCCGCTGTCCTTGGCTGCTCAATGCCGCCAGCGGCGATTCGACCACGACCGGAGCGATCGGGCCAACCGGCCCGCCTGCTGGAGTCGGCGGATCGATTCCCGCTGCATAGCGGCGTGCCTGAATAACATCCCCGGATGTGATCTGCGCATCGCCGAGCGTCGCCCTTGGAGCTGCGTCAGCTCGCTGGAACTCGTTGAACGCCGGATTTGTTAGAAGTAGGCCAGCTGCAAATAGCCTTACGAAAATTACATCATTTGAGAAAAGGAATCCGTCGCCCGTAAACCGGTCCGCGATATCGCTTTCGAGACCGAGAGCGGTGGTATTCGCAAAGATAAGCTCGTTAAAACCTCCCGGGTGTCCTAACGTCAGTGTCGCCCGTCTATTCGGTAGGTCGACCTCGGGCGTACCGGTTGGCGAGGTTACCGATTCGATCCCAGTACCAGGAGCTGGTGCCTCTGTGACAGTGACCCTTCCCCCGACTGCAAACGTACCAATAGGCGGC
This sequence comes from Pyrinomonadaceae bacterium, assembly GCA_041751735.1. Taxonomy (GTDB): domain Bacteria; phylum Acidobacteriota; class Blastocatellia; order Pyrinomonadales; family Pyrinomonadaceae; genus OLB17. The sequence continues at coordinate 5,645 of JBGSWW010000138.1, read as the reverse complement.
GTTGTGTTAGTGGGACTGTATGGCCCCTGAACAAATACACATGAACCGGCCAGGATCGTCACCGATGGAACAGTAAGCCCAGGGAATAACGGCCCATCCGCGATCGCAATGTGGAACGTAAACGGAGTGCCGACCGCAATACCCGGCCCCGCAACCTTACAAAGCTTAAGGACGGTCGGTTCAAAGACGAAGTTCGTATATTCGACTTCGCAGGTTCCGCGGCGTTGCGTAAAGACGACTTGACGTGTCGTAAGGTTCGGATTCGGGCTGACAATAATGCCCTGAACCGTGGCCGGCGCCGGGACGAAACCACAGGACGAGATGATCCTCGAAACACGGATCGGATCCGGAATAACCGCAGGAGTCGACTGAGTGACAGTGGTCGAAACCGGAGGACCGCTGACGGGCGGTACGCCTGTGCTCTCGATCGTATATCCGCTGTTGATGATGGTCGACCCGGCTGATGCCGTTACGTTCACTGTAAAGGAAACGCTCCCGCTCGCGCCTGCATTGACCGTGCCAAGGTTCCACACAACATTTCCACCCTGGGGCGTGCCGCCATCCGTAGCGGAAACGAACGTTGTCCCCGCAGGAATCGGGTCTTTGATGACCACGTTCAACGCATTCTGGACACCGCTATTTTGATAATTGATCGTATAGGTAAGGTTCGACCCCGACGCGACTGAAGCCGGTCCGGATTTCGTGACTGTGAAAGAGACCAGTGGTCCTACGACGTTTGTCGTGACCGGAGGCCCCATAACCGGATCTATGTGGTCAGCGTCAATAGTGTAACCGCTATTTACAACAGTTCCGCCGGCGGCCGTGTTCACCGTTACTGTGAACGAAACGCTTCCGCTCGCTCCCGCATTGACCGTGCCGATGTTCCATACCACATTTCCACCCTGCAGCGTGCCGCTGTTCGAGGCCGAAACGAAGGTTGTCCCTGCGGGAACCGGATCGCTAATGACGACGTTCGTGGCATTTTGTACACCGCTGTTTTGATAGTTAAGTGTGTATGTAAGGTTCGCACCTGTCGGGACAGTCGCGGGCGCGTTCTTTGAAATGGCGAAGGATACAAGTGGTCCAACAACCGTAGTTGTAACCGGAGGCCCCGTAAATGGATCTACGCCATCGGCATCAATTGTGTATCCGGTATTCAACACAGTGCCGCCGGGGGCTGTATTCACCATTACCGTGAACGAAACGCTCCCGCTCGCGCCGGCGTTGAGCGTGCCAAGATTCCACACCACATTACCACCTTGCAGCGAGCCCCCGTCAGTAGCCGAAACAAACGATGTTCCCGCCGGCAGCGGATCGCTTATTACCACATTAGAGGCATAGCTCGTACCGGTATTTTGGTAGTTGATGGTGTAAGTAAGGTTTCCACCCGTTGGCACCGTAGCGGCGGCAACTTTAGATAGGCCGAAAATGATATCAGGGGCAGTCACAGTTGTCGTAACCGGCGGCCCAGGAACCGGGGTGATACCGTCGCCTTCGATTGTGTAACTATTGTTTTCCACACTGCCGCCGGACGCCGTGTTGACGGTGACCGTGAACGAAACACTGCCGCTGTCTCCCGGATTCAAGGTACCGATATTGAAGACCACGTTGCCGCCCTGCAGTACGCCGCCATTAGTGGCTGAAACAAACGTTGTTCCCACCGGAAGCGGATCCTTGATGACCACGTTGGTAGCGGTAGTGCCGCCCGTGTTCTGGTAGTTGATCGTATAGGTCAGGTTCGCGCCTGACGGAACGGTGGACGCAGCAGTCTTGGATACGGTCAGCCCGGGAGCGAGTCCCGGAGGAAGGAAGCGAACAGCTCCATTTCCCCGGTCAGGATCGGAAGCTCCGACTATGGGGATGTACGTGGACGTTGACCCTGCGGCCGTGAATGGAGCCTTTAACAAAACGAGGGCTTCCGCCACTCCGCTGCCTGCCAGCATTACAAGCTGGCTGTCGGCACTGATTCCTACGTCTTCAAATCCACGACCGTCGACGTCTGCCGGAAGATTGAGAACTTCTACCGTCGAGCTATTGCTGAAGGGAGCCGCGATGGATGCCGCGAAATGAAAGTCCGTGTCGACCACTATTGCGTGCTGGCCATTGGGTGCGACCGCAATGCCGTCCAGGCGGCCGTCGCCAGGCACGGGAATAGTTACAGTCGTAAATGTCGAGGCCGCACTGAATGGCGCCTGGAATATCTTGACCTGATCGCTGAGCAGATCGGTTGCTAACAGAGTTTTGCCATCGGGACTGATACCGATCGCTCCACTTACGGTATTCGTAACCGGGATCGTGAATGCGACTGAGGTGTAAGGAGCATCCAAAACGGAAATACCAGTCGAATGATAAACAAAAGCACGGCCGGTGTTACTAAACACGATCGCCTGGGTCTGGTACTGGGCAATGCCGCCGGGCAAAGTTAGGGACGTTATTGCCGAGGTCGGAGTAAAGGGACCCTCGATAACATACAGGGCATTACTCGATCCCATTGCCAAAGCGGCGGTTAGATTCGGCGCAACGGCAATCGACCCGCTGCCGTCAAAACCGGCAGTCGACGTATCGATCGTCGCGAGCAGTGAGGCCGATGAGATCTGGACAACATGGACTCGCGACCTTGAGTGGTCCGAGAGAAGGCCGAAATCGCTTCCAAAATAAGCTACGCTATGTGGTCTTGCGTCAGCAGGCAAACCCGATACCAGAAGATGTGCTGACGGGGGCGTCCCAGGATCGGGAAATACGACCGCCTCGTCGCTCGCTTCAATAGCGCCCAATATCGAGGGCTGCGGGTCGGCGACAGCTAGTGAAAAGACATCCGGCCATCCGGTTTTGATCGTACGGTTGAAATCGATCGCCGGCCTTTGATCTGACTGCCTCTCGGCCAGTCTCGGCGGGGCTCCGTCATTCATATCGCCCGCCAGTCGAAACTCTTTATAAGGGATCTTTTCAGCCCTTTTTGTCTTTTCGGGGGTTTCGTTGGCCTTAGCGTCAGTGGACGACGATCTCGAAGGCTCGCTGGTGGACGCGGCAACCGATCGGAGGCCCGCAGTATTGGCCGCGGAACCATCCGGATCAGCCGAAGTTCCACGGACGGGGATAGGGTCCAGGACGCTGGTCTCAGTGACCAGTACGTCGGCACCGACAACGAAGGTCCCTTCTACAAATGAGCAGAAACCACCTTGCTCCGCCGGGCCTGCGACTACATCCACGAATCGGATCACACTAACGCCTGGCAGGATAGGCCCGGGCGGAGGATTCGACGGGGCCAATCCTCTTACTTCAAATCTGAAACGTGTGCCTACCGGAATACCGGGCCCCGCGATCTTACATACTTTTACCCGGCCCGGATTGCTCCGGTTAAAAAAGTTGACCGTGGTCTGATTAGATATATCTCCTTCAACTACATTGACGCCGACCGCTCCCCCGCCGGGATTAGGGAAAATGCAGGCAGGGTTCATCGCACCCTGATTTGGTTGACGGACAGAGCAGGGAATACTATTGTCATGCAAAACATTAGGAATGAACGCCCCCAGCCTGTTTGCGGGAAATGTTGACACTGACTCCAACGTATAGCCTTCCCTGCCTATTTCGCTGACAACCACAACCGACTGTCCGGGAACTGCCTGGGGTGCAGTCGCAGGCACGAGAACCTGGATCGGCGGTGTACATTGCCCAACAGGTACTGTGAAGGTCTGGCCTACGACCACGTCGACAATGAAATCGAAGAATCCCGTGACATCCTGGTCATTGACCATCACCGGCGGCGTGGAAGTTAGCCCCGGCGCGACGGACCGTTTACAGATCTCGATGACAGCCGGGATCGCGAAGGTATTTGTAAAAGTTACAACCGTTTGATTCTGGACCGTTCCGTGAGCGACGTTTACGACGGCCGTCCGTGCGGGCAAATTGATCGCGCCAAGCGTTCCGGGGCCGGTCCTTGTAACGCTCACCAGGCGGAACCGGTTGTTCCATGTTCCAGCCTGATTTGTATAAGTTCCGCCGATCAGCTCTTCGATCAGATTCGGCCCCTCGGGAAGGAGGATCGGGCCGGAACAGCTGCCGACCGGCACCGGGTAAACGTTCCCGTTGATACGAAACTGAAAAATGCGGTTGTAAAGGCTGTTGCCGTTCGGGGCGACTGCCATGTCTGAAGGCAGAAATGCCTCTTTGCAGATCTCTATGTAGCCTTCGACAAGGGCCAAATTGGAACCTTCACCGAGTACGACCTCGCCGTCCATCGACAGAGCACGGCCTCTTATTGCGGCACCCTTTCCGACCTGAATTGAATTGCGGGCTATCACGCTGCCCGAGATCGAGCCGGAGTCCGCGATCGATGCGGTGTCGCCGGCAACGAAGAATACGTTCCCGGGGATCGTGCCGTTCTCGAGTGTCATCTGAAAGCCTTCGGCTGTCTTCATCGATCCGTTCATACGGAAGATGAATATACCGTTCGGGTCGCCGTCGGCATTCAGGATCATTTGCTGAGACAATGCGGCGGACGGTGCGCAGTACACGCCGGGCTTGAACGAGCCACCTGTCAGTTGGGAGCTGAGCTCTTCGCAGGGGAGCTGGTTGATCGCGGAGAATGATCTTGAAAGATCTCCCCGGGCCTTGATCCCGCTGCCGTTCTCACCGAGTGATGCCTCGTCGACGCCGGTGGCCGATTTGCCGTGTAAATTACTTGCGCCATCGCCGCGGATGCCCTTTTGCCCAAAGACCGTGTGATCGCCAACCGACCGCATGTTGAGGGCGAAGGCAAGCATATCGGCACGAGCGGTAGTACTTCGCTGCGCGTTCTCGCCGTACTGGGCGGACACGCTGGTGCTGTCCGACATTAAGTATATTCCTATGGCGAAAACAGCGGCGATCGTAAACGCCGTGACATACAGGGTTCTCGTGGTGATATGACGCATACAAGACCAATCGACTGCCAAGTCCCGGGCAGTGCCTCCTTTGAATTAATGCGCCACCCTTTGCAAAACGCATTTGAAGGGCGGCCATTATAAAAACCTGATGCTCCGTTAAATGAGCAATCCCATCAAAATTCCGCAAACCGGCAGTGAAAAACCGGCTGCGTTGAAGTGCCTCCCTGTACGGGGCTCCTATGCCATCGGCAAGGCTGCTGGGAAACTCATTATGGATTGTCTCGTTACTATGACCCTAGACAAGCTTTTTGTCAAGCATTTTAAATTGCCGTATCTATTATGATCAGTGAAGATAGCCCCTGACGGGCCGGCCCGGGCCACGGATTTCAAATAAAAAGGGACGGTCCGAAGACCGCCCCTAGTCCTAAGTTATTTACTCTGAGGTACTATTCGATACCTGTGAAGTCGAGTGCTGATAGCGAGTTGTTAAGCTCGACATCGCGTGCGTCAAACCTGTAACGTCTCGATGAAACGCTTACACGGTACGACTGACTTCCAAGGTTCTCGAATGAGTAGTAACCCATCGAGCTGGTCGGCACCGAGATACGCTGGCCATTTGCACCGACCAGGATAACCTGGGCGTTGCGGAGACCACCGCCATCCGGCGTCATTACGCGTCCCGAGATCGAGAAGCTGGTCGAGACAGGTGCTGCCGATGCAGCATTCACGAACTCAACTTCGTTGACCGCGATGCCGCCTGCCACTGTCGTTGCCGACAAT